>JBBQBB010000014.1:0-59265 GCA_038317095.1 Bacteroidia bacterium | reverse complement strand
GTTGGCCGTGGTTGAAGATTTGCGCAATTTGGTAGAAATGTTGCGCAAACAATGCGATTTAGGAAAGAAAATGAATTTTGCAAAAGGTGCATTTACCAGTTCTGAGTATGTACTTTACAACAGCGATTTAATGATAGGGAGCAATTGTGTATTGCTAAGGGCGGAAGGAAAAGAAACCAGTTATATTGGCTACAATTCTTTTAATTATATGCGCACTTCCAATTCTTTTTTCAACGAACAAGAAAAAAACTGGATGAACAATCTTATTTCCAAATCTACCCTATTAAGCAAAGTTTCTGAAAAACAGCGCAATCAATTTATCAAAGAATTAAATAGGCAGGTGAATGAATTGGAAAATTTCATTAAAGAAAATTAAATCCATTGTATTTTATTAAGGTATTTTAAAACACATTTTAAATGATGACCCCTGAACAAGTCCTAAAGAAGTATTGGAATTACAATGAATTTCGACCAGGACAATTAGAGGTTGTACATTCCATTTTGGAAAAAAGAGATACCTTAGCCTTGTTTCCAACGGGTGGCGGAAAAAGCATCTGTTTTCAGGTGCCTGGCATGTGTATGGATGGGATAACGTTGGTGGTGTCTCCCTTGATTGCGTTGATGAAAGATCAAGTAGAAGGGTTGCAAAAAAACAATATTTCTGCCATTGCATTGCACAGCGGCATGAGTTGGAAAGAGCTCAATTTGGTGCTAGACAATGCATTGAAAGGAAGGTATAAATTCATTTATATTTCACCAGAAAGATTGGCCTCTGAAAATTTTAAAGAATATTTACCCAACTTAAATATTTCGCTATTGGTGGTAGATGAAGCGCACTGTATTTCTCAGTGGGGGTATGACTTTAGGCCATCATACCTGCGCATTGCAGAGTGCATGGAATTGTTGCCCAATGTGAAAATAGCAGCATTTACTGCATCTGCGCCACCAAAAGTACAAGCTGATATTTGCGACAAATTGGGATTAAAAAAACCTTTTGTTTTTATTGCCCCTTTTCGTAGGGATAATTTGCATTTTCATGCCATAGAAACCGAGAATAAAACCGGCCTTTTGCAAAGGGCATTGCAGAAAACAAGTGGCAGTGCAATTGTGTTTTGCAATACCCGCCGTGAGACCGAAGAAATCAGTCGGTTTTTATTGGATAAAAACATTAGCGCAGATTATTACCACGCTGGTTTAACTGCGGCATTGCGCAGTCGAAAACAAGACCTTTGGATGCAGAACCAAGTAAGGGTAATTGTATGTACAAATGCCTTTGGTATGGGTGTAGACAAGCCGGATGTGCGGTATGTATTTCACTTAACGCCGCCCATGTTTCCTGAGGCTTATTACCAAGAAGCGGGCCGGGCTGGCCGAGATGGCATGCCTAGTTGGTGCTTATTGTTTTACCGAAAACAGGATTATTTTGAATTGAAAGAACGAATCGATACCTCTTTCCCACCAGAAAAGGAGCTCGAAAGGGTTTACAATGCTGTTTGTAATTCGTTGGGAATAGTTCATGGGCAAGGTCTAGACCGGGCTTTTGAATTTGATTTGCCGTCTATTTGTAATAAATATTTATTGCCGCATACCATGGCATTTTATGCAATATCTAATTTAGAAATACTGGGTTTTTGGACATTGTCTGACGGATTTTATAGCCCATCTCGCCTCTATTTTTGTGCTGAATATAGTGAAGTTTATGATTTTAAATTAAGGTACCCTAAATACGAAAGGGCCATAGATATTTTATTGCGATCCTATGGTGGCATTTTTGATGATTTCGTTAAAATTAATGAAAAACAAATTGCCTTTCGTTTGCATATACAAGAATCGGAATTGAAGAAATTGTTGATAGATATGCACAGACAAGAATTGGTGGATTATGCGCCATCCACGGATAAGCCAAGAATCACATTTACCGAGCCGCGTTCGCCATACCCACAATTTAAAATGGGGATTTTAGATTCCTTAAAACAAAATAGATTGAAAGGATTGGGAACTGTTATCGATTATTTGGATGAAAAAAATTGTAGGTCACTTTTTTGGGAAAATTATTACGGAAAAACAAGTAAAAAAGAATGCGGACATTGCGATCTTTGTGCATTGCGAAAAAAGCACGTTTTAAACAAAGAATCCATCGCAAAATGGAGTTTGGAAATAGAGAAAGTATTGAAAAATAAAAGCCTCACCCGCACGGAGTTGTTGGAAAAAATGAGTACCAAAAACCGCTTTGAATTCAGAGAAATTCTGCGTTGGATGATGGACCAGAAAAGAATATTGGTGGATGCAAATCAAAAATTATACTGGTATCAATGAAAACAATAGCATTCACTGTCATCAATGATTTGAATTTTGACCAAAGAATGGTGCGTATCTGTACATCGTTGCAGAAGGCAGGCTACAATTGCGTTTTAGTAGGCAGAAAATTGCCAAATTCACAACCACTTATCGAAAGAACTTATCGCCAGAAAAGATTGAATTGTTTGTTTGATACAGGCAAAATATTTTATATTGAATACAATTTGCGTTTGTTATTTTATTTGTTGTGGTTGAAAATGGATGCCATTTGTAGCATAGATGTGGATACTGTTTTGCCAGGATTAATAATTTCTAAAATTAGGGGCAAAAAACACATTTTTGATGCCCATGAAATTTTTACCCATGTGCCAGAAGTTGTTTCCCGGCCCCAAGTGCAAAAAGTGTGGGAGTGGGTTCAAAAAAAGGCTTTTCAAAAAACGGGCATGGCTTATACTGTGGGACCTGCCTTGGCAAACTATTTTAAAGAGCAATATGGCAGAAAGGTGGAAGTAGTTAGAAATATGCCTTTAACAGCCAAAAAAATGCCATATACGCCCGATGCAGATCGATTTATTTTATACCAAGGCGCATTAAACAAAGGCAGGGGATTGGAAGCGTTGATTGAGGCAATGTGTGAAATTCCATGTAAACTTGTTATTGCAGGTGGGGGAGACATTGAAGTTGAATTGCACAATTTAGTGGATAGTTTGAATTTAAAAGATAAGGTAAAGTTTTTAGGATTTGTGTTGCCCGACGAATTACCAAAGTTAACTACAAGGGCATACATAGGCATCAACGTGAGTGAAAATGCTGGATTGAGTTATTATTTATCCCTCAATAATAAATTTTTCGACTATATCCAAGCGGGCTTGCCATCATTAATAAATGATTTTCCAGAGTATGTAATTTTAAATGATGAATACAAAGTGGGGGTAATAACAGAATCTGTTGTATCCAATATTGTGCAAAATGCGAATTTAATTTTACAAGATGAAAACCTGCATACACGGCTAAATGAAAATTGTCTAAGAACTGCGCAGGAACTTAATTGGGAAAAGGAAGAATTGCATTTGGTGGCCATTTATAAAGAATACTTTGAACAAAAATAAATATTTACACATAGTGGCATTTGACTTGCCATTTCCGCCGAATTATGGTGGCATTATTGATATTTATTATAAAATTAAAGCCTTGCATGAAATAGGGGTAAAAGTAATTTTGCATACCTTTTTGTACAATGGCAAAATTGGAGCTCCAGAACTCGAAACCATTTGTTCTGGCGTACATTATTACAGCAGGCGCAGGTTTAGCAATCCGTTTGTTGGCGAATTACCCTACATTGTAGCGACCAGAAACGATCCTCAACTTCTAAAAAATCTGAAAGCCGATTCGCATCCCATTTTGTTTGAAGGGTTGCATACAACTTATTATTTAAACCATCCAAGTTTGAAAAAAAGGTTTAAAATAGTGCGTACCCATAATGTTGAGCACCATTATTATAAAGCTTTGGAAGAGGCAGAAACTGGTTTTTTTAAGAAGTATTTTTTTCGGGTAGAAAGTGAAAGGCTTAAAATTTATGAACAGGTTTTGGTGCATGCCGATGTTATTGCATCCATTTCACCCCAAGAATCAAGGTATTATGCGGATCTATTTCCGCAAACCCAATATTTGCCAGCTTTTCATGGCAACAATGCAGTAACAAGTATTTGTGGTAATGGGAAATTTATATTGTATCATGGAAATCTGGGTGTTGCTGAAAACAACAAAGCTGCTTTGTATTTGGTTCACGAAGTATTTTCCAAGTTGGATTTACCCTGTGTTATTGCGGGTAACAATCCATCTAAACAATTGCAGCAAGCGGTTAAAGGCAACCCATATATTACATTAATTTCAAAAATAAATTCTGAAGATATACTGAAGTTAATTCAAGAAGCCCATATTAATGCAATGCCCACTTTTCAATCTACAGGTATAAAATTGAAATTGTTGAATGCCCTATATTTGGGTAGATTTTGTGTGGTAAATAAAGAAATGGTGGAAAATACGGGTTTAGATAAATTTTGTCAGGTAGGCGATCATGCTTTGGCAATGGCGGATATAATGGCCAAATTATGGGCGAAGGAATTCACCGAAGCGGACAAAGCAATGCGCATGGGTTTAAACGAATGCGAATTCAACAATGGCAAAAATGCAATAAAGTTAGAATCCTTAATAAATGCCTTTGCCCCTGTGCAGTAAAAAATCTGTGCAGAAATAAATGATTCGGTTGTGTTTTCGCGTTTGTATTTTTGAACGCTATATGAGAAAATTGTCTCTATTATTTGTTTTGTTCTCTTTTTTGAGAGTTTTTGGGCAATCGAACGCGGTTTACCAATACCCATCCGTGTATTTTCAACGCGGCATGGAGTTGTTCGATGAAAAGAAATACAACGCCGCCATTACCCAATTCAATTTGTTTTTGGAAAAAGCCGATAACGCTGGCCAAATAAGCGAGGCTGAATTTTACCAGGCAGTGGGTAAATTGTATGCAGACCATAGTGATGGGGAAGCGTCGGTGATAAGATTTCTTGAAAAAAATCCAGGTTCTCATAAAACGCATATGGCCAATTTGGCTCTGGGTGACTATTATTATTTGAAAAGAAAATACAGTGCTGCATTAACCTACTACAAACAAGTAGATTCAAAAGCCATTAACAGCGGAGACAGAGACCGGTTTCTTTTTAGGAAAGGCTACAGTCAGGTAGAACGCAAGAAGTATAAAGATGCAGCAGAATCGCTGCGCCCATTGACAGAAAAAGAGAATGATTTTAAAGTGTTGGCCACATATTACTATGCCTATTGTGCCTATTATACAGGAGATTATAGAGAGGCATTGCGGGCTTTTAAGGCGGTAGAAGAAGACGGTCCAAAAATGGTTCGATTGTATGTGGCCCAAATTTATTACATGCAAGGAGATTATGAAAAAGCAATTTCATATTTAGACAAAACCACATCTGGGTTGCCTAAAAGTCAACTTAACCTAGTCAAAGGCAAATGTTATTACAGAATGGGGCAGTTTGAAAAAGCGGCAGATTTTTTTAATAAATCTGGACTTACCAGAGATAGTTTAGACAAAAACGAAATTTACGAATTTGGCTATGCCAATTATAAACTGGGCAATTATTCGAAAGCCATAGATTGGTTAAAGTACATTGCTTTCCAAGGGGATAGCATGTCGCAAGTATCCAGTTATAATTTGGCAGATTGCCATTTGAAGCTAAAAAACAAGCGCGATGCGATGAATGCATTTGCAGAATCTTACCGCACAGGATTGCGAAAAGACGTTGCGGAAGATGCTTTGTTTAACCAAGCAAAACTTGCTGTGGAATTGAACGAAAACAATGCGGCTTCTCTTTTGCAAAAATATGTCGACAATTATCCAAAATCGGCCAATGCAAAAGAAGCCAAAAAATTACTGGCCAAATTGATGCTAAATACAGACAATTATAAAGATGCTGTAGCCGTGTTAGAGAGTATTGGCGATTTGGACAATCAAACTGAAGAAAGTTACCAAAGGGTAACATTGGCAAGGGGTATGGAATTGTTTAAAAGTAGACAGTGGAACGAAGCAGTTGCTATGTTTGATAAATGTATGGCCAAGAAATCGAGCCAACAATTAATTTCCCAAGCTGCATTTTGGAAGGCAGAAACCCAAATGCAACAAGATAAGTTTAAAGAAGCTGCCAGAAATTATCAAAAGTTTTTGGATGGCGACGATATAGAGTCTCTTGAATATTATTCCTATGTTTATTATGGTTTGGGTTACACAGATTTTAAGGCCGAAGATTATGGTTCTGCTGCCCAATATTTTGAAAAATTTGTGGGAATTTCAACCCGAGGTAGGTATAATGATAAAATTTTTAATGACGCCCAATTGCGCATTGGTGATTGCCATTTTGTTAAAGCAGGATATGCTGATATGGCTGTTTCTGAAAAATTAAAACATTTGGATAAGTCTGTAAGAGCTTATGCATATGTAATAGGCAAACGCGGAGCAGATGCAGACTATGCGCAGTTTCAAACGGGTTTAATTTATGGATTGCAGGGCATGGGTGAAAAGAAAATTACCAGCATGAAACGTTTGGTGGGCGATTTTCCCAACAGCCGTTTTATTCCAGATGCATATTTCGAATTGGGAACCGAATACTTGCTTTTGACCAATAGCCGTGAAGCTGAAAAATATTTCATGTACGTAATTGATGATTTTAAGGGCAATCCGTTGGTGGGGAAAAGTTATGCGGTCCTGGGTAGAATGTATTACAATGCTAACCAAGATAACAAAGCCGTGGATATGTATACAAAGTTATATAAAGAATATCCGGGTACTCTAGAAGCAAAAGCGGCGGCAGAGCAAGTAAAACGCATTTTTATTGAAAATGGTAGACCTGGAGATTACGACCGTTGGTTGAAGGATATGGGAGGCAGCATGCCAGCGGCAGAAAGGGATAGTACCTATTACGAAGTTGCCTATACCTACTATTCAAAAGGAGATTATAAAAACGCCATTAATTCTTTTAAAACCTACCTAGATGAAATGCAAAATGGGGCGTTTGTGATCTCATCACATTATTACAAAGCAATAAGCCACGAAACCTTGAAGCAGAATGACAAGGCAATTGAAGATTATAAAGTAGTTGCCGATGCGAATGGAAGTGAGTTTCAGGAGGATGCTGTATTAAGTTTACTGCGGCTATATGGCCCAAATGCACCTTGCGAGGAAATGGTGGTTTATTTGGATAAAATCGAAAAATTAACCAAGTCTAGAGAAATTCGCTATAAAGCATGGGCAGAACTATTGCATTGTTACCAAAAGATGAATAAAATGGCCGAGGCCAAAGAAATTGCTACTAAAATTGGCGACGAACTTAGTTGCCCAGAGGATTTAAAAGCAGAGGCTTTGGTTTTTGAAGGTGTCGCCAATTACACAGAAAAAAAGTACCAGCAGGCTTTGGATAAATTTATTGAGGCATATACAAGGTACAATAACAAATATGCAGCTGAAGCCAAGTATAGGGAAGGGTTGGTGCACTTTGCCCAGAACAATATGGAGGCCTGTAAAAATGCTTGTTATGCTGTGATGGATCAATATAGTAGTTATGATTTTTGGGTGGGTAAAGCTATGTTGTTGTTAGGTGATGCTTTCTTGTCTAAAGGGGATGAAGTAAGCGCAAAATCTACATGGAATAGTGTGATCGACAACTTTGACACCCCTGAAATTGTAAACGAAGCCAAAGAAAAATTGGCCAAGCTTAAAAACAAAATCAAAACCAATAACATTATTGAAGAATAAGTCCAGGTTTTGGGTTTAAAATAAAAAAAGTGTTTGGTTCTTGTGGTATTGCAATCCCGCAGGGATGACTTGATATTAATTAACACATAAAAATACACGCAGGGGCGGCATTGTTATTCAACTCATAAAACAGGCACTCATTATGGCCAAGCCCTCAATGAAGACAATTCCTATTGAGCTGCCCAACGCAGTGCCCGCGCCATCATGTTGGAAATTTATTGCAATTCATTATTTGGTGCAAAAAGATTTTACCAATTTATACGACATAAGCCTGTGTAGCAATAAGAATTAAAAAAAAAAGGCCACCCGTTGGGCAGCCTTTTTTTTTAATAATACAGTTTATTTCAAAGTCATGGTGGCAGAACCCATTTTGAAGCCTTCGCTATAAAGTTCCACTGTGTATTTACCTGCTTTTAAATCACTGGTAGGTCTCCATATACTCGGTTTTACGGCCTTTGCCACTTGGTCGAATATCTCAGAAATTTTGTAAGTATATTTACTTTCATTTCCTTCGAATTCAAAAGTACCACCTTCGTTGCCAGGATTATTGATGGTGGTGCCATCTGGACCTGTAATTTTTATGTAAATGGTGCGATCTCCGGGTTCGGCTTCTGCATTTTCTGCGATAGAAAAGGTGGTGCGAAAAGATTCAACATCTTTTGCTTTAGATGTTACAGCTTCCTTGCCAGTTAACCATCGTTTTTTAAGCGCTTCTACTTTTAAGTTTTGTGCTTTTAAACTCTGCGCTATGCCTTTGTACTTCTTTTTCTCTTTGCTTTCCTGTTCGTATTTGGTAGAAATTTCTTCTTTTTCGGTTTGCAATTGCACTCTTTCTTGATCCAGTTTGGCATTCTGTTCTTTCAATTCCACATTTTCAGATTCCAATTTTTTAATTTGTGCTTGCATTTCATCCATTTTTGACCTCAATTCTGCAATTAGTTTACTATCATTGCCTTGAGTAGCTCTAAGCTTGGCGGCCAAAGCTGCAATTTCATTGCGACGGGTTGTGATTTCGGCACCCAATTCTTTGTGTTTATCCGCCATTGTGGCCGAATCTACGCGAAATTTGGCCAACATAAATTCAGCATCAGCCAATGCTGCATCTCTTTCTTTCAGATCGATAGAGGTGCTAGCAAGTGTTTTTTCCACTTTTTCTTTTTCATTTCCACCTTTTTGCCACATGTACAAAAGGCCTGCATTCAAGGCTACGAGTACACCAATGATGGTGATGAGAAGCGCTTTGCTGTTTTTGTTTTTTTCGTTTGGTTGATTCCCTGAGGTATTCTCCATGATTTTTATGATTTTTGCAAAGTTATACAATACAAATACCTTTCCAAAGAACATTTTTAAAATTGACCCACAAAATGGATATTATAAACGAACCACTCCCCGGATTACTAATTATTAAGCCAAAAGTTTTTGCCGATGTTCGGGGGCATTTTTTTGAATCGTACCGTCAAGATCTTTTCCAATCCATTGGCGTTCCTACGTTGTATGTGCAAGACAACCAAAGTCTTTCCAATAGCGGAATCATTAGGGGTTTGCATTTTCAAAAACCACCCCATGCCCAAGATAAACTGGTTAGGGTGATAAAAGGAAAAGTATTGGATGTGGTTGTAGACATCCGTAAATCTTCCCCTACCTATGGAAAATCTTTTAGCATAGAATTGTCGGAATATAATTTTTTACTGATGTTTATCCCCAAAGGTTTTGCCCATGGTTTTGAAACTTTGGAAGACAATACCATTTTTGCCTACAAATGCACGGATTACTACCATCCTCAAAGCGAAGGTGGGATTGCATGGAATAGCCCTGATTTGGAAATTCCTTGGACAGCTATTTCTCCAGTTTTATCAGCAAAAGATACACAAAATTCCAATTTTAATGATTTCGTAAGTCCGTTTTAATAAACAAGTTTATGGAAAAGAAAACAGAAAATCTACTTGAACAACTATTTGATAAATACCGGCTGAGTGGACAAAATACCAATGATTACCTAGAAGGTTTGTTGGTTAGCAATTACGAACCATACTGGAAATACATTATGCTTGATAGTTTGTTAAGTTTGCAAAATCCCAAAACTGACTTTAAAGATGAAACTATTTTTATTGCTTACCATCAGATTACAGAATTGTATTTTAAACTGATTTTACATGAAATTGATCAAGTGCATGAAAATCCTACGGATATTAAGAAATATGAAGAATGTTTGGTTCGGATTAACCGCTATTTTAAACACCTAATTGCTAGTTTTGAAATTATGATTGAAGGAATGCGACACAAAGATTTTCTCAAATTTAGAATGGCCCTGCTACCAGCAAGTGGATTCCAAAGTGCCCAGTTTCGGCTTATTGAGTTTTGTTGTACAGATTTAATCAATCTAGTGGCTTTTGATGACCGAAAAATTTCAGACTTTTTTAGTCAGGAAGAAATATATGAAAGTATCTATTGGAAAAAGGGTGCCATAGACCTTGAAACCAATGAAAAAACCTTAACATTAAGGCAATTTGAAAAACATTACGATGCCTTATTCAAAGCCAGAATTGAGATTTTTAAAGAATTTAACTTGTTGGCAGTCTACCGTAGTTTTAACGAGGATGAAAAAGCTACGGAAAGCATGCGAAAAAACTTGCGTGAATTAGATACCAACCTAAATGTAAATTGGCGTCTGTCGCATTACAAGGCAGCGGTCCGATATTTGCAACGCGCAGGTGAAGACGTTTCCGCAACGGGCGGCACCAATTGGCAAAAATTTCTCCCTCCACGTTTTCAGCGAATTTATGCATTTCCACTTTTATGGACAGAAAAGGAAAAAGCAGAATGGGGTAAAGGTTGGGTTATGGAGAATATGGGTTCCTAAATTCATAAACCCACCAAGGTTCCTGGTTGTCCTTCAACTCAAAATTCAATTTGCGCATAATACATTGACTCGCCAAATTTTCAGAATGGACTTGTGCCAAAATTTTGTCTAGCTTTGTTTCTTGGAAAGCCCAATCCACAGTGGCTTTTGCAGTTTCTGTAGCTATTCCGTTCAATCGGTTATTGGGATGAATGCGGTAGGCTATGTCTATCTGATTGCCCAAATCTTCTCGCATTCTCAAACCACAAAGACCTAAGAATGCAGCATTCTCCTTATCTATGATACTCAGTAAATGCAAACCGCTGTTGTTGGTATTCAAATCGTTTTTAATCCAAAGCAAAATTTCCTCTTGCGTATATAATCCGTTTATCCACGTATACTTTCTGGTTTCGGAATCTGCATGGGTTTCATAAATGCCCAACAAATCTGTTTCCTCCATTCTGCGTAAAAATGTACGTTTGGTTGCAATAATTCTTGGATTTGGCATTGTGGAAAGTTCCTATACAATTGTAGGTAAATAATTCTATGTTTGCAATATGGCGGAAATAAGCATTCAACAAGCACAGGAAAAAGTTGATATTTGGATTAAAAGTGTGGGAGTGCGGTATTTTTCGGAATTAACAAATTTGGCTATTCTAACCGAAGAAGTCGGCGAATTGGCAAGGATTATTTCTCGCAAATACGGAGATCAAAGTTTTAAAAAATCGGATTTGGAGAAAAATCTACACGATGAAATGGCAGATGTGCTTTGGGTATTGCTGTGTTTAGCGAATCAGTGTGGGGTTAATCTCACCGAAGCTTTTGAGCAAAACCTTGTAAAAAAAACTGAAAGGGACAAAGAAAGGCATTTGAACAATCCCAAATTGAATCCTTAAGCTTTTAATATCAATTGGGTTTGGATTTGCAATCATCGAATCAATCTTGATGCCCAAAGAAAGCTTAAACAAAATCTATTTCCATATTTGTTACATTTGCAGGGCAATTGGAAACCAACAATATTAGCAACCGCAAAACAGACCACATACAACTGGCATTTGATGCACAGGCGCCTGGTCATGATCCTCGTTTTGACTATGAACCAGTTCTAAATGGCCATCCACTTCCTGGCTCTGTGCCCACTTTGCAAGTTTGTGGTAAAATATTGAGACTTCCTATTTTTGTAAGCAGCATGACCGGGGGAGCAGAACATACTGGCAATATCAACCGCAACCTTGCCCTTGCTTGTCGAGAATATGGCATGGGTATGGGGCTTGGCAGTTGTAGGCCCATATTAGAGGATGAATCCCATTTGCCTGATTTTGCCATTAGACAATATATAGGAGATCAACCCTTTTTTGCAAATTTAGGCATTGCCCAGATTGAAGAGCTGCTCTATACAGGACAAGAAAATAGAATCGCAGATCTAGTAAAAATGTTGGAGGCAGATGGACTGATTGTGCATATCAATCCGCTGCAAGAATGGTTGCAGCCAGAAGGTGATCGTTTTTTGCATCCACCATTGGAAACCATAAAGCGATTGTTGGACGTTTTTAAATTGCCTGTTATTGTAAAAGAAGTGGGGCAAGGCATGGGTCCGCAAAGTTTGCGAGAACTTGCAAAATTGCCGCTAGAAGCTATAGATTTTGGTGCACAAGGAGGAACAAATTTTAGTCTGTTAGAAACATTGCGCCGTGATACATTTTTTAGAGAACAATACGAGCCTATTGCTCACTTGGGGCATACTGCAGTCGAAATGACGAAAATTATTCAGGAAATTGTTTTGGACCCGAATGCTGAAACACTTACCCGAAGTTTTATTGTTAGTGGGGGAGTTAAAAATTTTCTGGATGGGTATTTTCACATCCAAAGTATTCCCTACAAAGCAATGTATGCGCAAGCGTCTGTTTTTTTAAAATTTGCATTGGAGGGAGAAGAAGCCCTAATGCGGTTTACGGAAGCCCAAATGCGCGGCCTAGAAATGGCCTATAATTATTTAAAAGTAAGAAAACAATGAGTGTAAGACCTATATCTGGATTTAGCAAACTAAGCAAAGACGAAAAGATAGAATGGCTGATTAGCAACTATGCAAATGAACCAGAATTTTCACTAGCACTGCTTCATGGCTATTGGCATTCGGATACCAATATTCAAAAATTACACGATGAATTTATTGAAAATACGTTGAGCAATTTTTACATGCCGTTTGGCATTGCACCCAATTTTTTAATCAATAACAAACTGCTTACATTGCCTTTGGCAATTGAAGAAAGTAGCGTAGTAGCAGCCGCCGCAAAAGCGGCAAACTTTTGGCTCGATCGCGGCGGTTTTAAAACCACTGTAATTTCTACCACCAAAGTAGGCCATGTGCATTTCTTTTGGAATGGTTTAAATCATGAAAATTTTGAGAAATATTTTGAAGAAATTAAACCAAAATTCTTTCAAGATACAGCCAGCATTACTGCAAATATGAACCAGCGTGGGGGTGGGATTTTAGACATTGTTTTGAAAGACAAAACTACACTTGAACCTGGTTATTATCAGCTAGAAGCCACTTTTGAGACCTGCGATAGTATGGGTGCAAATTTCATTAACAGTTGTTTGGAAGAATTTGCCAAAATACTTAGACAAGAAATTGTAAACTCGGACAGTATCCCTGTTAATGAAAAAAATATAGAAGTAATTATGAGCATCCTCAGCAATTACACGCCGCAATGTTTGGTAAGGGCAGAAGTGAGCTGCAAAGTGAATGAAATTAATGAAGGAAGTGGGATAGAAAATCAAGAGTTTGCCGACAAATTTTGTCGCGCCATTCGCATTGCCGAAATTGAACCCTATAGAGCTGTAACCCACAATAAGGGAATTATGAACGGTATTGATTCGGTAGTGGTTGCAAGTGGAAATGATTTTAGGGCTATTGAAGCTTGTGTGCATGCTTACGCCAGCAGAAGTGGACATTATCGCAGTTTAACACATGCAGAAGTTGAAGGCGATACTTTTAAATTCTGGATTGAAATTCCTTTGGCATTAGGCACTGTGGGTGGTATTACAAGTCTGCATCCCATGGTAAAATTTTCGCATGAAATATTGGGGAAACCCAATGCAAAGGAATTGATGGAAATCATTGCAGTGGCGGGTTTGGCTCAAAATTTTAGTGCCATCCGAAGTCTCATTACAAGCGGCATTCAAAAAGGACATATGAAAATGCACTTGCTCAATATCTTAAATCAATTGGGCGCATCAGATGCAGAAAAAGAAAAAGTAGTTGCCTATTTTAAAGACCATACAGTTAGCCATAGCGAGGCTGTGCGTGTATTTGAATCGGTGAGGGCCAATGTGCAAGCACAGATCTGAATGGCAATTATTCTATAAATATTTTTTGGGTTTGAAACTGTTGTTTGTTTTCCGAAAGTAGAGCAAAATAATACAAGCCACTTTTCAGATTTGATAATACCAAACTCTCTGAATGTTTGATGATAGTGGAAAATTCTATGATTCCAGAAAGGTTATATATGAGAAAAGTGTAGTTTTCACTGGGGCTATCTAAGGTTATATTTAAAGTTTTATTCTTAACTGGGTTTTGAAAATGCAAAATGGATGCGCTGACATTCGTTGCAGATCCAAATATTGGCACGGTTGATATAATTTTGGCTTTCATGCCACCAGTCCCATGGCTTGTACACATAAAATAGAGGGTATCGCTAGCGTCAATTTTAAAAGTATAATTTGTTGTTTTGGTTCCCCATCCACCAACCAATTCTGTTGCATTGCCTAACTGCCAATTGGTTTTAGAAACCTGAACCAATGGATGACTGTTCGTGGCTTCTATAGTTATGGTATCTCCAACAAAGGCATTTGTTATATCAGGATTGTAGGTTTGGTCTACAATGGAAATTGTGAATTGTTTTGCTTGGCTAAAAGAAAATACCACAAGTGTAAGTGAAAGTAAGATGATTTTTTTCATTGCACAATGATAAACAATTTGGCAACAAATACAATAAATATGCGAAGTAACTATAGCGACTTTGTGAATACATTATATTTGCACATTGTGAAAACATTTTACGCAAAAGGCAAGGTATTGTTGTGCGGCGAATATGCAGTAATGGCTGGGATAGAAGCATTGGCATTACCTGTTATGGACGGGCAATGGCTAAGTGTATGGGAAGTTGTCACCAAAGGGAATTCGAAAATTGTTTGGCAAAGTAAAAATCCAGATGGTTCTGTTTGGTTGGATTGCAGAATGGATACAGACATAATGCACCTTGCGGAAAGCACAAACTACGAGATCGGGAATACCTTGTTGCATATTTTGCGTGAGGTAAAATTACAAAAGCCCAATTTTTTTGATCATAAAACTATACGGGTAGAAACGAATTGTGAATTTAGCCGCAATTATGGCTTAGGCACAAGTAGCACACTTATCTCAACTATTTCAGATTGGACAGGTGTAAATGCTTTTGATTTACAAGCGGCAGTATTTGGTGGCAGTGGATATGATGTGGCAGTTTGTAAAACCGGCAAACCTGTGGTTTATTGGATTGAAAACGAAGAACCCAATTGGGAGCCTTGGCATTTGGAACCGAACCTTACTGAACATTGGTTTTTGGCTTTTCCAGGTACCAAAATGAACAGCAGAAATGCATTGGGAAGTGTAAAGGAAAAGTTGAATGCTTTGAAAAACGATACACTTATGCTTCATCAGTTGAGTGCATGCATTCAGGCCATCAAAAATCCCCGTAGCATTCCACTTTTAGAAGCCATGTTGGAAATGTGGCAGGCATTGTTGTCGCAATATCTAGAAATTCCAAAGACGTATGATGATTTGGCTATAAAGCCAGTGCAAGGCGGATTGTGCAAATGGCTTGGCGCTTGGGGTGGTGATATATTGTTGGTGAACGGAAAAATATTGGCGGAATACCAATCTACTTTTGAAAATATGGATGTTGTAAAGTGGAATGAATATGTGTTGTCGAAGTAATTTGGCCTAAAAAACTCAAAATAGCTTAAATGATTCATCCCAATGCATAAATATTGCTTATTCCATTAAGCAAAATATACTATAATTGATTGTGTCAATAAGCGTAAAAATTGTTAAATGCATGTTTGATTAAACAAAAACAGTTAATATTACGGGGGTAATTAAACGTTTATGGACGAAATTGTTAATAAATCCAACGCCATAATTCAGGCTACTATAAAGAAAATTGTGAGACAGTTGCCTCTTTCCTTTGATTATGAATGGAGGTTGAACGGGATTGTGGGGTTCGAGAGGCACGGGAAAAACAACCAGGATGTTGCAACAATTAAAAATGCTGCAACAGACTGATAAAAAGGCGATGTATTTTACGCTGGATGATTTTTATTTTGCGAATCGAAATCCATACGAATTGGCCATAGAATTTGCCTAAATGGGAATTGTCTTCATTAATATTTTGGGCATATTGTTCGTATACTTTGCTTGCAACCAATCTCTATAAAATAACCCAAAAAGCCAATTGTAGCCAGAAAAATTTGGTTTTAATCCTGAATTTAATGGCTATTTAAAATTATTACATCCACAAAATTCAATTCTTCGTTTTACTTGGTTAATTTTGCAACATCGAAAACATTAAATCCGCAAAATACCGCTGCCCATCAAATATAGCTTTGGTAAAATACTGGGGCAAAAAGACCACTGGGATTCAATTGCCAGCCAACCCTAGTATTAGTTTAGCACTCAGCGATTTATTTACAGAAACCACAATATCGCTAGAACATGGAAATATAAGTGGCAATCCTGCTTTCAATCTATTGGTAGATGGCAAGGTAAAACCCTCCTTTGAATCCAAAATCACAACTTTTCTTCATCGTATTTGGAATGATTTTTCCGTGGTTCGCGAACAACATTTGTATATACAAACAATTAACAATTTTCCACATGGCACCGGCATTGCAAGCAGTGCCGCGGGTTTTGGTGCACTTGCCTTGTGCATTTGTGATTTGCAAGAACAATATACGGGTCAAAAATTTCCGGATTTGATGCAAGCAGCCAGCAGAATTGCGCGTTTGGGTTCTGGCAGTGCATGTCGTAGCTTGTATAGCGAACCTGCAGTCTGGGGCTCGCATTTAGGGGTTAAAAACAGTTCAGACGAATATGCGGTTCCAATACATTTCGAATTGGCCGAACCCTTTAAGGAGATGATGGATGCGGTATTGATTGTAGATGCAGGTGAGAAAAAAGTAAGCAGCACCGAAGGCCATTCTTTGCTGGGGTCAAATCCATATGCTGAAACCCGTTTTCAAGTTGCCTTGGCAAATCTTACACAATTGTTGGTTGCAATGGAAAAAGGAAATGTAAGGCGTTTTATTTCAATAGTAGAAAGCGAAGCTTTGCAATTGCACGCCATGATGATGGTTAGCAACCCCTATTATATTCTAATGCGGCCCAATAGCTTGGCGGTTATCGAAAAAATATGGGATTACAGAGAAAAAACTGGAACTCCCATTATGTTTACCCTAGATGCAGGGGCCAATGTGCACGTGTTGTTTCCAAAACTATACAGTAAAGAAGTTGTGGGTTTCATTGAACAAGAACTTGTTGGTTTTTGCCAAGATGGGAAGTACCTTTGCACTACCATAGGTAAAGGTCCTGTAAAATTAACTTAAATGCTGAAAGACTCAATGTACTACGCTAAAATTCTTCTTTTTGGAGAATATGGTATCATCGAAGATTCGATGGGGCTTAGCATTCCATATCATTTTTACAAGGGCAAATTGCTTCAGCCAATTGGAGAAATAGATGCAGATAAGTCGAACAGCAATGCAAGTTTAAAACAATATTTTCAATATTTATTAAGTTCACAAAAAGCAGGTTTGATGCCTTGCACAATGGACTTGATTCGTTTGGAAACGGATATTGAGAACGGTTTGTTTTTCGACAGTAGCATTCCTCAAGGTTTTGGTGTGGGCAGCAGCGGCGCTTTAGTAGCGGCAATTTATGACCGGTACTGTTTAGATAAAATTTCTGAAACAGAGGCTTCAAATGGTGAAAATCTATTAGGGCTTAAAAAAACCTTGGCATTTTTAGAAAGTTATTTCCACGGCACCAGTTCTGGTTTAGATCCGTTAATTTGTTACCTCAATTTACCTGTTTTAATCCAGAGCAAGAGTGAATTGGGCACGGTGGTTATGCCCAGTAGCAATGTGGATGGAAAAGGCGCTATATTTTTAATGGACAGTGGCTCGCCAGGTAAAACCCAGGGTATGGTATCCATATTCTTACAAAAATTAAAAGAGGAAGGTTTTCGCCATTTGGTTAAAACCAAATTGAAGAAATACAACGATGAATGCATAAAAGCATTTTTAAAAGGCGATACCAAACCACTGTTTGCCAATTTGAAAGAACTTTCAGGTCTTTTCTTAGAAAATTTCAAACCGATGATTCCCGAAAAATTTCAGCAAACTTGGCGAAATGGAATTGAAACCAACGCCTACTATTTAAAATTATGCGGCAGCGGTGGGGGTGGTTTTATTTTGGGTTTTACCCAAGATATGGAAAAAGCCCGCGAGATGCTAAAAGGGCATAACCTTCAAATTATACATCAATTTTAAGTATGAAAGGCCCCAAAGTTGGCCCCTTCGTAAATATTTTACTTTTACTGCGCGCCATACGCTGGTACAATATTGGATTGCTGGGATTGTCACAATATTTAATTGCATTTTATGTATTTAATTTACACGAGAATGCCTATTTGTTTTTATCAGACTACAAGCTCCATTTTATTGTATTATCCACCACTTGCGCCGTTGCGGGAGCCTTTATTATCAATGGTTTCTATGATGTAGATAAGGATTTGATCAATAGGCCTGAAAGCGTCGTTTTTAGCAGGTTATTGAGTCAAAATTATTTATTGAATACCTATGTTATTTTAAATGTATTTTCCGTTGGTTTTGCATTGTTTGCTTCGTACAAAGTTTTTATATTTTCAACGATTCTCACATTCTTATTCTGGTTTTATTCGCATAAATTACAAAAAATACCGGTGATTAGAGAGTTAACTGCTTCCTTGTTGGCAATTTCGCCAATTATTGCAGTGTGGTTGCACTATTTAAACATGCACTATGGTTTGTTAATTTATATCTGCAGTTTACTGGTTGTAGGATTTACGAGAGAAGTAGTGAAAGATTTAAATGGCAACAAGGGCAATATTATTTTTGGTTATAAAACCGTGGTAGTGGCTGCGGGCAAGAAATTTACCCGCCAATGGTTGTTTTCCATTTGTTTACTTTCGGCAACTGCATTTTTCTTTGGTACAACTTTGTTTTATCCGCATTTAAATTATTTCACATTGATAAGTGGATTTAGTCTAGCTACTGCATTGGTAGTTTCGCTTGCCTGTTTGTTGTCTAAGGATGAGACTTTTTATTTTATAGCAGACAGCTTTCTTAAAGTGGCTATAGTCATTCATATTGCCAGTTTGGTGGCTATTCCATATTTGGGATAATCTCAACTATTTGGAGATAATTTTTTAACAAAATGAAATCCTTTCTTTTCGTAATTGTGTTTTTCATAAAATTTGTGCCCTTGGATATTTTCTAAATAGGCATCTAACATCATTGCGTTGCATTGGTTTTCTTTTGCAATTGTTTCCATTTCCTTTTGCATCATTTCACCTATTCCTTTGGATCGATATCCTTTATCAACCACTACGTTGTCAGGCTCTAAATATTTGCCGCAATACAGTTTATTTGAAATCCAATAACCCGAGGTTGCAATCAATTCGTTGAAATTATAAACGGCCAAAAGATAGTATCCAGTTTCAACCATTTGGGCTTCCATGCGAATGGAAAATTTCTCGAATGTTAAATAAGGATTCAATTGGGTGTAAAGAGGAAAAATACACAGTCTTTCTTCCAAAGATATTAAATGTTTAAACTGAATTTGCATGCGGCAATTTAAAGGCAAAGGATTCTTTAAGCAAATTAGTATAACACTAATTGGCCAATATACTTTCTACTTCAAAAACTACCGCAACAAATAAACCACCCCATCCAATTCTTTCCAGCGGCTGTATATGTCTTGCACCGCAGCTTTGTAAACATATAAACCAGGCAATGGGTTTTGTGGTTTCCACAATTCATAAGGATTTTGAGTAAAGAACACCTCTTCGCCCCAGCGGTTGAATATGCGCAATTTGTATTGTTTTATATATTCGGGGCCTGCAATGCCAAAGCCATCGTTATGTCCGTCGCTGTTGGGGGTAAATGAATTGGGGAAAAGATATAAAGTTAGGCCTTTTATGTAAACCAAACTGTCTGTTTTGCCTTTGCAGTTGTCGGTTACCTCTAAATACACATGTTCAGACTTGCCCGATTCGCTAAAATAAACATAGGCTTTGGCTTTATCTGCATTGCCTGCGCTGCCTATTTGCCATTTGTAAAAAACAAAAGTATCTGGCTTGCATTCAAACAAATAACCATATTGGTCTGGTGGGGTAAAACCCGTACCTGTAAAATAAATATTGGGTGTGGGATTTGGGTAAACCACCACCATTTTTGTAACTGAGTCTGTACAGCCAAAACTGGTATTTACCCGCAATTTTACACTGTAATTTCCCGCTTTACCAATGGTGTCTGTGGGTGCAATTCCATATTTTGTTTTGTTCAGTATTTTCCATATCCATTGCACATTTTTGCCCGTAGATATGTCCATAAATGCGATTTTTTCATTTTCACAGGCATTTGTATTTGTAAAATTGGCTTTGGGTTTGGCTTCTATTTTTACACTTAAAATATTTGTATCTGCGCATCCATTGCGGTTTATGGCAAAATGAAAAAGGGGATAACTACCCGCATTTTCGGTTACTTTTATTTTCGCATTTGCAATAGGATATACAGAATTGTTTACTTTCCAAGCCACGCTATCTGCTAGGCTTTGGTCTTTTAATACAATACTGTCCCCTTGGCAAATGGTGCTGTCAGAAATGGAATATATGGCTATTGGAGATTTGTTAAACCTCGTTTTTTGTGAAATTGAATCTAGGCAACCATATTGCGTTTTGCTGTATAATTTTAACCAAGCAAAACCGCTGTCTGCAACAATATAATTCAATGTTTTTTCGCCACCTTTAATTTGTCCATTTATTTGCCAATAATATTGGCATTGCTAAACACCTCTATACTGTCGTCTCCCCAATTGATTTGGTAGCCGCTGGCATGGATAATGCTATCTGTAAAAGACAATGTGGCATTTGTGCAATGCTTTGTAGTAGTGGGTAAAAACGAAGTGTTTTTGCGTTTCGCTGGGTAAAACACCTGCATTGTATCCGTGTACCACACGGGTGCATTGCATTGGGCAGTACGGCCCTCCCATACACAGGCGTAGCGCCCTTCGGCTTTGTAAAAATGTTTAAATGTATACAGTTTACTGGCAGGTTTGTTTATTACATTGCTATCTCCATCGCCAAAACGGCAGGTAAGTTTGGCAAAACTGCTGTCACCCATTACTGAAAATAGCACCGTGTCAACACAGGTTGTAAGGTCTAGGTTCGTGCGGATGTTGATGAGGTGGTCTGTGAGGTTGGGTAAATCTTTAATTGCTCTTTGGAAATTGGCTGGTCTAAAAAGATTGCAAAGTTTACCAGGCTTATTGGGATATTGTATAATAGTAATTCGACCCCCAGATGATGTATCGTAGGCGGTAGAGGCAAAACCATAGATTTTGCCATCTATACCAAGGGCCATAGAACTTATTGCATCCCAGCCATTGTTGCTATTTTGTATAATTCTTTTTGCTTTCTTCGCTACATCATATTGTAAAATACGGTAATTTTTTGTGCCAGAAAATCGCATCAAATACATTGGGTTTATACTCGGGTAAACCTGCGAATCATTGCCAGAAAAGCAAGCCATTTCACATCCATAATTAATGCCATACTCATTGTTGTTTATTATTGTTATTCTAATGCTCGCTTTTCCTGTATTTATGTCAAAATCATACATAAATACATTCTCTTGTTTGCCTGAAACGAAATATGGCACATCAATAGTTACTAATTTAGAACCGTCATTTGAGGCAATAATTCTTGTCATAGCGTGTCCAAAAAAATCATTACCTAAGGATGAAGAATATAGCCCCTGAATTTTATTTTCTGTAAAATTAAAAAACCCGTTGCTAATAACTGGTATGGTAGATACTCCAAATTTATTAACTTTAAAACAATAAAGGGTAAAACAATCATAAGTAACCAAAAGCCTATAAGAATTGTCAATTTTGTTTTTAACTACAGCAAAATTTGCTCTAACACAGGAATCTAAAATCCTATTATTAAAACATACTGTTTTCCCTTTTCCAGCATTGGCCAATGCATTTAATTCTGCAAAATATAATCCACCTTTATTCCATGCATTTATATAAAAATGATAATATACACTATCATTTCCTGGTTTCGGAATTATTATGTTTGAACTTAAAACTCTTCCAGCGGGAAAGGTCATATATTGATCTAGTGAATCAAAATATTGATTGTAAGTTATTGGTGAAGATATTAATATTGCTTTTCCAGCGCAGTTTGATATACACGCACGCCAACCGCCAGCATCAACCATAGATTTAGTGGTTAAGACATATGCAGGAGGTGTAGTATTAAAATTTAAAAAAGTATTTTTACGTATATACCAATTATTGTTCCATTGTCCGTATATCAAAAGTGAATGAAAAGAGATAAACATACAAATTATCCTTTTCGAAAAATACATACGTTTCATTACCTCAATGAAAAAAAGTAAATGTAATTAGTGCTGGATAACTAATAATTTTCTGCTCTGTCCATTGGCAAAGTGGAAAATATAAGTCCCTGTTTTACAACTTTCCAACTTAACAATTGTTTTGGAAGATATGATTAATCCGTTAAAAACGATACGGCCTGTCATATCTAGTAATTTAAATTTCCCAATCGCATTCTTCCCATTTAATATAACAACTTCAATAAAGGCAGGATTTGGATAAATTTGTATTTTATTTGAATCCTTTGTTAAACTATTTGAGTTTATACTTCTGATAATTACCTGTGAACAGGTTTTTTCCTGAATATTTGGGTTCGTTGAAATATTGCTAATAGAATGTAAAGACCCATCAATCCAAACCGGTGCAGCGGAAATAGATTTAGGATCATCGAAACCAGGATAACTGGATTTGTAATAGTTGTAGATAGGATTATTGCCAATGTATTTCCATAGGATTCCCCAATCTATATTTAAATCGTTGGCATAAATGCCTTGAAATCTATTTCCAGCGGATAATACTGATGAACCTTGGTCATCAATTAACCCCATACCAATAATACCAACGTTGTTATTGTCAAAAAGGTTACATTCTATTTTTACTTTAATGGGGTTGTTTATATTGTTTAAAGTTGTGAAGTGCTTAAAGGGCTTTCAAAATCTGCCATAACCAACCCAAACTGGTTATCCAAAAACTTGTTATTTTGAAATATGGTTTGAGGGTCGGAAGGAACTGAAATTTTATAATATTCAACCCCATTTGCATAGTTTGTAAGCCGGTTGCCATTAAAATTACATTCGCTAGCTTGGGCACAATAAATTGCAGTTTTTTGCGGTAAATAGCGGTACCAAGTGCATAAATAAATTCGGGTGGGCGGGTAGCTATAGTACCTAAAATTTGGTGGCCACTTCCACCTACTATTGAAATACCTGTATCGTAATAACCCTTAATTTGGGTGGCCATAATTGTACTTGCACTGCCATTAGTGCTGCTGCGTAATACAAGACCCACACTGGCATTGGTGGATGTGTATTTTTTATTTTGATATAAATAATTGCCTTCAAAATGAATTGCACCATTCACCATAGTAAAATTAAAAATTGCTACAAAAAGTAAAGATATTTGCGTTAACCGTTTCTTTGGTATTTAAAAAACATTTGAATACATAGCTTGAAAAATAGTTTTAAAGTGCTTTTTCATAGGTTTTTATTAAGATTTCCGTTTTTCAAAGATAGTAGAATGTGCTATAAATCCTAATTTTAAAATGGATTTGTAGCAAATTTTCACAATCCCATTATTAGCGCTTGGGTTTTTGGGTAAATGTTAAATTGAATTACTTATCTCTTTATCCCCAAAAACAGCATTTTCGAATTTAAATAATTTCAATAAAAAATATGCATCACAACCATATTTTGCCTTATGCCCATTAAATTCGCAACGTTGTCTGTTACCGATACCATATTCGCCCAAGTATTGTTGCCCCTGCCGGTGCCGCTGAATTATACTTACCGTGTGCCTCAAGAATGGAATGATTTTATCCAAATTGGCCAGCGGGTGGTTGTTCAATTTGGGGTAAAAAAAATTTATGCGGGTATTGTGGTTGATTTTAGCGATGTGCCGCCTGAAAAATATGAAGCATCCTACATCATAGAAATTTTGGATGATGAGCCTTTAATTACACCTTCCCAATTAAAGTTTTGGCAATGGATAGCCTCTTATTACATGTGCTATACGGGCGATGTAATGGCTGCGGCTTTGCCCGCGGGATTTCGTTTGCAAAGTGAAAGTGTATTGGTTTTAAATCCAGAATTTGATGAGACCCAGGAATTGGAAATGGATGAAAAGGAATGGCTAATATTGGCCGCGTTGCACAAAAAAAAGGAATTAAAGATAGAGCAAGCTGCCGAAGCCGTGGGTTTAAAATCTCCCATGAAATACATTAAAAGCCTTTATCAACGTGGAATAATATTGATGCATGAAGAGGTAAAAGAGAATTACCGACCCAAAATGGAGACATTTGTTTGCTTAACCCCAGAATGGTCGGATGAAGAATTTGCAAGAAGCACTTTAGATAAATTAGAAAAACGAGCCCCAAAACAAGTGGCCGCAATTATGGCAATTATGGGTTTGGGTAAAGGGGAGTTCGCCCTTAAAAGTTTGCAAGAAAAATTTGACATTGCGAGCTCCCATATACAAGCTTTGGAAGAAAAAGGATTGTTGTTGCGTGTAAAAAAAGAGGTAGGGAGAATTACCAAAAACCGCGGTGGGAATGCCGATTTTGAATTAACGGAGTTGCAAAAAAAATGTGTAAATGAAGTGCAAAGTGCATTTGATTCACAAAAAAACGTCTTGCTCCATGGCATAACTGGCAGTGGAAAAACCTTTGTTTATATGCATTTTATTAAAGAGGCATTGAAAAAGGGCAAACAAGTTTTGTATTTGCTTCCGGAAGTTGGAATTACTGAACAATTGGTAACAAGATTGGCCGAATATTTTGGCGCTGAAATGGGAGTGTGGCACCATTATTATTCGGCACACGAAAGAACGGAATTGTATACCAAGGTTCGTAGCGGCGAAATAAAATTATTGGTGGGTGCCCGCAGTGCGTTATTTGCCCCATTTGGAAAATTGGGACTTATTGTGGTGGATGAAGAACATGAAAATACATTCAAACAGTTTGACAGAAGGCCTCATTATCACGGGCGTGATGCGGCACTGCAGTTGGCCGCGCTTAACAAATGCTCGGTTCTATTAGGCTCTGCTACACCCTCTTATGAAATGTTGCAATTGTGCAGAGATGGGAAAATGGCATTAACCAAGCTGCAAAAACGATTCAAAGATGTTTTGGAACCAGAAATTGAGCTAATTCATACTGGTGAAGCCAAAAGGCAAAATCGAATGAAAATGGCATTTAGCGCAAGATTGTTAGAAGAGATGCTAAGGGTTTTGGATGCAAAAGGCCAAATTATTGTATTTCAAAACCGCAAAGGATATGTTCCTTTTATTAGTTGCGATTTATGCGGATTTACCGCCCATTGTATCAATTGCGACATTACCCTAACTTATTATAAAAGCATAAATGCCCAAAAATGCAATTACTGCGGATATTCCCAAGACCCTGTGTCGAAATGCCCAGCCTGCGGAAGTGCAGACATGAATATGAAAGGTTTTGGAACCGAGAGAATTGCCGAAGAGTTGGCTATTTATTTTCCAGAGGCACGCATATCTAGGTTCGACCAAGATAGCATCAAAAAAAGGCACGATTTCCAAAAAATCTTTACTGGATTTGAGAAAGGCGATATCGACATACTCGTGGGTACGCAATTGTTGAGCAAAGGACTGGATTTTTTAAATGTAGGGTTGGTGGCGGTTGTTGATGCAGATATGCTTTTAAATATACCAGATTTTAGAAGTCACGAAAGGGCCTACCAATTGATGCACCAAGTAGCAGGCAGGGCTGGCAGGGGAACCTACCGCGGCAAGGCCATGATTCAAACGGCGCAAATAAACCACCCTGTAATACAAGCGGTTGTTAGTGGTGCTTACTATGAATTGGCAGAAATGGAAATGCCCATGCGATTGGAACACGGTTATCCGCCTTTCACCAGGCTCATTCGCATTCAAATTAGGCATAAGGACTATCAATTGGCCAAAGAGGCTGCCTTTCAATATTCGCAAATGATACGAAAGGCATTGCACGACAGGGTATTGGGACCGCAAATGCCGCCGGTAGGGAAAATTAGAAACTATCATTTGCAGAACATCCAAATTAAAATGGATCCTAAAAATGACAACATAAAGGGTATAAAGAACTTTTTACTAAAAAGCGCCAATGACCTTTCCAGTTCTGGAAAGATAAAAGGCATTGTTTTTGATTTTGATGTAGATCCGGTTTAAAAAGCCTAACGGATAAGATGCAGCGAGCCGGCAAAGCGAAATGATTTTCCTTGCAAATCCCATGCTGTAATATTGTAGGCATAAACCCCGGATGGTGCAGGTTTTTTATCATAATTGCCGTCCCATTCATTAAGGCAAGTATCTCCAGTATATACTTTCTGGCCATACCTGTTGTAAATATCCATTTTGTATTTATAAAAATACATGCCATCTGGGTGAAATTTTTCATTTAAATTATTTAAATCTGGCGTAAATGCATTTGGAATAAAAAAGCGAATTTCTGGAACAAATTCGGAATAATTAGAGACAGAAAAGCAATTCGTTGTGCTATCAGGGAAATTAACAGGTTGGTTCCGAATTCCTTTTATACGATATGTAAAGTCTTTAGCGCAAGCGCGTGGCAAGGTTTCATCCAAATACGTGGTTACGTTTCCACCTACTGTTCCGATTGGAATAAAAACACTTTTTTCTAAACTTCTTTCTATAATATATTCCTTTACACCTTCGTTCCAAAAAACATAAGGCGTCCAATTTAACCTAGGATTAATTTCAGTGCTGACAGGTGCAATGGAAAGTAATATATTCCGTCCAATTTTTCCCTTTAAACTTTTGGTTTGGCAAACATCAGTTGCTGCAACGGAATAATCGTAATTGTATTTATTTACATCTACTAAATAATCGTCAATTTTATTTTTTCCAGGTAAAATAGTATCCTTAAATATAGCCCAAATGGAATTGGTGTTTTTCCATACGGTATAATATTCTATCGGGTATTTTAATTTGGTTAATTCCACCCATTCTGTATAAGTGTATAGGTTTGTATCTACTGTGGTGCGCCAAACTTCTGGTGCCGGCACAGGTATGTGATGTATGGGTTTTGCGCGGGCCGTGTCCGAAAAACTATTTTCTTTAAACCCATTCATTTCTATACTTTCAATTTTATAATCATATTCAACATGACAATAAATATTTGAATCATTGTAATTCAAAATATTACCAGCAACTGAATCATGCAATTGAAAAAGAGTATCGGTTTTTTTCTTTCGCCATATTTTATATTTCATTACATTTTGCCAGCCAGAATAAGCATTCCATGACACCAGGGAGACATTGGTATCGCCTTTTGCGCTTACATTTACGGTGCAATGAGGCAATACTATTATCGAGTCGGAATTGCGGTAACAAAAATTGGTTTGACTAACTACATGACAATAGGATTGCCCCAATGTGTTAAGTGCTGTAGCTATTAAATTGGTATCTTTTACTTGAAATGATGTGTTAGTTCTGGTCCATTTTCCATTTAGCCAAAGCAGCAAATTGTATTGATAAAAGTCAGGTTCTACAGATTGATTGAATTTGGTTTCAGTGTTGAAATTATCCAATACAGAACTTCTATAAATGAAAAGTGGAGGGGGCGGAATTGTATCACCAATTTTAATAAAAACTGAATCCCTAAATGTATCGCTACAACCCAACGCATCGCGCACAATCATGAATCCAGGCACAACGCCGCGACTGGATCCAGGAATGGTCATGGTTATTGGGTCCAGCGGTTTACCGTCGACCCATATTTTTGACCACAATATACTGGTGTCTGCTGTAGAAATATTTGTTATTTTAATTTTTTCTCCCAAGCAAAACATTTTCTTTGCAGGCTTAATAGCCGGGTTAATATTGTAGGCAATGAATGGTTTTTTTACACTATCCGCGCATCCGAAATTGGTTGTAACGTACAATTGCACTTCATGGTTTCTACCTGGCAGAAATAGCAGTAATGCTGTGTCTTTGGTGGATTTTACAATTCCGTTTAACTGCCATCGAATTAAACCCTTTTGGTCAACATCATAAAACGAACGATTGGGTATAACATACAATTGGTTGTTACAAACTTTAAAATTGTCAAAATCCGCAATAGGCAAAGGGTGTACTATTATTGTATCGCTGGGTGGGGGAGAATATTTGCATCCAAAACTATCAATTAATATTAGACGAGGCGTATAATTTCCAGCTCTAGTATAAGTATATAAACTATCCTTGGCATTTAATACTGCGCCATCTCCCATGTCGTATTCCATAGTTACAATCTTGCCCTTTATCCATGTCTTTAATTTTATATTCAAGGGTGTGCATCCCAATTTTTTATCTACGGTATAACTTCCAATTGGGCCGTTTACAACAATTAAATCCTTACGTAAGGAAGTGTCTTTGCAACCATCGGTATTGGATACTATTAATTTGATGGAAAATTTTCCAGGATAAACATAAATTTTACCGGGGTCTTTTTTTCCAGAATAACTGCTATCTCCAAAGTCCCAAAACCAATTCGTTATAGGGCTATTGCCCGGCGAAGATAAATCATTTAAAAAAAGATTAAAAGGAGGGCACACTGCTGTGCTATCTGAAACAGAAAATTTCGCTTTGGGTCTACCTGTTTTAATTTGAAAAGATTTTTTGTCTTTGCTTTCACAGCCTTTGTTGTCTTTAACCCACAAGGCTACATTTACTGTTTTAATGCCAGACTCTATTATACTATCTGCCGCGCCAGTGCTTGTTTTTGAACCCCAATCCCACACATAAGTGTACGTTGCTCCGGTTGTGCCATTTACCAATTTGGCTTGCACATTAATTTTTGAATAAAAGCAAGGGTCTGTGAATTGGGAATAATCTATAGTAGCCTTTACTCCGCCAATATTGTAAGCAAAAGTATCAATATAGTTACAAAAATTAGAATCCTGTTTGTTTAAATAAATTTGCAATGCACTTTCATTGTCGATATAATTCAATGCAATATTTTGTTGACTGTCTTTTACCGTTAGTAATTTACCGATACTCCAGTTGGCTTTGTACCATAGCTTATAGGAAGGGTCTTTAAGTTGAATATTGATGGGATAACACACAATACTATTTAATGTTACTGTGGGTTTTACACCCGGATTTTTGTATACCGTAATTTTTTTTGTATAAGATTTAGTGCATGTATAAATTGGATTGTTAGGCGATAATAACAAGTTGTAATTTCCCGTGTTTAATAATTTAACATTGATATTTCTACCTGAATATTTGGCCTTTTTTCCTGTTGGTAAATAGGTTAATTCCCAATAAAATTGAGTATCATTAAGCCCCAAGTAATTGTTAGAAGTTTGAATGGTTTGGGAATCACAGTTGTAAGTATAACTGAAATAGGCCGTTTGCAAATCGACAGTTGTGTTAAATGGCATACTGTCATAACATTTGTTTGTATCATTTTCTGCGAATAGCCACAGTTTGTGGGTTTCATTCAATTTTCGATCTATTTTTTTACCGTTATTTATTTCTGTATTGTTTAACCCATTTGTATAGCGCCACCAAGATTTAGTATATTCTTTGCTTTTATTTATGCCGTTTATAGAATCTTTTTCGCAATCTGATTTTACAATGGCTTCAATTTGAGGGCCCATGACCCGAAGTTTTGGCCTTTTGTTTTCGGCCAATTTGGTAATACAACCGTTCGAATTTGCTATGAGCCCATATTTTACATAAGTGCCTGGTGTGTCTATTAACTTTTGCTTTATTGAATCGGGTGGAGGAAAGGGTAGACTATCCAATTGGTCCCTGTAATAAAAAAATTTGATGGAATCCAAGCCATTGATATTCGATTTTCTGTGGAGATAAAATTTCTCATTCTTACATATTTTATTGGGTATTGTTAATTCTAAATCGACGTGAACACCGGCTATAATAATCTTTTGGGTAGAATCTATACAACCATTGATATCACTAACTGTTAGCCGAATAATTCGATCTCCAAAAACGGTATTTTTAAAATTTATGAAACTATCTACACCCGTTATGCCTTTGGATTCCCATTGGTAGCTAATAATTTTTGTATTGCTGCTGCCGTTCCACTTGGCATTTACCCAATAAGGTAGACAGCCCTTTACGGTATCCGCTAAAATAGATGCCAATGGACCGCGAATAATAATTGCAACTGTATCTAAGGGAGTTTGGCATCCATTTGCTGCCACTGCAATGGCGCGAATTGTATGTCGTCCATTCGTTCCCAGTGGATAATTGTATGGTTTAAGATATTTTAGATTTACAACACCTGTTTGTGGTCCATTCCAAGAAATAATATCGATATTTTTTCCTTTCACATTATAAGTATAAAAATAACCTGGACGTCTACAAACTACGGTGTCTTTAGGCGTAATAAAGCCAGAAGGTGTGTCGAGCACAGTAATAAATGTATCTTTTATTTTTGTACTGGAACATCCATCCCAATTGTATGTGAGTGTGGCTTTGTATTTACCAGGATTGTGAAAAATCACATAAGGATTATCCGCAGTTGTCGTAAATCCGTTTGAAAAGCTCCACTTAAAATTGCCAGTTCCGTCGATAGGCCCGCTGTTGTTTACAAACTGCACACCTTGGTGCGGGCAAATGCGGGTTTGGTTTGCTGCAAAATCTGCTACAGGTGGAATAAGTATAATAAGAGAAGGCTTGGAAGTTTTGATGCTGCAGCCTTTGCTGTTTTTAACAGTAAGCCCTATAGTATAATTGCCTGCAGTATCAAAAGTATAGATTGGGGCTTTAGCCGTATCTGTTTTCCCATTCCCAAAACTCCACAGATAAGTTAAAGGCGCTAGGCCAGACGATGAACAAGTGAAATTCACCTTCACTGGCACGGTGCACTTTTTTACTGGACTATTGGTTATAACTGCAGTTGGCAGCTTATTGACTTTAATAACCTTTGTGAGTTTTGCAAAACCGGTACAACCATTTGTATCTTCTATGGCCATGGTAATGTCAAATGTGCCATCTAAAATATAAGGGTAAGTAGGCTCTTTTTGCGAGGAAGTTCCGCCATCGCCCATGTCCCAGCTGTATGATTTTATGGGCGCGCTGCCTAAAACTGTTTTGTCTGTTATTTTAATACTGTCTCCAGCGCAAATCTCTGCGGCTGAAGTAGAAAAATTGGCAGTTGGGGATTTAAAAACAGTAATATATTTTAAATAATAGGCTGTGTCTTTTTTTCCTGCAGCATCATAAGCAATTAAGGTGATAGAATAATTGCCTGGATTGTTGTAAATAGCAGAAGGATTGGTGATTACGCTTGTGTTGCCATTGCCAAATTTCCACAGATAACCTGTTGCCCCCGCACTCGTATTTGTAAAATCCACTTTTAACGGGTTACACCCTTTTTTTGGATTTGCGCTAAATGATGCCACAGGTTGACTAACAGTAACTTGCATCTTTCCAAGTGTGCAAAATAGCACTACAACATGAATCCGCAGAATATGTAGAAATCTAATTGTTTTCAAAAAAATGGAACTCAAAAATACAAAATCTATTTGGTAATATGTTTTTAGACGTTAAATTGTTAATGAAGTTGCCTTTCTGGTATATGTTTGGTGGTTTTATTTTTTACAATCAAAATTCATTTTAGGACGCATTTCAAAAAGAAGAGATGAATACGTTAATTGCTTGTTAAAATAAGAAATATTGCCGTATTTTGTGCTTTATAACCTATGGAAACACTGGAATTGACAAACTCGACAACTACAGCAGATTTTTTGCCTCTAAATGGCACAGATCATATTGAATTTTATGTAGGAAATGCAAAGCAAAGTGCCTATTATTATCAAAAGGCTTGGGGTTACAAATTGGTGGCTTATGCAGGTCCAGAAACGGGAGTTCGCGATAGGGCTAGCTATGTTTTGCAACAAGGTAAAGTACGTTTGGTTCTAACATCTAGTATGCACCCCGATACGGAAATAAGCAAACACAACAACCAACATGGCGATGGGGTTAAATTTTTAAGTTTGTGGGTAGATGACGCTACAAAAAGTTTTGAGGAAACCGTAAAACGCGGCGCTAGACCCCATACACAACCTACAAGAATGGAAGATGAAAATGGCTGGGTTGTAGTATCTGCAATTTATACTTACGGCGAAACTGTGCATAGGTTTGTGGAAAGACATGCCTATAATGGTGCATTTTTACCTGGATTCCATGCGGTTGAAAATGCAATGGAAGTTGAATCCGTGGGAATTAAACACGTAGACCATTGCGTAGGAAATGTGGAATTGGGGGAAATGGATACTTGGGTAAAATTCTATGAAGAAGTTATGGGATTTAAACTATTATTAACCTTTGACGACAAAGATATTTCTACCGAATATACTGCCTTAATGAGTAAAGTAGTGAGCAATGGAAATGGATATGTGAAATTTCCAATCAATGAGCCTGCTAATGGAAGAAAAAAATCCCAGATTGAAGAATATATTGAGTTTTATCATGGACCGGGTTGCCAGCATGTAGCGCTTGCTACAGACGACATTATCAAAACTGTTTCTGAATTGCGAAAAAGAGGGATAGATTTCCTGTATGTACCAGAAGCGTATTATACAGATGCTGCAGACCGTGTGGGTATTGTAGATGAAAATATGGACGACCTGAAACGCTTGAATATTTTGGTAGATAGAGATGAGGAAGGCTATTTACTGCAAATATTTACCAAACCTGTAGAAGACCGACCTACCTTGTTTTATGAGATTATTCAACGCAAGGGAGCCCAAAGTTTTGGCAAGGGAAATTTTAAAGCCTTATTTGAAAGTATTGAAAGAGAGCAAGAATTACGGGGAAATTTGTAAAAATGACAGATCCAAAAATTTAAAAAGCCTTAGAAATAGGGCTTTTTTGCTTAGATGCCCAACGTAAATTAGGTTCAACAGTTCTATTTTAGAAAAATACCTTTTTTAATGCAACATTTGTCATAACAAGCATAAAGATTATATACGACCTTTGTCATTCAATAAACGTATACCTAGAATATGAGACTTAAATTTAGTTATTCCGTTTTAATTTTTGGATTGATTTTGCTGCCCTCTTGCAAATCAAAAAAAAATCCCATTTTACCTGAGACGACGGACATTGTAGAATCTGTTTACGCCAGTGCGAACATTGCAAGTGCAGACCAATATGCAGTTTACTCGCTTATGAGTGGACTTTTGTCTGCCAATTTGGTAAAAGAAGGTGACACAGTTGTTGCGGGTCAAATCATTGCACAATTGGACAATACAAACCCTTCACTGAATGCACAGAATGCAAGATTGGCTTTGGAATTGTCGAACAGAAATCTTGGAAACTTGGATGAATTGTCGGCACAGCTTAAAACGGCCAGGAATCAACAACAATTGGATTCAAACAACTTTTTGCGGCAGCAAGAATTGTGGGCACAAAACATCGGTACCAAAACGCAGTTAGAATCTAGGCAACTTGCATACGAAGTATCACGCAACAATTTGAATGCATTGCAAACGCGATATAGACAAACTCGAATTCAACTTTTGTTAGCAAGAGATCAAGCCCAAAACAATGTCAATATTACAGCACGAAGCAGCAATGATTTTAGCATTACCAGTAAAATAAATGGCAGGGTATATGCTTTAAATTATAAACCAGGAGAATTGGTGGTTCCGCAGCAGCCTATTGCCCTTGTTGGCAGATCTGGGCAATTCATTTTAAAATTGGAAGTAGATGAAGTGGATATTTCTAAAATTAAATTGGGGCAGGTGGCGTTAATTAGTATGGATGCATTTCCGGGTAAAGTATTTGAGGGTAAAATCTCTAAAATTCTTCCCAATATGGATCCCAAAACCCAAACATTTAAAGTAGAAGCAGAATTTGTGGATTTACCAGCCGCACTATACCCAGGGCTTTCGGCCGAGGTAAATATTGTCATTCATAAAAAAGCGTCTGCTTTGGTTATTCCATTGGAATATCTAAAAAATGGAGACATTGTAATTACCAATGAAGGCGAGAAGAAGGTGAAAACGGGATTTCGCAGTATGGACAAAATTGAAATTTTAGAAGGAATAAATAAAGATACGGAACTGCAAAAACCTGAATGAAAAATTCAATACTTTTAAAAATTGCAAAAACCCATTTGCTGGCCCGGAAAAAGCAGTCGGCCATTGCCGCATTGGGCGTAACTTTTGGCATTGGTACATTTGTAGTTCTTGTAAGTTTTATGACCGGCCTTAACAATATGTTGGACGGTTTGCTGATGAATAGAACAGCCCATATTCGCATTTACAATGAAATAAAACCCAGCGAAAAACAGCCAGCACAGTCGTATTTACCCTATACAACCGCCATGCATGTGATCCATTCTGTAAAACCCAAATATGCACAATTGAGCATACACAACAACCAGGGTATGATGGAAGTGCTGCGCAAAGATGCCCGCATTAAAGGTAGCACTCCGCAAGTTTCTGTGCGTGTTTTTTATTCATCGGGTGCGGTGCGGTTAAATGGAAATTTAACGGGAATAAATGTCTTAGAAGAATCGCGTTTGTTTAATTTTAGCGATTACATGCCTCAAGGCAAAATACAAGATTTACACAACAATCCCAACGGTGTAATATTGGGCGCAGGTGTGGCTAAAAAATTATCATTACACTTGGGCGATAATGTGCAACTCCTAAGCACCACAGGCAATGTAATTCGCTTAAAAATTGAAGGTATTTTTCAAAGTGGTTTGGCGGATATAGACAATATGCAAAGCTATGTGAATTTAAAAACTGCACAACGAATTTTGGGTGTTTCCAATAATTATATTTCAGATATAAATGTGAAATTATTTGATGTAAATTTAGCACCTTCTATGGCTGCTGATTTGCAAAAAAAATACGGAGTAAATGCATTGGATTTGCAAAAAGCAAATGCACAATTTGAAACAGGTACCAAAGTGAGAAATCTTATTACTTATGCGGTTTCCATTACTTTATTGGTGGTTGCAGGTTTTGGTATTTATAATATTTTAAATATGCTTATTTATGAAAAAATGAATGATATTGCCATTTTAAAAGCCACAGGTTTTTCGGGTGGAGATGTTAAAAAAATATTTATTTATCAGGCCATAATTATTGGCATTGTGGGCGGACTGATTGGCCTAATTGTTGGTTTTTTTGTATCCGTGGGCATAGACAATGCCCCATTTGAGACAGAAGCATTGCCAACCATAAAAACATTTCCAGTAAATTTCGACATAAAGTATTATATCATTGGAACTACTTTTTCTTTGTTAACTACCTTTTTTGCTGGGTATATGCCTGCCAAGAAAGCGAGTAAAATAGATCCAGTAGAAATAATTCGGGGACAATAATGGCAGCGATTTTAGAGGCTAAGAATATAAGTAAATCGTTTTACGATCCTATAGAATTGCCCATACTTAAAGACATTTCTTTTTCCATAGAGGCTGGTGAATTTGTTTCAATAATGGGAAAATCAGGCTGCGGAAAAAGTACACTTCTGTATATCATGAGTACCATGGATAGCAGCTACACGGGGGAATTGTATTTGAAAGGGGAGAAGTTGAGTGATAAAACACCCGACCAATTGGCGCATGTGCGCAACAAACATATCGGATTCGTTTTTCAATTTCATTATTTATTGCCAGAATTTACGGTACTGGAAAATGTGATGCTGCCGGGATTAAAATTGAGTGAAAAAAGCAAGGAAGAAGTAGAGCACGATGCAATAGAAAGTTTGAAACTGCTGGGCATAGAAGACCATGCTTTGAAATTGGCCACACGCTTATCTGGCGGGCAAAAACAAAGGGTAGCCATTGCCAGGGCATTAATCAACAATCCAGAAATAATTATGGGGGATGAGCCAACCGGCAATCTCGATAGCAAGAATGCCAATATCGTTTTCGATATTTTAAAAGAACTCACGCAAGAAGGCCAACACAGTATGCTAATTGTAACGCATGACCATGATTTTGCCAACAGAACGGACCGTATTGTAGAAATGGCAGATGGTATGATAATAAATCACAACGGTTCGCGGGACATCAAATCATAGCTTCAAAATTTACTGAAACATCCTGCTCAATATCGGGATGTAAACTACGGGCAATAGGGCAAGTTTTTACAATGCGCTTTAAGCCTTCTTGGGCGTGTTCATCGCCTATTTCCTTTAGGTTTATAGTAAGTTTTATTTCTATTTTAACAATTCTGCGTGGGTCGCTTGCCATATGTTTTATGGTATTTGCGTGGGTTCCTTCTATATGATACCCTTGGGCTTTTGCATAAATTCCCATGGTGGTAATTATGCAATTTGTAAGGCTTAATGAACACAAATCTGTGGGGGAGAAAGCTTCCCCTTTGCCTTGGTTGTCTGTAGGTGCATCAGTAATGATTTTAGTGCCACTCTGCATATGCGTATTTTCGGTGCGCAGCTCACCTACATATAAAGTTTCAAATCCAGCCATAGGGCGAAGGTAGTATTTGAAAAGAATAAAACAGATAAATAATTTTATAATTGAAATTATAGATATTAATAAAACATGTCGGACCGATGGTTGTTTTTATTTATTGGATTTGTGTCGAGTTTGTATCTCAATTGAATGCCAAATTGCTGATAAATTGTAGGTTTACCCGGCTGATAGAAAATCCGAATTTAAACCTGTAAAAAGGCTATATTCTTAACGATGGATTTTGAATGGAATGTAAAGGAATTGCGTAAAATAAAGGCTTCAATACCTAAAAAACCAAAATTTATTGTGTCGTCGTGCATTACAGACTCTTTATAATTAATTGGCGCTTCAATAAAACTTCCTTCATACGAAAGGTATCCAAGTCCGGCAGAAATTTCCATGAATTTGAACAATTTGTTTTTATTTCTCAATTTTAGTTTCCAACTTAAATTGGCAGTAAAACGCTTTAAATCACCTATAGTGTTCGCTTTAAAATTGTTCTCCATTGGAATAAAGTGATAAGACTTGAAAGGACTGAACTCAGTTATCGTATTTACTACTTGTTTTGCCATATTGCCGTCCTTTATATGCCAGTATTGATTAAAATGTTAAAACTATTTAAATGATTTTTAGTAAAACTATCTTCTTGGGCTGTTATGCAAAAAAAAGAAAACAGAGTAGATATAAGTGAATAGAGACGTTTTATATGTTGGCAAAATTAATGATAATACATTTTATAATATTTCTAATTTTAAAAAAACATATCCGTTCTTTTGTTGTTGCTGTTGGCCGGGCTAGTGTCTAGTTTGTAACGCAAAAGAATGCCAAATTGATTAAAACGCGCATAACGATAGGGTTTGAATGCATCCTTTGCGAAAAACAAAAAATCAGGCTTATAAAATAGTTCAATATTCAACTCACAGCTTGCATTGTATTTGATGGCAATGGGCATGCCTTAGGAAAAAAAAGATGCTTTGCTCGAATACAATTCAAGCTTTTCTGAATTTAACCAACTATGGTTCTCACAGGAAAGATATGGGTCTTGATTGCTATTTCCTATTTTAGCATACATATAACTCATATCGATACCTGCCCATATTGCAAATCCTTTTAGAAATGGTTATGTGTGGACAGCGATTTTTGAAATCCATTTTACTCCATGAATACTTGAATAGGTGGTTTGAAATGAATCCAAATAATTGTATGTTTTATTTTGGGTTCTAATAGCCCTTCCACTGCCTCCTTCCCCCATTGAATATGCCAAACCAGTGCCAATTTCTAAAAAAGAAAATATGCGATTTTTCCACTTTTTAACCTTCCAACCTAAAGCAAAGCCGAAAGTCAAATCATTCCTACTGGACTGCTGAGAGATTGATTTGAGTTTAAAATCATCGAAACGCGTACCTGCTATCATTTGATTCAAATATGTTTTAGCAATCCTTCCTCCGTCTGTAGTAAAGCCGCCACTGCCAAATAGCCCAAAACTATAAATTTTCTTGTTTTTTAAGGAATCATTTTGGGCCTGTAAATGCAAAAAACTCCCCAAAAAGAGAATGGTAAAAGTACAATGATTTACAAGTTCATTTTTCAAAAGCAACTTTGTTTTTAGGATGAAAGTTGAGCAAATTTAGACGAAAAGCAGATTGAAATTGCGAAATTCAATACTTTTCCTTAAATTTGCACCGCAAATAACCTATTCTTTTATTTGCATGCAGCTTCAATCCAACAAAATCATTTTAGAAGGTCTTACATTCGACGATGTCTTAGTAGTACCAAGGTATTCAGAGGTTCTTCCCCGCGAAACCAATACAAGCACCCAACTTACACGTAAACTTCGTATCAATATTCCATTGGTTTCGGCCGCTATGGATACGGTTACTGAAAGCAAAATGGCCATTGCCATGGCAAGAGAAGGGGGAATTGGCATCATTCATAAAAACATGAGCATAGCAGACCAAGCCCGTGAAGTAAAACGGGTAAAGCGAAGCGAAAGCGGAATGATTTTAGACCCAATTACCTTGAGTGCAGACGCAACTTTGGCCGATGCACTTAAGCTGATGCGTGACAACAAAATCGGTGGTATACCTGTTACCGATGCAGGCAATAAACTGGTAGGTATTATTACCAACAGAGATTTGCGTTTTCAACGTGATTTATCCCGGCCTGTGCGTTCGGTTATGACTTCAGAGAATTTGATAATAGCCCCACTGGGAACAGATTTAAAAGGAGCCCAAGATATTTTAGAACAAACCAAAGTAGAGAAATTGCCTATTGTGGATGACAATGGAATTTTGAAAGGCTTAATTACGTTTAAGGACATTGAAAAGCTGAAATCATACCCAAATGCCTGCAAAGATGCTATGGGCAGACTGATGGTGGGTGCCGCAGTAGGCGTAACTGCAGATACAATGGAAAGGGTTGCCGCTTTGGTAAATGTAGGAGTAGATGTCATTGCCATTGATACGGCCCACGGCCATAGCTTGGGTGTGATTGAAGAGGTAAAAAAAGTTAAAGCGGTTTACCCTGATTTGCAAATTATCGCTGGAAACATAGCCACAGGGGCAGCGGCCAAAGCATTAGCAGACGCGGGTGTGGATGCGGTAAAAGTGGGGGTTGGGCCTGGTAGCATTTGCACCACAAGAATTATTGCTGGTATAGGAATGCCCCAACTTACAGCCATTATTGAAGCAGCAGAAGCCTTAAAAGGAACTGGTATTCCCATTATTGCAGACGGTGGCATACGGTATAGCGGAGATATGGTAAAGGCATTGGTAGCAGGTGCAGGGTCCATTATGGCTGGTGGTTTGTTTGCAGGTACTGAAGAAAGTCCGGGAGACACCACCTTTTTCGATAGCCGTAAAGTAAAAACCTACCGCGGTATGGGCAGCATAGACGCAATGAAAGATGGCAGCAAAGACCGCTATTTTCAGGATGCTGAAGATGAAATTTCCAAGTTGGTACCCGAAGGAATTGTAGGCAATGTGGCTTACAAAGGCCATTTGAGTGAAGTGGTTTATCAACTGGTAGGTGGTTTAAAAGCGGGCATGGGGTATTGTGGTGCCAAAACTGTAGAAGAATTACAGACTGCCAATTTTGTACGAATTACCAATGCGGGCATGAAAGAAAGCCATCCGCACGATGTAGCGATTACCAGAGAAGCTCCGAATTACAGCCGGTAACTTCCTAAATAACATTTCCACGTTTACTTGTATATACAAGTTTTAGTTTTGTATATACAAGTGTTTGCAGACATGCAAAAGAGCCGCTATCTTTGAAAAGCAACACTAAATTAACAATTATTTTAATCTGGCCAATCTATGAAAAAACTATTTTTGCACTTCTTGTTCATCCCATTTAAATATCTGTTTGTTCCATCTGTTTTTTTGATGTTGGTATTGAGCTCATACCGCTGTACAGAGACCAAAGCAAGTCCATCAGCCGTTCTAAATGATTCCACTTTTCGTTTCGGGTTTTGGAATTTAGAAAACCTGTTTGATACCAAAGATGATGCATACAACGACGGTGATTTTACGCCCAAGGGCGCCAATAAATGGACAGACACCCGATATCAAAGTAAATTAGGCAATTTGGCCAAAGTGATTTCAGAAATAAATGCCGATGCTCTGGGTGTATGTGAGGTGGAGAATGAAAGGGTTTTGAAAGATTTACTTCAAACAAATGCCTTAAAAAGCCAAGGATATGCAATTGTGCATTATGACAGTCCGGATGAGAGGGGAATTGATGTGGCATTTTTGTATAAAAAATCCAAAATTGAAATTATACAATCAAAAAGCATTCAAGTAGAATTGCTTGAAAATGATAAAACAAGAGACATTCTTTATATTCAATTTAAATTGGTAAAAACGGGAGATACCATACATTATTTTGTAAACCACTGGCCATCGAGAAGAGAAGGAGCAAAAGAATCGGCAGGAAAACGCGCAATTGCGGCCCAAACATTAAAAACATTTTTAGATGCCAAGGGTATGATAGGTTTGTCCACAATCATTTGTGGCGATTTTAACGACAATACTTGGGATAGCAGCTTGCGTAATGTGCTAGGAACATGCAGACCTGCCAAAAATGCAGAATGCGATTTATTTAACTTAACTTCTTTGTTAGACTTGAAAAAAGGGGGCACCCTTAAGCATGCGGGCCGATGGAATATATTTGACCAATTGATAGTTAGCAATAATTTGTGGAAATACAACAACACCCCCAAAGTGCATTTTAAAAACTACAGTATACAAATTTTTTCGCCAGAGTGGATGAAACAACATGGCGGAAAGTTTGACGGAACGCCACTTAGAACTTTTGGTGGCAAAGAATATTTAAACGGTTATAGCGACCATTTTCCAGTATTTGCAGAATTGAGTTATGAATAAAAAACAGAAAATTAAAAAAAAAGTATCCAAAATTGGTTTAAAAAAAGAAGATTTACTAAACCGAGAATTGAGTTGGCTTTCATTCAACGATAGGGTACTACAAGAAGCCAGAAATATAGACGTTCCGCTTGAAGAAAGAATTCGTTTTTTAGGTATTTTTTCAAACAATTTGGATGAATTTTTCAGGGTAAGGGTTGCCGGTGTACAGCGAATATCTCAATTAAAAAAATTGCCGCTAAGTGAGAGAAATAACGCAAAAAAATTGCTAGTTGAAATCCGCAATAAGGTTAAAGTTCAGCAAAAAAAGTTCGACATTATATACAATGAGGATATTATTCCGGCATTGGCAGAACAAAAAATTCACATTGTAGATGAGCACCATTTAACTGAAAGCGAGTGGAAAAGTGTTCGATATTATTTTTCAAGGACGGTTACACAGAAATTGTTTCCTGTGATGTTGGATGAAGGCAAGCCAATGCCAACGTTGAAAGATGGCAATATTTATTTGGCAATTGGTCTTTTAAACAGTCAGACTTTAGAAAAACAATTCGCCATTGTAGGAATACCTACAAAAGCACTAGGCCGTTTTTATATTTTACCAGGGACGGGTGAAACCACCAAAATTATATTAATGGATGATATTATACGTTGTTCATTAGATGTGTTGTTTAAGAGTTTGGATTTTGATGTTTTTACTTCTCATACCATTAAAATTACCAGAGATGCTGAATTGGATATCGACTCTGAGGTGGGAATAACCATGCCTGAGAAGATTGAAAAAAGTTTAAAGCAACGGAAAACAGGTGCACCAACGCGGTTTATTTATGATAAAAAGATACCCCAAGATATTTTAACTTTTTTAATGCGCAAATTGCATATCGAAAAAGAAAGTGCCATCTCTGGTGGTAAATATCACAATTTCCGTGATTTTATTAAATTCCCTTCCGTAGGTGGCAAAGAAATGCGTTATCCGCATATAAGTCCGCATAGAATTAAAGAATTAGACAACGCCAATTCGCTTTTAAATTTGGCGGAAAAGCACGATATCTTACTTTCCTATCCTTACCAACCATTCGATTATATTATTCGTTTATTGCGCGAGGCTGCCATTGATTCATCAGTATTTGCCATACACATTTCATTGTATAGAATTGCTGAAAATAGCACCATTGCGGATGCATTAATAAATGCAGTACACAATGGAAAAGCTGTTACCGTGGTAATGGAATTGCGTGCGCGGTTTATGGAAGAGCACAACATTTACTGGGCTGAAAAGTTAAAAGAGGAAGGGGCCAATGTATTGTATGGTGTGCCCAATTATAAAATTCACAGTAAATTAATTGTAATATCGAGGCGCAAAAATTTTGAAACAACGCATATTTCGCATATTGGAACAGGGAATTTTAATGAGGAAACCGCAAAGTTGTATTGTGATTTTAGCCTAATTACGGCACGCAAAAAAATTGGGGAGGAGTGCATGCAAGTTTTTGAAATGGTAAAATCATTTAAGCCAGAGAAATTCCTACCTAAAACAATTTGGGTAAGTCCTATTAGCACCCGCATTCGCTTTATACAATTGTTGAACCGTGAAATTGAAAATGCAAAAAAAGGATTAAAAGCACGTGTAATTATAAAAATCAACAGTTTGGTAGATGATGAAATGTGTTTGGCCATTTACAAAGCATCACAATTGGGCGTGAAAATAGATTTAATTGTACGTGGAATTTGTTGCTTGCCTTTAACTGGATATGAAGAAAATATTCGCGCCATAAGTATTATAGACAAATATTTAGAGCATGCACGTGTATTTTATTTTGAAAATGACGGCAAACCAGAATTGTTTTTGGGAAGTGCTGATTTGATGCTGCGCAATATAGAACACCGTATTGAAGTTACTGTACCCATATTGGATAAAGCATACAAGGAACAGCTTATCCAAATGTTAGAATGCCAATTAACAGACAACACAAAAGCCCGATTGTTAGATAAAGGTATGAAAAACGAGTTGGTGACTTCCAATAAACTGGCAACTAAGGTGCGGTCTCAAGATGAGTTTTACCATTTGCTCAGAGATTATCGGATAGCAGAAAAAGACCTCAAAGTAAAAAATGTAGTTTCAAAAATACCTTCACAAACCAAGTTGGATAAGAAGAAAAGTAATGTAAAAAAACAACAAGGAACTGGCAATAGCATTTAACCCATTGCGGCTTTCACAAATTTTACAAACAATGGGTGCGGATTAGCTACGGTACTTTTTAATTCTGGGTGAAATTGAACTCCTACAAACCATTTATGCGTTGGGATTTCTACAATCTCCCCCAAGCCTGTTTCCGGATTGACCCCTGTTACAACCATTCCCGCTTTTTCGTATTGGTCTTTGTATTTGTTGTTAAATTCATAACGATGGCGGTGCCTTTCCGCAATGTGTGTTTTGCCGTAAGCTTTTGCTGAGTTAGACCCTTTTACCAAATTACAGGTATAAGATCCCAATCGCATAGTGCCACCTTTATTTGAAATCCTTTTTTGCTCCTCCATCAAGTCGATTACGGCATCGGGTGAAGATTGATCCATTTCACTGCTATGGGCTTGTTTTAATCCTAAAACATTCCTGCCAAATTCAATGACAGAACATTGCATACCAAGGCAAATGCCAAAGAAAGGTATATTGTTTTCCCGTGCATATTTTACCGCCAAAAGTTTGCCTTCTATTCCCCTGCTTCCAAAGCCTGGTGCTACCAAAATCCCATCAAATCCATGGAGTTTTTGGGCAAGATTAAATTCTGTTATTAGCTCACTGTGCACATAAGTAACTTTTACCTTGCACTCATTGGCCGCACCTGCATGGATAAAGGCTTCGTTTATGGATTTATAAGCATCTGGCAATTCCACATATTTACCCACTAAGGCAATGTTCACTTCGCTATTTGGATGTTCTAATTTGAATAGAAAATCACGCCATGTAGATAGGTCCGGGTCGTTTTTGGTGCTTAATTTCAATTTGGCCAAAACTACTTTGTCCAACTTCTCTTTCAACATTTCCATAGGAACCTCGTAGATGGTTTTAACATCCAAACTTTCGATCACCGAATTGAATTGCAAATTGCAAAATTGGGCAATTTTCCTTCTTAAGTCATTGTTTAATGAATGCTCTGTGCGACAAACCAAAATGTCCGGTTGTACTCCCAATTCCAATAGGTTTTTTACACTGTGTTGGGTCGGCTTTGTTTTAAGTTCACCCGCAGCTTTTAAATATGGAACCAAAGTTAAATGGATAACAATGGCATTGTCTTCTCCCATTTCCCACATGATTTGGCGCATACTTTCCACAAATGGAAGCGATTCGATATCGCCCACGGTTCCGCCAATTTCAGTAATTACGATGTCAAACTCACCCGTATCGCCTAGGATTTTCATCCTACGCTTTATTTCATCGGTTATATGCGGTATTACTTGCACCGTTTTGCCCAAATAATCGCCACGGCGTTCATTGTCAATTACAGTTTGGTAAACCCTACCTGTAGTTACATTGTTGGCTTGCGATGTGGGTACATTCAGAAACCTTTCATAATGACCTAAGTCCAAATCGGTTTCCGCCCCGTCGTCTGTTACATAACATTCTCCGTGCTCATAAGGATTTAAAGTTCCTGGATCTATATTTAGGTATGGATCAAATTTTTGAATGGTTACGGAGTAACCCCTAGCTTGCAATAATTTGGCTAATGATGCGGCAATAATGCCTTTACCAAGGGATGAAGCAACCCCGCCCGTAACGAAAACATATTTGGCTTTTTTCATAAAATATCGTTCCTAAAATTGGAACGTTACGGGATGCAAAATTAACTTAAATTATACCTTTATATTAAATTATGTTTGAATGAGTTTTCAACATAAACAAAAACAATCCGATGTTAAAGCATCAATAGCGCAAAAGCGTTTCAATTTGCTTTGCATGGTGGTTTGAGTGCCAAGCCAAAAACAAAAGCCATTGATGTCGAGTTAAAAACCCCAACCTAGGATGTTCAAATCCAATGGCCAAACTTTCCAATTCGTTTTTGGAAACAAAGTCAGCAATTCTATTGCGGGTTGGCTGGAACAATGCCAAGGCTTCTTCTGTTGATTTTATTTTTCCCAATGGCGCTGCTGAAGCTGGAGCAATGGCTATAAAGTTTGTATCTGCCGCTAATTTGCGAAGCCTCTCTTGTGTCTCTTCCAATATGTCTTTAGACGGGGCTGGTGCAGTTCTTAACATGGCAACGTAACCAGATTTGTCAGAAATATTTATATGCTCTATTATGTCAGCAATTGACCATTTTGCATCATCCATTTTGAAAACCAAAGTATCGTTGGTGGTTTGATTTAATAAATCAATGATTTTATGCGTAGATGCATTAAAGGAGGTTAAAATTTCCATAATAATATACAAATGAAATACATGTATCTCAATTTTTAGCATAAAAAAAGCACTTCCATTTAAAAGAAGTGCTTTTTTACGGTTAATTGTTTTTATTTGGCACCAACCAATTCAGTTTCAAAAATCAAGGTTGCATTTGCTGGAATAACAGGCGGGTAGCCGGCGCTTCCATAGCCCAGTTTTGATGGAATAATGAGTTTGTATTTGGCACCTACTTTCATCATGGCTATTCCTTCATCCCAACCGGGAATAACATTTCCTGCACCCAATTTAAATTCAAAAGGCTGTCCACCATAAGAACTGTCAAATGTGCTTCCGTCTGCCAAATCGCCTTTGTAGTGAACGGTTACTGTCATTCCTGCTGTTGCTAAAGCTCCAGTTCCTTCTTTTTCTACAACGTACCATAAACCAGAGGCGGTAAGTTTTGCCGTTGGAAAACGTTTTAAAACTTCAGAAGCATCTGTGGCATAATCCAATGATTTATCTTGTTCTTTAATCTCAATTAAGTCAATCTCAAAAATTAAAGTGCTATTGGGTGGAATTTCTTGGCCAGCACCGCGGCTGCCAAAGGCCAAAGTGGAAGGAATAATAAGTGTGTGAGAGCCACCTTCTTTCATCAATGAAAGGCCTTCATCTAATCCTTTTATTGAGCCAATTTGACCGGCAGTAAGGGTTATTGGGGCACCACTTTTTTTACTGTTGTCAAATTCCTTCCCACTGGCAAGCTTTCCTACTATATTTAAGACCATCAATTTTCCATCTTCAGGAACTTTTCCGTTTCCTTCTGTTGTAACACTATACCAAAGTCCACTGGATGTTTTAATGGCATTTGGGTAACGTTTTTTTACTTCGTTTTCATACATTCCAAAGTCTTGCTGTTTTTTAATATCTGCACGCAATTCATTGAAATGGGTACTGTCCCCTTTAAAATCCAATGCTTGGTTTCCTTTGCGAATGATACGTACACTTTTTAATACGTTGTTCGTTCTCGTAACGTTGACCACATCCATGCCTTCCACAACCCTTCCAAAAACGGAATGTTTAAAATCCAACCAAGAAGTGGGAACGTGGGTAATGAAAAATTGACTCCCATTTGTATTGGGGCCAGAGTTGGCCATGCTAAGTGTACCTGGCAAATCGTGAATCAAACTTGGGTGAAACTCGTCCTCAAATTGGTATCCTGGTCCGCCAGCACCCGTTCCCAGAGGGTCTCCACCTTGCACCATAAAGTCATTCCCATCGCCATTGGCTTTGCTGATAACCCTATGGAATTTCAAATTATCATAAAAAGGCTCACCCAATTTGCGTGCAGAGTTTGGCATTGAACCTTCAGAAAGTGCAATAAAATTGCACACTGTTACGGGTACTTTGTCATAAAATAGTTTGCAGATAATGCGTCCGCTGTCCGTGTTGAATTCGGCATAAATGCCATCTTCAAATTTGCTGTAGTAAGATTCCACTATATATTCTTTGGTTAATATGTTTCCTGTTTTGGTCTTTTTGGGTTTGTAAACCATTCGCGCCGGCAAGTTGTCTTTGCGAATTTTTTCAATCTTGGTTGTTTTCTCTTTCTTGGCTTTGGGTTTTTTTGGCCCAAAGGATTGCAGCCCAATTAGTAAGGCTAGTGAAACTAATAATATTCTGTTCATTTATATCTTATAATTGATCTTTTACTTTTTTTGGCAATTTCTGTACCACTTCTTCATAGGAGTGGTCTATAAGTTCAAATAAAAAAATTTGGGTCAAGCCTTCGAATAAAACTGTGTTCCACAGCGTTTTATTCATATGGTATCCAGGTGTAATTTGATGAAAAGCTTCCCTAAGCTCCAATGCTTTTTCAGGATTGCATTTGAGATTTACACTTTCAAATGCGTCCACATTGCCCAAACAGAACATTTTACCCGCCACTTTCCACACAATGGTTTCACTGTCAAATGGAAAATCTTCCGTTACCATGGGCTTTTCTATGCAATATTGTCTTACCTTTTCTAAATACATGTGGGTAAAAAACAAAATGCAAAGCTACGCCGAGATATTAATATTGAAAAGTTTTTTTAATATGCGCAATATATTCATCTTTCTTATGGCAATGTTATCGTTAAAATGCATAGCACAACCTGCAACCCCAGGAGTACAAAAAATAAAGCATGAAGCTTTGGAAATTAACAACAATATGGCCTACTATAAAAGCAAACCTTACACAGGGCTTTCTTTTACTTTTTGGGACAACAAAAAAATACACGAGGAATTTAGTTGGAAAGATGGTTTGAAATCAGGTGTATATAAGGAGTTTACCGATGAAGGCAATTTGTTCAATGAAATTACCTATGCCAATGGATTGAAAAACGGCCATTACACCTACCATTATCCTAGCGGTGCAAAGGAAGCTGAAGGCAATTTTAAAGACGAAGCATTGGATGGCGAAATCATAAGTTATTATTACAATGGCATTGTTCGGTATAAAAACAATTACAGCAGCGGTGTTCGTTCGGGCCCATCCCAATCTTGGTACGGCAATGGGGCACCTGAGCAAGTCTCCTTTTTTGTGAACGATTTGCCTGATGGGGAGGTTATTGCCTTTTACCCTGATTCATTGGTGCGGTATGAATGTGTTTACAAAAATGGGGTGCGCAATGGCAGGTACTACCTTTTCCATAAAAGTGGATGTGCCGCGGAAGAAAGTTATTATAAAAATGGCAAGATAGACAGCGTTAGACGAATCTGGAATGAGATTAATTGTGCCTTAATTGGAGAAGAAAACTACGCATTGGGCATAAAATCGGGTGCTTTTTATGATTTCGACATCAATGGAGATACCCTAAAAATGGAAACCTGGTATGAAGGTAAATTGAATGGTTTGTATAAGTTTTGGAAATCAAAATCTGAAGTTGTGAAAGTAAATCGCAAAAAGCACAAAGGGGATGCACACTTGTTTACAAGATCAAATGGTATAGACATTATTGGAAATTATGTTTCCGGCTTACCAGATGGGTTTTGGCAATATGGTTTATACACCCATTATCAGCGCAGGGAAGGCAATTACGACCAAGGAACCATGGTAGGCGAATGGAAATTTTATGATGCTGATGGTAAATTGCTGATGAAACAATGGTTCGACCAGAATGGCGATGTAACCAAAGAAAAGCATTTTCGTAAAAGCAAAAAATGAATGATTCTGGGCGTTACGAACCTTTTATCATAGGAATTACGGGATTGAGTGGCTCTGGAAAATCTTGGTTGGTTAACCATTTAATTTCAGAATTTGGAAATTCGATTGCTGTTCTCATGTACGATGAATATTACCGCCCATTTGAAACCCAGAAAAAGGATGCCAATGGGTTTGTGAATTTTGATTTACCAGAGGCGCTAGATTCAGAAAGATGCAAACAAGATTTGTTGCAATTGATTGAAGGACATCCTGTTTTAATTCAATCTTACCCTTTTGAAATTATAAATCCTTTACCCTTAGAATATTGGGTTCCCCCAGCACCTATAATAGTGATAGAGGGTTTATTTTTTATGCACCATATGGAAATTGACAGGCTGCTTTCAGCTAGGGTTTTTGTTGAAGCCGATCGCCAGAACAACTTGGAACGAAGATTGAAACGCGACTTAGAAAAAAGAGGAATATCAGAAGAGAAAAGCATGTACCAATGGATGCATCATGTAATTCCAGCATACAATTCCTTTATTTTACCCTTGCGTGATAAATGTGATATTGTCATTCAAAATAACACACCTGAATTTGAACAAATAGAACAAGTCCGAAAGTTGATTTATTCAAAAGCCCATCCTTCTGTTTTGGCTTTCTTGTGAATTGAAAACTATCCCTTAAATTTGAAAGGTGAAGAAAATTATACTGCCTCTGATAATGGCATTATGCGCGTTGGCATTTAAAGGAGAAAAATCGGCATTTGCCATTTATTCTAAAAACAACAAACCTAGTTCTTATGAAGCTATGCTTAGTGCGGCATCCAAAGCAGATATTGTGCTTATCGGAGAACTCCACAACAATCCCATTTGTCATTGGCTTGAATATGAGCTAACCAAAGACATTTATCTTAAAAAAGGAAAAAATACAGTATTGGGCGCAGAAATGTTTGAAGCAGACAATCAATGGGCTGTTTCTTCCTATCTCAAAGGTGAAATGAGTGCGGATACTTTTAAAAAGAAGTGCCGTTTGTGGCCCAATTATGCTACAGATTACAAACCCCTTTTGGATTTTGCAAAAGACAGTGGATTGCATTTTGTTGCCACCAATATTCCCCGCAAATATGCAAGTTTGTTGTTTAAAAAAGGACCAACGGCATTGGATTCATTGTCTGCATCCGAAAAGCAATGGATGACACCGCTTCCGTTTCTGTACGACAGCAATTTGGTTTGTTACAAAAGCATGTTAAAAATGATGGAAGGGCATGGGGGTCAAAATTTTCCTATGGCACAAGCAATTAAAGACGCAACCATGTCGCATTTTCTCTTGCAAAACTGGAAGCCAGGTCAAATTTTCATTCACTATAACGGCAGCTATCACAGCAACAATTTTGAAAGCATGTATTGGTATTTGAAAAAGGCAAATCCGAATTTGAAAATTGTAACCATAGCCAGCGCAGAACAAAAGGTGGTTACCAAATTGGAAAAAGATAACCAGAAATTGGCAGATTTTATTATTGTCATTCCCGAAACGATGACTAAAACGTATTGATCCAAAGGTGCTTTAATTTCTGATTTAATCGTTTTTTAAAAAAAAACAATCTCGCTGCTCATGGATTTCGTATCAACAACCGCAAAACTAGGGGCACCGAAGATGCCTGCAATTTCGCCAGGGTTTAACATTAAATTGCTAGCATACAATTGTTTGTCTGCCTTGTGGCTGTGTCCGTAAAATACACAATCGTACCACCCGGTTTTTATCATTGGTTTTGCATAATATGGATAGTGGGTAACACCCATCCTTACGCCATCTAGCACCAATTGGCTATCTGTATCACCTATGTATTCGCCATACAATTTAAAATTTGGGAAGGATGTTGTTACTTTTTGGATCAGGAAACGATCGCCATCGTTGTTTCCAAAAACGGCGTGCACATTTATGTTGCTTTCAGCCAATCGTTTTGCAGCAAACGGGGCACAAAAATCTCCGCAAAAGATAATTTCACTGCAGTCTTTTTCTTTTAAAAGGGAGATTGCCTTGTCCAAATGATCAAGTTTATCATGGATGTCACTTAAAATTCCAATAATCATAGCTGAGTAGCTCCAAAAGTACATATTTGTTGGGTTTAAATTTTCTTGCCAACGAAAAAAAATGATATTTAGACCCAAAGAAAGAAAATTCGGATTTCAACTAACACTCATTAGTCTTAACTTTGTGGCTGATTTCAATTACATGGCAATCATCATTACTGAGGAATGTATAAATTGCGGGGCTTGCGAGCCTGAATGTCCGAATAATGCGATTTATGAGGCTGGCGTGCAATGGGCATTGGCCGACGGCACCGAAGTAAGCGGTACTTTTAAATTGGTAAATGGCAATGTTGTAGATGTAAACCATAAGTTTGAACCCGTGAGCAATGAAGTCTATTTCATCGTTCCAGACAAGTGTACAGAATGTACTGGTTTTCATGAAGAACCACAGTGCGCCGCTGTTTGTCCTGTAGATTGCTGCGTACAAGATCCAGATCATGTAGAAAGCAAAGAGGTGCTGCTCGATCGCAAAGAAAGATTGCACGTTTAAAATTATTTAACCATGGATTTTGCTTTAGGGCAACCTTTTACAAATGAAGATGTCCAAATACTGTTGAATTACCGTTGTTTGCAAACTTGGGCGCCATTGCGCAAAGAATCTTCCTCAGCCTCGGAAATGGTTTCATCTATGCTTTTTGGCGAATCTTGTAAAGCTATAGACAGAACCCAAGATTGGCTCTTTGTAAAATGCAATTTCGACGGTTATAAAGGTTGGATTCCTGAAAATTATTTGGTACCTATGGCCGAAAACGAGAAACCATGGACCAAGCTGATGCCCAATCAGTCGGCCTATTTTTGCGACGGACTCACCCGCATTCACTTAAGCGCAGGCAGCAATTTGCCATCCGACGAACCTTTGGTGCTAGACGGGCATGAATTTTATATAACCGTGCGCAATCCCCGAGTGCCAGAAAATTTATGGGAATTGGCGGTAGGTTTTCTATTTGTTCCCTATCTATGGGGAGGGCGCAGCAATTGTGGCATAGATTGTAGCGGACTGACCCAAGTGTGCGCTAAAATGCAAAACAAAAGCATTCCAAGAGATGCAAATCAACAAGTTCAAATTGGCGAAAAAGTGGAATGGAATGATCGAATGCCAAACGATTTGGTGTTTTTTCACAAAGACGATAAAGTCAACCATGTAGGAGTTTTGGCAGAAAATAATCAAATCATTCACGCTTCAGGCCGGGTAAGAATAGACAAAATTAATCATTCAGGCATTATTCACAGCGAATCCACCTCTCTTACCCACAGTTTCCACTCAATTCGTAGAATTTAAAAATTCTTAAAAATCAATCCGCACACTTCCGATTTATTATAGATATTCGCAGCAGATATGGCGGATATAAATTTATTTACAACCAAAATTCAGGAAGGATATACCTTTGCTAACGATAAAATTATTTTGGGTGGAGCAATGTTGGATGCTCAAAATGTAGCTGGACTGCAAGTCTGTGCACCTTTGAAAACCTTTAACCGACATGGTTTAATTGCAGGTGCAACTGGCACTGGAAAAACCAAAAGCCTTCAACATATAGCAGAGCAATTAAGTCAAAAGGGGGTTCCCGTGCTTTTAATGGACATCAAAGGAGATCTATCTGGAATTTCGCAGCCGGGGGTAACAAGTCCAAGAATTGAAGAACGCCATACAAAATTGGGCATTGAATGGAAAGCACTAACCAATGCCGCAGAATTGCTCACAATAAGCGATGAACCGGGAACCCGCATGCGCGCTACTGTAAGCGAATTTGGCCCAGTGCTGTTATCTAAAATTTTAGAGTTAAACGACGTTCAAAGCGGTACAATCAGTCTTTTATTTAAGTATTGCGATGATAACAAATTGCCATTGTTGGACATTACCGATTTGCGCAAAGCATTGCAATATATTAGCCAAGATGGCAAAGACGAAATTGAGAAAAACTATGGCTTGGTTAGCACCCAAAGTGTGGGTACAATTCTTAGAAATATAATTCGAATTGAAGAGCAAGGCGCAGATAAGTTTTTTGGAGAAACCAGTTTTGAAGTAGAAGACCTTTTGCGATTGGATGATAGTGGGCGAGGCTTTATCAATATAATGCGATTAACAGATATTCAAGATAAACCCTTGTTATTTAGCACATTTATGCTCTGCTTAATGGCGGAAATATATGCCACCATGCCAGAACGTGGCGACCCAGATGCACCGGAATTGGTCATTTTCATTGACGAAGCCCATTTGATTTTTAACAATGCACCGAAAGTTTTATTGGACCAAGTAGAAACTATGGTAAAGTTAATTCGAAGCAAAGGTGTGGGCATTTTCTTTGTTACCCAAAATCCAGCAGATATTCCCGACGCAATTTTGGGTCAGTTGGGTTTTAAATTGCAACATGCATTGCGGGCTTTTACGGCCAAGGATCGCAAGGACATAGAAAAAGCGGCAGAAAATTACCCAATCACCGATTTTTATAAAACCGACGACCTACTTACCCAACTAGGTATTGGGGAAGCATTGGTTACTGTGTTAAACGAAAAAGGGATTCCTTCACCATTGGTGCATACTATGTGCTGCGCGCCAGGTAGCAGAATGGATGTAATTACACCTTCTGAAATCAATACCATGGTTGCCAATTCTAAAATTAGTAAAAAATACGCAGAAACTATCGACAGAGAATCGGCATCAGAAATTCTTCTAAAGAAGCTAGAAGCCAAGGAAAAAGAACAGGAAGAAATTAAGAAGCAAGAAGAAATCAAAAAAGAAGAAGCCAAGCCAGAAAGACGCGAAAAATCTGTGATTGAACAGGCAGTGAATAGCAGCGTGGGCCGAACTGTTGTGCGCGAATTGACCCGTGGATTGTTGGGCGTTTTAGGCATTGGTAGTACCCGTCGCAAAAGATCCTCCTGGTTTTAAGGTACACAGCAACAGCGCGCGAGTTGATTATACAAAAAACAAAAATGAAAATTCAAGAATATTTAAAAGAAATAAGCAAAGAGTTTCACCTGCGACATGGTTTTGAATTTGGCTTTACAGAAGGCCAAAGCGAAGCCCATTTTGACCTTACAACCCAAGCGGCAATGCAATATATTCAAGGTTTGGCCATGAGTGGAAAAATGGGAGAGTTGCAAAATATGTTTTCTGGTGGCGCAGAAGCTGTAAAAAACAGCAGTTATTATAACGAATTAATGAATAAAATTACGGACTCTTATTATGCATTGGATTGGGAGCCTGAAAAGAAGCAGCAATTGGCAGAAACTGCCCTTGGTTTTGCTTTAAATGGACTTAAAAAACGCTACGATGAAGGTGGCTATTCACAGGATATGGCAGGTGCAATGAAGTTCATTGGTTTAGATTCTGGTGTAATGGGAATGGTAGGTAAAGTTGGTGGCTTTTTAAGCAAATTTAAAAAGTAATTAATTGTTTATTTTAATTTTATTCCTACGGTAGCTCACAATTGGCAGAAGAGATATAGTTGCTGCCCATACTAGTTTGTATTCATTTTCATACACACCAATATTCTGGGGAGGATATATTGATCCTGTTTTGCATCTTTGTAAAATATATGGCGGGCTTTTTGCGGTCGTTAATGGGCATGAATAGAACAAGTTTACTTGTTGTTGTTTTGTTTTTTCTGGGCACTGCATCCAATGCCCAAACCTATGTCTGTCCACAAAAGGCATCTGCGGGTATCAATCTTGCCATAGATATTCGCGACCAAAAAGACTTAGATCATTTAAAAAACAACCTGCAAAAATTTTATGGAGTGCAGCGTGTTCGCGTCAATGGAAATGTGGATATTACCAAAGTGGCTGCTGTTTTGGAACTATTAGACGACTTGCAGGATGTGCAATTGCTAAAATTTGGTGGCCAACTTACCGACAACGATTTAGAAAAGCTAGAATGGGTGGATAACGTGACTCTTTTTCTTAGGAATGGCAAAGAAGATCAGATTTTAATGAACAACAATTTGGGTTCATTAAACGGCTTGACATTGATTTTTGAAATTGTGCCCGAAGATTATTTCTTCTTGGATGCGCTAACCAAAATTAAATCACTTACACTTATAGCACCCTTTGTGGCCAAGGAGTTGAAAATTGTGGTGAATAAGGTTTGTAAGCTAAAAAATATAAAACAATTTGGAATCAGCGTAGATAAGATTAGCGACATTCCAGTAGAAATAAATTGTTTGCATAACCTAGAATCATTTACTGCAATTGACAACCTCAGCTGGCTATCAGAAAAATATTTAGACAACATTCCTGTGTTGCGCAGAAACATTGAGTTTACAAGAAACAATGAACAAGTATTTCTCAATTTTTTTTACAAAGCCAATGACGCGGAATTGTTTCCATGGGATATCAATCACATAAATTTACTATTTCCCAATGCAAGATTTGCCCCCATTGTGTATGACAATGGAGACTCTGCAGATATATCTTCATTCGCCGATTTTGTGAAACTTAGAGAACCCCAATCGCCAACGTTTTTTCAATATTCAAAAGACAAACCATTGTTAAATGATTTCCCTGAAATGGTGTTCAATTTCGTGGGATCCAATGAAGAAGATCGTGTGTATTATTTGGGAAAAGACGTGGCCATTTTGATTCCAAAGCAATCCATGGGAGTGAATGAAAAACCTGTACGGGGCGAATATGCCTTAAAATGTAAATGGCTAAATTCGCCGGCCAAATTATTTGCCCAATCCCAAAGCATGGAATACGATAGTGCCGCGCGACGCTACCAAATTGCACCTGTAGGACTGCTGGATATTGCGGCATCTGCAGCGAATGACAAATTGCAATTGCGCGATGGATATTTTATTAAAATAGTGTTTTTAGACAAACTAGATACTACAGGGCATTTTTATGCATGGAATATAAAAAAGAACAAATGGGATAATTTTTATGATTACGATTATGCCTTTGATGATTCTAAATTGGTTCCTTTAGATTTTTATAATTTTTATGCAGGAAAAAAATCGGCAAAAGAAATATTTGGTGCCGATAAATCGGATATAAATAGACGGTTTGATACCAAAGGATATTATTATTTATTGGACCAAGGTACATTGAAAGTAAGTTTGGAAAACACTGGTGGATATTGGGTAGCACCAGTAAAAGACCGTGCTCCTGCAATAGGAAGTTATACGCTTAAACGCGGAAAAAACCTCATAGGATTAAAAAAAGAATTTGTAGATAAAAAAACAGAAGAAGGCGTTGTTAAGTTTCAGATTTACGATAAAACGGCAACATTGTTTCCTGAATTAAAAGCATTTGAAAATTACATATTTGAAATTAAAACACCTATGAATCCGCGCGATTTCAGTGCCCAATTTATTCGCGGTCAAGTATACAGTGATGTGCGCATAGAAGCTGTGGGGCCTGGCTATGTGATGGATCTAAGAACCGATGATGGATATTGGCGATTGGACATACAAACACCTTCAGAAAAATATAAAAATAGTCCTACAAAAGCAAAATTTGGGCAAGGAGAATTTAACCGTAAATATTTAAAATACAAATCAATTCGCACGCAAAAAGAAGCAGCTTTTTCAAAATATATAAATAGCCAAAGTACATCAGAAACCAATGCCACTAGGGCTGCCTTGTTCAATCCGTCTGCTAAGCCCAAAGGTGCTATCGTGCGAGAAATAAAAATTCGCAGTTTGGGTTTGTTCAGTTGGGGTAGTCCAGTGCAACAACCAGATACGTTTTCAATTATCATTAAATTTACAGATGAAGGCGGCATTCCATTGGATGTGAAACGTGCATTCGTGGCGCATCAATTGCCTTTTAGTTATCAAAGTTTTGGTGCGCAAGACAATTACAATGTGCTTATCAGTCCTAATAAATTGCAGTATATTGCTTGTGTGGACAGCAAAAACAGGGTTTTTGTTTTAAATGCCCAAGAATACAAGGCTAGATCCATAAAAAACAATTCGCTGGTTTATTTGGCACTAAATCCATTGCCCAATTCTGTAAAAACGTTAAAAGATTTAGAAAAATATTTAGCCAATAAAAAATGAATCAATAACAAAATTTAGAATGGGATACTGTAAAAGTTTTTGTAATTTGAACATATTTGAATTGAAAGATTCATTAAAACCTCATCTCTATATAGTATTGTGTCACAAATATTTGATAACTAAATAGGGGTTGCTGTTAATCTCAAGGTATTGCTACCTTGACTATTAAGGTATTTCAATTCAAATTTTATTTTCAGTATTATGAGTTTAATCCATGGTGGTGTTATCCCCGCCAATTTGACGAGGTTTAACACCATTGCGATTGATCCTATCCAAGATTCGGAAGTTGTCTTTAATTTAGCCATGATATTATTCATCCCATAAGCTATTTTAGCCTGACTGAACTTTCTTTCAATAGGATTTTGTTCTCCAGGACTTACATGAATTGACATTGCCTCTTTGCTTGGTCTGCCTAGTGGTTTGGCTTCTAGTTTTATGCCAAGCTCCTTGAGGTAACTTCGGTTTTCCCGATTGCAATAGATTTTGTCACCTATAACTTTTTCAGGATAAAATCCAAATCTTTTATGATAATTTTCGACTGAATGCTTTAAACAAGTTCCCTCATTAAAGTTGTTCCAATCTAATTTGTCAATAAAACTAAATCCATTGATAAGCACCAGTTGTATCTTACTTCCAAACTCTACTTTTTTGCCTTCTTTCCCTCTCACAATAGGTCTTACGTAAGGCTGATGGATGTTTACAATTCTGTTCTCAACGCTATTTAATCCATTTTCGAGCATATAATTTTGTTGCTCATAAACTTTCTTTATCGTTTGATAATAATCAGCTAGTTTTTCTTTCAGAGGGGATTTTGTGATGTTGTTTTGGTAGGGTGTCAAAAGTTCTTCAATTTGCCCAAGGTTCCGTTTTAGGTATCTAAGTTGCTTTGCATTGGCTTCTTTTAATTCCTTGTGTGATTTGTTCTTTTTCTTGATGGTCAACAAAAAATCTTTTGGAGCAATGTTTCTGTAGGTTCACAGTTTTAACGCTAAATGTACCTCTTAATTGTAAAGCTTATCAATGATTTTCACCCTAGCGGCATTAAGAACCATTAAATCTGTAGGGAAGGTGATGTTTTGAGGAGCCACTGTGGCATCCATCAGCAATGAGCCTTTGTGCAATATTGTTTCTTTAGCTTCTGTATCATTGCCTTCAATGTGATGGTCTTGATTGTCGTCCTTGTATGTTTCTTTTTTTTCGGATGCTTGCTTATTTTGTTAAATGTTCTCAACGTCAGTCTGTCTAAATACTCCACAAACATACACAAACAATTGGATACTTATCTTTAAAATTTTTCAACCATGCAATTCTCAGGGCTTTGGTTTGAGTAATTAGACAGTTTGACGTTTGGCAGCTTTGCGAAGGGCGGGCTTTACAGACCAATGTTGATGAGGAGTTAAACTTTCTTCAATAATAAAGATTTTTGCAGAGTACGAAACCCCGCCTATCGCAAATGTGCTGTTATAGCCTAGTTCCTTTTGGATAAATAGCACTCAGCATTGATTTAATTTTGAATTATTACTTTGTTAGTATAAAGAGTTTTACCAGCAACTAAGCGCACTATATAGATACCTTGAGGTAAATTTGTAGCATTTATTTTATAAATTGTTTTACCAGATTCTGCTAGTATTTGAAAAATTTGCCTACCTTCAATATCGCACAACGTTATTTCACCATTTTCTGCTAGTTTCCTTGAGCACACGAGGTTAAATTCCCCGTAATTTGGATTCGGGTAGATACGAAAATCAATATCAGACATGGTTAAAATATCATCATTTTGTTTTATGGAACTTGAAAAAACCTTTGCAATATAAGCAGAAGGCGAACTACAAAATTGATTTATTTCCCCGACAGTATTATGCATACTTTCATAATTGTAGTTTGTACAATTGAATAAAATATCATTTATTGGTTCGGTCTTCAATTCAACTTGAGGCCAAAATGTATTTGGTGCCTGTACATTTATTTTAATTGCAATTATTCCTGCAGCTTTTATAATTGAATTATTTGGTATAATTGAATTTTGAAATATTTTCATACTTATTTTATTTTAATACCGTTAAATTCATCTTTCCACGATTGGCCGGTCCAAGGTTGTGAAAAATCTTGCACTCCTATTTCTATATGTATAGATTTTCTATCTTTACCGAGAAGGGCTATGCCTCTCACTTGAACCATAGTAATTTTCGAATTTGAATCATTCGGTTTTCGCAATCCAGCGAATACGCACCCAAATGGGATGCGGCCAGTAGGATTACTATGGGCGAACTGGCAATCTTTAAATGTGCTATACCCATTGGGAATATTTATTAGATAACCATTTGCCCTATCAACATTATTAACCGCAAGGCAATATAAATTGCTATCATACAGTCTTATGACTACTTCAGAATTTGGCAGACTCTTGTAATACCCTTTGTAATACCCCTGTGTTGGTGTTGGGTTGGTAAATACATACTTTTTTAAGTTCGCATCCCAATAATATGGTTTAGGCCATGTATAAATTTTATGCACCGAAGTGTCTCTCCCATCGTCTTGAGGAAAACAATTTCTATTGGGTTTTTTATTAATTACAACGAGTGATACATTGTCATGTAAATTGGACGGAAAAAAATTCCGAATAAACGATTTTGAATGCAATGTTTCAGCGCCAATTGTCCAAATAAAAGAGTCTGCATCATTTAAGGATCTAAAACGCACCCTAGAGGTATTGGATCCGCCATAAAAAGTATCAGATTCAATCCAATTTTCTTTTCCATTCCAATCATCTAAAAGCAATTCTTCTATTACAAATTGGGCCGATGTTTCTTTTTTGCCATAGCAAGGGTCATAATTTTCACAATCAGGGTTAGCTTTGTC
>JBBQBB010000013.1:0-59297 GCA_038317095.1 Bacteroidia bacterium | reverse complement strand
GCCATTTTGCAATAATGATACGTTTCAAATTTATCTTAACCAATTTTCAGAACAAGATCCGAATGAATTTAAAAACATAGTGCTGGATAACGATGGCTTTCACAAATCAAACGAATTAAAAATACCCAATAATATAGGTCTTATTTTTTTGCCACCGTATTGTCCCGAATTAAACCCTGCAGAAAGAATGTGGGAAATAACAAAAGCGAATTTTACAGGCTGTCTATTCAAAAATTTAAATCAACTATCAGACTTTATTGAAAGTCAAGTAAATCAATTAACAGAAAAAACGAATATTTCTGCTTGCTCATATCCATACATTTTTGAATACATTGATTGGACTAATTAATATTTGTATTTGGTATTACTTGCAACAGCGCTGATCAAAGCAGAGCCATAAAATGGAACTGCCCAATTAATTAACCCTTTCTGGTTTGTTCTGCTTACAAAACCGTAAACATTTTGCTTAAAATTAAATTGATTACCACCGACAGTAGTTTTACTAAAATCACCACTTGTGGTAAAAAAATACCCATTTCCGTTATCAGGTACTGCAAAATAACTATTCCACAAGGTATTAGGAGTGTTTGTATTTAATATAGAAATAACACTCTTATTGTATTGATAATTGGTTTGTGATTTTGCCGTAAATGAAAATATCAACAGAATAATGAGTGAAATATTTTTAAAGTATTTCATTAGACAAATGTAGAAGAAAAAAAATGTCTTTTGTTACAAAATTATCTCAAAGCATAAAAAAAGCACCCATTTCTGGGCGCTTTTTTTATCATAGAATTAAAAGATTTATTCTTCGATCACTTCCAATTTAGAAGCCATCAAACGATCATATTCTTCTTTGCTACCGGCAATTACACCATTAAAGGCGCGCTGACCTGTACCAGCAGGAATTAGATGACCGACGATAACGTTTTCTTTGAGACCAGCAAGATTGTCAATTTTACCGCTAATTGCAGCTTCATTCAACACTTTTGTAGTTTCTTGGAAGGACGCCGCACTCATAAAGCTGCGGGTTCCCAAAGAAGCTTTGGTAATACCCATTAGCAATGGCTGTGCTGTAGCAGAAACGGCATCACGGAATTCAACCAATGCTTTGTCTTGACGACGCATAGCACTGTTTTCTTGGCGCAAGTCTTTCAAACTCACTATTTGACCCGCATGCATATTCTCACTGTCACCTGGATCGGTTACAAATTTTTTGTCCCAAATCCAGTCGTTTTCCTTCATCAAATCCCAACGATCTGCCGCTTCACTTTCTAGGAAACGTGTATCTCCTGGATCCATGATTTCCATTTTTTGCATCATTTGACGCACAATGGCTTCGATATGTTTGTCGTTTATTTTTACACCTTGCAAACGGTAAACTTCTTGAATACCGTTCAAAATATACCGCTGAACAGAGGCGGGGCCTTCAATTCTCAAAATATCTTGTGGCGTAATAGCACCGTCGGACAAAGGCTGTCCTGCACGAACGTAATCTCCATCATGCACCAAGATATGTTTTTGCAAAGCAACTTGGTAATTTTTCATATCACCTTCTTTGCCCGTAACAATAATTTCTTGGTTACCGCGCTTTGAAACACCGTAGGTTACTACACCGTCAATCTCACTTACAACCGCAGGGTTGGAAGGATTTCTCGCTTCGAACAACTCTGTTACACGTGGCAAACCACCTGTAATATCTCGGGTTCTGGTAGCACTTCTTGGTATTTTAGCCAATATATCACCTGCTTTTACTTTGGCACCGTGTTTGGCAACTAGAATTGAACCCAAAGGCATATTGAAATGTTTTTCACTGTCCCCTTTTCCACGAACCCACATTACAGGAATCTTGGTTTTATCGCGGTTTTCAATGATTACGTATTCATACAATCCTGTTTGGTCATCGCCTTCTTCGCGCATATTTACGCCTTCAATGATGTTTTCAAATTCAACAGCACCATCAATATCACTAATAATAAGGGTATTAAATGGATCCCAGGTACAAATAAGGTCGCCTTTTTTCACGGTTTGACCCTCTTTTACTTTTAACAAGGCACCATAAGGAACGTTATAACTTGTAATTACGTTGTTTAATTTAGCATCCAAGATTCTGATTTCACCAGAACGGCCTAAAACCACATCCACTTTTACAACTTCACCTGTTGCCTCATCAGTAGTTTCTTTTCTAACAGTACGCATGCTATCAAAACTGATAATACCGTCGTATTTATTTTCAAGAGAATTGTCTGCAGCAATGTTCATTGCAGCACCCCCTGTGTGGAAAGTACGCAATGTTAGCTGGGTACCTGGCTCACCAATAGACTGGGCTGCAATAACACCTACCGCCTCACCACTTTGCACCATTCTACCTGTAGAAAGATTGCGCCCGTAGCATTTTGCACAAACACCGGGTTTTGTTTCGCAAGTCAATACGGAACGGATTTCAACTTCTTCAATACCAGCCTCATCTATAGAAGCCGCTACTAGTTCTGTGATTTCTGTACCAGCTACAACCAATATTTTATCGGTTCCAGGTATATAAACATCATCAAGCGCGGTGCGACCCAAAATACGTTCGTAAAGATTCTCTGCAACCTCGTCATTGTTAACAATGGCTGACATAGCAATACCCCTAAGCGTACCACAATCTTCTTCTGTAATTACAACATCTTGGGCAACATCATGCAAACGACGCGTTAGGTAACCCGCATCCGCAGTTTTAAGCGCAGTATCAGCCAAACCTTTACGCGCACCGTGTGTAGAGATAAAGTATTCCAATACATTTAAACCTTCTTTAAAGTTTGAAATAATTGGGTTTTCAATGGTATCACCAGTACCACTGGCTCCACTTTTCTGGGGTTTAGCCATCAAACCACGCATACCGCCGAGCTGACGAATTTGTTCATTAGAACCACGAGCACCAGAATCCAACATCATAAAAATGGGGTTGAATCCTTGGTCATCTTCACTTAATTCTTTAATCAAAATTCTAGAAAGCTGGTTGTTAACGCGTGTCCAAAGGTCAATAACTTGGTTATAACGTTCGTTATTGGTAATGAAACCCATATCCGCATTGGATTGAATTTCAAGCACCTCTTCCATCGCTTTATTTACCAAGCCATCTTTTTCAACCGGAATTTTAACATAGCTCATATTGAAGCTAAGTCCACCTTTAAAAGCATAGTGAAATCCAATTTTCTTAATATTATCCAGAAAATCAGCAGCTTTGGCAACACCAGCTACGCGAATCATATTGGAAATAATATCCCGTAGATTTTTCTTTTTTAGAACTTCATTTATATAACCGTATTCTTCAGGCACAACTTCGTTAAATATAAGTCTGCCCAAAGCGGTATCAACAATTTTCCAGCTAAAAATATCGCCTTCTTTTACACGAACGCGGCATTTTATTTTTGCATGCAATTCAACACGTTTTTCATTAAACGCAATGATAGCTTCTTCTGCACTATAGAAAGTCAAACCTTCACCCAAAACAGGTTTTTCTTTGGTTCCAATGCGTTCTTTGGTAATGTAGTACAATCCAAGAATCATATCTTGAGAAGGCACGGTAACCGGCGAACCATTTGCTGGATTCAGGATATTGTGCGAAGCCAGCATTAAAATTTGGGCTTCTGCAATGGCAGCATTTCCAAGTGGAACGTGCACCGCCATTTGGTCTCCGTCAAAATCCGCGTTAAAACCCGTACATACCAAAGGATGCAATTGGATTGCTTTTCCTTCGATTAACTTTGGTTGAAAAGCTTGTATACCCAATCTGTGAAGTGTAGGAGCACGATTCAGAAGAACAGGATGTCCTTTTAATATGTTCTCTAAAATATCCCAAATAACGGGATCCTTCTTTTCTACTATTTTCTTTGCTGTTTTTACCGTCTTAACAATACCTCTTTCAATTAGTTTACGAATGATAAAGGGTTTGAAAAGTTCCGCAGCCATGTTTTTTGGCAAACCACATTCGTTCAACTTTAGGGTAGGTCCTACCACAATAACAGAACGACCAGAATAGTCAACGCGCTTTCCCAAAAGATTTTGTCGAAAACGACCTTGTTTACCTTTGAGCATATCACTCAAAGATTTTAATGGGCGATTTCCATCACTTTTAACTGCACTAGCACGACGGGTATTGTCTAACAAGGAGTCAACGGCTTCCTGCAACATGCGTTTTTCGTTACGCAAAATCACCTCAGGGGCTTTTATTTCCACCAACCGTTTCAAGCGATTGTTGCGTATAATTACCCTGCGGTATAAATCGTTTAAGTCAGAAGTGGCAAAGCGACCTCCTTCAAGCGGAACCAAAGGACGAATTTCCGGTGGAATAACAGGAAGCATTTTCATGATCATCCATTCTGGTTTGTTCTCCCCAGTTTTTTGAGATGCACGGAAACTTTCTATCACTTTAAGGCGTTTTAAAGCCTCTTGTTTTCGTTGTTGCGAAGTTTCAGTGGCGGCTTGGTTCCTTAATTCATAACTTAAAGTATCTAAATTAATGCGTGACAACAATTCTTCCAATCCTTCTGCACCCATTTTGGCTACAAATTTATTGGGGTCCTTATCATCCAACATTTGATTCTCTTTTGGCAAAGAATCTACAATATCCAAATACTCTTCTTCTGTAATTAAATCTAGGTAATTTGCATTTACTGCAGCACCTTGTTGAATAACCACATATCTTTCGTAGTAGATAACCATGTCCAATTTCTTGGATGGAATACCAATAAGATAGCCAATTTTATTTGGCAAAGATCTAAAATACCAAATATGCGCAACAGGAACGATAAGGTTAATATGCCCCATACGTTCTCTACGCACTTTTTTCTCAGTAACCTCCACGCCGCAGCGGTCGCAAACAATTCCTTTATAACGAATACGTTTGTATTTTCCGCAATGACATTCGTAATCCTTAATAGGACCAAAAATCCTTTCGCAAAACAATCCACCCATTTCGGGCTTATAACTTCGGTAGTTAATGGTTTCAGGTTTGGTAACTTCACCAAAGCTGCGTCTCAATATGGTTTCAGGCGAAGCAAGCGAGATTCTAATCTTGCTAAAATTGCTTCCGATTTTTTGTACTTTTTTTTGTGTTTGCATTACTTTTTTGGAAAAAATTAATCAAGGAAACTTACTTCTAAACCTAGACCTCTTAACTCATGCACCAATACATTAAAGGATTCTGGAGTACCAATATTGGTAATATTTTCCCCTTTAACAATGGCTTCATACGCTTTAGCGCGGCCTGTGATATCATCAGATTTAACGGTTAAGATTTCGCGCAAGATATTGGCAGCACCAAATGCCTCCAATGCCCAAACTTCCATCTCACCAAAACGCTGACCTCCAAACTGGGCTTTACCACCCAACGGCTGTTGGGTAATAAGACTGTATGGCCCTATTGAACGTGCGTGCATTTTGTCGTCTACCATGTGACCCAATTTTAGCATATAAATTATACCTACTGTGGTTGGTTGATCGAATCTATCACCCGAAAGTCCATCGTTTAAGTATACCAAACCATTCGCAGGAATTTTAGCTTTTTCGATATATTCATCCAACTCGCTTAGTGTTGCTCCATCAAAAATTGGGGTTGCAAATTTCACACCCATTTCTTTGCCGGCCCATCCAAGAACGGTTTCATAAATCTGACCAAGGTTCATCCTTGAAGGCACACCCAATGGGTTTAAAACAATATCTACCGGAGTTCCATCGTCCAAGAATGGCATATCTTCTTCACGCACAATACGGGCTACAATACCCTTATTTCCGTGACGACCAGCCATTTTGTCGCCGACTTTAAGTTTACGCTTGTTGGCAACATAAACTTTAGCCATTTGCAGAATTCCCGTTGGCAACTCATCTCCTACGCTAATTGCATAGTTTTCGCGTTTGAAACTGGTAACCTTATCGCCATAAATATTGATAAAGTTAGTTAACGCACGGAAAACCAATTCATTTCTTTCGTCATCTGCAGTCCAACCGTTGTAGTTAACATTGGAATAATCGATGCTCATCAAGTTTTTCTGTGTAAACTTTGTACCTTTAGGAATCAATTCTTCGCTGTACATGTTAAACACACCTTGACTGGTTTTTCCGTTCACCAATTGGAACAACTTCTTAACCAATTCATCTTTAAGTTCCGCAATTTCCTTTTTGTGGTCTTCTTCAAGTTTAGAAAGGCGCCCCTTATCGTTGTTGCGGGCATTTTTATCTTTTTTAGATTTGCTAAAAAGTTTTTTGTCAATTACCACACCGGTAGTGCCAGGCGCAGCTTTTAATGAAGCATCTTTAACATCACCTGCTTTATCTCCGAAAATGGCGCGAAGCAATTTCTCCTCAGGGGAAGGTTCGGTTTCACCTTTTGGTGTGATTTTACCAATAAGGATATCGCCCTCTTTTACTTCTGCCCCAATTCGAATTAGACCATGTTCATCTAAGTTTTTGGTCATTTCATCACTTACGTTCGGAATATCGTTGGTAAGCTCTTCTGCACCGCGTTTTGTATCGCGGACTTCAAGTTCAAACTCCGTAATATAAATGGTAGTGAACCAATCGTCTTTTACAACTTTCTCAGAAATCACAATCGCATCTTCAAAGTTGTAACCTTGCCATGGCATAAATGCCACTTTCAAGTTTCTACCCAGTGCAAGTTCACCTCCCTGTGTAGCATAACCTTCACATATTACCTGACCTTTTACCACTTTCTCGCCTTTGCTAACTATTGGGCAAAGATTGATACATGAATTTTGGTTGGTTCTGCGGAATTTAGTTAAGTAATACGTTTTGGTATTGCCTGTAAAACTTACCAAATCATCATTGTCATTATGCTGGTAGCGAATTCTAATTTCCCGTGCATCTACATATTCTACAACACCATTGCCTTCGGCATTAATTAACGAACGGCTATCCTGGGCAACTTTTCTTTCAAGACCAGTACCCACAATTGGAGATTCAGGCTTGATCAAAGGCACAGCCTGACGTTGCATATTGGAACCCATAAGCGCACGGTTTGCGTCATCATGCTCCAAAAATGGAATTAGAGATGCTGCAATAGAAACAATCTGGTTTGGCGCAACATCCATGTAGTCAATTGCACTTGGCGCCACTAAAGGAAAATCACCTTCTTTTCTAGCTTTTAGGAGTGTGGTTTTAAAATTACCTTTTGCATCTACTTCCGCATTTGCTTGGGCAATTGTTTTTTGATCTTCTTCTTCAGCGCTTAAGTAGATAATACCGTCTTCAATTTTACCTTGTATAACTTTACGATATGGGGTTTCAAGGAAACCCATACTGTTAATTTTTGCATGCACACAAAGTGATGAAATCAAACCAATGTTTGGACCTTCAGGGGTTTCGATGGTGCACAAACGACCATAATGGGTATAGTGTACATCTCGAACCTCAAAACCAGCTCTTTCGCGGCTCAAACCACCTGGCCCAAGTGCGGATAACCTACGTTTGTGGGTTAGTTCTGCCAAAGGATTGATTTGATCCAAAAATTGGGAAAGCTGATTGGTTCCAAAAAATGAATTTATTACAGAAGAAAGTGTTCGCGCATTCACCAAATCCTGGGGTGTAAAAACCTCATTGTCGCGAATGTTCATTTTTTCTCGGATGGTACGAGACATACGAGCCAAACCAACGCCAAACTGTGCATACAATTGTTCACCAACTGTGCGCACGCGTCTGTTACTTAAATGGTCAATATCATCTGTTAGTTCAGTGCCGTTAAATAAATGAATTAAATAATTGATTATGCATATTATATCTTCCTTAGTAAGAACTTTTACATTCATACTTGTTTGAAGTTTTAATTTTTTATTGATACGGTATCGTCCAACTTCACCAAGATCGTAACGCTTATCAGAAAAGAACAATCTTTCAATGATGCCCCTTGCGGTTTCTTCATCCGGCGGATCTGCATTCCTTAATTGGCGATAAATAACTTCTAAAGCTTCTTTGCCGTTGTTGGACGTATCCTTTTGTAGTGTATTGTAAATAATATCATATTTGATATTGTCTTTTGATTCTGTAGAAAGGATAATGGTTTTTACGCCTGCATCCACAATTACATCAATATGCTCGTCTGCAATGATGGTATCTCTTTCTAAAATTACCTCATTACGTTCAATGGAAACAACCTCTCCAGTATCTTCATCCACAAAATCTTCAATCCAAGTGCGAAGAACCCTAGCGGCAAGTTTGCGGCCAATAATTTTCTTCAAGCCTGATTTAGAAACTTTAACCTCTTCACTAAGTCCAAAAATATCTAGGATGTCTTTGTCACTTTCAAAGCCTATGGCCCTTAATAAAGTAGTTACTGGAAATTTCTTTTTACGGTCGATATATGCATACATTACCGCATTCACATCGGTAGCAAATTCTATCCATGAACCTTTAAAAGGAATTACCCTTGCCGAATAAAGTTTGGTACCATTTGAGTGCACACTTTGTCCAAAAAACACACCTGGAGATCTATGCAACTGACTTACAATAACACGTTCGGCACCATTGATTACGAAAGTACCATTTGGAGTCATGTATGGAATTGTACCCAAATACACATCCTGCACAATGGTTTTAAAATCTTCATGCTCGGGGTCGTTACAGCTAAGTTTCAATTTAGCTTTTAGGGGCACAGAGTAGCTAAGGCCACGTTCTATGCATTCTTGCAAAGTGTACCTAGGTGGATCCACAAAGTAATCAAGAAATTCTAGAACAAATATATTACGCGTATCGGTAATGGGGAAGTTTTCACGAAACATTTTAAAAAGTCCCTCTCCCTCGCGTTTATCTGCGGGGGTATCAAGTTGAAAGAACTCCTGAAATGATTTCAGCTGAACATCCAAGAAATCTGGATAATCAATGGCATGTTTTACTTTGCCAAAAGATATACGTTGGTTTTGTGTCGTGCTCAATGTTTTAGTTTTTTAGTTTTAATGGGGAAAGATATGGGGAAGATAAACGACCAAAAGGCCCTCGGTTAACCGGGGCCCAGGCCATTAATTTTTTAACGGATTACTTAACCTCAACTTCAGCACCCGCCTCTTTCAATTTTTCAGCAATGGTTTCGGCTTCACCTTTAGAAACTTTTTCCTTTATTGCTTGAGGGGCACCGTCAACAAGATCTTTAGCCTCTTTAAGACCTAGTCCTGTAAGATCTTTTACAATCTTAACTACATTTAATTTGCTTGCACCTGAATTAATCAGGATTACATCAAATTCAGTTTGCTCTGCAGCAGCTTCACCAGCAGCGGCAGGAGCAGCAGCAACTGCAACAGCAGCAGCTGGTTCGATACCATGATCATCCTTAAGGATCTGAGCTAGCTCATTTACTTCTTTTACTGTAAGATTTACCAACTGATTCGCGAATTCTTTCAAATCTACCATTGTTTTATTTTTTAGTGTTTATTGTTTGTTTTTGTTATGATTTCTTTTCTTCTATTGCTTTAACCAAAGCCGCCAATTTATTTCCTGCATTGTTTTGCAATGCAGAAATAACATTACGCGCTGGCGTTTGCAACATATTAATTACTTCCCCAATCAAATCTTCTTTAGATTTCAATTTGGTTAAGGCATCAAGTTGGTTGTCTCCCAAATAGACATCCGTATGGATCCATGCGCCTTTTAGTAACGGAGCAGGTGAAGTCTCTCTGAATTTTTTAATCGCCTGTGCGGGTGATTTCATGTTCTCAGCAGTAAGAATGCAACTAGTACCAACCAATGCAGTTTGCAAATCGCCAAAATCTTTACCACTGTTCTGCATCGCAAGTTGTATTAACGTATTCTTAGCCATGCGCATAGAAACACCTTTTTCAAAAAGCATGCGTCTTAAACGGGTAGTTTGATTGGCTGTTAAACCACTTGTATCAGCCAAGTAAACAAAGTTATTGGCTTTAAATGTTTCGGTTAGTTCTGCAACTACCGCCTGTTTTTCAGTTTTGTTCATAATTTTCAGATACCTACAATAGATTTAACCTCAACATTTACACTCGGGCTCATGGTGCTGCTTAAATAAATGCTGCGGAAATATGTGCCTTTGGCAGCGCTTGGTTTAAGTTTATTTAACACTGAAACAAGTTCTTGGGCATTTTCAATCAATTTTTCTGAATCAAAAGAAGCTTTACCGATTGAAGTGTGAATTATACCCGTTTTATCTACCTTAAAGTCAATTTTACCTGCTTTAACTTCAACAACAGCTTTGCCCACATCCACAGTAACGGTTCCACTTTTAGGATTCGGCATCAAATTGCGAGGACCAAGAATTTTACCCAGTCTACCCAGTTTTGCCATAACCGCAGGCATGGCAATTATGATATCAATATCGGTCCAACCACCTGCAATTTTTTCAATATAATCATCCAATCCTACAAAATCTGCACCGGCATCTTTTGCTTCTTGTTCTTTATCAGGGGTGCAAAGGACCAATACAGATATGGTTTTACCCAATCCATGCGGCAATGCGGCAACACCTCTAACCATTTGGTTCGCTTGTTTTGGATCAACGCCTAAACGCACATCTATGTCCACAGACGCGTCAAATTTAGTTGTGGTGATTTTCTTTACAATGTCGAAAGCTTCTTTCAGAGAATAAGCTTTTGTAGCATCATATTTAGCCAACACTTCTTTTCTTTTTTTACCAATTTTCATTTTTCTTAATTTTAGAAGGGTGCATCTCCAGTGATAGTAATACCCATACTACGAGCAGTTCCTGCAACCAATTTCATAGCAGATTCTTCCGTAAAACAATTCAAATCAGGCATTTTTTCATTTGCAATGGTTTTAACTTGCTCCCAATTTACAGAACCAATTTTTTTGCGGTTAGGCTCAGCAGAACCTTTGGCCGCTTTGGTTGCTTCCAATAATTGCACAGCAACTGGAGGATTTTTAATAATAAAGTCGAATGATTTATCGACATACAATGTAAGCAACACCGGCAGTATTTTTCCCATTTTTTCTTGGGTACGTGCGTTGAATTGTTTACAGAAATCCATGATGTTTACACCTTTAGAACCTAGTGCAGGTCCAATTGGTGGAGCTGGGTTTGCTTGTCCGCCCTTCACCTGAAGTCTCAGATAACCTGTTATCTCTTTTGCCATTTTGTTTTAGTTTTACAGTTTTTGAATCTGGTTATAATTTAATTCTAACGGAGTGCGACGGCCAAAAATCTTTACCATCACCTTCAACTTTTTCTTTTCGTCATTTACTTCTTCGATAACACCATCAAAATCATTGAACGGGCCATCAATTACTTTCACTGGTTCACCAATCACAAATTGCTCATCTGTCGAATTTTCAGATTCTCCCAATTGATCTGCGGTGCCCAAAATCCTACTTAACTCATTACTTCTTAAAGGCACAGGCTGGTCTTTTGAACCCAAAAACCCAACCACGCCAGAAATGCTTTTAATGATTGGAATAACCTCCGCATCCGAGAAATCGGCTTGAACCAAAATATAGCCTGGGAAAGCGTTTCTCTCTTTGGCTATCTTTTTACCATTTTTAATCTGATAAATTTTTTCAGTAGGTATCAATATTTCTGGCACATAGTCTCCTTTGGAAGCTCGTTCCAGCTCCACCTGAATGTTATGCTTCACCTTCTTTTCTTGTCCGGTGATGGCCCTAACAACATACCATTTATATTTCTCGTCTACTGTGGTCATAACCCTTATTTAAACATTTTATAAAAATTGGTTAACGCCAAGCCCAATGAGCTATCTATAGCCCAAATTACCAACGCAAAAATCACAGAAGCAACAATCACAATGGTTGTGCTTTCAGTAAGTTCGTTCCATGTCGGCCATGAAACTTTATTCACCAATTCGTCACGCATTTCGCGGAAGTAGTTTGTTATTCTCTGTAACATTTTTGCTTTCCTTTTATGGATTGCTTAGCACGGGTACTAGGATTCGAACCCAGATCAAAGGTTTTGGAGACCTCTATTCTACCATTGAACTATACCCGTATAAAAAGGAGTGCGAACACTCCTTTTTATTAAACAACCTTCGTTGTGTTATTCTATAATTTCTGTTACCTGACCAGCACCTACTGTTCTGCCACCTTCACGGATTGCAAAACGTAGACCTTTTTCCATAGCAATAGGCTGAATTAGCTCTACAGTTACAGAAATGTTATCACCAGGCATAACCATTTCAGTTCCTTCAGGAAGCATTATTTCTCCAGTTACATCCGTTGTACGGAAATAGAATTGAGGACGATATTTGTTAAAGAATGGCGTATGACGGCCACCTTCTTCTTTGCTCAAAACGTATACTTCACCTTTAAATTTCTTATGTGGTGTTACAGATTTTGGAGCACAAATTACCATTCCACGGCGAATGTCTTCTTTTTCAACACCGCGCAACAACAATCCTGCGTTGTCGCCAGCTTCTCCACGATCCAACAATTTGCGGAACATTTCAACACCGGTAACAGTTGAGGTCAATGAAGCACCAAATCCTATGATTTCTACAGGGTTTCCTACATTAATTACACCACGTTCTATACGTCCTGTTGCAACAGTTCCACGGCCAGTAATAGAGAAGACATCTTCAACAGGCATTAGGAATGGTTGATCTACCAGACGAGGAGGAATCGGAATCCAGCTATCCACTGCATCCATAAGCTCCATTACTGTATCAACCCATTTTTGTTCGCCGTTCAAAGCACCAAGTGCTGAACCACGAATAATTGGAGTCTCATCATGGAATTCATAGAATTTTAACAAATCACGCATTTCAAGTTCTACAAGATCCAACAATTCAGGATCGTCAACCATGTCTACTTTATTCATAAATACTACCAAACGAGGTACACCAACCTGACGGGCAAGTAGGATATGCTCGCGAGTTTGAGGCATGGGTCCGTCGGTAGACGCTACTACCAATATTGCACCATCCATTTGGGCAGCACCTGTAACCATGTTTTTAACATAGTCGGCGTGACCTGGACAATCTACGTGCGCGTAGTGACGCTTTGCAGTTGAATATTCAACGTGCGCAGTGTTAATAGTAATTCCACGTTCTTTTTCTTCGGGAGCAGAATCGATAGATTCAAATGATCTCTTTTCGGAAAGTCCGGCGTTAGCCAATACAGTGGTAATTGCCGCAGTCAATGTGGTCTTACCGTGGTCAACGTGACCGATGGTGCCAATGTTTACGTGCGGTTTGGAACGGTCAAAGGTTTCTTTTGCCATAGTTATTTTATTTTTTTGTTTCTTAGTTTATATACTTTTGAGCCAATGAAGGGATTTGAACCCTTGACCTCTTCCTTACCAAGGAAGTGCTCTACCACTGAGCTACATCGGCTTTAACCGCAGTCTTGCGACAACGGGGTTGTGATTTGCATCACATGGAGAGCGGGAGACGAGGCTCGAACTCGCGACCTACAGCTTGGAAGGCTGTCGCTCTACCAACTGAGCTACTCCCGCAATTTTAACAGCATTTAAGAAACAGATTTCATCTGCAACTTTTTGCTGCCACAACCAACTGGTGGGGAAAGGAGGATTCGAACCTCCGAAGCCGAAGCAACAGATTTACAGTCTGTCCCATTTGACCGCTCTGGTATTTCCCCATTTTGGATTTGTCGGTTGTTGAGCCACCAGTCGGGATCGAACCAACGACCTACTGATTACAAGTCAGTTGCTCTACCAGCTGAGCTATGGTGGCTTTTATTTATCAGAACGCGAGGTAGAAGGATTACCTCTTAAAAAAGGACTGCAAAAATAGTAGTTTTCCACGAGTTGTCAAAAGGTATTCCAAAAAAAATCTATAAACCTTTATTTTTCTTTGTAAATGGTTGCTGCTATTGGGTTATAAGAATATTACTTTATATCTACAATTACCATAACGGGGTATCTTTTCGCAGTATTACCTTTGCAAGCAGATGAAAAGGATCCGAATAAGCCTCTTGATTTTAACAATAGCCGTTGCTGTGGGAATATTTTTATGGAGAAATTTGAACCATACCGGTCAGGTAGAGTTGAAAGATTTTGCTTTAAAAAACCCAAAATCAATAACCAAAATTTTCTATGCACCGAACAATGCTTCAATTCCATATTTGGAAATGGAAAAGGACGCAAATGGAATTTGGTGGGTTAAAAACAAAAAAACGCGCTATAAAGCAGATACTGCCTCCATTCATGATTTATTGTACTATATCATGGAAAATTTGCAAGTTAAAAACCCTGTAAACGATGCTGCATTGGAAGCAATAAATAGAGAAATGGCATTGCAAGCAGTGAAAGCTCAATTTTACAGTGGAACCACGCTGGTAAAAACCATTTATGCAGGTGGACCCACGTATGACCAGTATGGAACGTATATGTATTTGCCGAAAGAAGGCAATGACAAAAAACACGATCGGCCTTGCGTTGTTATTGTTCCTGGCCACAATGGATTTGTAACCCCATACTTTAATACCGACATTAACAATTGGAGAACCCCTGCCCTTCTAGATATTAAATCCAATGAAATTCAATCCTTACACATTAAATGGACAGAAAATAGGACAGAAAGTTTTTTCATAGAAAAAATAGATGGGGAATTTGTATTAAAAAATGAATCTGGCAGACAAATGAATGTAAATCGCAATAGGGTTCTATCCTATTTAGATATGTTTACATGGGTCACACGTGAAGGCGGAGAAATTGCAGGCATTAATAACAATAAAGAGTCAAAATCTGCTTTATTTGCAAGTAAACCATTTTTTACCATTGATATTTTGGACAATAAAGGAAAACGTAGCGTATTAAATTTGTATTACCGCCCGATTACAGAAGAAACTTATTCTCAGGAAAGCAAAACTGGAGAATTAAAAACCCATGAAATTGAGACTTATTGGGGGGTTTTAGGGGGCACAGATGAAATTTGGGTTGTGCAAGACGCCATTTTAAAAAACCGCATGCGGAAACTATCAGACTTTATGTCTAAATAATTTCATATACCTTTTAAAAACAAAAATTTGAAAATTCAAATTGCCTTGGTAGGTGCGGTAATCGGTTTTATTTCAAGCGGTATTCCTGGTGCCGTTGTAGGTTTTTTGTTGGGAATGTATGTTGATTTTATTACTTCAGAGAAATCGGCAGAAAGTGAAAGTTTAGAACCTGGTAAAAAACCACAAACAGGCCAGCAACCAGATTTTGGCATGGCGCTTTTGGTGCTTATAGCGGCAATTATGAATGCCGACGGCACAGCCATGAAAAGTGAACTTGACTTGGTTAAGCGTATGTTGGTGCGCACATACGGAGAAGCTAATGCACGCCAAATGTTATTGGTTCTTAGAGAGTTAATAAAAGAAAGACAGGATGTAGGGTTGGTTTGCAGACAAACAAGGAACCGGATGCATTATAGCCAACGGCTAGAATTGATGCATATATTATTTAGAATAAGTAAGGCCGATGATGATATAAATGCACAAGAACTGCAAATGCTTACATATATAGGAGTTCAACTTGGCATTACAAATTCCGACTTTATGTCTTTACAAGCCATGTTCTTTTCGAGTCCTGATTCGGATTTTCAGATATTGGATGTTTCGGCAACAGCGAATGAGGAGGAAGTAAAAAAAGCTTATCGAAAAATGGCCATGCGTTTTCACCCAGACAGATTGCTCGGATTAAACGAGGGCGAAAAGAAAGCTGCCCAAGAGAAGTTTGTAAAAGTTAACAAAGCCTATGAGGGAATTAAAAGGCGAAAAGGTTGGGCATGAGCAAAATAGGAGTGCATATTTCGTTGTTTTTAGTTTCCTTATTATACGCCATTCTTTTCAGTTGGGCTGGACAAATTATGCCTAACTATCTAACACCTGAAGCATTTGTTTGGTTAAGAATAATAGTTGCAGCATTGCTGTTTAATGTTTTGGGCTTTTTCGTTGGGCGCGAAAAAATAGATATTAAATCCGATGGGTTCCTATTTTTGGTGTGTGCTTTTTTTGGAACTTCTGCAAACATGCTCATGTTTTTTAAAGGGTTAAGTTTAACCAAGCCCATTAACGGGGCGGTACTAATGATGGTAACACCCATGTTTGTGGCTATAATTGACCATATAAGAAACCGAAAACAACCGACGATAAATACAATTTTGGGTTTGCTTATTGGCACAATTGGCGCCATATTGCTCATTTCTTCAAATGGCATACACTTTTCGTCGGCTACTTTAATAGGCGACATTTGGGTGGCCGTAAATGCCGCCTTTTACGCCGTGTATTTGGTATATGTTAAAAAACTGGTTCACAAATACAAACCCATTACAGTAAATAGAATTACATTTGGCATAGGCGTTCTGCTCATTGCTCCATTCGGTGCAACATCTTTAGTTACAGCAAATTTTTCGGCTATCCCAACAGATATTTGGCTAAAAATAGGATACACGCTAATTTTCACTAGCTTTTTGGTGTATCTGTTAAATGCATATGGCGTAAAGCATGGTAGCCCCTCTTTGGTAGGTATTTATATTTATTTGCAACCCATATTGGCAACACTCATTGCCGTTTTTTTGGGGCGTGATAACATAACCTTCGAAAAATTGTTTCTTATAGCGATGGTTTTGTTTGGCGTCTGGTTGGTATTAACCAGCGATAAGAGAGTTTTAAGCTTTAAAAACAGATTAGGCGAGTAAAATCAAAATCAATGGTTAACTTTGCATTTTATTATGAATACTGCTGAGGCTAATAAAATACTAGATGGCATTGTTGACCAGGTTGAAAAATCCGCCATAAAATCTGACAAATTGATACCCTTGATTCAAAAAGCAAGGGAATATGCTTTAAAAGAAAATGACCCACTGGTAACGCGCGCTTTGAGACTTTTATGGCAGCATTTGGAGTCTCATGAAGGCTTTGAATTGGCATTTTTAGAAGAGGCTGAATCACAAGAAGAAAATCTCTCATATTTTATTAGTTTGTGCCGAAAATCGGACAACCAATACAACAGAGATGAATTGAGAGAAATGACCAATATGTTGCAGGAAATGCCTTGATGCAAAGAATTGCTAAATATATTGCGGTCTGTTTGCTATGTATTTATAGTATTACTCTCTTTCCTAGAGATTGGGTTCACCATTGCCATAAAAATAAAAATTATCAAACAACCACCGGAAGTTCATATTCTGAGAAATGCAATCTTTGCGATTTTAATTTTGACCTCGGCAAATTAGAGATTGGATTTCATATTTCTTATTCAATTTCTAAATTTGCTCAACATTCAATATTCTACGAAAAGGCAAAAATCGGTTTAAAAATATCTTTAAACCCAAATAAATCACCACCCACAATACCAGTATAATTCGGGGATTGTTATTGTCAAAAACAATTGACAATTATGGGTTTAAGGTGAATATAAAATCAATTGCATATTGCTTATTGCTGTTTTTTACAGTGAATGTGTATTCTCAAAATACATGTAGGCTCCGCTTGTCCGGAATAATCCTTTCAAAAACAGATTCCCTGCCGTTGCCATATGCTGAAGTCTTTATTGAAATCGGCCATTTAAAAACCATTTCGAATTTTAAAGGGCAATTTGAAATAAAAAATCTGTGCCACAGCTTGGTTGAATTAGAACTTGATTTAGAATATTTCAAACACACCCATTTCAATATAAAAATAAACTCAGATACTGCTATTGTTATTTATTTGGAACCCACTCTCCAAAGAATTGCAAATATTCAAATAAACCAGAAGAAATTTGACCCTCTACAAATTAAGGAGGATGAAATTGCGTTAAAGGAATCAGGAAAAAACTTAGCGGATCAGCTTGAACTAATTCCAGGTATTAGAAGCATTCGCAGTGGAAATACCATTTCTAAGCCTATGTCTCAAGGATTAACTGGCATGCGGCTTCCTATTTTTGTGAATGGAATTAAACAGAATGGGCAACAATGGGGCTCGGACCATGGCCCCGAAACGAATGGAACTGCTTTTGATGCGCTGGAATTAGTTACAGGTGCAGCGGTTTTAACCCGATGTGCGGATGCCGCTGGCGGCTATATTGAACTGCGTAATGAAAAAATAGGGCACCCAGGGGAAACAGACATTTCTTCTGGCACAGGATACCAAACCAATGGCAATCAATTAAATATATTTAGCAAATATTTGCACAAACCAGCCAGCAATTCGCATACTTATTTCTCTAACTTAAGTTTCAGAAAAGCTGGCAATTACCAAACCCCAGGTTATATTTTACCCAATACTGGCTTGGTTGAAACTATGTTTTCTGGCGGAATGCGAAAGACCTCAAATAAAACCCAAATTTTTATCGATGGCACATTCTATTGCCAAGAAGGAGGTATTTATACAGGATCGCACATTGGCAACGTGCAAGATTTACTGGATAGAATTAAATCTACAGTTCCCATTTCTGGAAACTTTTCGTACAGTATTAAAGCACCCAAACAAACGGTATTGCACAGTCAATTTAGAACGAAAAAAATTCAACTTAAAACCAATGGTCAAAATTATTTTGTAGGCGCAATACAATATGATGAAAGGAAAGAATTTGACCTACACAGAGTAAGAACCATAAACTTTCCGCAACTAAATATTTCCTTATTGAGTGCCAATTGTCAAGTGGGAAAACAAATCAAAATCAAACCGAATTTAAATATAGAAATGGGGTTACAAGGAACAGGCTATTTAAATAGATATGGCGGCTATTACTTTATCCCCGATTTTCAAGCCATTAACCAAGCTGCATTTTTCTTGTTGGAAAGAAAGGCTGCACATTTCAAACATACAGTAACTGTGCGTTCCGAGATTTATGCTTTTTCGGCCAATGCCAATTCTGGAGTTAAGCAGATCCATACTAAAAAAACAAATGCGGGAACAGCTATGGCTTGGACTGGTGAAATTTACAAAAGAAAATCTATTTGGAAATTTGATTTGGGAAGATTATTTCGTTTTCCTTGGTTTAATGAATTATACAGCTATGGTGTGCATCATGGGGCAGCAGCTTTTGAACAGGGAAATGCGAATTTAAAAAAGGAAATAACTTATAAAGCGGCGACTACATTCAATTATTATTCTCAAAAAAGCAATATATACCTTCAAATTTATTCTAATTATATCCAAAATTTTATCAATTTAACACCTGATTCTATGCCTATTCTTACGGTTCGGGGCGCATTTCCTTCTTATCAGTATCAACAGTTTAACAGTCTATTTACGGGTGCAGAATTAAATTGGTTATTGCAAATAAATTCACATTTCGAGATGAAATTTTCACAATCATTTTTATACGCTAAAAACATAGAAAACCATAGATATCCTGCTTTTTTACCACCCATAAAATCTGAAATTGGCCTCACATACAGAAATGCAATTTTGGGATTAAACTTACAAACTGAACACGTTTTTAGACAAAAATTCTATACTTCTGGAACGGATTATATACCCCCACCGGCAGGCTATACCCTTTTCAATGGTAGCGCTACGTTTGTTGGTTTATTTAAAAAACAAAACTACCAATTTATCATAGGTGTCGACAATATATTGAACAAAGAATATCGAAATTATTTAGACAGATTCCGTTATTTCATAAACATGCCCGGTAGAAATATCTACTTCAGGTTGATATGGAATTTTCACCACCACAATGAACAGAACATTAAACAAATATATCATGATAAAAAATAAATTTTTAGGCTTTGCGTTCTTTATTTTAACGCTTTTTATGGCTTTCAATTTTCAGGCTTGTAAGAAAAAAAAGGAGGAAAGCGAATTGATTACAACGGTAATTATTCACTTGTACAAATCAACAGTAAGCACAGGAAACTATTCTTGGAAAGACCCTGATGGAGATGGAGGAGATGCTCCTTTGCTCGCAGATACGCTAAAATTAGATTCTGGGCAGGTTTATACAGCCAATCTCGATTTTTTGGACGAAAGCAGTTCAACAACCAAAGATTTAACGTCTGAAATTCGGCAAGAAGCAAAAAACCATCTTGTTTGTTTTGCATCAACGCCCAATAATTTAACCATAAAAATCAAGGATTCCGACGGTACATTCCCAATTGGCTTAGAATCAGAATTTACAGCTGTAACCAAAGGACATTGCAAGTTGCGCATTACATTGCGGCATCAACCAGGGGTAAAAAATGGCACCTGCGATCCAGGAGAATCAGATGTGGATGTTGAATTTCCAGTAATAATTAAATAAGGACATGAATTACGATTACAAAACCTAAATTTGCGAAACTAAATACTATGACTGAAACTACAGCACTTAGAAGCACCGCACTTAGCGACCTGCATATTTCACTGGGGGCCAAAATGGTGCCTTTTGCCGGTTACAACATGCCTGTATTGTATAACAATCTTATTCAAGAACATTTGGCAGTGAGAAATTCTGTTGGTGTTTTTGATGTAAGCCATATGGGAGAATTTATTATAGAAGGTCCCAACGCCTATAATTTGATAGAATTTGTAACAAGCAACGATGTCTCCTCCTTATCAGACGGCAGGGTCCAATATTCATGTTTGCCCAATGACCAAGGTGGAATAGTGGATGATTTGCTTGTGTACAGATATGGGCCAGAAAAATACATGCTGGTTGTTAATGCATCCAATATAGATAAAGATTTTGATTGGATTTCTAAATACAATGCTAATTATAACGCATCCATTACCAATGTGAGTGATGATTATAGCCTGTTGGCAATTCAAGGTCCGAATGCAGAAAAGAGCATTCAAAAATTAACGACTACCGATTTAACACAAATTCCATACTACCATTTCACAGAAGGTAGTGTTGCTGGAATTTCAGATGTAATCATTAGCAATACTGGTTATACGGGTGCTGGCGGGTTTGAACTATACGTAAAAAATGGGGATGCGAGAAAACTTTGGGATGCCGTTTTTACAGCCGGTGCTGAATTCGATATTAAACCCATAGGATTGGGTGCTAGAGATACACTGAGATTGGAAAAAGGGTTTTGCTTATATGGAAACGATATCGATGATACAACGTCCCCAATTGAAGCTGGATTGGGCTGGATTACGAAATTTAATCATCCGTTTGTAAATGACCAATTTCATAAAAACATAAAAGACAATAAACCTACCAAAAAATTGGTTGGATTTGAATTGGTGGAAAAAGGAATTCCAAGACAACACTATCCGATATGTGATGCCGATGGAACCCATATTGGCGAAGTTACGAGTGGAACAATGAGCCCTTCAATGAACAAACCCATAGGTATGGGTTATGTAGCATCGTCTTTTGCTGCTGCTGGCTCAGAAATTTTTATTGAAATACGCGGAAAATTAATAAAGGCAGTGGTTACTAAAATTCCATTTATGTAAACCCCAAATAAAAGAAAACAATATAAGGCAACTTCGGTTGCCTTTTTTATTCGTGCCTTAGGGCCTCAATTGGATCCAGTTTGGCAGCCTTATTTGCGGGATAAATTCCGGCCCCCAAACCTACCGCTGAGCAGACTACCAAAGCTACGAAAATCCAAAACCAAGGGATAACAAATCCTACGCCGATGCCCATACTTACCAAATTGCCTCCAATAATACCTAAAATGATACCTACCAATCCACCTATTTGACAAATCACAATGGCCTCTGTAAGAAATTGACCGCGAATGCTAGATATACTGGCGCCTAATGATTTTCGAATGCCGATTTCCTTGGTTCTTTCGGTAACCGAAACCAACATAATATTCATTAAACTTACCGATGCGCCCAATAAAGTAATAATAGCAATAACGATGCCTACCAAAGAAATTGACCCCAAATTACCAATGGCTTCTTTTGCCAATGCATCACTCTTCACTACTATAAAATTGTCAGCATCATTCACTTTTAGATTGCGAATTCGGCGCATCGTCAAATAGGCTTCATCCATGGCTGGGTCTAATTCTTTTACTTCATTCACTGCAATATTGATGCGGTAGTTCTCTGAAAAACCACTAAAGTCTTGTCTAGCACAAGTAACGGGCAAAAAAACTATCCGATCTCCGCCAGACATGCCTAGGCTACTGCCTTTTTCCGTTAATTGCCCTATAACCTTATAGCGTTTGCCAGAAACCATTATTTCCGAATCCAACAAACTTTTTTTACCATTCAATGTGTAAGATACATCCTTGCCTATCAAGACTATAGGTAAGCCAAGCAAAATATCATTTTCGGTAAAATTCCTGCCTTTCGAAATTTCATAACCTGATGTTATCAAATAATTCTCATCAATTCCAATGATTGCCACATTTGGGTTTGTTTCGGCTTTTTTAAATCTTACTTTGGCCGCCATATTGGCATTTTTAGAAATGGACACTCTAGCTGGATAATTAAAATTGGTTTTAAATCTAGTGGCTTGTATATAACTTATAGGCTTCTTATCTACCACTTCGCCTGGACCCCCTCTGCGCTGGATGGCACCCGAATTTCTAATGTTAAAACTTTGGGAACCCATTCTGCTAAAAGTTTTGGTAATCGCAGCCTTCATGCCGTCTATGGATGTTAAAATCCCTACTAGCGCCATAATACCAATAGCAATAATGGTGCATGTAATAAAAGCCCTTGCGGCATTTGACTTAATGCTTTCAAAACCGAGCCCAACTTTCTCAATAAAATTCAAGATTCTGTAAAATTACAAATTGGATTTTTCTTAGAATTGCTAATTTCTGCAAAATGAATCTTTTTTAGGTCGAAAATGATTCACCACAACCACAGGTAGATTTGGCATTTGGGTTTAAAAATTCAAAACCTCTATTGTTCAATCCATTGGTCCAGTCTATTTCCATACCCAATACATACATAACGTGCGCCTTATCAATGATTACCGGGATTTCATGGATAATATATTCATTATCTCTTTCCTGTTTTTGATCGTAAGCCAATAAATAACTCATGCCAGAGCAGCCTCCACCTTTTACACCCACCCTTAAATATTGGTTTGCTTCACTATGCAGCAATTTTAAGTTTTCAAGCTCCAATAAGGCATTTGCCGAGAAAGTAACAGGAGCAGCCGTCAATTCTATTTCAGTTTCCATAGACCCAATACGCAAAGATAGACAATAAACAAACAGGCAACCAACACCAATTATGCACTTTTAAGAATAGGAATAACAGCAATTAAGCCTAGGTCTTTGGGTAGAAATGGCAACTACCGTTGTCATTTTTTTTGTGAAATGGTTAATTTTACAAATTAGGTATAAAATAAATTGAAAATAAATCGTTAATTTGCGTATCGTAATATGGACGCATTATCAATAACACTTGAGATTATAAAATACATTCTGCCGGCAATTGTTGTATTTTTTACAGCCTATTTTTTATTAAAGAATCAAAGCGATGAGAATATTGCAAAACTGAGATTAGAACTAAGGCAACAAAGCCAGAACTTGCTTTCTCCCATGAAACTTCAAGCCTACGAAAGACTTGTATTATTTCTTGAAAGAATAAGCCCCCAACAATTAATACTTTCCGACAACCAACCGCAAATAAGTGCCTTGGCATTGAAACACACCATGATAAATCACATCCAACAGGAGTTCAATTACAATTTATCTCAGCAAGTATACATTTCAAATCAAGCTTGGAACGTAATCCGTGTAGTAAAAGAACAAGTTATTGCGCTTATTAATATATGCGCCTCAGATTTGGCAGAAAATGCAACCTCGACAGACCTAAGTAAAGCCATTATTGAAAAACTTATGATAACAGGCGAACAACCCACGGAAAAGGCAATTAATTTCTTAAAAGCAGAGATAGGTTTATATTTCGGTTAATTTATGGCTGAGTTATCCGGCAAACCAGATAGGTTCACAGAAAGTGGTATTCCCATTGATGCCTATTATCTAGACAAGGATCATAATGGCGAAATCCCAGGAAAATATCCTTATACAAGAGGCATAAGAAATGACATGTATCGGGGTCGCTTATGGACGATGAGACAATATGCGGGATTTAGCACTGCCAAAGAAAGCAACAAACGATACCATTACTTAATGGCACAAGGCACTACTGGCTTATCGGTTGCATTTGATTTGCCTACACAAATTGGTTACGACAGCGACCATGCCATGAGTGAGGGTGAAGTTGGAAAAGTGGGTGTTGCAATTGATTCCTTGGCAGATTTGGAGATTTTATTCGAAGGGATTGAATTAAAAAACATCACCACCAGCATGACAATAAATGCGACAGCGGCTACATTATTGGCAATGTATGTAGCCTTGGCAAAAAAACAGGGTGCGGACTTACAAAAGCTAAGTGGAACAATTCAAAACGATATATTAAAAGAATATGCAGCAAGGGGAACGTATATATACCCTACCCGGCCAAGCATGCGTCTAATTACAGATATTTTTGAATGGTGTGGTACTCATTTGCCAAAATGGAACACCATATCTATTAGTGGATATCATATAAGGGAGGCAGGTAGCACCGCAGAACAAGAATTGGCATTCACACTGTCGAATGGGAAAGCTTATGTTATAGCTGCCATGGAAAAAGGCATGGATATTAACCAATTTGGAAAGCGTTTGTCTTTCTTTTTCAACGCACATAATAATTTTTTAGAAGAAATTGCCAAATTCAGAGCTGCTAGAAGAATTTGGGCAAATATTATGAAACATTTGGGCGCTACCGAGCCTGAAGCCATGATGTTGAGATTTCACACCCAAACTGGAGGCTCAACTTTAACAGCGCAACAACCAGAAAACAACATAGTGCGCGTATCCATTCAATCCATGGCTGCAGTTTTGGGTGGAACACAAAGTTTACATACCAATGGCTTTGATGAAGCATTGAGCTTGCCTACCGAAAATGCTGCAAAAATTGCTTTGCGGACCCAGCAAATTATTGCCCATGAATCCGGCTTGGTAGACACTGTAGATCCGCTTGGAGGAAGTTATTATATAGAATATTTAACAGATGAAATGGAAAAGCGCGCAAATACCCTGATACAAAAGATAGACGAAATGGGTGGAAGCGTTGTATCAATTGAAAAAGGTTGGATGCAACAACAAATTGCCAGCAGCAGTTACAAATACCAAAAAAGTGTTGAAGAAAAAACAAGAATAATTGTAGGTGTGAATGCCTTTACATCAGAATCTAACCCAAATATTTCTCTACTCACCGTGGATGACAATATTAGAGAAGAGCAAACACAAAACCTTGCAAAACTGAAGGAAAAAAGAGACAATTTAATTGTTGCAACAAGAATTAAATCCTTAGAGCAATGCGCAAAAGACGGTCACAATTTAATGCCATTTATTATTGACGCCGTTGAGGCTTATGCTACTTTGGGTGAAATTGCAGATGCTATGCGGGGTGTATTTGGCGAATATAAAGGCTAAGGTTGCCTAGTTACATAAATAATATTTCAAAAACAAGCAAAATATATTAGCACATTGTGAATTTTTCCACTTTCTTAGCAGTCTGATTGAGCTATCAAAAAACAGATTGAAAAATCAATTCATTTACTTTGAAAATAAAATAAAAAAACGATAGCCAGATTGACAAAAGGAAACCATGACAGACATCAAAACCCATGAACTCGCTTGGCAGGAATGCCTAAAAATCATTAAAGACAACGTAAACCCACAAAGTTTTAAAACATGGTTTGAACCCATTAAAGCGGTGAAACTAGCCAACAAAGTTTTAACGCTTCAAGTTCCTAGCCAATTTTTCTATGAATGGATTGAAGAACATTACGTTCAATTGTTGCACAAAACGCTAAAAAAAGTAATAGGCCCTACTGCTAAACTTGAATATAATGTAATTATTGAAACCAGCGGACACGACCAAACGCCCTATACGATAAACCTTCCAACGGGAAATTCATCGAAACCAGTTCAAAATGAATTGGGTGTGCCTATTAATTTAGACTCCCCAATAAAAAACCCGTTTATTATTCCTGGATTGAAACGGATGAATATTGACAGTCAGTTAAACCCAAGATATACATTTGACAACTTTGTTGAAGGCGAGTGCAACAAATTGGCAAGAAGCGCAGGTTTGGCTATTGCACAAAAACCTGGCGGAACTGCATTTAACCCATTGATGATTTTCGGAGGTTGTGGTTTAGGTAAAACCCACCTTGCCCATGCTATTGGAAACCTAATAAAACAAAATCACAAACAAAAAGTAGTTGTGTTTGTAAGTGCCGAAAAATTCATCAACCAATTTATTGATTCTGCAAAAAATGGAAACAACAATCAATTTGTAAATTTTTACCAATTTTTAGATGTTGTAATTGTGGATGATGTGCAGTTCTTTTCCAAAAAAGAAAGGACCCAAGAAATTTTCTTCCAAATATTTAACCACCTGCACCAAAATGGGAAACAAATTATTTTAACTTGCGATAGGGCGCCTAAAGACCTTAAGAACATGGACGAACGATTGTTAAGCCGTTTTAAATGGGGTCTAAGTGCTGATTTAGGTACGCCAGATTTTGAAACGCGTGTGTCTATACTTGACAACAAAATGTACCAAGATGGAATTACCATGAACCGCGACGTAGTAGAATATTTAGCACACAACATTGACACCAATATTAGAGAACTAGAAGGGGCTCTTATTTCCTTGCTTGCCCAATCTTCTCTCACCCGAAAAAACATTGACTTAAATCTAGCCAAACAAATTGTTAAGAATTTTGTTAAAAATTCGACACGAGAAATTAGCATAGAGTATATTCAAAAATTGGTTTGCGACTTTTACAATATTCCGGTTGAAGCTGTAAAATCAAAAACCCGCAAAAGAGAAATCGTGCAGGCAAGACAAATTGCAATGTATTTTACCAAAGACTTAACCAAGGCATCTTTAAAAAACATAGGTATGTTTTTTGGAGGACGAGACCATAGCACTGTAATTCACGCTTGTCAAACTGTGAATGATCTTATTGAAACGGATAAAAAATACAGGCACGATGTTGAAGAAATTGAAAAAAGAATAAAAATTAATACATTCTAAAAAATAACATCCCCCGCCAAAACGGGGGATTTTTTTATATGCAAAAAAAACAGAAATTACTTACTTCATTTTTGACCGCCACAAACGGTCTTAAAACTGCGTTTAAAAAACACCGCAATTTGCAAGTAATGGGGGTAGTTGCATTGGCTGTTATTGCCCTTGGCATATTTATACATCTAATAAGATTTGAATGGGCTATAATAATACTTTGTATTGCATTGGTTTTGGGACTTGAATTGTTAAATTCGGCGCTAGAAGAAACTTTAGACCATTTACATCCCCAATTTCATAAAAATGTTGGTAACGCAAAAGACATTGCAGCTGGCGCAGTTTTATTGGCTAGCATTGGGGCTGCAATTGCAGGACTGTTTATTTTTATCCCTAAATTGTTTTTCTAATTTAATTTAATTGCCAACTCTTTCAATTGCGCATTGTCAATAGAAGAAGGCGCATCAATCATAACATCCCGACCTGAATTGTTTTTTGGAAAAGCAATAAAATCGCGAATGGTTTCACTGCCGCCAAAAAGAGAGCACAACCTGTCGAAACCAAATGCGATTCCGCCATGTGGTGGTGCGCCATATTCAAAAGCATTCATTAAAAATCCAAATTGTTTTTGTGCATTTTCCTCCGTAAACCCTAGCAACGTAAACATTTTAGATTGCAGTTTTCTATCGAAGATACGAATACTACCACCGCCCACTTCTACCCCGTTAATGACCATATCGTAGGCATTGGCGCGCACTTTCCCTGGATTAGAATCCATCAACTCCAAATCTTCATTCAAAGGGCTGGTAAAAGGATGGTGCATGGCATGCCAACGTCCATTCTCCTCATCTTGTTCCAAAAGCGGGAAATCCAAAACCCAAAGAGGTTTAAAATTAAATGGGTCTCTTAACCCAAGTTTGCTGCCCATTTCGAGTCGCAATTCATTCATTTGCTTTCGGGTTTTATCTAACCCTCCTGCCATAACCAGAATTAAATCTCCGGGCTCTGCATTTGTGCAAGCTATCCATAACTTTAAAGCTTCTGCATCAAAAAACTTATCTACGGAAGATTTTGCAGAACCGTCCGCTTCAACCCGGCAATATATTAAACCAGTTGCACCAATTTGGGGTTTTTTAACAAAATCTGTAAGTTCATCCAATTGCTTTCGCGAATAATTGGCGGCCCCTTTTGCACAAATTCCAATCACGGCCTCAGCATTGTCAAAAACGCTGAAACCCTTTCCTTTTGCAACTTCGTTCAAATCACAAAATCGCATATCAAAACGAATGTCAGGTTTATCGCAACCGTAATATTGCATGGCATCCGAATAAGTCATGCGCGGCAACGTTTCAAGATCCGTGTTAAGTACCTCTTTGAACAAATTGCGAATCATTCCTTCAAATGTTTGTAGAATATCTTCTCTTTCCACAAAACTCATTTCACAATCAATTTGTGTAAATTCCGGCTGACGGTCAGCGCGCAAATCCTCATCTCTAAAACATTTTACAATTTGAAAATACCGGTCAATACCACTCACCATCAACAATTGTTTAAACGTTTGTGGACTCTGAGGCAGGGCATAAAACTCTCCCGGATTCATTCTGCTAGGTACAACAAAATCGCGCGCACCTTCTGGTGTAGATTTTATCAATACTGGTGTTTCAACTTCCAAAAAATCCTGATTGGACAAATAATTGCGCGCCGATTGTGCAAGTCTATGTCTTAGTTCCAGATTTTTACGAACCGTATTTCTACGTAAATCCAAATACCGGTATTGCATCCGCAACTCATCTCCACCATCGGTTTCGTCTTCTATGGTAAAGGGAGGTGTTTTAGATTCGTTTAAAATTTTTAATTCCGAAACCTCAATTTCTATATCACCAGTGGGTATATTGGCATTTTTACTCGTTCTTTCCGAGACAATACCAAACACTTGCAATACATATTCCCTACCAATGCTGCTGGCTTTGTCCAACAATTCCTTAGAAACAGTTTCATTAAAAGCCAACTGGGTGATACCATAGCGGTCGCGTATATCTATAAACGCCATACCTCCCATGAGTCTAATTTTAGAAGCCCAACCTGAAAGGGTCACATTCTGACCCACTTGATTTTGTCTTAATTCACCACAATTGTGCGTACGAAACATTTTGCAAAATTAGGTTCTAAGTATAAAATAAATACATTAAAAAACCGGGTACGCAGTTTTTTTAACCTTGTTGCATTCTTTTTAGAAAATCATCTATTTTTTCTGCAGAAATACCTGCACTCAAGTTACCCGTCATTATAATCATACCTCCAGATGACTTGCTATACTCTAATACCTCGTCCATATTGATAATGTAGCTTTTATGGGTTCGCACAAATTTGGGTAGGTCAAACAAAAGATCTTCAAAATATTTCAAATTTTTACTTACGAGCAATTTTGTTCCATCTTTTAAAAATATCTCACTGTATGCGCCTTCTCCTTTAAGCAGAATAATATCTTTTAACCAGATAAATTTCAAAGATTGTCCAATTGGAATTACAATCCGTCGATCGTTAGAGTTCTCACCTTCTGAAAGATTAGATTTTAGAACCTCCAACCTTTTAGCAGATTCTTTTACAGATTTTTTTTCAAACCTTGCAATTGCATCCTGTAATTGCTGAGGCTGCAAAGGTTTTAGCAGGTAATCTATGGCAGAAAAGCGAAATGCTTGAAGGGCATATTCGCTATACGCCGTAGTAAATATTACGTCAAAATTGAGCTCACTCCCTTCAAAAAAATCCATTAACTCCAAACCACTGTGCCCTGGCATTTCAATATCCAAAAAAACCAAATCTGGATTTAATTTGTTGATAGCCTTTACACCCGTTGGCAAATCTGCGCAATCTGCAACAACCTCTAAACTTGGACCATAGCGTTCTAGCATGGCTTTAAGCAATATTCTAGCTTTGCTTTCGTCGTCAATAATAATACAGCGATACATTTAAGAAACCTCCTAAGGACAAAAATACGATATTCTGCGAATAAAAAATTAAAAATTAATCGGAATTGCTAGAATAACCATTGTGCCATTGGGTCTGCCTAGTCCATCTGTTTTGTCTAAAAATTCAATATCAATAGTATTTGCTCTTCCTTGATTTAACAATTGTAGTCGTTTTTTATTGGCTTCGGTAGCAAAACTCTTATGCCCACTCTTTTTCGACAACTTCATTTCTTCCGACTTTTTTCGCCCAATGCCATTGTCGTCTACAAATACAATTAGCGCATTGTCTTCGCGTAAAAATTCCACTTTAAGATTTCTTGCTCGCTGTATATGCAACAATCCGTGTTTTATTGCATTCTCCACATAAGGTTGAATTAACATAGAAGGAATTTGAATCAAATCTGTATTTACGTTTTCATTTACTTTTAGTTCAAAAGTAAAATTATCTTCAAAACGAATACTCTCCAAATCCAAGTATAAATTTAATGCTCTAATTTCTTCGGAAAGCGGAATCATTTCACGATTGCTCATATCTAAAATCATCCGGGTTAAATCAGAAAATTTATTGAGATATTCTATGGCATTGTCTTTGTCGTTGGTGAAAATATAAGATTGTACTGTATTAAGTGCATTAAAAACAAAATGGGGGTTCATTTGCGATTTAATGGAAGTTAATGTGCTCATTTGAATCTCTTTTTCCATTCTTTCTTTGGCCGTTTTAAATTCAGCTTCTTTTCGCAACTCATTCAATCTAAATCGCATAAATGAATATGCCAAAAAACCAATGACCACAACACATATCAAAATAAACCACCATTGAGACCAAATGGGAGATGCAATTCTAAATTTTAAAGTTTGTGAAAAAAATATCTCTGAACCATCAGGCTTAACCAATTTAATTCGAATATTATATTGGCCCGGAGATAATCCTATAAATTTTAACAATTTCGTAGAACTCCCTAATACAATCCACTCCTTTCCATTGATGCTGTAATACGCATTTACACCTGCATTTTGTCGATAAGAAAGTATTGAAAAATAAATCTCCAAATTGTTTTCATTATATTTTAAATCAAAACTAAAATCATTTGAAGTCCTTTTGATTCTATTTACAAAAATGTCTTCAATTTCCAACAAAGGGACCAAAGGGGAATTACCCATGTTTTCGTGAAATTTAACCAGCCCAATCCTTGTCGCCAAGTAAACATTATTGTCGGCAACAACCATGTCTTTAATTTCAGTATTTGGCAATCCATCAGAGATTTTAATGGCTACGTATTTTTCGGAAATTAAATTGTATTTTACAATTGCGTTTTCAAACAACATCCACAAATTATCTCCAAAAGATTCAATTTTAATAATAGATTTTTTCTCCAGTCCTTGAAAAGCATTTATCTTTTTTTCAACTTTTGTTCCATTTACAAAAAGCAAAGCCCCACTGTATGTAACGACATAAACCTTGTTTCCGTTTACCAAAATATCAGTGGCATAAATGGGCTTTCCTTGGTCATCCAAAATTTTACCTTTGGTATTCTTAGTCCAATAAAATAAACCTTTGTAATTAGATGCGTATAAGGTTTGTGAGATGGAATTATATTCAACACATTTCGACCGTCCTTCTGAACCAAAAATAAATTGTCTATCGTATGCCCATTTTTCAGGTTGATTTTGAAACAACTTCGAAAAATAATTATTCAATGTATCGCCTTGGTATGAGAACAAACTCACACCATCAGATCCAGCCAGTGCATATGTGTTTTTATCTAAATAAACCATGTCCTTCAATGAAAAAGACTTTTTATATTCTATGGAATTTGTGCCTGGCCGAATGGCATACATTTGATCACTTCCTACCCATATTAAATCGTTAGGAACATCGTTGTAAATTTTCGTAATATCATGTCTTAACTTAAAATCATACAAGAGATTCAACGAATTATCTTTCTGGTTAAATTCCACCAATTGATTGTATCCTGTTCCCAATATCACTTTATTGGTGCTGCTAAAAAAAGACATAGCTAGGATGGATGGATTGGGTAGATTCAACTTCACAAACTGCACATCTAAATTGGGTAAAATTACAATACCCTTATTTAAGGTACTTATCCATATGCTGCCTTCATGGTCTCTAAGCACTTTGCTAACATTTAATTCAGGATATAATGGTTTTCCATTGTACAATAAATTCAAATTTTCATCAAACCGATAAATCCCCTCTGATGTTGCAACCCAAATTTCACCATTTATGATACCAGCATGTTGTATCAATATTTTTAGATGAATTCCTACCGTTTTACACTTGCCATTTTCTACGATAGCTGCATCATTCAAGCCAGATGAAGGCAGCACAATGAGTTTGTTCTTAAACTCAAAAAACATTAACGGATGTATATTCTGAGGCAACTTTATCAATTCCGGTTTTTTTGAATATGGAATTTTTATAATGGCATGATTTAATAGCGTAAAACAATAAAATGCTGAGGCAGAAGAATGCAAGTTGCCGCGGCAGACTGAATAACCTCCAGTGTTGATTTTTTTTACTTTATTTTCATCCAAATCAAAACTCATTAATTCATTTCCCCGCACAGATAATATTTGCTTTTTGTTAAATATAGAAACATTTAAATAATTCCCAGTTGAACCAAATTTCCTAAATTCATGCAATGAATCCGATTCAGTATAAAATATTTCTCCACTGAAATTCTGACACCAAATTCTACCAAACTTGTCTTCTTCTATGTTTGACAGCGCCCTACTTTGGTTCATATTGCTCGAATAATTTTTAAAATCCGAGCCATTGTATCGCGTTAATCCTTTGTCATGTCCTATCCAAATGTAGCCTTTGGAATCTTGTAAAATATTATAAACCGTATTCGAAGGCAGCCCCATTTCATAATCCAACATGCGAGGAACGGGCACTTGGGCCATTCCATTTTGCAAAATGACCTGGATAAATGTCCATAGAAAAATTATATGGCGCGCCTTTTTCAACATTTTATTCGGCAATCACACCCCATCCTTGTGCGGTAATGTCAAATGCATTGCCAGAGGCTGTAATGAGGCGGTATTTGCCTGGAGTTTCTGTAACGTGGCCTATGATGGTTAAATCCATATTGCCTTTTATTTTTTCGTAATCTTTGGGGTCAACTGTAAATAACAATTCAAAATCCTCGCCCCCATTTAATGCAGCAACACTCGGATTTAGACCGAATTCTACCGCTTGCTCCACAGTTTGTGGGTCTATGGGTAGCTTGTTTTCATAAATATCAAATCCCACATTGGATTGTTTTCCCAAATGGTAAATTTCTCCGGCAATACCATCGCTAACATCTATCATCGATGTTGGAATAATTTTAAGTGAGTCCAACAAATCCACAACATCCGTTCTCGTTTCGGGCTTCAATTGTCTGCCCACAATATAATCGTGTCGTTCAATATCGGGTTGCATGGTGGGATGTTCTAAAAACACCCGCTTTTCCCGTTCAAGTATTTGCAAACCCATATAAGCGCCGCCTACATCGCCGCTAACCACTAACAAATCGTTAACCTTGCAGCCTTTTCTGTAAACAATTTTGTTTTTTTCTACTTCGCCTAAGGCAGTTGCGGAAATAAACAAACCCTTTGGTGAGGCAGAAGTATCGCCACCTACCAAATCTATATTGTATTTTTCGCACGCCATTTTAATGCCCAAGTACAATTCTTCAACTGCCTCAAGCGAGAAACGATTGCTGAGACCTATGTTTATCAAAATTCGCTTGGGTATGCCATTCATGGCGCTAATGTCACTCAATGTAGCAGCAACTACCTTGTACCCTAAATGTTTGATAGGATGAAAAGTAAGGTCGAAATGGATGCCTTCTAAAAACATATCAGAAGTAACCAAGCCATATTTATCGCCCATGTCAAAAACAGCGGCATCGTCGCCTATACCGCAAACGGTGTCTGGCAAGTTGGGAACAAAATGTTCGGCAAGGTGATTGATCAATCCAAATTCTCCAAGGTCGCCCAATTCGGTTCGCGTGCTGTTTTCAAACATTTGGCGAAGTTAAAGGCAAAAAGGGGCAAGAGCAAATGTGGACAAAATAGCATGTTATTGAATGGACTTGCTGCATTTGTACGGACTTTAAGTTAAGGCATGAAAACCTTAAAAATATGAAAGAAATAAGAAAAACAATTTATTTTAGAGAATAATAATAATTAATAGACAGCATTAATCCTAAATTCATTTTAGTAAATGGATAACCCCTCAGAGCATAAATATTAGTTGCTTGAAATTGTTTTGCTTGAAATTTAGAGAATGGCATAATTTGAAATGCCAAATTCCGGTATCGATAACCTATTTTTAATCCTTGCATTAATGCAATTGAATTTTTAAAAGTATGTTTATCATAATTTGCCCTTTCAACAATACTATTATTTTTAAGCCCCGTAATATCTGTAGAAATCCATTGCCCAATTTCAATACCAATTATACAATCCACAAATAATCTATTAAATTTTAGAAAATTTAAATTAAATATTAACGGATATGAACGCAATTTAGCAGAATATTCAACACGTTTAAAAAACCAAGATGGCATATTTTTTTCAGTCAAATTATCAACCCATGTTTGCTGATACTGACCATAACCAATATCTATTCTAATCTTCTTAAACGCTAAACCAACAGTTAACAGCCAACCATTGTTTTGTTGAATATCCTTTCTTTCATAAAACTCTATTTTATCCCATACATTGCGTGCAATAAACCCAGAAGAACCCAAAGTAACCGATTGTGACCTAACCAAAATCAAAATGCTTTGCATCGTGAATATCGCAAAAAATACTATTGTTTTTTTCATAATATTTTAATTCTTAAGGAAACACCAGAATATATATAAAATTGCTTTGATTCTAATAAACTTAAATCAAATCCTCTAGGGTAGACACCGTATGGCGTTTTTATTTTTCGTTCATAATCAATTGACGAAAATAAAGTTAAAGCATATTGTTTGCGTTTATCCCAAAACAACGCTGCTGCCCCCAATCTATATGACGGCATTTTATCATAAAAAACACGATTTGTTAGTATTTTTTTTGACCCATCAGACCTAAATCCAACCAAATCTGCATGCACACGGGGATAAATATCCCAAAAAACTCCGCCACCATACCTGTAACCAAAACCCGAATTTAATTGAAAATTCCGCTTATTAATAACTGAATAGGCAAGATATATTGGTATGTAGAGGCCCTTTGGATAATATAGAATATAAGAATAATTTTTAAATCCAAGATACTCAAATCCACTGAGTTTCATGTAATCTGTTTGTGTTTGCACACTAGTTGAGAAGACAAATTTGCCAATACTTAAATTTAAACCTAAAGAACGACCTGTATTGAATATGTATTTTGTATCAAAACCGTTAAAACTTTTCGATGATTTATTTATTCTTAAAGGAATGTAAGCTCCGTATTCAAATGACAAATTCCAAATACGTTGGGATTTAATCTCTGCCGTGTTTAATAATAAAAGTATTAGTATATACAATTTCATATTACGGGTTTTTATTTTTATGAAATTGAACAATTTGAAACCTTAATCCAGCAGAAAAACCTAAGGAACGCCCACTTGCATTGTACGAAACATCTGCATTACCCAATGAAGATTTTTTAAATCCATTTTTTGGAATATAATTACCAATAAAATTAACATAGAATAATAATGTTTTAGTACGGTTATAAAAATCAAAACCAGCACCGTACTGTAGAGCAGGATTGCGATGCACAATAGCAACACCTGTTGCATCTTTAAGAGAAATTGAAAATACCGTATCTATATGGTAATTTGGCCTATTTCTATAATTAAAGTTTTCATTTAGAACTATCCCAGACTGTAAATTCAAACTAATCCTATTAAAAACCGGCAGAGTACAATGCGCCATAAAAGGAAACTCGAGTGAACTAAAACTAACCTCCACATACTTGTTAGAATTTACAAATGCACCAGAATAAAAATAACTCGCATATCGCAAACCTGCGCTAATAGACAAGTTTCCTTTTTGTAACATAAAACTCGTTGAAATTGGCAAATTACTTGTATACCAATAAATCAATTCCAATCCATTCAAATTGTCAGTAATATTTTTATGGCCAGTAACCGAAAGATAAAATGAACCAATATCAAATTTGACTTTTACAGAATCTTTAGCATTACATTTAGAAATAACAGGCATTGATAATAAAACTATCCAAATTATTGTTTTCATTATTTTGTTATTACTACCTTTGCAATTTCACGTGTGCGTGTTTTAATTTCTTGAATTTCTAGAATGTATATACCTGTAGATAAATTCCTAAAACAAGCACCTTTGGCGCAGGTAAATTCGATACAATTATTTTTCTTTGCTAAACGGCCAGCGAAATCATACAAATTTATTATGTAATCATTAATTTTTAATGAATCTTTTAAAGAAACGCTAATAACATTATCTATACAAGTAACATTAAATTTTGATATCAAATTAGGCTCACCTTCAATTAATTGTTCTGATTTTTTATCCCCATTGTGTACGAAGTCAGCGGGTTTGACGCTAGTATGCTTTTGGGGAGGTCTAACTATTCCAAATAAATCATATTCATCATCGCATAACCTATGTTTGTTTAATTCAACCTCCAGATATCCAACATCTTCCACAGTAATATCAGATATTATTACTTCCTCGTCAGCAATTAGTTTCAGAAATTCATTCTTTTTTACATCCTTATCATTTGGATTAGAATGAACAATATCAACAACAATTTTTTTGGACACAATTACATTATATTCTTTTTCATGATCTGGAATCCCCAATTCTGCTCTTGTATGTAAAGTTTTGCTAAGGCTGCAGGGGAATTTTTTATACACGTTTACAAATGCAACCTCTATTGCTGCATTATTAAAATTGTTTTTATCAGGTCCTTTGCAACCATTGCTCGTTTCACAATCGCAATATACACGTGTATTAAAAACAATCCTCATGGGTGCCTCATTGTATCTCTTCCTTATTCTTCTCTTCACAGAATTAGAATAGTCACAAGGAAACGAAAAACCCAATCCTCCTTTTGAAGCCAAATGGTGTTTTTGCCAAACTAGATGTCCATCAATAAACAACGTGAGTGCATAATCAGTATAGTAAAATGTAAATGTATGAAAACTATTATACCAATCGTTAATCTCACTCGTAGAATTGCCAACTTTAAAATGTGTTTTACATTCGTTACCTACATCTGCGTCTCCCGCATGAATGGTGATTTTTAATTTGCTAAAATCATTATCCAATATTTCAAACATGTCAAACTCATCATATCTTCCTGCGTCTGTGTTTGTTACCATCCAAAAAGCTGGCCATAAGCCTTTTTCTTTAGGTATTTTAACCATTGCCTCAACAATTAGTCCACCTCCATCGAAATTTTCAATACCATTTGGCAACCTTGAGAATGCCCAAGTGGTTTGAGCTCTGCCGCTGGTAAAATCAAAATGTTTTGAAACAATTGGCCCTGTAATTACTCCATTTCCATCTTGACATGGACCTGTCCAAGGCCAAAATGCACTCTTACACGTAGGTATTGTAAAAGTACTTGGCATTTTTTTTGTTTGAATATTCAATATCCCATTAGAAACAAATACATTTTCCTTGCGATAAAGTTGTTGACCAACGTCAGCATCGTCAGGCCCATCTAACCCAACATCATCATATTTGCCAGTTATTATATTTTTTTTTCCGCAAGGTGGTTTCGCATCAGGCCAAGCATCACTTACCCAATTATTCCAATCATAAAAATCACCATTTTTTTTAAACCACATTTCACTATTTAATGTATTAAATTCATCTGAAAAAATCCGCACATACGGCCCTCCATTACATAAATGATAATTACGAAAATTTTCTTTCGTATGGTCTACGCATGCGCGCCACCGCGTATAAGCAGAGGCCATTGGGCTGCTTAGCGACGTATCTTCACTCTGAATTGCATCTAAATAATCAGAAGTATCAGAATACATTTCATAATACATTGAATCGGTATTAATCATCGAATCGCGTTCCTGACCCATTAACGGGAAAGAGCAACATACATATAAAGCCCCTAATATTACAAAATGCTTAATTTTCATAACTATCAAGATTTTATTTTTTTAATAGCAACTCGATTGCTTTCTGCTGATCCAAAATAGTAGATTGAATTTTATTAAGTATTTGATTTTGACGTATTATATATAAATACAATTCTTCAATTTTTTCTTGCTGTTTGATTTGTAATTCTCCAATATTTTGACCATTTTCAATAACCCAATCCGCTTCAGGTATACCAGGTAAATGCTTGTTTTTTACAATAAAATTACTTATACTGTCTAAGGTTATTAAATTATAACTCTTTTCAAATACATAATCAGGCCACCATTTCGGTTTTGCAACAAATCCATTGCATTTAATACTACCCCTAACTTCAAGATTACTATTAACAAATCCATCTGCTAATGTAAAAGCACCTTTTACTATTAAATTGTTATTCAGTTCAATGTTACCCCCATTATCCATTCGCAATCCGCTTGCTGCATTACTCCAAGGTGCTATAACTAAGGAACCATTTATATTTGCACCATCAGCTCCGGCACCATCCGTAAATATCAAGGCTTGGTCGCCAGCCTGCACAATACCATTGTATTTAGACTCTGGTAAATTATTGAAAATAGCAATGTGGCGGCTATATCTCATATTGGTTCCTAAAGTATTTGCTGGGTTGTTAGCCAGTAGAAAATGCGATGAATTTACACCAAAAATAGCAGTGGCGGTTGTTTTGCTACCCGTGCTAATCACATCCAACGCCGCCCTTGGGTTTGCTATATTTATTCCAGTTTTGCCTGTGGGCAACACAATGATTCTAGGTTTAAAGGTGGTGGGTATAACAACCCCTGAACCCGGAATGATTAAAGCAGGTTCTTCCAGTCGGCCATAAATCAGCGGGTTGCTTCCTCCATTTGCCGCGGCCAACAGCGGAAGTGTTCCCATAAGTGGTCCAGAAGTATAGGTTACGTTTATTTGAGGTACAGAAGTTAAATAACCATAGTTTGGGAGTGGCACTTCTACCGGTGGTGCATTTGGGTCAATTGGGCCAATATCCCCGCCACCTCCACCTGGAGAGCCAGAACCACTTCCAGCCGCTGAAGTACTGCAGTCATATAGGGTAACCACCAAGCCCATAGCCTCGGCAGCCAATGGGGGTTTGCAGTAGCGCACTTGCGCCCAGGCTTCTAAAATTGAAGGAGTTGGCGTCATCGTGAATGGGACACCTATGGCCAATGCACTAGAAGAACCTGTTAAAGAAGCAGTGGCTGCTCCACTCGCATCAGGCCATGTGCCTACAGTTTGGGCTTTAATATCCCCCCCGTACAATGGCATTGCCAAAAAATAAAATAGCGGTTAAATTTAAGTTTTTCATTTTTTTTACGGTTTCTTTTGAATTTAAAACAAATTTAAAACATATAATTCCGAAAAACCTAATGAAGAATTGTCATTTTTTCGCGGCATGCTCTCATGGTTGGTCTTTTGTTTGCAATTCCACTTGAATCAACAATACGTTTAGCCGAGTTGGTCCTATAGCTATCGGAATCCTCAAATCTGTTTGCCATTTGAAAGTGCCGTTAGCTAAGATCAACCGGGAGAAAAAACCTAATAAAAGATTGTCATTTTAAAGTTACCACCTATCACAATGCAATACAAACATTCTTCGGTTCGGTAAAAAAGCGCATGGCTTCCCAGCCACCTTCTCTGCCAGTTCCACTTTGTTTCATGCCACCAAATGGGGTGCGCAAATCGCGAAGCAACCAGCAATTGATCCATACAATACCGGTTTCTAACTCTGCTGCCATTCTGTGGGCGCGGGTTAAATTCTCGGTCCACAAAGTGGTGGCCAAGCCATAAACCGTGCTGTTTGAATAAGCTAGCACTTCTGCTTCGGTATCAAAAGGCATGATGCTAATTACAGGTCCAAATATTTCTTCTTGGTTGCAACGGCAATCGTATGGCAAACCTTCAATAATTGTGGGTGCAATATACCAGCCATCTTCAAATCCAGCAGGCCTTATGGCTTCCCCGCCAGTTAATATTTTGCCACCTTCGTGTTTTGCCAATTCTATATATCCAAGTACTTTTTCGAAATGGGGTTTGGAAACAATGGCACCCACTCTATTCGCATCATCCTGCGGATTGCCTACAATAAGTTCACATACTGCCTTTACAAGTTTGGCTCTTACGTCTTCATACACACTGCGTTCCACAAACAACCTAGACCCACAAAGACAAATTTCACCTTGGTTTAAAAATGAACTGTTCACTGTGGTTTTCACCGCTTTTTCAATATCTGCATCTGCAAAAATGATATTGGGGTTTTTGCCACCCAATTCTAAACTTATTTTCTTAAACATGGGTCCAGCAGTGGCAACAATATGCTTGCCAGTAACTGTACCTCCAGTAAATGAAATGGCTTTGATTCCTGCGTGTTCCACAATGGCTTGGCCAGCCGAGCCACCCAAACCATGCACTATGTTTAGCACACCAGCAGGCAAACCTGCTTCAGTGCAAATTTTAGAAAGCAAAAATGCCGTATATGGAGTAAATTCACTGGGCTTGGCAACCACACAATTCCCTGCCGCCAATGCCGGTGCTATTTTCCAACTGAACAAATACAATGGCAAGTTCCATGGACTAATGCAGCCCACCACTCCCAAGGGTTGCCTTAGCGTGTAATTAATAGCCTTATCTTCCATGGCATGCGATTCACTGGCAAATTGCATGGCAGCAGTGGCAAAAAACCTAAAATTTTGACCTGCCCGTTTTATTTCGTTTCGCGCCAACCAAACTGGTTTGCCCTGATCACGGCTTTCTGCTTGGGCAAATTCTTCATTGCGCGCATCCAAAAGGTCCGCAATTTTATTCAATATTTTAAATTTATCCTCAGCCGGGGTGTTTTTCCATTTCGCAAAAGCGGTTTTTGCCGCATTGTAGGCTAATTCTACATCTTCTGCAGTCGAGTTGGGCAATTGACTATAAACACTGCCAGTTGCTGGATTGTAATTGTCCAACCATTGGTCTTTTTTGGGATTTTCAAAATTTCCATTTATATAGTTTTGAATTTTTTCCATCTTATTCTAATATTAAATCGTTTTTTGAATGAATCTGAGCATAAATTTCATAGCCATTGGGATTGCTCCAAATATAATTTTCCTTCACTACCATTCCAAACCCCTTGCCTGGCATATAGCTATATCGGATGTCTCTGTCCACAATCCAACTCCGTTTTCTATAATCTGCCTCAAACAATTGAACCCTCCCGTTCGCTTCAGTAATTGCAATGCGCTGAATCGCCAAATTGGTATCGCTTGTGAAATAGGTTGATATTTTAATATTTTTGCCGCTGTCAATGGTCAATTCATACTTTTTTTCCAGATCTGGCTTGTTGATTTCCAAATCAAAAAATGGCTTTAACTCATCTTCCCACTTCACCGAATCTGACAAAGAAACCATCGGATTTCCATCTTTTGTAATTGTTTTCTCCACTCTAGAATTATTCAATTTTAATTTACCAATTTCAGATTTAAAAAAGGAAGAAACGCTAAAATATTTTGCATTCCCAGAAATTGTGGACGACCTGTTGCAACCCAAAATAAGTGCAAAGCAAAAAACAAAAATGATTCCAATTCTATTCATTTAAAACAAAGATTTACCCGTCATTTCTGCCGGTTGGGTTATTCCCATTAATTTCAACACAGTTGGCGCTAAATCTGCAAGAATTCCTTTGTTCAACTGAGGGTTTTGGGTGCTACTAACCAACCAGCATGGAACAGGATTGGTAGTATGCGCGGTATTTGGAGAGCCATCCTTGTTTACGGCAAAATCCGCGTTTCCATGATCTGCCACCACCAAAAAATCGTAGCCATTGGCTAACAAAGTTTCAGATAGTTTCTTTAGACATCTATCCACGGTTTCAACCGCCTTTACTATAGCATTAAAAACGCCAGTGTGACCCACCATATCTGGATTGGCAAAATTCAAGCAGATAAAATTGGGTTTGTTTTCTTGGATAAATTCGATGGCCTTGTCTGCCAATTCCTCGGCACTCATTTCGGGTTGAAGGTCGTAGGTAGCCACTTTCGGCGAACTCACCATGATTCTATTTTCTCCTACGAAAGGAGCTTCCCTACCCCCATTAAAAAAGAAAGTCACGTGCGGATATTTTTCTGTTTCAGCAGCCCTAAGTTGGGTTAATCCATTGGCGGAAATTACCTCACCTAAAGTATAGTTTAAATTCTGGTGGTGAAATAAAATTCCTTGAATTTTAAACCGTTCATCATATTCTGTCATTGTGTAATACTGTAGGTTTAGTTTATGCATGTTGTATTCATGGAAATTTTCTTGGCAGAGGGCTGTTGTGATTTGCCTAGCCCTATCGGTTCTGAAATTAAAACACAAAACCACGTCTCCCTCTGCAATTAAACCTTCACTTCCAGCCAATGTGCGAATGGGTTCCATAAACTCGTCTGTAATGCCTTTTGCATATTCACCTTCTATAGATGAGATTACATTATCAGACACCATACCTAAACCATTTACCATTAAATGATACGACTTAGATACCCTTTCCCAGCGATTGTCTCTGTCCATGGCGTAATATCTGCCTATAACAGTGCTAATTTTTGCACCAGTCCCTTCAATGCCGTTTAAAACTTTGGCTATTGAAGATGCTCCACTTTTAGGATCAGTATCTCTTCCATCCAAAAAGGCATGAATGTATATTTTTGAAACACCTTTTTTAGCCGCACTGTTGCACAAAGCAATGAGGTGATTTTGATGGGAATGCACACCCCCATCGCTAACCAACCCCATAAGATGCAATGGTTTTCCTGTTTTGCATTGGTTCAAAAGGGCATTCCAAGTTTCATTTGAATCTATTTCACCTGTTTCAAACGCTTTGTTCACCTTTACCAACATTTGCCACACAATTCTCCCAGCACCAATATTCATGTGCCCAACTTCGCTATTCCCCATTTGACCATTTGGAAGTCCAACATTTTCGCCATCTGTGCGAAGCGAAGTATGTGCATAATTTTCTGTAAGGGAATCTGTGTATGGAGTATTGGCTTGCCAAATGGCATCACTCATATCATGTAGGCCAATACCCCAACCGTCTAGCACGATAATTGCAGTCCTTTGGGTCATGTTGCAAAATTACGTTCTAAAGCATTGAATCTTATATTTTTTTGCACGAATACAGTACATAAAGAAAAGAAATTATAAGTTTGCACCGAGTTAATTTAATAAAACTGAAAAAATGTCGAAGTCCGATAGCAAATATTCGTTTTTTGAAACCGTAGCTTTCAATTTTAATAAAGCAGCAAGTTTTACCAGTTTCGATACCGGCACATTAGAGCAGATTAAAGCATGCAACCATGTTTTAAGAATGCGTTTCCCAGTTCGCACAGGTCCGAATCTCGAAAACGTGGAGGTTATAGAGGCATATCGCGTTCAGCATTCCCAGCACAAATCGCCCTGCAAAGGTGGAATTCGCTACAGTATAGACGTAAACCAAGACGAAGTAATGGCGTTGGCATCTTTAATGACATTTAAGTGTGCCATTGTAAATGTGCCATTTGGCGGCGCAAAAGGCGGAATAAAAATTGACACAAAAAAATATACAGTATTAGAACTTGAAAGAATAACACGCAGGTATACTGCGGAGCTGGTAAAGAAAAACTTCATTGGCCCAGGTATAGATGTTCCAGCGCCCGATTATGGCAGTGGAGAAAGAGAGATGGGATGGATTGCCGATACTTACATGGCTATGAAATCGGGTGAAATCGACGGATTGGGCTGTGTTACAGGCAAACCAATATCCCAAGGTGGAGTGCGGGGAAGAAAAGAAGCTACAGGCCTAGGCGTTTTTTATGGTACACGCGAATTGTGCAAAATGCAAGACATGATGGATAGTATTAACCTTCCCATCGGCGTTGAAGGCAAAACAGTTGTGGTTCAGGGACTGGGTAATGTAGGCTACCATTCTGCCAAATTTTTTAGGGAAGGTGGGGCCAAGGTTATTGCCATTTCTGAATATGAAGGCGGCATTATGAATGCGGATGGACTGAACGAAGAAGAAGTATTTCAGCACAGACAAGCTACAGGAAGTATTTTAAATTTCCCTGGATCCATAAATTTGGCAAGTAATGCGGCCGCATTGGAACTTGAATGTGACATTTTGATACCTGCCGCCCTTGAAAGCGTAATTAATGCAGAAAATGCGCCACGTATTAAAGCGAAAATCATAGCAGAAGCTGCAAACGGCCCTGTAACTGTAGAAGCCGATGAAATATTAAATGCAAAAGGAGTTTTGATTATACCAGATATTTATTTAAACGCAGGCGGTGTAACTGTTTCCTATTTTGAATGGCTTAAAAATCTTAGCCACGTGCGCTATGGTAGAATGGAGAAAAAATTCAATGAAAACATGAATGCACAAATAGTGCATCAAATAGAATCTTTAACAGGAAGGGCAATTGCAGAACCGCACAAAGATTTAATTATCAAAGGAGCAGATGAAGTAGATTTAATCTATAGTGGTCTAGAAGAAACCATGATTTCATCTTTACAAGACATTATAGAAACTTTGAAACAGCATCCTACCATAACCAGCATGCGCACTGCATCTTTCGTTTTGGCCATTAACAAAGTAGGTGTTTCCTATAAAGAACTGGGAATTTTTCCTTAAGCACGGTTTTTGCTTTACATAAACAACCATTGAAAAATTTCTATTTGCTTTTAATATTGATTCTTCCCCTTTCCAAAACTCTTGGACAAGGGAAAGTGGAAGTAATTGCGGATCCTGCTGTTGAGGCTATGGATGAAGTACGTAATTCCAGAAACAAATCTATGGGAATAAAAGTGTACCGAATTATGGTAGCATTTTACCCAACAAGAACAGCTGCAACTGAAAAATTATCAGAAGTAAATGGCTGGTTTGGATCGAAATATGGTGCTAATATGTTGTTTGACGAACCAAACTTTAAAATTTTCGTAGGCGAATTTTATTCAAAATCCGACGCAGATGCGGCCATGGTTGAAGTGCGGAAAAAGTACCGATCGGCAACCATAGTATACGATTACAAAACGAATGGCAAAAGCCACTGATTTTAAAGGGGAAATAATAAACGATGAAAGAAGATCCAAAAAATCTTAAAATAAAAAACGATGTAAGGGAAATTTTTACAGCATATCTTGGCAAAAACAAGCAGCGAAAAACACCTGAACGTTATGCAATTTTAGACGAGATTTATTCTCATAAACAACATTTCGACGTGGATGACCTTTACATTAAAATGAAAGATAGGAACTACCATGTAAGCCGCGCCACTGTATACAATACACTTGACCTGCTGGTAGACTCAGGTTTGGTTAAAAAACATCAATTTGGCCAAAACATTAGCCAATTTGAGCAAGCATACGGATTTAAACAACACGACCATTTAATTTGTGTAAAATGTAAAAAAGTATTGGAATTTTGCGATCCCCGTGTGCAACAAATCACCTCCACCATGGGCGGATTGTTAAAATTCAATGTAACCCATCATTCTTTACATTTGTATGGACAACCAGAAGTGGACAAAGACAACAATTGCCAACAATGTGGAGTAAACATGTTAAAATTTAAAGATCACGAAATCAATGGTTGATGTAATTCTAGGACTTCAATGGGGCGATGAGGGAAAAGGCAAAATAGCTGATTATTTAACCCCTCGATATGATATTGTTGCACGATTTCAAGGAGGCCCAAATGCAGGTCATTCTTTGGAATTTGAAGGCAAAAAATTTGTACTTAATACCATACCTTCCGGAATTTTTCATAAATCCACGCTAAATGTCATTGGCAATGGAGTGGTTATAGACCCAGTGCGGCTAATGGAAGAAATTGCAAGAATACAACCAGAGTGCCCCGACTATGCAGAAAGGTTGTTGATTTCCCAAAAAGCACACATTATTTTACCTACACACCGTATTTTAGATGCAGCATCAGAGGCATCTAAAGGTGCAAATAAAATTGGAAGTACCTTGCGTGGAATTGGACCCACCTATCGCGACAAAACTGGGCGAGCCGGAATTAGGGTAGGCGATTTGTTAAATGCAGATTTCATGTCGGTTTACCGCAATGCAGCCGATGCACATCTTAAACAAATTGAGTTTTACGGTTACACCGATTTTGATTTAAAATCTGAAGAAGAAAAATTCTTTTTGGCTGTTGATTTTTTAAAAACCCACAAGCTAATTAACAGCGAATATTTTTTAAATGAAGCCATTCAAAATGGTAAAAAAATATTGGCCGAAGGAGCCCAAGGCAGCATGTTGGATATAGAATTTGGCACATATCCATATGTAACTTCGAGTGTAACTTTAGCTGGTGGTGCATGCAACGGGTTGGGCATTGCACCCAAACACATTGGCAAGGTTTATGGCATTTTCAAAGCCTATTGCACAAGAGTTGGTAGCGGTCCTTTTCCTACAGAATTGGACAATGAAATGGGCGAAGAATTAAGAAGAAAAGGCCATGAATTTGGAGCAACTACAGGTAGACCCAGAAGAACTGGCTGGATTGATTTGGTGGCATTAAAATATACTTGCATGTTAAATGGAGTGGATGAGTTAATTATGATTAAATCTGATGTGCTTTGCGGCATGCCTGAGATTTGCGCGGCTGAGGCATATATTGTTGATGGCGTTCAAACCAACCAAGTCCCTTCGAATTTGTGTACCGCCAATTTGGAACCTCTTTATCGCACTTTGCCCGGTTGGGCTAATGAATTACCCTACGATAAGGGATTTGATGCATTGGATAATAATTTTAAGAGTTATGTTCAATTTATTGAAGATTATTTAGGAACTGATGTGGGTGTTATTTCATTGGGACCAGAACGCCACAAAACGATCATGCGTTAAACATGAAAATTATTTGTATTGGCAGAAACTATGCCGAGCATGCCAAAGAATTGCAAAATGAGATTCCAGACGAACCGGTAATTTTCATTAAACCAGATACTGCCGTATTGCGAAATAATTCTCCTTTTTACATCCCTGATTTTTCAAAAGACGTACATCATGAGGTTGAACTTTTCGTAAAAATAACAAAGGTTGGCAAGTCTATTCCCTTGCAATTTGCATCAACCTATTACAGCCAAATTGGCTTAGGAATTGATTTTACCGCGCGTGATTTACAAACAAATTTAAAAGCCAAAGGTTTACCTTGGGAAAAAGCCAAAGGATTTGATTATTCCGCCGTCATTGGAAAACTATACGCCAAGGAGAATTTCGATATTCACAATATTGATTTCACTTTGGTTAAAAATGGCGAAACCATACAATCCGGAAATTCATCCCAAATGCTTTTTGGAGTCGACTCAATAATTAGCTATGTTTCCCAATTTTTCACTTTAAAAATTGGAGATTTTATATTTACTGGCACGCCACCAGGAGTTGGTCCTGTAAAAAAAGGCGATTGCCTTGAAGGGTTTATAGGTGAATTGTCTGCCTTTCAGTGCGAAGTTAAGTAACCTCCTCTATTTCGTTTCTATTGAAATAATATTCGGATTTTTGCTCGAATAATGGATGATGAATTTCATTTTATCATAATGGTTCTTCTTGAAATTTTCTGCGTTATCTCCCATAGATACGCTTTGTTTATAGGCCTTTCCATTTACAACATAATCCACGGTCAACCATTCGTCCTCTAACATAAAATTAGTGGCAATGGCACTTTTAGAATAATGCTCCAAATGATACGATCTTCTAATATTTTCTGCACGAATTGTCAGCGCAGGAATAGCAAAAAACATCGTTAAAAATACAATTAATATATACTTTTCAGCACTCACTTTCTTTTGTAATATCATATTTCTGATTTCAAAATACCGGTAAATTTTTTTTAGTGTCCAAACCATTGTCATTAAGTATGCAATCGCCAATATCACATTGCTAATCATGGTGATATCTGTATAGGGTTTCCAGTAAAAATGATCGAACAACATCAACAACAGAAAAACCATAAAAAAACCCAATACTAGCAATAATTTTTCTTGGACTATTCCCTTTTTTGCTGCATCTAACTTTTCAACTGAATGAATTTCGTTCGGCGGTTCAATATTTTTTGTTAAATCTTCGTCTGCCTCACCTAAAACTGGATTTCTTTCGCTATTGCCAAATTTTTTATAAAGTGATCTGCTAATTTCAGAATTTTTCTGCTTCAAATAATACTTTAAAAGCATCATGTCATAAACCCGTTTTTTTTCAGGGTCAGACAACAATTCGTACCCTTTGGTAATTATATTGAGATATTCTGCAGCTTTTTCATCGCCTTCTTGAAATGCTCCAGAATATTGATGAACCTTCAATATATATGCCTTTTTTATGTCCTCGATTGTTGTTCCAACCGGGATATTTAGCAATTTATAAAAGTCGAAAAAGTCCATTCTTTTAACAAAAATAACGAATTTCTGAGTAAATCATTTTTCATTCAATCTATAAAATCAGAATTGCAAGCCGTGGAATCCAAATTATTTACATTCAATTTGGTTGAAAACAGTTGTAATTGAATTAATTTGCAGCATGTTTCAAACAAGGAAACGATTCCGTTTTGTTTTCGTATTTGCATTGTATTTGATTTTGTTTCCAGGTCACATATTTAGCTCATCTCCACCAGCTTCCATTTATAATTTATCACCCCCATCTTGGTACGCTGGATTCTCAGATACGTTTTTGGAAATTGTTTTTCATGCCGAAAATGCCGATCTTTTAGAGATATCCATGGAAGATTATATGGGGGTGCGTTTTTTAGGTAAAACCAATTCTGCCAACAGGCATGTAGCATACCTGCAATTAAATATTAGCCAAAAAACAGAGCCAGGGGTATTGAAATTTTCCGCCAAACCTGCTTTTCTTAGAATTAGATATGTAAAATCGTTTAAGTTTACCTATACTTTGCATGCAAGATCCAGTAAAATTTCTGAACTAGAATCTAAAGATATTGTATATCATTCTGTTTTGGACAAATTTTACAATGGAAACCAAAACAATGACAAGGTATATTTAAAAAATCCATACGATTTTAACACCAAAGACCCTATGGCAAGGCAGGGTGGGGATTTAACAGGTTTAATTAATGGAATTGATTACTTACATAATTTAGGTGTAACTGCACTTTGGCTGAACCCCATTCAAGAAAACGATGCCCCAATGCGCAGCGCATTTGGCAGAAGTATTACGCACCACTATTTGGTAGATCCACGACTGGGAAGAAATGACCAGATTAAACCTTTGCAAAATGCGCTAGCCAAGGCAGGCATTAAGCTTATCATGGATTTAGATATAAACCAAATAGGCTGGTTCCACTGGTTGAATTTGAATTTTGACACGGGTTGGTTTAACAGCCCAGATAGCGCTATACATTCATTGCCTGACCCAGTTTTTTTCAACAATTCAAACTTAAGCGAAACCGAAAAAAAATGGATAGCCAACCATTGGATGGATCCCACTTTGCCTGATTTGAACCAAAAGAATTTCCACATTCGCTATTATTTAAAACAATTTTGTATGTGGTGGACAGAGTTTGCAGGCGTTTCTGCATGGATTGTACCCGACCCTCAATTGATTGAAAAGTCCTTTTCGAATTACATTCAATGGGAAGTGCAACGTGATTTTCCCAATGTAAAGTTCATCGCCAACACTGCAACAAACAGCACCAAATCGCAATCTGATTATGTTTTAAACAAATTGTCGTTGAAGCCTGTTCAAAGTTTCAATGGCATTGCAGATTATGCAATTTTTAATTGTTTAACGCAAATTGCCAAAACAGATACCTGTGATCGAAAATATTGGAATGATTTATTTAATACATTAGAAATGCAATGCGTTTATTCAAAGCCAAATGAAAATTTAATATTTATGGATGAAATTTATGGCAAAGGTATTTCTGCAAGTTACAACCAAAATAAAAACCGATGGAAAATGTTAATGGGGCTCAGCTATACACTGCCAGGTACTTTGATTACAAATATGGGGATTGACCAAATTTCCAAAGGTAGCTTTAACAATGGCTCCTTTTATCCCTTGGGTATTTTTACCAATTGCGGAAATCTCAATTGCGCGAAAGAATTGCAGACTACACAGGATTTTGAGTTTAACAAACAACTCATTAAAATGCGTAAAAACAATCCTATTTTAACGGAAGGTGAACTTAAATTATATGCACCTGCAGATGGCGTTTTTTCGTATTTCAGAATATTAAATGAAAAGAAAGTGCTGGTTTTGGTGAATGACAATGCCAATGAAAAAATGATAGTTAGCGCCCGTTACCAAGATGAATTAAATGGGTTTAGCCATTTTAAAGACTTGATGTTTGGCGACCATGGAATGCTGGGTGCGTATTTCATTGTACCCAAACATTCCATAGTGATTTATGAATTAATCCCTTAAAATTCTTACAAGGCAATCAATTTTTCGAATACATCCAAACGGTCTTGGATATCTCCTCCCGTTATTTCAGCAAGGCGATCTGTTCCAAACTTCTCTACACAATAGCTTGCCATGCAACTTCCATACATAAGTCCACGCTTCATACCGCCAAAATCATTTCTGCCACTTGAGGCTATGTAGCCCAAGAAACCGCCGGCAAAGGTATCTCCAGCTCCAGTAGGATCAAATACTTCCTCCAATGGCAAAGCGGGACAGAAAAAAGTTTGTCCATCTGGTCCAAACAACAAAGCACCGTGCTCCCCTTTTTTAATAACAAGGTACTTAGGACCCATTTCACGGATTTTTCTTGCTGCTTTTACCAAACTGTATTCCCCACTCAATTCACGCGCTTCTTCATCGTTTACTGTAAGCACGTCCACCATGGTTAAAACTTGTTTTAATTCATCGATAGCAATTTGCATCCAAAAATTCATCGTGTCCATAACCACCAACTTAGGACGCTTTTTCAATCGATTTAGGGTTGTAATCTGCACCGCAGGTGCTAAATTTCCAAGCATTACGTAATCAGGACTGTCCCATCCTTCTGGAATAATAGGGTCAAATTCACCCAAAACATTCAATTCTGTAACCAAAGTATCCCGGCTGTTCATGTCCATATGGTACTTTCCACTCCAGAAAAAGGACTTTTCGCCCTTTTTAATTTGAACTCCGGTGGTATCTACACCCCTACTTTTGAGGTCTTCTAAGAAGGCCATATCAAAATCTTCACCCACCACTGCAACCAACCCTACCTTGTCGTAAAGCATTGATGTGGCTAGAGATATATAGGAAGCACTGCCCCCAACTATTTTACCCGTTTTGCCGAAAGGGGTCTCTATGGCATCAAATGCAACCGACCCAATTATTAGTAAACTCATTTATTTTGCAAAAAAACTACAATTTTTCTTGAAAAAAAACAAAAGACTTCTTATTTTTGCACCCCGTTAGCGTAAAAGTTAACAAAATAACATTCCTTGATAGCTCAGCTGGTTAGAGCAATTGACTGTTAATCAATAGGTCGCTGGTTCGAGTCCAGCTCAGGGAGCAAAACCATCTTAGGATGGTTTTTTTATGCTTTTTTGTAGCAGCTTCCATAAATAGGACGAAATACGTATTTCAACTTTTAAAAAGTTTACACATATTTATTTTAGCCCGAATTCAATCATTGAATAATGGCTATTTTTAGATTTTGGCATTGATAGTTTACAAATTTAGCTTGATAGATGCTTCTAAATAATGCAAACCACTGACCCTGGAAATTGCCAAAATATTTCATAAAGAACTCAATATCCCTGCAGATGTTTTGTTGGCTTGATTTATCTGGTCCGTCGCTTATTTAATAAGTTCCGCAAACGACTGACGAACTAAACGTTCTTGAAATGTATTGGGTTCAATTTAATCTAACTCTTTTCTAACGTTCATCTAAGCCATGCACCGTTTAACGAAAACTATTCACAATCTAGGCAAACTGCCCTCCGTTTGCATACTTTTGCCTAGTGTCAATCATTTTAGAAACACGAGAAGTTTGCAAAACTTATGGTAGTAGCAAAGCTGCCGATCATATCTCCTTGCAAATTCCTCAAGGCAGCATTTATGGACTTTTAGGGCCTAACGGGGCGGGCAAAACGACATTAATCCGCATGCTCACAACCATTACTAAACCGGATACTGGCCTAATCCTTTTCAAAGGGGAGCCTTTGCAAGAAAACCATGCCTCGCGCATGGGCTATATGCCAGAAGAACGGGGTTTGTATAAAAAAATGTCTGTTTTAGACCAACTGCTGTTTTTTGCTGAAATCAAAGGAGTCAAGCCCCAACAAGCGAAAATAACCGCTAAAAAATGGTTGGCGCGATTGGATATGCAAACCTGGGAAAACAAAAAAATTGAAGAGCTGAGCAAAGGCATGGCCCAAAAAGTGCAGTTTTTAACAACCATTATTCACAATCCAGAATTTATCATTTTAGACGAACCCTTTTCTGGCTTTGACCCTGTGAATGCCGATTTAATCAAAGACCTCATTTTAGAGTTAAATAAAAACGGCGCAACCCTACTTTTTAGCACCCACCGAATGGACAACGTGGAAGAACTCTGCGACTATTTGTGCATTGTAGATCATGGTCAAGTAAAACTCAACGGCGAAGCTGGAGGTTTAAGACGAAAAATGTTCAAGAATCAATACGAAGTGGGATATTTAAAATCCGTGAGCTTCTTAGAAGATTATTTACAACCCATTTCTAGCGTGCAAACAGCAGATGGAAGAAATATTTATACTTTTCAGTTGCAAAACTCTTCTGAAGTAGAGATTCTACTTTCCTTGGCCACTAAAAAAGGAGATTTAATTCACTTTTCTGAGGCTCTTCCAACCATTCACCAAATATTTGTAGATACAATTAAAAACAATTCCAATGGATAAAATTTGGGTTATATTAAAAAGAGAATACATCACCAGGGTTAAGAACAAAATGTTCATCATCATGACCCTTTTAGGGCCTATTCTGATTGCCCTATTTTATGGAGGTATTTTTTTAGTAGCCACACAAGATGCTAGCGATAAAAAAATACGTCATGCCTTGTTTAAAGACAACAATGGTTTTTTTGCGGACAAACTAGACAGTTTTGATAATTATAAATTCAAAACCACAACGCTTGCAAAAAGTGAAGCTTTGAAAAAAGTATCCTCTGGCGAATATGATAGCTATTTAGAAATAAACGACAAAGAACTACAAACCATTGACAGTATTGATTGGGTTTCGAAAAAAACCCTCTCTTTGTTGCAAAGCGAAAAACTAGGAAATTTATTGGCGAGCAAGGTCTACAAAACGCGGCTTCAAAACATTGGATTAAGCAAAGGTAAAATTGACTCTTTAAAGCCCGCAGCAAGCGTTCATACCATAGAAATAGATGAGAATGGAGGTTTGAAAAACAGCAGCAGTATGGCCAAAAGTGGCATTGGTATTTTTCTAGCCTTTGTGGTGTACATGTTTATTTTCATCTATGGCTCCATGATAATGCGAAGTACTTTGGAAGAAAAAACAAATCGAATTGTAGAAGTAGTAATATCATCTGTAAAACCCTTTCAATTGATGATGGGTAAAATACTGGGCGTTGCGCTGGTAGGGTTAACCCAATTCGCAGCTTGGATTGTGTTGAGTCTTGGCTTTGTAACCATTATCTCTGCAGTAATTGGTGGTAAAATGATGGAAACAGCCCAAAAACTACCTACAAGCATGCCTGGACCTGGCGCGGCTTTGGCCAAAAACTCGGCAGGTGGTCAAATGCTTGAAGTCTTTTCCAATTTGCCTTACGGACAAATCATCGTAATATTTCTCATATTCTTTTTGGGAGGTTTTCTCTTATACAGCAGCATGTTTGCCGCTATTGGATCTGCCGCCAATCAGGAGACTGATACCCAACAATTTATGATGCCTATTTCATTGCCTTTGGTTTTCGGTATTGTGATTGCACAAACCACGGTTTTTCAGGATCCACATGGCCCTATGGCAAAAATATTTTCTCTGATTCCTTTCACCAGTCCTATTTTAATGGTGGTTCGTTCTCCTTTTGGCATTCCCTGGTCCGAAGTTGCCCTATCTGCACTGATATTGATTGCCACTTTCGTATTCTTTGTATGGATGACTGGCAGAATTTACAGAATTGGCATTTTAATGTACGGCAAAAAACCCACTTGGAGAGAATTGGGAAAATGGATTTTCAGAAAGAATTAACGCTGATATTACCTTGTAAATCTCAAGAATGTGCCCAAGGGTAATTTCTTTTTAAACTTATCTTGCAAATAAATTTCGCCGGTTTCAGAATCGGTAATTTTAAAATTTGTATGTACAAGGTTCTCTGTAATAAGTGTGGAAAAACCCATACTGTATAAATTGATTAAGAAGAATGCATCTTTTTCTTCTAGCAATTCATTGCACAAATAAAGCAATTCATTGATTTGTTTTTCAAGAAGCCACCTTTCTCCATCGGGTCCGCGGCCATAAGCTGGTGGATCTAGGATAATGCCTTGGTATTTATTGCCTCTTTTCACTTCGCGTTGCACAAATTTAAAAGCATCTTCCACAACCCATCTTATATCCGCCAATCCACTAGATTCCATATTTTCTCTGCTCCAAGATACGACTTGTTTCACGCTATCAACATGCACAACATCTGCACCCGCTTGACATGCAGCCAAGGAGGCTCCACCGGTGTATGCGAACAAGTTTAGGACTTTGGGTTTTTCTCTATTTGTACCTACAATTGTATGTACAATTTTTGAAATATAATCCCAATTCTCTGCTTGCTCCGGGAATATGCCGACATGTTTAAATGAAGTTAATGCAAGTCTCATTTTCAAATCCAAATGCCCGTTTTTATATTGTACCATCCATCGGTCTTGCATTCCCGGTTTCACGGTCCAATTGCCTGCTTCGGCATCCTTTTCACTCTTTCTCTGAAATGTTGCGTGCGCCTGTTTCTCCCATTCAGCATCTTTCAAACTTTTACTCCAAACCGCCTGAGGCTCTGGTCTTCGCAAAATGTATTTGCCAAATCTCTCCAATTTTTCAAAATCCCCCGTGTCAAGGAGTTCATAGTCTGGCAAAACAGGAGGGGTTAGTTGACGGAAAGACATTGTGCAAATATAGGAATTAGTAAATATGGGGAAGCCATAATGCCACGTTTTTGAAAATTAAAGATATCTTCATAAAAGCATTCAAAAAACACGCTTGTGCATTTCCAAATATACAACTACAACAAATTCAGTTGGTCGGTATTTTTGTTTTCTTCCGCAAATTGCTCAGCTACTGTTTGAGATGGAGGTACCGGTGGATGACCCACTTTTTCACCTTGCAACAATACTTTTTTCACCACATCGGTTGAAAGTCTGCTACCTACGGTTTTCCAACCTTGTACTTCCATAAATTCCGGAAATTCCAAAATCCAATCACCCTTTACTTTCTTTTTATCCTCAGTGGTAAAAAGCACAGTACTTTCTTCATTGGTGCATGCAACCGCCAATGTGGTGCCTTTTGCTTCTCCAATAAATACAAATTTCTTACCTATGGTTGTGGTTTCAATCTGAAATCTTTTAACGAAATAATTTTTTGTTTTACCATCAAAATAAATACAGTTCACAACCATTTCTGACCAGAATTTTTGTATTAAATAGACAGTTTCTGGTTCATACCTGTTAATGAGTTCGTAATTGGTTAATTCATAGGAACCGTCATTGTAAATTACTAAAACTTTATCGTCGCCATCGAATTCCCCAATAAAAATACCTCTCCCTTCACCGTTTAATCTGCCTGTGTTGTCGTCCCAATATATTTTAACTCCACCTAGGGTAGAAATACCCTTTTCTTTCAAATCTACTTTCCGAACTGGGTAACGGGTTAACAGATTCCCTTGGGAGGATTTTCCTTTTATGGCAAGTTGTGCAAAGTCGTAATCGAATTGTTTTACCCGAGCATTGGCGATAGAACTTAAATGTATAGCAACCTTTTCCGCTTCTCCGTTCTGATTGGCCGAAAAATACAAAATATCACTGCCTTTAGAACCAATCGTCATATCATACTCTTTGTCTCTAATAAGTCCCGTAGCATTAAATCGTTTTACCATAGCCCGTTTGGCGGCGCCGTCCCAATAAATTACATTATAGGTGGTACGTTCATCATTTTTTCGCCAAACATCCACTAGCATCAAATCTTTGCCATAAAATGTTTTTTCATTCACTTTACTTATCATGTATTTGCCATCTGCCCTGAAAGCTATTATGTCGTCAATATCGCTGCAATCGCAAATAAAAGTTTCCTTTTTAAGGCCTGTGCCTACAAAACCCTCCTTTAAATTCGCATATAATTTCACATTGGCTGCAGCAACTACATTGGCTTCAATGGTGTCAAACAATCGAATTTCCGTTTTTCTCTCTTTTCCTTTGCCGTATTTCTTGATTAAATTTTTATAATAATCAATGGCATATTCAACCAAATTTTCAAGATAGTGCTTAACCGTTTTAATATCTTCTTCCAAGCTGCGCATCAGCTCGTCGGCTTTAAATCCATCAAATTTTGAAATCCTCTTAATCCTAATCTCCGTCAACCGAACAATATCTTCTTCGGTAATTTCACGAATAAATTTTTTCTTAAATGGTTGTAATCCTTTGTCGATGGTGGAAATTACGTGTTCCCAAGTGGTGCTTTCTTCAATATCGCGGTAAATGCGGTTTTCGATGAAAATTTTCTCCAGAGATGAAAAATGCCATTTCTCTTCCAACTCACTCAGTCGAATTTCCAATTCTCGCTTTAACAAGTGCAAGGTATTCTGCGTATTCTCTTTCAGAATTTCATTCACATTTAAGAACTGAGGCTTGTTGTCTTTAATTACACATGCCAAAGGAGAAATAGATACTTCACAATCTGTAAAGGCATACAATGCATTAATAGCCATATCCGGATTGATACCGGGCACCAATTGCACCTCTATATCTACGTTTGCTGCGGTATTGTCTATTACCTTTTTTATTTTTATCTTACCGTTATCATTGGCTTTAATAATAGACTCAATCAAGGATCCAGTTGTGGTTCCATAAGGAATATCCCTTATTGTCAAAGTTGTTTTATCTTTTTCCTCAATCTTTGCTCGAACCCTAATTCTCGAACCTTTTTTACCGCCGGCATACTGACTAAAATCGGCAGATCCACCCGTTGGAAAATCGGGTTGAATGTCTGTTTTCTTTCCTTTTAAGATATCAATGCTCGCCTCGCACAATTCTATAAAATTATGGGGCATTATTTTGGTACTTAACCCCACAGCAATGCCTTCTACCCCTTGTGCCAATAGCAAAGGAAATTTCATGGGCAACGTTACTGGCTCTTTCTTACGACCGTCGTAGGAGAGTTGCCACTCGGTGGTTTTGTCGTTGAAAGCCACTTCCAGTGCAAAATGCGACAATCGAGACTCAATATACCTAGGTGCAGCAGCGCTATCGCCAGTCCTAACATCCCCCCAGTTTCCTTGGGTATCTACCAAAAGTTCTTTTTGACCCAAATTCACCAAAGCATCGCCAATTGCAGCATCGCCATGCGGGTGATAAGCCATCGTTGCCCCAATAATATTGGCTACTTTGTTGTATCGGCCATCGTCCATCACATGCATTGCGTGCATAATTCTGCGCTGAACTGGCTTTAAACCATCTTCAATCGCAGGTATGGCACGTTCCAAAATTACATAGGAAGCATACTCCATAAACCAGTCGCGATACAGGCCACTTACGGGCTTAACGCTACCAATATGGGTTTCTTCCTTTGGATTTTGATCGTCTTCTAAATGCGCATCTGGGTCGTATGCCATGGAACTGCGAAAAAAAACAAAAATTGGGAAAGGTTCAAAGGGAGTTGTTCACAGAGATGAATTATTGTTTAGTATTATCTTTTAAAGGAGTTACAAAAATTTATATTTGAATAGAAACTAGGCTATCTGAAAAAATTCAAAAGCTTATAATCTCTAATTAAAGTGTCTGGTTTACCCCCGGTTTTTGAATTTGAGTTTTCTACATCAATATACCTTAAGCGCACAGGACCAAACTGATATGAAAGATAAATCTCATTTGAATGGTAAGAAAACGAATCCTTAGAAAAGTACTTGGAGACACTGTCAATTTGGGATTTATAAGTATCATAGCTTCTATTTTCAATTGACTGCACCAATAAGGGGGAAAAGTAATAATATGAAATATTATTTTGCGGAGAAACTCCAATATTCAAAAAACTTTGAAAACTCTTCGAAAGTGAGTTTATGGAAAAAATTGGGTACTCAAAGCCCCTCGCATCTAAAAAAGCGACATCATAATCATTACTTACGACTAAAAATGTCCTTTTAACTTGAGTCAATAAGGAATCAGCGCTTAAAGTGTACCTAAACACGTACCTACCTGCCAAACGAATACTATCCTTAAGTCCAATCCACAAAACATCTGCCGATTTTGTGACATTATTCAAACTACGACCAGTATATAACGAGTACTTCCAACGTAGGCTTGAACCAATTGGCCAATAGTATCCACCTCTTAAAATTTTTGAAGTGTCTTTTTGAATTGAAGCACTATCTACTTTTAACTTATCCGACTTTCTGCATGAAAGTATACCAGAAAAAAAACACAATGAAATTATAAAAAAAACAACTTTCGTCATCGCGTTTTAAACCGTTTAAGTAGATAAATATATCTATTTGTGTCAATCTTGTTAACTAAAAAATGCCTATTTATTCTTTCATGAATAATTTTCACTCGTCCGACATTGCCCTCTAGATATATTTCCCAACGTGACTTAGAAAATTTTGCATTTGTTCCATAGGGCTCTGTTGAATCAATTGATATACGAAGCGCGTTACCCTTGCCCCATGGTGATGCTAATTGCAAAGGTTTAGTATAGAAATTTGAACTAAATGAATATTTTATATCATTCAACGAGTGGGTTTTAGTTGTCAAATTGTTGACTGAATTTATATATATATCTTTTGTATTCATAATTTCCAAATAACTATTGCCCAACAAAATGTATGAAAATTCAAAGTTAGTAGAAACTGGGTAAAAAAATATTTATAACGCATTGCTATCAGCGCCTACCCAGAGACTATAATATTCAAGTTTATTTTTTTGTTTCAAATATTTAGGGAATAACCAATATTCGCCAATAGTTTGGAACAATCCATTGTTTTTCTGTTCATATTTATCAAAATACCAATATTGAGTTTTTTCTAAATTCCAAAACTCGCTGGTATATGGGCCTGTTTCGTCAATCAAATAAATTGGTTTATTGTATCCCACAATGTCTTTTTTACAAGAAATCAGAATCAACACAAAAC
>JBBQBB010000012.1:0-60993 GCA_038317095.1 Bacteroidia bacterium | reverse complement strand
TGCTGTAAAAGTACCTGCTTGCAATGCAAAACTTTGAACCGAAAGATCTGTTGTTCCGACGGCGGGTGCCAAGCTTCCACTTGCCTTGTTCACTATCAACTGGCAGGTGCGTGCGCCGCCAGTGGTAAAAGTATATGCCTGGGCTCCAGTACCATTGGCTGTAATAGTACCTGTACCTCCATCTGCTAAAGTTCCAACAACCAAATTATTACTGAAAGTATAAGTGCCAGTAAGATAACCATCTGTATGGGTTAAATTATTTGCAACTTTCGCCGGGTTGGCTCCGGTAGTGATGATTGCATTGATACCGCAACTGGGCGTTGCATTTAGTTCTAGGTTGTAAAAAGCCGTGGAGCCGAGAACATCAATAGTGTAGGTTAGTTGAGAACAACCTGGTTGGTTGGGATTTAAAATAATATTTCCGTTGTTGTGGATAAATGTACCGGCAGAGTGACTAAAAACCGTTTGGCTGCTGCCACGGCTGCCAGAAATGGTAAAATTTCCTGAAGTTGCGGTGAAAGTTCCACCAGACAACGAAAACAGCCCTGTGGTATTAATAGTAAAAGCGGACGCACTGCCAGCAAATGCGCCACTGTTTTGGGTATAGTTGGAAGCACCCACAGTCACAGAAAATGCATTCTGCGAAATTGTACCAGAATATCCATTGATTTGGATACCCGCGACATTCACAGTGGCATCGATGCTGCAATTTCCATTGCTACCACTTGCTCCGTCAAAAATTGCTAGGTCATTTACACCTGGCACGCTGGCTCCGCTGCCAGATCCTGAAGTTGTAGACCAGTTTGCCGTACTGTTCCAATTGGTATTAGCCGCAGCCACCCAATAACGATTCGCAGAAAATGCAACGTTGGATGACAAGGTTAATAAAGCAAGAAACAACTTAAAAAGTGATAGTTTGTAATTTATAATTCTCATGTTTTTTTGTTTAGTTTTATTACAAAGTTAAGATTAATACCAATAGAAACAGGGTAAAATCAGTTAGTTCGGTGTTTTTAATTCTCATAATTTAGTTATTAGTTTTAAGGCAAAACTAAATCTACTTAATGAACCTAAGCAAACTAATTTACCAAACATGAATATCAGTTAACCAAATGTTTATTTCGGGAAACGTAAGTCGGTTTCACATTTTTTCAAATAATTTATTTATCCGAACTATTTTGCACATTTTTACACAAGTTATTCACCCTGTTGTGGGTTTTTAGTGGTGCTTTTCGCAGCAATTCTCCGAAGGATTATGGTTTTTTAAATCGGGACTGATATAAGGAATGCCCAATCCCAAACCCTTAAAAAGCAACCACAGGCCCAAAATTAAAACAGGAATTTGCCTCCAAATGGCCATATTCTTAAACTTTCGGGTTTTAAACAACCATCTCGAAAATCCTGCAGCGCTTAGTGCTGGCATTGTTCCTAATCCAAAAAAAACCATAAAAAGAGCTCCATAAACAATGTTTTGGGTTGCGGCCGCACCTATGGCAGCAGCGTATACAAGACCACAAGGAATAAGGCCATTTACAATACCCAAAAGAAAACTACCTCCTTTTTTGCCCAAAAGTTTGCCCATTCTCTGGGTAACCCATACACCCAATCCAGCAAAGGCATTCCATTTTACCATGCTACCAAATGCAAAAAGGATCAATAGGATACCACAAATAACCATCACCTTGTTTTGTAACAACAAAAGAGACATCCCTTTTCCTAACAAACCCATTGCTATGCCCAAGAGAGCATAAGAAATCGATTTTCCTAGATGGTGAATGAGTACTGGTTTAAGGTATTCTTTGGGTGAAGCATAAAATGTGCTGCTAGCCGCAAAAATGGGTCCGCACATGCCTAAACAGTGCAAACTTCCGGCAAGCCCCATAACAAAAGCCGCAATATACCAGCTTATTCCACCCATACTTTCTGCTTAAGATAGTAAGCCTTCCCCGCTTTATAAAATCTTAACTGCACTAACCAGCTTCCCTTTGGGCCAGAAACAGGAATTGCAAAAAAAGTTTTAACATGGTCAGTATTTTCACGCTGAGACAAACGCGTTATTAATTGCTTAGAGGCATCAGGTGGCCATTGCAAAGTCATGGAACCACTGTCTGGTTGTATACTATCGAACATAGCGAAAACAGCTCGAGACTTGGCTTCATAGAACAACTTTGTTTTAAATTTTTCTACGCCTTTTTCTTCATCCAACACATTTTGGAATGCATTGCCCTTTTCGTAATAATTGTCTGGCACCTTTTCACTTCCACTAATTATAGTTTTGAATAAAAAATACATCATTAATAATGCAAAAAGTACGAAGGCAAGTACAATGCTTTTTCCCCAATTCATAAGCTCATATTGATAGTTAATATTTGGAATATAAAACAGTTAATCATGATCAAAAACAGGAGCCATAAATTGATCTTTCACAATATTTAAGGGCTTGCCATTTCCTGTAACCTCAATTGAAAAAGGAATGGTATTTTCATGAATAAACTGCTGCTGCATTTTAACAATAATTGGAATGCTGCGGTGAATGCCTGGCTCAACCCATATGCGGTCGTTACCAGCAATTATAATCACATTTGTATCAAGACTTCGAAACTCAATTTTCATATTTTTAAATGTTTTATTTACCAATTTCATATCAAAAATATTGGTTATTTCGCCATTTTCCGATCGGGAATAGGTAGAACCTTGGGCACGAAATAAAGAAGCCTGAACATCTTTACGCGCCGAAACTGTTGTAATAAATACCCCCAGTAATACGAGCCAAATGGCAGCATAAGCAGCTACTCTGGTTGTTAATTTAAATTTTTTACCTTCTTTCAAATTCGCTTCGCTAGAGTAACGAATTAAGCCTAAGGGTTTGTTAATTTTCTCCATAACACTATCACATGCATCTATACAAGCCGTACAATGCACACATTCCAACTGGGTGCCATTGCGAATATCGATACCAGTGGGGCAAACATCAATACACAATCCACAATCCACGCAATCGCCAAGTTTTTCTTCCATCACGGAATCTTTTTGAATTTTCCCTCTAGGCTCCCCTCTGTTAAAATCGTAAGCAACAACTATAGATTGCGAATCTAATAAAACCCCTTGCAATCTTCCATAAGGGCAAATCATAACACAAACCAATTCACGCATTCTGGCAAACACGAGATAAAAGACCGTGGTGAAAATAAGGATTGAAATTAGACCTCCCACATGCTTTCCCAGCGGGTCTGTAACAATGTGCAATAGAGCATCAGAACCGATTATATAAGCTAAGAACGTGTTTGAAATTACAAAAGAAATGATCCAAAAAATAACATTTTTTGTTCCTTTTTTTATCAGTTTTTCTTGGTTCCAAGATTGCTCCTTCAATTTTTTTTGTTGCGCAGGAGAACCCTCAATCCATGTTTCTATGCGGCGAAAAACCATTTCCATAAATATAGTTTGCGGGCAAGCCCAACCACAAAATACACGCCCAAAAATTGCCGTAAAGGCTATGATAAATACTATAAATGTTATTAATCCTATAGCGAGAAGATATAAATCCTGAGGCCAAAAAGGAACCCCAAAAATGATAAATTTTCTTTCTAAAACATTGAAAAGAAACAAAGGATGCCCGTTGTATTTAACCCAGGGTGCAGATAGCAAAAAAAACAGGAGCACCCAGCTAAATTGGGCGCGCCATTTGTAAAATTTGCCTTGGATTATTTTAGGAAAAAGCCAAACTCTTTTTCCTTTTCTATCCACATTTACAAGGTGTTCTCTAAAATCGGAAGTGTCCCTTTTTGCCATGTGGTAAAGTTACGCTAATAATAAAAACAATGGTAGTGATAATTATTTCAAAATTTCTCTTTCATTTCCAATTTATCCCCTTGCGGCTCTTTTTCACCTGCTGGCTTGCTACCCTGCAAACTTAGCACGTAGGAGGCTACTGCGCGCATATTTGGAGGAGATATTTGGTCTTTCCAAGCCACCATGCCTTTCTCTAAAACACCGTTCTTAATGGTTGCAAATACTTCTTTTATGGAATTTCCATGTATCCAATACGCATCGGTAAGATTTGGTCCATTTTTTCCCTCTCCTTTTTCGCCATGGCAGGCGGCGCAGCGTTGTACAAATATTTGTCCAGCATCAGCCAATTTGCCTTTGTCTTTTTGCAACGTCACGTTGGTTTCATCCACATTTCCCTCATGTTTGGCAAGGTAAATTTTAGCACCCGCCTTTCGCGCAGCATCATCCGCCAGGTATTCTTGAGTAGGGTTAGGTCCATTTTTTAGAACAGCGTAATGCACCAGATAAATCCCTGCAAATACAATTGACCCATAAAATAAAAACATGAACCACGGTGGGGGTGGATTGTCGAGCTCACTGATACCATCAAAATATTCTTTTAGATCTACTTCTGCATCTAAAAAAGATGGCCTGATTTGAAACAGTCTATCCTGCCAAGTTATTGCTTTAGGAACACCTACCAATGGTTTTTCATGAATGCCTAAAATCACTTTTTTTCCTTTATCTAAAAATAGGACGCCATTCAATATCATAATAACACCAATGGCGATGGCAACACCCAGTGCTTTTATGGACCACAAATACCAATCGCCTTGGGGTGCTTTTGGCAACACCATTAGGTTAAATACCAATAAAACCATAATTAAAGCCAGCAGCAATAGAGCACTTATCGCACTCCTCAAGAATCCCAATCTTTCGGAAGAAAAATCCTGTTTCCAATAATTTTCTTTTTCAGTATCCGCAACTCCAACATAGGATTTGAAGACTTGAACCCGGTTTAATAGGTCCAAACCAGAAAACAATGCAAAGGCCGCAATTCCAATAAAAAACATATACAATGTTTGAATCCAGGGTTGCTGATTTGCCCACTCTGCAAGTTTAGGAAAGAAGGCAAAAATGGCAATGGGTATTACCACCAGTAACATCAATCCTGTTAATATTCTTAAAAGACTTTTCATAGATCTATACTTTTGTTAGTTTCGTTTTCTGTAAAAGGAATATTTCGCAAATAATTAGTTTGCTTTTTTGTGAGGAATAGCAAGTGAACTAGCACACCTAAAAAAAACAAACCAAAGATTATCAGCGATAAAATCATCCAAAAATCAACACCATTTATTTTACCAATTAAATCGTTCATTTTACTTCATTTTTTACGACAGTTGTGGTTTCAAGAAAACTTCCCAAATGGTGTAAATAGGCAATTAATGCTACAATTTCTGTGCGGTTGGTAACAACAACTCCCCTTACTTTTAATTTGGCCACTATTTCATTGGCCTGTTTATCCAAATCAGCCAGCGCCTCATTTTCATACCCTTTAGGATATGGAACGCCTACGATTCGGAGTGCTTTTATTTTACTTTTTAAATCACCCAACTCCATAGATCGTGAATTGTCGCAAAGCCAACTATACTGTGGCATAATGGATTGTGGATTCGCATTCCGCGGGTTGTTCATATGCCTCCAGTGCCATTCTTCATCCTTGTACGTATTTGGATTGGATCTTACACCACCTCTACTTAGGTCTGGCCCTGTTCTTTTTGAACCCCAAAGAAAAGGATGGTCATATACCCCTTCACCGGCCTTGCTATATTCGCCATACCGTTCCACCTCACTTGGGAAAGGCCTTACCATTTGGCTATGGCAAGAAACGCAGCCTTCTCTAATGTAAATATCTCTTCCTACAAGTTCTAGCGGAGTGTATGGTTTTACAGCTGCTATACTCGGGATATTGGATTTAACAATGAATGTAGGAATCATTTGCACCAAGCCCCCAATAGAAACGGCTACCAAAGAAAACAACAACATGGTTAAGGGACGAACCTCAATCCATTTGTGCCAATATTTTGTGCCTTCTTTATGGTGTTCAATTCCATATGCTTCAGCCTCTTCGTTGGCAATCAGTTTGCCCGATTTCACCGTTTTAATTAAATTCCAAGCCATGATTATTGCACCTGTTAAATACAACAAACCACCGACACCACGAATTGCATGAAGGAATATTATACGTTCAGTAGTTTGCAAAAAAGTGTATGTTAAAGTACCATCTCCACTGAACTCTTTCCACATCATTCCCTGTGTCCATCCGCTAAAATACATAGGCACGGCATAGAAAATTATACCCAAAGTGCCAATCCAAAAATGGGTATTTGCCGCTTTTTTAGAATGCAAAGTGGTATTAAAAATTCTAGGGATGATATAATAAAGCATGGCAAAGGTTAGAAATCCATTCCAACCCAATGCACCTACATGCACGTGTGCTACAATCCAATCCGTAAAATGAGCTATGGCGTTAACACTTTTTAGCGATAGCAAAGGACCTTCGAAAGTTGCCATGCCGTAGGCGGTTATGCCCACCACCATAAATTTCAACATCACATCATCTCTAACCCTGTCCCAGGCTCCGCGCAAGGTTAGTAGGCCATTTAACATACCGCCCCAACTGGGAGCAATAAGCATGATGCTGAATGCAACCCCCAATTGTTGAGCCCAATCTGGCAAAGAACTGTAAAGCAGATGGTGTGGACCAGCCCATATATAAAGAAATATTAAAGACCAGAAATGCAATATAGATAATTTATAAGAATAGATAGGACGCTGTGCCATTTTAGGCATATAGTAATACATTAAACCTAAAAACGGAGTTGTAAGAAAAAAGGCAACCGCATTGTGACCATACCACCATTGAACCAGTGCGTCTTGCACACCCGCATACCAGCTATAGGACTTAAATAAGGTAACTGGCATTTCAAAGGAGTTTACAATGTGCAACATAGCCACAGTGACCCAAGTGGCTATGTAAAACCAAATGCCCACATAAATATGTTTTTCTCGCCGTTTAATAATGGTACCGAACATATTAATCCCAAAAATGACCCATGTAATTGTAATCGCAATATCTATTGGCCACTCGAGTTCGGCATATTCCTTGCTTGTTGTAAAGCCCAAGGGTAAGGTTAGCGCAGCACTAACAATGATGAGTTGCCACATCCAAAAATGCAATTTCGACAAACCATCACTAAAAATTCTAGCTTTTAACAAACGTTGTAAGCTGTGGTATATACCCATAAAAATGGCATTGCCAACAAATGCGAATATTACGGCGTTTGTGTGCAGAGGTCTTATTCTGCCAAAAGTACTCCATGGGGTAAAATTAAGCTTGGGTTCTACAAGTTGAAATGCAATGATAACCCCAACCAGCATTCCAACAATGCCCCATAGAATAGTTGCATAGGCAAAGTTTTTGACGATGCTGTTGTTGTATGAAAATGATTCTTTATTCATAGAAAATATATGTTTTTTTATTTATTTTTTATTTTTATTGTATCGTCAAATAGCATTCTATGCGCAGGCGTTTCTAAGTCATCTGCTTGTCCACTGCGAACCCACCATATAAATAAAGTTAAAAATATTGCTGCCAATGAAACAGAGCAAATAATTAAAAGAATCGCAATTTTCATGGGTTGAATTTCTCCTTTCTATTTACAACATATTTAGCCCTTGACCATGCGTAAAACATCAGTATTATAGAACTTGTTGGCATAAGTATTGCAGCCAAAAGGGGTGACATATTGCCCGAAACTGCAAAAGAAATTGCAACAAAGTTATACATTAAACTTACCACAAAAGTTTCTTTAATGATACGATTTGCATTTTTGGCAATTGAAATAAAATGGGGTAAATAATTAAAATCCTTTCTTAACAATATTGCATCTGCCTGGGGTGTAAAATTGTTGGTGGATTCGGTAACAACCATGCCAACGTCGCCTGCCTTTAGCGCGGCAGCATCATTCAGTCCATCTCCCACCATAATTACAGAATGCTTTTTTTGCAATTGACAAATGACCTTCACTTTGTCCGCTGGAGATTGGTTGAAATATACATTGCTAAAATTGTAGTTGCAATTTTTTAGCAATGTATGTTTTTCTGCATCAGAATCTCCGCTGGCAATGATCAATTCCAAGCCTTTGCTTTTTAATTTCGTTAACGTAGTTCCCAAATCCTTATGATATTCGCTAAAGATTTCAATGGGGGCTAAAATTTCATGGTCCATAGAAAACCAAACTTGCTTTTTCTCAGAATCTTTTGGCAAAGAATCTTCTGATTTAACCCAATCTCTGTTTCCCAACTTTAATGTAAAATTGTTCACTTCTGCAAAACTTCCTTTGCCAGCATATTCTTTAAATAAACTTGCTTTTAATTCAGAGAATTCCAGTAAAGATTGGGCTATCGCTAGGCTATAAGGGTGAATACTTTGTGACGCAATTGAATACAGCAATTGCTTCTGCAGTAGGGTATAAGTTTTGGGAACTCGCGCAGAAATACCGTTTTCTTCTGTAAGGGTGCCAGTTTTGTCAAATACGATAACTGTAGATTCTCCAATAACACCAACAACTTCGGGTTTACGTAAATACAAACCATGTTTTGCCATATAATTGGCTACAATATTATAGGCAAATGGAGGTGCCAATGCCAAAGCACAAGGGCAAGCAACCATGAGAACGGCAGTTACAGCAAACCATGTTCTTTCTTGATTTATGGGGAACCAATAAATAAAAGTAAGAATAGCAATAGCAATGGTTCCTATAATAAAATACTTGCTTATTTTAGACTCGAATGAAAGCACTTTAGCCCCATTCATTTCATTGTCTCCTGTAGATTTCCAAATTTCAGCCAATCTGCCATTGTCAAAAGCGCGGATGACCTCCATTTCGAACAATGCACTGGTATTTTTACCTCCCCCTAAAAGAATTTCACCTGCAACCTTTAATACTGGCACACTTTCACCCGTTGCAAAAGAGTAGTCTATAAAGGCTTCGGTCCCCATTAAGATTCCGTCCGCCGGTATAATTTCACCATGGCCTATAGACAACCTATCCCCTGGCACCAAATCAATAACTTTTTTAGGAACAAGCTTCTCTTTCACCAGAGTTCGCGCAACCAATGGAAAAAAATTGCGTGCTTTTTCACCAAATCGCAAAGCATCAAAAGTTCTGTTTTGCAGCCAAGAACCCATGATTAAAAAGAAAATCAATCCCGCCAAACTGTCAAAATACCCTGTTCCAGAGTTGCTGGTTACTTCAAAAATGCTGCGCACCCACAAAGCCCCTATTCCCAAAGCCAAAGGAACTTTAACAGACAATGTTTTAAACTTTATCCATGTAGCAATGGATTTAAAATAATCGGACCCACAATATAAAACCAAGGGTATGCTTAAGATTACATTGAGCCCGTTAAATACATTTCCCAATTCAGTTTCGTGCGTTGCGTCTAATCCCAAATATTGGGGGAAACTAAACATCATGATATTTCCAGCACAAAAGCCAGCAACCCCCAGTTTGGTTAAAATATTACGAATGTGTTTTTTATCCAAATTGTTATCATCTTCAGGCATTAGGGATGGCTCGTATCCGATGCTGCGCAAGAGTATTACAATTTTACCAAATTCTGTCTGGCTGGGATTGAAACTGATTTTTAATTGTTTTTTTACAAAATCTGCTCGGCTATCCAGAATTCCTTTATCTAATTCTGAGAGCCTTTCTAAAAGCCAGATGCAACTAGAACAATGCATGGCCGGAATATGAAAAAGTAAAATCCTCTTGTCAGCACTGTCGAACAAGGTGAAATTTTGAACCATTAAATTTAATTCTGCCAAGTTCCATACTGTATCCTTCCCCACATTTCGGCTGTTTCCCGAATGTGGATTTAAATGGTAATACCCACACAATCCATTTTCATTTAGAATTGTGTATACCACCCTGCAGCCATCGCAACAAAATGCATTGCTTTCAAATAAAATAGGATCCCCCGAAATCTCTGTTCCACAGTGAATACATATAAGATTTGTTGCGTTCTCGATTGCTGCCATGGGTCAATTACAGTTTAACAGACCGCTAAGGTATTGTGTATTTTACAAACTACCGTTTGTTAGCCTACGCTATAAAACGTTTCGATTTTCTCTAACCTAAATATAATACGTTGTTATATAATTGTTTACGTTTCTATTTGTAAAGGCTCTAAATATCGATTATGGCCAATTTAGAACGAATCAAAATTAGAACAAATGGCTTGAATTGCCAAATCGTACCCAAACATACCAAAGCCAGAAATACTGCCTCTGCAATGGGCGAGTAACAAGTCCGTTCTTCTCTCTGGCTCTCTGGCATAAATGTTTGAGATATGCACCGAAATTACAGAAACGGCAACTGAACCAACAGCATCAGCAATGGCGATGCTCGTATGCGAATAGGCACCAGCATTCAAAACAACACCTAGGCATAGTTTATCCTCATCCAAAGCTTGCAATTTATTTATTAGTTCACCTTCAATATTGCTTTGGTAATATGTGAGTGTTATTGCCGGGTATAGTGCATCTAATTTTAACAAATATTGTTCAAACGACAAATTACCATACATTTCTGGCTCGCGTTTTCCTAGCATGTTCAAGTTTGGCCCATTTATTATTGCAATATGTTGCATATTCTTTCACAAACATAAATTAAACCCTTGGCATTGCTTTCTATATTAAAAAAAAAATATTGCATTTCATATAAGTGTGGATCAAATTTCTTACGTTTGCATATTGTGAAAATTGTTTACAATCGAAAGCATGCGTAAAAAAAGATTCTACCCCATTGTGTTCGTTACCTTAAATTTACTAGGTACCATCTTCTCTTACTCCCAAAGTGGAGCCTCGTTTTTTGCCGATTTTACTTTACCTGGAAGAGCCAACCAGGGTGCTGTCTTTTCCATGACCCAAGACGCCGAAGGAAATATGGAAATTGCTACATCCAATGGCGTTGTGGTATATGACGGTGCCAATACTTTGCTTGTAGGAACTGGTGCAGACGTGGATGAACTAGACTTTGTGCCAGAATTGGGAAAAACATATGCTGCCTGTGAAGGAAGAATTGGATTTATATCAAGAAATGCTTTTGGCAAGTATATTTTTACCCGCATTCCGTTAACTGGGATGGATTTTCAATCCTTTCAACTGGTAACTCATGTTGGCAAGGATGTTTATTTTCAAAGCGATGACTATGTGCTTAAGGTTTCCAATGACAAATTGGTTCAAAAATGGAATCGGCCCAACGAAGGAAACTACACAGGCTTATTTGTTTTGTCTAACACTGTATTTGTAAATGTAGCAACTGCGGGTTTATATGTGTTAGAATCGAACGGTAAATTAAAAAAACACGCAGTTGACGATAGTCGTATTGCAGAATCATTTTTATATTTCAGTGTTACACGGGGGAAAGGTGAAGTGATTCTGGGAACTGAAGAAAGTGAATTGTTGCTTTTTACAGGTTCAGAATTGAAAGTATTGGCTGTGGACAAGGGCAATTATCTTAAAGAAAAGGTTCTTCTAGGAGGCAAACGTTTGGACGACAATTATATGGCTGTTTCCACATATAGCGGTGGGCTTATGGTTTTAAACATGTACAACGGTATAGTGTCTGAATCCTACAATACCTCTACTGGTTTTCCTGATGATAATATTTCATGTATAGCAGTAGATAACAGTCATGGATTGTGGACAAGTCATGAAGAAGGGCTTACACGCATAGACCGCAACATACCCGTTAAATTTTTTGGCGCTTATCCTGGTCTAAGTGGCACCGTTAAATCTGTGGCAGAATCCAATGGTGTTTTGTATGCCGGCTGCACTGATGGTTTATATTGGCTAAAATCTGCGGCAAATGCAGAAGAATATGAGCAAGCACTTAAGCAGGCAGAAAAAATAAATAAATCTAATTTAGAGGCAAAAAAACATGCTGGTTCGGGAACAGCATCTAAAAAAGAAGATGGAGAAAAAGAAGTAGAAGTTAAAAAAGAAACAGAAATCATACAAAATCAAGACCCTGACAACCAATCTAACAAAGAGGAAAAACCAGATAAAGTGGAATCTGGGTTAAACAATGCCAAGCGTAAATTAAAAAAATTATTTGAACGAAAAAAGGGCAGCACAGGATCTGGTGGAGAAAAATCTACCCAAGAGGCTAACCCGCGCGATGGAAAAGCTCTTGGTAAATACACGTCCTCCTCTGTTTTCAAATTTGCTTCTTTAGGTGCCGAAAAAGGTACACAATTTGTTTATGTAAAAATTCCCGGTGTGAATGGTAGGGTGAAAAAATTAATAGCTTCCCCGAAAGGATTGCTGTGCGCCACCAATACTGGATTATATCTTTATGGGACAGATGGAATAAAGAAGATATATGAGGGTGAAATACGCGATATTACATATGCCTTCAATAAAATTGTTTTCATTGGTTTGTCAGACATAAATATTCTTGCCGATGATGGTACAGTTTACCCCTTGAATTTAAAACAATCCCATAAAGTATTAGGTTCAGTATATTTGGAAAATCCCACAACCATGTGGCTGGGAGAAACAAACAAAGCCTTGCGGGTAGAGTTTACCCCAACTGGAGCCGTTACGAAGGAGTCAACAGTAGAAGTGCCAGCCGCTTTTAGAGACATGGTTTCGGTTTGCAAATCTGGGGATATCGTTTATCTCGTATCTTCGAGTGGCTTGTTTGAATACCAACAAAGTTCGTCCACTGCAATTCAAAGTACAAAAGTACAAAGCGATGAAAACGAAATTTTTCATTATTTGATAAATCAGGCCACTAATACTTTGTTTGTGCAGACAACGGAAGGCTGGTGTGAGGTAAAACCAGGAAATGAGTTTAGCCCAATGGGTCTCTTAGACGTTATTACAGGTGTTAAATATATAACGCGGTCTAACACAGGTTCTTTGTGGGCTGTAAGTGCTGATGGAGGCATATATTTTCTAAATAAATTCTCTACTGCTGCTGCTGCTGCGGGTTTCAACGTATTCGTCCGCGGTGTGAACGGCACTAATGGAAACGCTTTTAATCTTTCCGATTTGTCTATTACGCACAGAGAATCTGAGGTGGACATAAAATGGGGTAGTAATTTTTTCATACAATCAGGTGGAACTTGGTATTCCTATAAAATAGATGGGTGGAAATCTGAGTGGTCCCCTTGGACACGCCAAACAAGTAAAACTTTTGCGCTGCCATCCGGCAATCATAAGTTTAGAATAAAAGCAAGAGACATTTACGGACATGAAAGTCCAGAAAAGGTTTTGGATTTTTACATTAGACCCCCATTTTGGGAAACTTGGTGGTTTTATACACTGCTTGCGTTGGCTTTGGGTGGCGTAATTTGGATTGTTTTTAGGTGGCGCAATAAAGCGCTTATTGAAAAACAAAAACTTCTGGAAAGTATGGTTAAGGAAAGAACCGCAGAATTGGCCGACGAGAAAGAAAAAACCGAAGAGTTATTGCTAAATATTTTACCTGTTGCGGTTGCACAGGAGCTGAAAGATGTAGGTCACAGCAGTGTTAGAAAACATTCTGATTCGGCGGTAATGTTTACAGACTTTTGCGATTTTACGAAACTTTCTAAAAATATGACGGCAGAAGAGTTGGTTTTAAAGTTGGACAGGTACTTTAGAAAATTTGACGAGATTGTAGACAAATATGGGATTGAAAAGATTAAAACCATCGGCGATTCATATATGTGCGCAGCAGGTGTTCCTCAACCCAAAACCCAAAGTTCATTGTCCATAGTTATGGCGGCATTAGAAATTGTAGAAATTGTAGAAAAGGATGAGACAAACTGGAAAATACGCGTAGGAATACAAGTAGGTGGCTTGGTAAGCGGTGTTGTGGGTAAACGCAAATTTGCATACGATATTTGGGGCGATACTGTAAATGTTGCCTCGCGCATGGAAAGTAGCTCTGAGCCTATGCATATTAATATTACCGAGCAGGTGTACGACAAAATTAAGGATTACTTCGATTGTGAAAAAAGAGGGGAAGTAGAGGCCAAGAGCTTGGGAAAAACGAGCATGTATTTTGTTCGAGGCCTAAAACACCAATACCGCCAAAACGGGAGTCCTTTAGAACCAAGCAAAGCATTTTTAGCACTTTTAAACTAATATTGCAAAACCAACACGATATGGTAGACTTAACAGGAGCAAAAAATTTCGTTCTAGGTGAGTTGGAAAACCAACTACCTGAAAACTTAACTTATCATGGCCTATGGCACACAAAAAGCGTTTATGGCGCTGCCAGATCATTTTCCGAATTTTACAATTTGAAAGGAGATGATTTAATTATTTTAGAAACCGCAGCGCTATATCATGACAGTGGATTTTTGCGCGTATACAGAAATCACGAAGAGGCTGGATGTGAAATTGCCAAAGAAGTGCTCCCAAAATACAATTACACGGCTGATATGATTGACCAAATCAATGAACTCATCATGGCTACAAAACTACCTCAAACACCCAAAAGGTTTCTAGCAGAGTTGATTTGCGATGCAGATTTAGATTATATTGGTGGAGAAGATTATGAAAGAATTGCACATTTGCTTTTTGAAGAATTCAGCGAATATCACATTGTTACTTCTGAATTGCAGTGGTTTGAAATGCAAGCAGGTTTTTTGCAAAATCACACCTTTTTTAGCGACTACTCAAGGACGCACAGAAATCCTGGGAAATTGAAAAATCTCGAAATTGTAAGAAAAAAATTAGAAATATTAAGAAAAAATGAGCAATAGCATCATACTCGTTCCATTCGATTTTACAGAAGAGGCGGAATGCGCCCTTAACCACGCAGTTGGTATGGCCCGAATGCACAATTCGTCAATTATTTTAAACCACATTGTAGACAAAAAGTCTTTGTCCAATCTAAGACACGACCATAAATCCATTTTAGATTTAGACAAGGAATTTGCCGATTTTGGAAAAAAAATGTCTGAAAAATACAATACCAAAATTGATACATTATTAAAAGAAGGTGATATTTTTCATGCCATTCCAGAAAGTGCAGAATCTACCAATGCGGCATTGATTGTTTTTGGCACCCATGGAGTTAAAGGGATGCAACACATCATAGGTGCTTTTGCTTTAAAACTTGTAACTTCTGCATCGGTTCCTGTGGTAATTGTTCAACGCAGACCTATAAGAGATACTGGGTATAAAAAAATTATCTATCCGGTAGATGAAAACCCGTATTCGAAACAAAAAGCATATTCCGTTGCTGCATTTGCAAAAGAAAATGATGCAGAAGTGCTTGTATTCCCAAAGAAAAACTCAGACGCACATTTTCAAAATTATACAGATGGGAATTTGCGTTATTCTAACAAAGTATTTGAAGAAGAAGGTGTTAAATTTAGGGCATTTACCAACGACAGCTCGCATAGTTTTTCTAAACAAGTTATAGATTTTGCTGCAAAAAATGACGCAGACATAATTGCCATTACCACCCAAGATAGCGATGACCGAGATGTGGGTGATATATTTGTAGGGAGTGAAGATGTAAGAATCATTAACAATGAAGCTGAAATCCCTACCCTTTGCATCAATGCTGTGGTATCCTTAAAGGTGGGTGGTTTGTCCGGGGTAACTGGTACATAATTTTTGAAAAAAGCTGTTGTAACTGGGGCCAGTGGTTTTTTAGGCTCTTATCTGTGTGCTGATTTGTTACAAAATGGCTATTCTGTTGTGGCCTTTTCTCACATTCAAGAACCTCTACTTTTTCAAAAACTATCGGTAAAATTAAATTTGCCCATTAAAAATATTGAATGGCGGAAAGTGGATTTATCAGATCCAGACGAAATTGGTTTAGCTATTTCAGGCAAGGATGTAGTTTTTCATTGCGCGGCCAAAATAAGTTTTGAAAATGCGGACATTGCTGAAATGATTGAATCTAATGTGGAGTGCACAAGAAACGTTGTAAACGCCTGTTTAAAAGCAAAAGTTGCCAGTTTGATTTTTGCCAGTTCCGTTGCTGCTTTAGGCCGAAAATCACAAAATAACCAAATCGATGAAAACTGTGACTGGGTAGAAGGTGCATTTAACAGCCCATATGCTATAAGCAAGCACCTAGGTGAACTAGAAATATGGAGAGGTATGGAAGAGGGTTTAAATGTTTCTATAATTAACCCTGGGATTATTTTAGGTGCAGGGGATGGTACAACAGGCTCGAATCAGATATTTTCGCACTTGCGCAGTGGAAATAAATTCTATCCAAGTGGAATCAACGGATTTGTAGGGGTGAAAGATTGTGCAACTATGATGAGACTGCTCTATGAAAATGAAATCTTTGGCCAAAGAATGATTGCCGTTTCTGAAAACATAAGTTATTTCTCCATTCTCGGTATGGCCGCAAAAGAAATGCATGTAAACCCTCCAAAGTGGGAATTAAAAGGCTTGCTGTTTCAATTCGTTTATGGAGTTGCGGTTTTTTGTGAAAAAGTTCATATTGCTTTTCCTTTTCCTTCTGCGGGCATAAAAAGTACCAGTTCTGAAAACTTTTATATTTCTATACATGCGGGTTTAAAAAACTTATTTTCCTATACCCCTATTGAAAAAGTGATTGCAGATGCTGTTTCAGAATTGAATTCAATGGGATAACTTTTTCCTGAAAGACAAGGTTTCTATTAATTTTGCAGCATGAAAGTTGGCGTTGTTGTATTTCCAGGTTCAAATTGTGACCATGATTTAATAGATACACTTGAAACCATTGGCCAATTAAAGGTTGAAAAATTGTGGCATCTCGATACCGATTTAAAGGGTTGTACGCATGTTTTTTTACCCGGTGGTTTTAGCTATGGCGATTATTTGCGCAGTGGAGCAATTGCACACTTATCCCCAATTATGAAATCCGTAGGCTTGCATGCTTCACAAGGCGGTTTTGTAATGGGTATTTGCAATGGATTTCAAATTCTATGCGAAAGTGGATTGTTGCCTGGCGCGCTTGCCCGCAATACAGATTTAAAGTTTACTTGCAAAAATGTTCACCTTGTTGTGGTTAATACAGATACCCAATTGACGCATAAAATAGCACCAAAATCTGTGTTAACTATACCTATAGCGCATGGCGAAGGTAGGTTTGTGTGCGACGATAAAACATTATATGACATAGAAAGTAATGGCCAAGTAATGTTCCGTTATTCAGATTCATTGGGCAATGTTGATGCAGATTCGAATCCCAATGGTTCGATAAACAACATCGCTGGTATTTGCAACGCCAGTAAAAATGTTTTTGGTATGATGCCGCATCCAGAAAGATGCGCACTGCCCCATTTGTTCAACGAAGATGGGAAACAATTATTTGAAAGTATTCTATATTCGCTATCTGCTAAAATGCTGGTTTAGTCTTCCTTCGTCATTTTATTGTCATTCTCAAATATCTCCTTGCAACGTATTAGGTGCTACCATCGTCTAAGTTGTATACAATAATTGGAACGCAATTTGTGTTTAATGAAATGGAGGTGAATATGAAATCCCAAGTTAACAAACCCGTAAAAGGCAAAACAAAAACTGCTTTGCCACCAAAACAACGCCAAGACAACAACAGTGCCCAGCGCGCTGCAGGTGTATAAGGTTTGCGGATAAAAACGCAAACCCCTGCTTTTATATTGTTTAGAGATTTGTTATATTCAACAATCATCCTCTCTGCGATAGGTTGGTTGGTGCAATCACCGACCAATGAGAACCCCCGTTACTTTCTTACCTGTCTTTTGTTGCCACCACCAACCAAGGGGAGCTCTACCGGTTGTGTGCTGCCTCCGGCCATAATTTGCGATAGGTTGGTTGGTGCCATCACCGACCAATGGGAGCTCTAACGGTTGTGTGCTGCCTCCCGCCAGAATTTGCTCTAGAGTTGGTTCGTGCCATCATCAACCAATGAGATTCCCCTTTGCATTCTTCGCTGTCGTGTTTTGTCACCGACCAACTTGTAGATTTAATTAATTTGTGCGCTTTTTTTCTCTACCCAGTTTTGTTTGTTAACAACACCCACTCTGGTGAGCATGCCGTAAGACCATTTGAATTATGCTTGTTTATTCGCCTGATTTCAGGCGTTCCGCATTTTCAGCAACTTGCAGTGCATGTATTAGCGGCTCCAAATCCCCGTTAATTACCTCTGGCAAATTGTATAATGTAAGCCCTATTCTATGATCTGTTACCCTGCTTTGGGGAAAATTATACGTTCTAATTTTTGCGCTTCGGTCGCCCGTGCTTACCAGCGTTTTTCTTTTTGCAGCAATGGCGGCCATGTGTTTGTTGTATTCCAGTTCATACAATTTGGTTCTAAGTATCTTCATCGCCTTTTCTCTATTACCCAATTGGTTTCTTTCTGTTTGGCAAATCACCACCATACCACTGGGAATATGGGTAAGCATAACCTTTGTCTCAACCTTGTTTACATTTTGTCCGCCAGCCCCGCCGCTTCGGGAAGTTTCCATTTTTACATCCGCATCTCTTACTTCTACATCTACCTCCTCCGCTTCGGGCATTACCACTACGGTTGCAGCAGAGGTATGCACCCTACCCTGACTTTCGGTAGCAGGAACCCTTTGCACGCGGTGCACGCCACTTTCGTATTTTAAAACACCGTAAGAACCAGGTGTTTCTATTTCCATAATAATTTTAGAATAACCACCCTTGCTGCCCTCAACCACATCAACTGTGTTCATTTTCCAGCCTCTGGTTTCGCAGTACCTTGTATACATTCTGTACAAATCGCCAGCAAAAATGCAAGCCTCGTCTCCACCGGTACCTGATCTAATTTCCACCACCGCTGGTTTATCGTCTTCGGGGTCTTTGGGCAACAATTGAATGCGCACTATTTCTTCCAATTCCGGAAGTTCTTGGGTAAGTTTATCCAATTCTGCTTTCACAAAATCCCGGGTTTCTTTGTCCCTCTCTTCTTTCAACATTTCCTTAGCCTCTTTTATACCAGAGGTTATAGATTTATATTTGAAATAACTTTCGTTGATTTCCTGCAGGTCGCGATAATCTTTGTTCAATTTGGTAAAACGTAGTCTGTCGTTATGCACCTCTGGGCTGCTGAGGAGCAATTCTAGCTCCGTAAATCTGGCATGTATCGCTTCAAGTTTGTCAAGCATCCACTGATAGGTTTATCTTTCGTGCAAAATTAAACTGCTATCACCACTTTCTAACATAAACCGCGAATTTACCCTAACAATTTTGCCGTTATTCCCTGTTGTAAACAAGGTATCTATGGCACTATGGTTTAGCACCCTATCTGAATGTTTAATTACGTATTTGTTGTTTTTTATAAAATTAGCAGTGCCGTCTTGACCTACAATTTGGCCCGTTATTGTTTGTAATGTGCTTTGGTATAAGTTTTGGTTGAAAACAAACAACTTCCCTGTCTTGTCATTCAATACAATTTGCTGGCCATTGTCATAAATTTTTGTCAATATTCCTGGGTCGCTTTTAAATTCTTCTAATATTACAGATTCCGCAACAACAATGCCTTGTCTGGATATTTTTTTTAGTGTCATCGTGTTGTTGTCAAAAATCCATATGTTGCCTTCATTCGATCGCCCAAAGGCACCCGGGTCTAAATTGTTGGTTGTATACAATGCAATATCTTGTTGTACATTCAGTTGGTTGTCGAAAACCACCACGTGACCCGTTGTGTAAAAAAACAAAAACACTTCCAATTGGTTTGCTGCATCTATTATTATGCTAGATCCATAGTTAGATACGCTGAACTTTTTAAGCGTATCTGTTTTTAATTTTGATAAACATAAATTTAGCTTTTCATCTATAAAATACACATTTCCTGCATTGTCCATTTCTGCCGCATAAATATGGCTCGCCCTTATGGTTTTTGGAATGGGTTTTTCTGCATAGGAAAAACCAAACAATACAATAATCCAAAGGGTGTGTTTCATGTTTATGGAATGTTACAAAAATGGAACCAGTTATTGTGGCGGATTCTGAAAGGTTTCTAGGCGCACTGTATCTCCATCAAAAACGGCATAATTTCTACCAGTAACCCATTCGCCATTGTTGATGTATCTGCAATTTTCTCCTATCTGTATGTCTAATACCAAATGCCTGTGTCCAAAAATCATGTAATCGTATTTATTTGCATTCTTTATACAGAACTGAACAAGAAATTCTTTGTCTTTCCCTTGGAATTTTTCCTTGTGGTCTTTTTTAGATACTCTGCTACTTTTGCTTAAAAAGGTTGCGAAAGCAATGCCCGCATTGGGGTGCAATCTTGCAAACAACCATTGTGCCCATGCACTCCTAAAAATTTTTCTGACCACTTTATAAGTAAAATCCCCTGGCCCCAATCCATCTCCATGGTGTAAAAAAAACCTTTTACCGTTTCTCGTAATCTCCAGTTCATCCGAAATTATTTTTACTCCACAATATTCTTCCAAATAGCCAAACATCCACATATCATGGTTGCCTTTAAAAATAGTAATAGGAATTCCTCTCTCGGTTATAGAAGCCATGGTGCTCAGAAGTTTAAAATATCCCTTAGGCACAGCCATTTTATACTCAAACCAAAAGTCAAAAACATCGCCCATTAAAAAGATTTCATTCCCTTGCTGGCCCGCAAAATTCAGCCATGCGCATACATCCTTTTCTCTTTGGTCGCTGGATGCCCTATCGGGTGCACCCAAATGAAAATCGCCTGCAAAATATATCACCTTTAATAGCCTGTAAATTGAGACATGAGCCTAACATCGTTATGGAAAAAATCGCGTATATCTGAAATGCCATATTTTAACATTGTAATTCTATCAATCCCCATTCCAAATGCAAATCCCGTGTATTTTTCTGGGTCTATATTGCAGTTTTTTAAAACGTTAGGATGCACCATGCCGCAACCTAATACTTCTAGCCAACCTGTACCTTTGGTGAGTCTTTTATTTTCCTCGGTATCTGTTCCCGCCCAAATATCCATTTCTGCGCTGGGTTCTGTAAAGGGAAAATAGCTGGAACGGAATCTAACTTTGGTATCTTTTCCAAAAAATTGTTGCACAAAATAATAAAGGGTCTGCTTTAAATCAGCAAAAGTTACACCTTCATCAATATACAATCCCTCTATTTGGTGAAAAAAACAATTGCTTCTGGAGCTTACTGCTTCATTTCTATAAACTCTTCCAGGCATAATCAAGCGAAGCGGTGGCGAATTTTTTTCCATTTCCCTAATCTGAACACTGCTCGTATGCGTTCTCAATACTTTATCTCCTATAAAAAATGTATCCTGCATATCTCTAGCAGGATGGTCGAATGCAAAGTTTAGCGCGCTGAAATTGTGCCAATCATCCTCAATCTCTGGACCATTGGCTATGTCAAATCCAAGGCTGTAGAAAATATCGCACAATCTATTTTCTACTATTTTTAAAGGATGTGCAGCTCCAGCGGTAAATCCTTGGGTTGGTAACGTTTTATCAAATACTGTTTCGCTTGTTGCTTTGTTTTCAAATTTATCTTTTAAATCTCTCCAGATGCTTTCTGCTGCCGTTTTTAATTCATTCAATGGTTTTCCCAATTCCCGCTTCTCTTCACCCTTTAAATTCTTAAATTTATCCAGCAGCTCCTGCAGTTGCCCTTTTTTCGACAAATATTTTAACCTAAACACCTCTAGGGTTTCGTTATTCTCAATGATCGCTTCTGCTATCTCTAATTTTATTTTTTCTATTTCTTGCTTCATTGGATTGCAAAGATATTGCTTCTTTTTCCTTCTTTCTATTTTTCATTGTCCTCATCCTAAATACTAATATAATATAATATTATTTATTTGTATTAATATATAATATAGCTGTGTGGATATGTGGAATAGTTATTTTTAATTATTTGTTTTTGAATTTATATATTTATTATGAACAATTTATTAAATGTTGTATGCACTGTGGTATTGGGTTTTATTGGTATTTAACATTTTAATATTTTATGTTAATATTGTTTTTTGTGCTTAATTATTTTATTTTATAGCCTAATAAAGTTCGGATAAATTGGTATATTATTCACTGCTATTAACACCCTGTTTTTGGTAATGGTTTTTTTAACATTCTCTTGGTATTTATGCATAGCTTTTTGTTGTTTTCTAACATTACTTTAGAATAACTATATTAGTTAAGCCTGTTTTTACTGGGATATTTTGTAGCATAACCATTTGCTCTGCGGGTTGTTCCATCTCTATGTCTGGTGGCGTAATATGTCTGTCGTTGTCAGTATCTTTAAAATAGTTTAGGCTGTATGTTCCTTGTGGAATATATAATTCAAGGGTATCTTTTGGCTTTATGGCTAGTTTATAGGAGGTGCCATTATTATATATGGTTATATATGTATAATATTTTGTTGCATTAATAAGGGTTAAATTCCCAGAGGATTTGTTGCTTTCTGAGCTGAGGTTTATTTTTTTATCGTAAATATTATTGGAGAGGGTTATTGTGTTAGCGGGTATTGTTAATTCGTATGTCTCGTTTGTTGTACTTGCAATTATTGTTAAATTGTTATTGCTGTAATAAGTTCCTATTTTTATAATGGCCGTAGAATCTCCTGTTTTATTACAGCGAATATTATCAGTATTTATTGCTGTTATTCTGTCGTTAAAGCTTATTTGCATGCTTCTGCTGGAATCACCTATATCATAGGTTTTTGTAAACTGTGCCGAGGTTTGAAATTTTTCTGGTTTGGTAGTTTGTTTTAAATAATATTTATTGGATAATAGTTCTAGTGTAGAATCTAGTAGCTCGACAGGTACAAAAATTGTGTCTTTATATATATATGCTGCAGGTTGTAGGTTTACTAAATATTGCAAATCGGGATTCTTTATGCCATATATTTTACTAGAACTGTTATTTGTTGAATACCCTATTTTTGTTTTGGCCGTTGCAATAAGTTGGAATTCTACAGTGTCCTTAGTTGGATAGCAGTTGGTCTTAAAAGCTATGTCATCTCCGTCATCTGCTTTGTCGTTATTATTTATATCATTGTATGCGACAATGTTCTTTTCTAAAGAATCTAACCCATTGATAGTGAATGTTTTTAAAACGATATTGTTTATGTAAAGCGGATTATTTTTTAACGAAGTTTTGTTGTAGCAGTAGGCTTTAAAATTTTTAATTTTAGTGCCTGTGTATTCCTGTATTTTACCAAAAATTGAGAGGCTGTCTAAATTTTCACCTGTGCTAAATAGTATGGGAGAATATACGCCTTCGTTGTTTTCGTTTATATCTGAGATGCTGTTGTTTAAGTTTATGGAATAGGTAGTGTTTGGTAGAAGATTTTCTGATGGAAAGGTTATCGTTATTGATTTGTTTGTGTTGCTTATTTTTAATTTACCGACGGAAGGGGAAATTATTATTTTTTGAGTTGGATTGTTTAATTGAATATTTTCGTTAAAATAAATGGTAATAATGTTAGGTTTATTTTGGGTAGAATTGTTTGCAGGAATGCTACGAATAATGCGTGGCGGATTGACGTCTTTCTCCCCTCCGGTGGGGGCTACAGGTTGTGCGCAGCCCGTAATTAATAGGGTAAAAAATATAAGAATATAGTATTTCATTTTATCTTCCGAAATATACAAGTAATACAGAAATGTCAGATGGATTTACGCCGCTAATTCTTGATGCTTGACCAATATTTTCTGGTTTTATGAGGGAAAGTTTTTCTCTTGCTTCTTTGCTTAGAGATTGTAGTTTGTGGTAATCGAATGTAGATTTTAGTTTTATGTCTTCTAGTTTGTTGAGTTTTTTTGCGTTTTCAATTTCTTTTTCAATATACGAAGCATACTTTAAGCTTGTCTCTGCCGTTTGTATGGATTCTTCAGATTTGTCGCTAAGCAACTGGTGTATTGGATCCAACACCGTATCTAAGTCTTTAAGCTGGATCTCTGGCCTTAGTATCAATTTGTTTATTTTTTGTTTTTCTGCAATAGGAGACGATTGTATACTTTCCAGATATGGGTTAATATCCAGTGGCGATACCGAATAATTGTCGATAAAATGGATTATTTTTTCCGCTTGCCTTTGTTTCTCCATTGCGTCCGTTAGGCGAGAAGAGGATGCGAGTCCAATGTTAAAACCTATGGGTGTGAGTCTGTAGTCTGCGTTGTCTTGTCGCAATGATATTCTATATTCTGCCCTGGAAGTAAACATTCTGTATGGTTCGTCTGTGCCTTTATTTACAAGATCGTCGATAAGGACACCTATATAGGCTTCGTTTCGCTTTAGTATTACCTCTTCTTTATCAAATGTTTTCTGGTGCGCATTTATACCGGCCATAAGGCCTTGGCATGCTGCTTCTTCATAGCCGGTGGTTCCGTTAATTTGGCCCGCAAAATAAAGGTTCTCAATATTTTTTGTTTCGAGGGTTAACTTTAATTGTGTGGGTGGAAAGTAGTCATATTCAATGGCATAGCCTGGTCTGAATATTTTGGCATTTTCAAAACCGGGGATGGTTTTAATGGCTTGTAGTTGAATATCTTCAGCGAGGGAGGTGGAGAATCCGTTTACATATACTTCTACGGTATTCCAACCTTCAGGTTCTACAAAAATTTGGTGTCTCTCTCTTTCAGCAAACCTATTAATTTTATCTTCAATACTAGGACAGTACCTTGGGCCGAGGCCTTTGATGGAACCGTTATACATAGGACTATCCTGAAAACCAGTTCGTAGTATATCGTGTGTTGTTGAATTGGTGTATGTAATATGGCATCCTCGTTGTGTCGTTAGGGCTTTTGTTTCTTGTGAGAATGAGAATTTACCTGGATTTGCATCTCCGGGTTGTTCTTCCATTGCTTGATAATTTAGGGATCTGCCATCAACACGGGGGGGTGTTCCGGTTTTCATCCTTCCTGAAACGAATCCCAATGATTCGAGCTGTGCGGTGATACCATAGGCCGCTTTTTCTCCCATTCTGCCGCCACCAAAATTCTTTTTACCGATATGTATTAAACCGTTTAGAAATGTTCCGTTTGTAAGTATTACGCTTTTTGCAAATATGGATATGCCCAGTGATGTTATAACACCTATGACTTTGTTGTTGTCGGTAATTATTTCGTTGACTGTGTCCTGAAAGAAATCTATATTTATATTTCTTTCTAGCGCCAATCTCCACTCCTCAGAAAACCTCCATCGGTCGCTTTGTGCTCTTGGGCTCCACATGGCAACTCCTTTACTTCTATTCAGCATTCTAAATTGGATCATGGTTTTGTCGGTAATGATTCCTGTTAATCCTCCGAGTGCGTCTATCTCTCTCACAATTTGGCCCTTGGCCACGCCGCCAATTGCGGGATTACAGCTCATGCGTGCTATGGTTTCCATATTCATAGTTATTAAAAGCACCTTACTCCCCATTCGTGCTGCGGCATTTGCTGCTTCGCAGCCTGCGTGGCCCGCACCAACCACTATAATGTCGTATTTATTAAAAAGCATAAAAGATTATTGTTTCACGTGAAACTTATTGTTTGTTAGTTTCGAGATACAAATTTAAGCAATGGTCTTCCATTGCCCTCATTTGTTTTTTCTCATTTGTGGATTTGTCTGCGTATCCGAGAAGGTGGAGGACGCCATGATACATAACCCGGAGTATTTCGGTTTGAAATTCGGTTTGAAATAGATTGGCATTGGTAGAAACGGTGTCTATAGAAATGTAAATCTCAGCTTCAACGGATTGGTCCGCGTCTGTTAAATCAAAAGTTATTATGTCCGTATAATAGTCGTGATTTAAATGTTTCTTATTTATTTCAAGAATTTCTGGGTCGCTAACAAAAATGTAGCTTATACTATCTATTACTTTCTGGTGGTTTTTGGCAAGAGATAGGAGAGTTGTTTTAAATTTCGACCTGGAAATTTGTTTGATTGAGCCGGTGTTTCCGAAGTATTGAATTAGCGCCATTATCGCAATACCATTACCACGCCTTTGTAGGTTTCTCTGGATTCTGGACGTAAAATGGATACCAAGTAGGGGTAAAACCCTGGACCAACATTTTCTTCTTTTCCATCTTTTCCATCCCATCCTGTGAGGGCGTCCCCATCAAATATCTTGGCTCCCCAGCGGTTGTATATTTGCATTCTTGCTTCGCCTAGCTGTATGTTGGGGTTAATAATTTTAAAGATTGGGTTTATGCCACCGGGTGTGAAACCTCCTGGAATGAGTGTTGTGTCGAATGCCCTAAGACAAATTTCGTTAGACCATGCGGTATCGACGGATTTGTTGTTTATGCCTACTAATATAGAAGCCACTCGGTAGCATTCTGGTTTGGCTGTATCTGCAAGGATATAGGAACTGTCGGGTTCTGTGTTTTTTGTGTTCCACGTGGAACCTTGCCGAGCTCTTTGATTCAAATTGGTGTTGTATGTTGAGTTTTTCCAAGCCCAATAATCATTCCAAGTCAATGCGTATAATGATTTTGTTAAAAGAATATTCGTATGTATAGCAGATGAATCGTAAGGAACATTGCAACTGTTGTATAACAATATGCGGTAATCGTATTTGAGATAATTCGTGGTTTTACCTTTGTCGATGTAAAGTAGTTTTCCAGCTGACACATTTGCTGCATACAATTGCGACCAAGCGGAAGTGCCATAGGGTTTGGTTTGTAAAACGGCTTTATTTATATTTGCATTTGGTTCCCATGTTCCTGTAACTTCAATGGTGTTATTGTCTATAACAGATACATGGCCAATCATGTTATAAAGAGGCTTGGAAAAATTGGCTAGGGTTATTTTAACCACGTTGGAACTGGAAGTAATACTGCCTATTGATTTATGTGCACGTATATAAAAGTTGTAATTTTCACCCAGATTTGGAATCGCATAAATATAATTGAGGATGCTGCCATTTACTGTTCCATCAAGTTTCCACGTATTCGATTTTGAATCCCAAACGTATACGTCGTAAGATAAAACGGGCCAACCAACATACGCTGTCCATTTTATATGCAATTGTTTGGTGCACAGATAGTTGGCGTTTAGTGGTGTATTGAATGATAAGCAAACAGGACTGTGGAAGTTGCTAATAACACCGCCATTTTTGCAACTGTCATATGCTGCTATTTCAATCTTATGGTTAGGGTTAATTGAATTAAAAGTTGAAGTTAAGAAAAGGTATGTAAGTGCACTCTGTTCATCTATCAGTTGGTTATTCCCCGTAGTAGGGTCAATTTTAAATATAGAATAACCCATTACATCCGGTTCTGGCGATTTTGACCAACCAACCCTTATTTGTTGTGTTATAAAATCTACGGATACACTGTCGGGCTCAATGTATGTGGGAGGCTGGTCGTCAATAAATACCGTATTGGAAAACAATGTGTCGGTGCCATTGCACGCGTATAAGGTTGCCAAGTAAAGTTCCCATTTCTTTTTATTTGGAAGTGGAGCCACTATTTGTGTTGCCGCGTTCGTGCCTAATGTTGCTAACTTGGTAAATGGATTTGCTGCGTTGTCTCTGCCGTACAATTCATGGGAAACAAAAGAACCGCATCCATCAACAGTAGGCACCATATAAACGGTGAGAATGCCCGTGGTTCTGTCTAAACATGCACGCAGCAAGGTTGGGGCAATGGTTGTTGATTTAACACTTAAAGTAAAAAAGATGTATAAGCTAAAAACAATATGTTTACTCCAAATATTCAACGGTTTATTCTCTAATATCTCCTGCGAGTACTGTATTAAACGAATCAGGTTTCAAATAATTGTATGCTATTTGACACAAATCATCCGAAGAGGTTTTCCAGATAGTATCCAAAGCAGAATCGTAATATTGATAAGAGTATCCACGCACCAGCATATTTTTAATTTTGCCGGGTAACGCAAATGGACCGTCAAAAGAGCTACGAAGCTGACCGCTGTAGTACCTTTTGGCTTTTTCTAGTTCATCTCCCATGGGTGGATGGCTGCTTAGCCCGGTTAAAATATTTAGGATTGCTTCCCTTGCCAAATCTACATTTTGTGCATTCATTTCGCCACTTATGCACCAAACATTGCCCGTATTGCTCTGGGTTATGTAGGATCCAATTCCATAGGTAAGCCCTTTTTCTTCGCGAATTTCTTGCATAAGCCGACTGCCGAAAAAGCCACCTAGCAGCATATTTAGCAACGCAAATTGATGTATCTCTGTTTCTGAAATAGGCCCAAAAGGCATACCCATATACAAAGACACTTGATGGCTGTGTTCCATGTGTTTGGAAATGGTTACTCCTAAAATTGGGGTATAATCTTCATGAATTGAGTTAGGGTTTCCTTCAAACTTGGGTCGGGGCAAGGCCTCTAACTGCATTTTAACTTCATTAAAAATATCGTCACCTGTTTCACCACTTAATATGTATGTTGCATTTTGTAGCGATAGAAATTGTTCGTGAAAAGCAATTAAATGCGCTTTTTTAAGCAAAGCGATATCACTGGAATCCGCAAAACTTGCCATTGGACTGTTTTTTTCGAACAAACTCTCAAAACACAACCGATGTGCCCAATACCCTGGTGTTTGCATTTTTCGCATAAGCCCAGCCTTTTCTATTTGGGCATAGTTAACAATTTCATTATCTGGATAAATGGCCGAATTGTAGTTTTCTAAAAAGAAACTGAATGATGACAAAAACGCGGATTTTTTGCATTTTAAATGCAGAACAGACTGCAACATTTGGGTTTCATGACCATAAGATGTGCCTTGGTATTCAAATTCTTCATTTATTTGTTCAGCAGTAAGTTTGTCAGTTCCACTTAAAGCTAAAGCTAAAGATGTTCTAGCTACGTATTTGTTCTCTTGTTCTCTAGTTCCAAACGGCCATAACACATCCAATTTTGTAACGCCAAGTTCTCTATTTGGCATGCGATAACAGCGAATGCCATTATTTAGCACAATGGCTTCCACATGCTCAAAGTTTAACGAGTTGATGTGGTGAATATCCGGGGGGCTCGTTCTAAAAGTGTTCATTTTTTTGGGGAATAGTATACTATAGACGCGTGATCTTGGTTAAAAGTTGTCGCTGCCAGTTCTAGGATGTTTTCAAAGCCCGGCCTCAGATAGTCTTCAGCTTCTCGATTAATAAGGCTGGCACTGCCTATATTTTCAAAAAAACAAAGTTTTTGTGCCTTATTCAAGAGGTTAGTGTGTTCAAAAAGCAAGTGTGTAGATGTTTTGTTTTTCACCATTTCCAAATTACGTTCGGTAATGAATTGTCCTGCTGCGGTTCTTTTTAAAATGTCCATTAGCTGTTTTTCCCCTTCTGCATGAGTTGTGCCTGCATTGAGTATGCCGTAAATAATAAAAACGCCGTCGTCTAAATTGCGCATGTAAAAGCATTCTGCAGAACTAAATGCCGCGGTTTTTTTCACAAGTTCTAAATACAGGGGAGAGGACTCTGACCCCCCTAACATATCAGCGAATAATTCTAAAGAGATACTTTCGGGGTCTGCAAACTTTGGCCCGCGCCACGCAATAAATACAGCTGGGTCTGGCGACAAATCTGTTTCTTCCAAAAACCGCTTCTCTAACTGGGGCTGTTCTGCTGCGTATTGGTTTTTATTTGCAGCTCCGGTGCGGTTAATGGATCCGAACCACTTTTCCGTTAACCGAATGGTTTCTTTCAAATCTATTTTCCCCCCAACACACATGATGGCATTTTCAGGCAGATAATGTTCGAAGTAAAATTTTTTTACATCCTCAAGTGTTGCGTGTTCCACGTGTTCTATCTTTAAACCAATCGTCGGCCATTGGTAAGGGTGGGACTTATAAAGTAAGCTGCGCAAATGGTGCCAAAGCATGCCAAAAGGTGCATTAAAGCAGCGCTGTTTAAATTCCTCAATCACCACGCCGCGCTGCACGTCCAAGCTTTTTTGAGAAAAATCCAATTGCAGCATTCTGTCGCTTTCTAACCAAAATGCGGTTTCTGCATTTTCTGCAGGTACCGTTATGTAATAATTAGTGTAATCGTTGCATGTGAAAGCATTGTTTGAACCACCGGCGTTTTCAACCTGCACATCATATTCTGGTATATTTAAACTACCTCCGAACATGAGGTGTTCAAAAAGGTGGGCAAAACCAGTTTTATTTATTTCTTCATCTCTTGCACCACAATTGTATAATATGTTTAAAATTACAATGGTAGAATCTGGATCGTAATGATGAATGACACGCAATCCATTGGGAAGTGTAAATTTTTCGAATTCTATCACACTGCAAAGGTATTGCCCTTCTCCCTTATTACAGTATGCTATATAGAATGTTCTTTTGGCACTATCAAACCCATCTTGATATTCTAGATTTTCTGTTTTAGCCATTCTTGGTATTGGAAATTAAACTCAAATCCCATTAAAAAACGGATTATACTGCGAATCCCATAGAACTCTAAAACGAATTATGGATTTATAATATCCTATAATTTAGGGGTTTAATTTTTACAAATACCAATAGAATGCAAATAAGTAGTGCGGCAATTGCAGATGTAATTAAAGCGGCAGTTGCACCAAATTTCCACCAAATAATGCCTGTGATAAAGCCTGAAAGGAGGGATGTTATACTTTGCATTCCAGCAAATAAACCCAAAGCAGTGGCTTTTTCGGAAGGGTTACACAAGGTGGTAATGAAGGCTTTTGAAACGCCATCTGTTGCAGCAGCATACAATCCGTAAATACTAAAAAAGAAAAGCGCAACCGCTAAGTTGTTGCTTAATCCAATGCCGAAATAGGAAATGGAAAATAAGGCAATCCCACAAACCAACATGTTTTTCATACCTATTTTGGTTGCTAGTTTTCCAAATGGAAAAGCAAAAATTGCAAAAACAGCATTATAGGTAATATACACAGCAATTGCGGCTATGTCGTTAACCCCCATACTTTTTAGTTTCATTAATAGAAACATATCCGAACTATTTATTATGGAAAAACATATCAAAATAAATACAAGTTTATTGTAGGATTTACTAGCGTATTTGAAATAATTTAAAAAAGCAAATGGCCTGAAAGGAGTCGTTTTTTTCTCGCTAGTAATGGTGATTTTTAAGCGGAATGTGCAGTAAATGGCTATAAGTCCGGGTATAATTGCCAAAACAAATAACCTAAAATAATCTTTAGGGTAGAAATATAAAATTACAATTGCAATGGCAGGCCCTACAACAGCGCCAATTGTGTCTAACGAACGATGATATCCAAACACTTTCGCCCTATTTTCAACAGTACTCTCGTCTGCAAGTAGAGCATCTCTGGCACCTGTTCTAATTCCTTTGCCCAATCGATCGCCGGTGCGAAGCAAAAAAACAGATATGGGATTTTGAAATACAGCTAAGAGTGGTTTTGCGAACGCGCTTAGGCCATAACCTATTCTAACAAAGGGAGTCCGTTTTCCAGTATGATCACTTAATGCCCCGAAAAACCCTTTACTTAAACCTGCAATTGCCTCAGCAAAACCTTCCAAAAAACCAATTCCAGTTGCTGAATAGCCGATACTCAATAAAAATATTGGCATAATTGGGTATATCATTTCACTGGCCATATCTGTAAAAAGACTAACCCATGAAAGCATTTTAATATTGGGTGTGAGCCACTTTTTCATGATTTTTACAATTTAGTTTTAGCTTGATTTAAGCCATGTAAAACCCACTTTTCCAATGCTTCATCTATACAGCACCCATGGGGTTCTACAAAAACAAAATTTTTCATTTTTTTACTTGTAAAATTTACGGGTAGAACAAATTTCTCAAGCAATTCCATTTCATATGACAGAGACAAAATACGAACCATTAAATTGTTTTTTACAATACCAATTGTCATTTTGCCTTGATACAAATAGCAAATGCCACCAAATATTTTTTGCCCACAACTTCAATCTGCATCTGTAAAAATATACTTTGAATTCTATAGTCCAAATGATTGTCGTAAGACACATTCAAAAGTAAGTGTTTTCTAAAAATTTAAGGATACAACCTTGTTTATTGGTAATTTAACCCTATTTTGCTTACCTTTGCGGCATTAACTGCCCCGCTGTGAAGCGGCGCGATGATGCAAAATGACGTATAAAAAAGAAAATTCAGGCGGAAAGAAATTTCAATCACGCCAGACAGGTGAAAAAAGGGTTCGTTCTTCCAGACCCAAGCCCACGCGAAACAATCCAGACGCGAGAAACACAAAATTTACAAAAACCGAGGGTGGAGACAAACCCAACTATGGAGACAAAAAACCATATGGCCGCAAACCAGCGGGTGAAGGTTTTGGCAACGACAGACCACCATACCGCCGTGGGGAAGACAAACCGAACTTTGGCGATAAAAAACCATATGGCCGCAAAGCCGCTGGAGATGGTTATGGCAATGATAGAGCACCTTTTCGTCGGGGAGAGGACAAACCTAAGTTTGAAAAAGATACGAGGGGTGAACTGAAAAAGAGATTTGACGAAAAATCGGAAAGTACGAAAATTACGGGTAGGAAGAACCAAGATGAAAATAGATCTTCCAACTATAAAGGCAGAGGTCGTGCATTTACTAAGGCCTCGGAGAGTTTAGAAAAAGGAAAAAAATTAGTTGAAGGCGAAGTTAGACTAAATAGATACATTGCAAATAGTGGAATGGGCAGCCGAAGAGAGGCTGATGTTATGATAGAGCAAGGCTTGGTAATGGTTAATGGCGCAGTTGTGACCGAACTAGGAACGAAAGTAAAACCAGGTGACGCTGTAAAAGTGGACGGGAGAAAAATCAATCCAGAAAAATCCATTTATATATTGCTGAACAAGCCCAAAGGCTATATAACTACAACAGACGATCCTGAAGGCCGCAAAACAGTGATGGAATTAATTGATTTGCCAGGTAGTGAAAGAATTTATCCAGTGGGTAGGTTGGATAGAAATACCACAGGGGTATTGTTACTTACCAATGATGGCGAGTTGACGCAAAAGTTAATGCACCCGAGTTTCGAAATAAAGAAAATATATAGGGTTAAGCTAGATAGAAAACCCAACAAAGAGCACATGTTAGCGTTGGTTAGCGGAGTTGAGCTAGAAGATGGGTTTCAGGATTTTAAACAATGTGGATTTGTAGACGATAAAGATGAAACCATGTTGGGTGTCGAAATTTATAGCGGCCGCAACAGAATCGTTCGTCGTATGTTCGAGCATTTTGGATATGACGTTGTGGGCCTAGACAGGGTTATGATTGGTGAATTCGATCACGTGAAATTGGGAAGAGGAAAATGGAGACTTCTTACGGATAAAGAAATTGATTATATCGAAAAGTTGAAAAGAATGAAGCCTAAAAAGCCTTAATTGGTTTTAAGCATATCCTGTATTTCATCCACTATTTTTCTATCGTTGCTCAAACGGGGAACTTTATTTTGACCCCCAAGTTTCCCTTTTTTCTTAAGCCAATTTTCAAAAGTTCCGGGCATTAATGGGGTTATTTTTGGCATGCACATGGCCATATCGTTCCGTCTTTTAGCCTCATAATCACCGTTGCATTTTTTTAATTCACGGTCAAGTATTGCAGCAAAAGTTTCAATATTTTCTGGCAATTTGGAAAATTCAATCAACCATTCATGGCCAGGTTTTGAGCTGGTCATATAAATAGGAGCTGCAGTATAATCAGAAACTATGGAAGTTGTAATAGAGCAGGCCTGAGCCATAGCTGCTTCTGCATTTTCAATCACAAGTTCTTCACCAAAGGCATTGATAAATAATTTGGTTCTGCCTGTAATGTAAAATCGAAAAGGGTCTTTAGACGTAAATTGAACCGTATCGCCAATGCAGTAGCGCCATAAACCGCTGTTTGTAGTTATTACCATGGCATAGTTAACACCAGGTTCCACCTCAGCAAGCGGAATACAATATTCTGGGCCCTTTGATACTGGATAAAATTCATAAAAAATACCATGTTGACTCATCAACATCATCTCCCTTTTATTGGATTCTGCCTGTATGCCAAAAAACCCTTCACTTGCATTATAGGTTTCTAAAAAGTGCATGCCATCCCAGCCGGAAATTTCTTGAAATTGTTCTTTATAAGGGGCAAAATTTACACCGCCATGTATAAAAACTTCTAAATTTGGCCACACTTCATGTATGGACTTTTTGCCTGTTATTTCTAGTTGACGCTTAAACAAGACCAAAGCCCAGGTGGGCACACCACTAATGCTTGTTACGTTTTCTTTTAAAGTGGCTTGTGCCATTTTTTCCAATTTTTCATCCCAATTTTCAATCAAGGCAATTTCTATATCAGGGGTACTAAAATAATTGGCCATGAATGGCAAATGGTTCATTAAAACGGCACTCAAATCGCCGTAATAACTTTTATTATTCATTTGGTTTACCTTGTGACTGCCACCCAAAAGCAAGCCCTTGCCAGAAAAAAGTTTTGTATCGGGAAACCAAGAACTATACACAGTTAAAATATCTTTTCCGCCTTTAAAATGCGTTTCTTCTAAGCTTTCATAACTAATAGGGATAAATTTGGCTGAGTTGCTAGTTGTGCCGCTACTTTTAGCAAACCAAGTAATTTCACTGGGCCACAACAGTTGTTGCTCACCAGCCATGATTCTTTCAATCCATGGTTTTAAATCTTCGTAATCCACAACCGGAACTTGTCGCCTAAAATCAGCATAGCTTCGAATAGATTTAAGCCCAAATTTTTGTCCATATTCCGTTTCAGAACCTTGTTCCATTAAATAATCTAACAAATGCATTTGGTTTTGAATAGATTTAGGACTTTGGCTTACCAAATCTTCGTACCGTTGACGGAAATACCAATTTACAAATGGGGCTAGCATTCCTTTGCAAGTTAATGTAAAAGCAACTTTGAAAACAAATATTCTTTAAAAAATAGCGTGATTTAGAATGATTATTGCAATTCTTTTAAAAATGCACTAATTAGACGAAAAGTGCCATTATACCCAGCAAAAGTTATAGTCCTTGGAATGTCTTTTACATCGTGGTAAGAAGGCCGCGGACCTGCCAAATAAAGAAAAAAAGATGGCACTCCAGCTTCTGAGAAGTAATAATGATCGCTGTTGGCTGCTTTTCCCCTTCTAATAAGAATTGGCAAATAGTGATTCATTTTGTTAAGCGAGTCCAGAAGGTTAAATTCTCTTTTCAATAGGGTTGCATTCACAACCGTGCCTCCTTCTTCACCGGTTCCTACCAAATCTAGATTGATTAAAAAACGAATATTTTTTAAGGGTACTATGGGATTATTTACGAAATATCCCGAACCAATAAGCCCAGCTTCTTCTCCCGCAAATGCGATAAAAACGATTGAAAATTTTTGTGGATTTTTTGCATAATATACGGCCATATCTAGCATCATCGCTACTCCACATGCATTGTCGTTTGCACCCCTAAATATGGCATGTTTTCCCATTTGTCCCAAATGATCGTAATGCGCCGTGATAAAAATAAAACTGTCTGGTTTTTCTGTGCCAGGAATGTAACCGATTATATTTTTTTGACTTGTAAATTTTACCCTGGAGTTAACTTTCCAAGAAACCCTATTTAAACTTTTAATTAATCCAAATTTTAAGTTGTGTTTTACTTCAAATCTTATGTGGTTGGTGCTTTTTGTATCTACAGTCCAAGTGAGTTTGTTTTTTACAAAAGTAATGGTGTTATTATTTGCCTTTAAATCGGACAACCATTTGGAATATTTTTTTTCTAATTCTTGCTTGATAGTATCAATAATAAATACGCGAAAAAAGTTGATTTTGTCGATAGGAATGCGAGTGGACCAAGCGCACCAATCACGAAACGCAGAATCGTCTAAATTTTTATTATCAATCAAAACGGTTGAGTTTGTGAAGTTTCCTTCGTAAGAAGGGCAATCAGCATTCACAATAAAATCAATACCTGGAGTTAATGTAATACCATTAATTATTAATTCCATTTTATTTTCAAAAACATTAACCGGAAATGAAAAGTGTTGAAAATAATTGGTTTGATTTGGCAGAGTTTTTAATCCGGCTTTTTTCATTTCGCTAGCAATAAAAGCGGCAGATTTTATTGCACCGTTTTTATAATATCCCCGTCCGTGGTATTTCTGCGCGCATAGCTTATTTATTGTCTTCCGCGCATAACTAGTATCTTGCGCATTGCTATTGAAGATGGAAAATGTGAGAAGTATCAAAAAAAATTTATTCAAAGCATGTAATTTAGTTTTCGAAAGTTTCAATCAAACCATCACGCATTCTAATCACCCTTTTGGCATATTTGGCAATATCTTCTTCGTGGGTAACCAATATAATTGTGTTGCCTTTTTGGTGAATTTCATCGACAAGTGCCATTATTTCTTGCGAAGTTTTGGAGTCTAAGTTTCCTGTAGGTTCATCTGCTAGCAACAAGCTTGGATTATTAACGAGGGCACGAGCTACCGCAACACGCTGCCGTTGGCCGCCGCTGAGCTCATTGGGTTTATGGGTCATTCTATCCCCTAAACCTACTTCTATTAGTGCTTTTTCTGCTCTTTTCTTTCTTTCTTCCTTAGACACTCCTGCATAAATTAATGGGAGGGCCACGTTTTCTAAGGCAGTTATACGAGGTAATAAATTAAATGTTTGAAAAATGAAGCCAATCTCTTGGTTGCGGATTTGGCTCAATTCAGCATCGTCCATGGCACTTACTTCCTTATTATTGAGTATGTAAGTACCTGCAGTAGGCGAATCTAAACAGCCAATTAGATTCATAAGCGTACTTTTTCCCGAGCCACTTGGACCCATTAAAGCAACATATTCACCTCTTTTTATTTCTAAATCTATTTTGCGCAATGCGTATACGGTTTGTTCTCCCAACACATAGCGTTTTTCAATTCCTTTTAAATGAATTAGTTCTTTTTCAGCCATTTTGTTCTATTACCTTTGGTACCCTAAAAAAGTCACTGTCCTTTTTGGGCGCGTTTTTTAAGGCCTCTTCATGACTAAGCTCTTGCTTTACTTCATCTTCGCGTAAAATATTGGTATTGGTGCTCATATAAATCAGCGGTTCAACACCTACAGTATCTACTTCATTTAGTTTTTCGCACATCTCTAAAATGTTTTCCAAATCTTGTCTAATGGCCTCTTTCGAAGCACCTTCAAACTTAAGCTTTGCTAGTTGTGCCAATTCATCCACTTTTTCGTTTGTAATTTTCATAGGTATCTTTTATAGTTCCAAAGTCTAATAATTTATTTTCAAGTATATGAAATACTTCTTCTTTAAGTGCATCGGCGTCTTCAATATTTAGCCCTGTAGTGTCTATAGGTCGATGAATGTGTATTCGCATTCTGCCTGGTGAGCCTACCCAATGGTTTGAATCCAATCTTTTATAATTGTCTGGTAATGTTACAGGAATAATTAATGCACCTTTTTCTATGGCCAATTTAAATGCACCAGCTTTTAAGGGACCAAGCTGTGGAGCATCTGCCGGTATTTTTCCTTCCGGAAAAATAATCATATCTATACCTTTGTTAAATTGAATCCCTGCGTCAACAAATGCTTTATGGCTCGACCTAATTTTGTCTCTTTGTACCGGTATATCTAATGATTTAAACCATATTTTAAAAAGCGGAACTTTACTCAATTCCATTTTAGCCATAAAAAAATTAAATCCGGGTAAAAAGGTTCCTGCGGTTAATATGTCTAAATAGGAACTGTGGTTGATGCAATATACGCGCCTGCGACCTACGGGCAAATCTGTTTCCTTTGTTATCATTGGAAACAAACCCGCAGGTAGACAAGTGAGGATACCCCAAATTCGGCGTTGGAAATGTCCAATCCTGTATAATGCAGGAATATTGAGCCAAATGAAAAACAATGGATATAAAATTATGAATGTTGAAATAAACCAAAGCCCAGCCCATCCTATCCAAATCCGACCGAGCAGGGTTTTTAAACTCATTTTTGTCTCCGTGAATTCCCTAAAAATGTAATAAGGGCAACAACCATTCCGGTAGATAAACACATCATAAATTGGGTTCTTCCAAAACTACTCACCGAAATGTTTAAGTCAAAATTATTTTTGGCCGTGGTTATTTTCTCGGTTTTATTTGCCGCCGTCAAAGTTGTGTCTTGGTTGAAGTTCGATTCTATCATACTGTAATTTAGATTGCGCACATCCTGCACAATGTCTTTTCTGTTAAACATCACATGCTGGTAAACACCAATATTGCATATGGCTACCACAAGGCACACCAGCAGTGAACCAAATAAGGCTCTTCCCATATTAATGGGTTTATCCGTGCGCATATTACTTAAGCTTTTAATAAAAAGAAAAACACCAATTCCAGGCAAAACAATGTTGGCTATAACTGGCAATGCAGATAAAAAAGTTCTTTCTCTATAAAGCCCGTTGGCAAATTGAATATAAAGCATAGCAGCAGACAAAGACCCAAAGGCCAAGCCATACATTACAATTTTTTTAATCATGAGGCAAAATTAGGCAATCAAGCCCGTATTGCCTTTATTCACTTTGAGATTCAGTGTCATCTCTGCGCACGAATTCGTCGAAATTATATTCGGGCAGGAGGTTGCTTTTTACATGTCCAATGGTTTCATTTAAAGCATCAGAAAATTTGTTAAAGTCTTCTTTGTACAAATAAATCTTGGTTTTCATATAATTTCCATCGTCAAACTTGCTTCGCTTGCTTTCGGTGATGGTTACGTAATAATCGTTGTTGCGGGTTGCCTTTACATCAAAGAAATAGGTGCGTTTCCCTGCCCTTATTTTTTTAGAAAAAATCTCTTCTTGCCCGTTGTAGTGTTCTTCCGTCATTGGATATTGGTTTAAATAGCCTTACAAATCTATGCTAACACGGCAAATATGCAAAACTTTTATATCAAATCGTAAATTCTTTTAAATCTTGTGCTTGCATTTTACTCAAGGCAGCAAATTCCCCCTTTAGATTTAGCAAATCTTGGCGGGTACCTTTTTCTATGATTTCACCATTTGCCAATACAATAATTTCATCCGCAACTGCCAAGGGTGCAACTCTATGGCTAATAATTATTGCCGTTTTCCCTTTCAATTGCTCACTTAGGGTGCGAATAATTTTCATTTCCGTGGTAGCGTCTACTGCGCTTAAACAATCATCAAACACATAAATTGCAGCGTCTCTCATTAATGCCCTAGAGATAGAAACCCTTTGTTTTTGGCCTCCGCTAAGTGTAACTCCCCGTTCTCCTAAAACTGTATCTATACCTTCAGGCAAAGAATTCAAATCTGCATTTAGTTCTGCAAATGCTGCGGCTTCTTTCACTTGCGCTAAATTAAAATCCTCTTCATAAGAACCAAATGCAATGTTCGCTGCTATGGTTTCGCTAAATAAAAACACATCTTGAGGAACATATGAAACTTGATTGCGGTAACTAGATAGCTGGTATTTAGTAAGGTCAACCCCATCTATCGTAATTTTACCATTTGTAGGCTCGTAAAGGCGCATTAACAATTGTACAATAGATGATTTACCACACCCCGTTTTTCCGGTAATGCCTATTATTTTGCCTTTTTTTAGCGTAAGATTAATGTTATGCAATGCATCAATTTTTGCATTTTCGTAACGAAAACTAACATTTGAAAATGAAATTTCCTGCGTAAACTTAAATGGCATACCCTCTTCTTGCAAATTTTCGGGGGCAGTGTTTAAAAATGCATTTATCCTTTTTTGACTCGCTGCTGCTTTTTGAACTAGCGCGGTAGTCCACCCTAAACTGGCAACTGGCCACACAAGCATATTTATGTAAATCATAAATTCTGCAATATTGCCCGATGTAAATCTGCCATTTGCAGCTTCTATGCCTCCTAAATAAAGCACAATGAGTGACGACAAACCGATTAACAAGAGCATTAAGGGAATAAAAAATGAGTTTACCACTGCCAATTTTAAATTGCTTTTGCGGTATTCTTTGTTCTCATTTTCAAATCCGTGGGTAAAATTTCTTTCAGCTCCGAATGATTTGATGACCCTTATGCCAGCAAATGTTTCTTGGGCAAACGTGGTAATTGAGGAAAGCTTGGTTTGAATCTCAGTAGTTCTTTTATTGATTAGATTGCTTACCTTATATATGGAGTAACTTAAAACCGGAAGCGGCAGCAAAACATACATGGAAAGGTATGGATTGATGGAAAACATCTGATACAATACCGCTGTAAAAGTGAAAATTATATTAACAAAGTACATAACTGCAGGGCCTACGTACATTCTAACATTACTAACATCTTCTCCTATGCGCGCCATCATATCCCCTGTAAAGTTTTTTCTGTAAAAAGCAGAATCAAGTTTCTGATAATGCCTATAGATGTCGTTTTTTAAATCAAACTCTATTTGCCGGCTCACAACAATTATTTTTTGGCGCATAAAAAACATAAACACGCCTCTTATGAATGATGCCATTAATATGCAAACCCCAAATCCTATAGATGCTGAAATGGCAATTTCGGTAAAACTTGAACTCCCTATGCCTGCGGATATGTTCAGGTAAAACATTGCTTCGTTGAGTCCTTCTCTTACGAAAACCGGAACATATACACTTGCAATGTTTGAAAAAACAATGCAAAATACCCCAATAAGCATTTTGCCAGCATATCTTTTGAAATATATATTTAAAGAAAATAACTCCTTCATGCTTGCGGCAAAGATAATTTTTTATTTTAGTCTGTCTTATAAATCTAAGGGTTTGTCATTTTTTTACTACAAAACGTATTTAAATGTAACTTTTGTCACTTAAATGTAATTTAAATATATTCTGTATAGTATTAATATACTATTGTTTAAACAAAATATTTGTTTAAATGTGATGTTTGAAAAACAAATTAAATATTTTCTAAAAATTGATTGCATATGAATAAATTGTTGTATTTTTGCAGTGGGTAGATTTAAGTTTTCATAGCCAGCAGGGCCGGAGTTTACTCTGGCCTTGTTGCTTTTAAGAAGTGTGTGGTTTTCACCACTGATTGTACCATACAACATCCAGCTCAATATTAAACCCGAACGCCTAAGTGTTTTAGATGGAATGGGACCCCCCGCGTTGTAGAAAATTAAGTTTACAATAAAAAAAATGGAAAGGCAAGATATTCTGCAAAAAATAGAACCCAAAAGAACTTATAAAATTTGCGGATGTTCAAATTATTATTGACATCGGTTTTTTGCCCAAAATATATAAAAAGGAATAAAGCAAAGGTATGAAAGCCAAGCCCGAGCCAAGAAAAGGAAGAAAAAATAGCAAAACTGTAGTTCAAAATCATAAATACATAAGCAATAGCTATTAAAATTGTGCCGAGCAAGAAGGCTCCTTTTGCAGAAAGATTTAAGGGCAGTGTTTTTATCCCTGCGAGTCTATCTCCTTTTATATCAGGTATATCTTTAAACCAAGCAATACCAATGCTAAAAGCCGTAATAAATAGGATGAGAGGAATGCCAGCAGATGGAAGGGTATAGTTTCCACTTAAATAATGTTGGAAATAAAGTATAAAACCAATGTTTACCAATAAACCGCGCACGGTGCTAATGGCAATAGCTGCGCCCATATGGTGCATTTTAAATTTTATTGGCGGAAGTGAATAGGCAACACCTATGAGGGTAATAATCGAAATTAGCCCTAGCAGAAAACCACCCCCCAAATAGGCAAGTGTTAGCGAAACAAATAAGGAAACCAAGCAAATCGTCAGTGCATCTTTTCGCATAAGCAACCCAGCGGGTATTGGCAACCAAGGCTTGTTAATTTTATCTATTTCAACATCAGCCCACTGGTTAAGCCCCGTAATGAATAAATTACATGCTAGTGCAGAGAGAATTGTGTTTAACAGTAGAAACCCACTTCCCTTTTGGAATAGATGATTTGTTTGAAATAAGCTTGTATGCGCCGTTGCATAATCTATTTCATGTTGAAAAGCCACTATCAAATACAGGGAAAATACACTGAAAAAACTCCCAAATAGCGTGTGTGGCCTGCCGAATTTATAAATGGTATGAAGAAACCTAAGGATTACCATATGTGCATATAATATACCTTCCCAAATAAGCTGCTAGTTTTACCTGCGTCATACCCGTTTTTAAATGGAAGCGATTTACAAAAGCTCTCCATGTGTCTGTTTTTTCTACACTTATAAACAGATATTAATCCATCGTAAGTAACGGTAAATATATTAAGAGGTATTATCCAAGTGAAAAAGAGTCTTGAGAGCCTAAAAGGTTTGACGAAAGGAGCAAGAATGTATTGCACAATGGTTGTAGTAAAAAGAATTTTAAAGTATTCTATGAATGAAGGACTTAGAATTTCAGCAATGAAAATGCTGTTGTTCTGTGCCAATGCACGTCCAATGATTTCTTGTTTTTCCATGTCTGAAAAATGATGAAATGCATTAAAGAATGTAAGCAATTCGTTGTTCGAAAATTCTTCAATGAGAGGATTGAAAGACACGGTTTCGTAAGTAATATTTGGAGGGTATATGCCAGAAGGTTGGGGAAATTTATCTGTAAGTTTGATCTTGGTTTTTTGGAAAATTGGCAATTTTGACAAGGATAGCCAAGGTCCGCCACTACCAGAGCCAACATCTTTAATGGAATTGCCTTTTTTAGAAGCGGCTTCGTTAATTTTTGCTGCTATGGGTTCGTAAAGTTTAAAAACGCATACCAACCAGCCAATATATTCGGTTTGTTGCTGTCTTAAATAATTTGGAAACCAAATTTTATCCTCTAACTCCTCCACGTTAGCAAAAATAGTACAGTTATAGGGAGTTAAAATATAAAAAAGTGAATTGGCTAAGAAATTTTATTAAAATACCGTAGTTTTGAACAGGAGGGCATAACCTTGGAACCAATTCCAGTTTCAGATATTTTTATTATTCTTGTTTTTGGCGCAGTGGTGCTGTTTTCAGCCTATTTTTTTGAAAAATTGGCCGTTCTGGGCAAATTGGAGCTAGTCCTGTCAAGAAAAATATTGCATATTATTGGCATAGGTTCTTGTGCAATTGTTTCAGGTGTCATCCAAAATCATCTTTTTCTAATTATGCTTATTGCGCTTGCTGAAATACCCATTTTTTATTTTGTTGTCTATAAGGATTATTTTACAACGAATGATAAAAAAAGTTGGGGAATTGTATATTTTCCCATCGTCTTTATTGGGTTGCTATGGTTATTTCCCAATGATCGGTTTTTGGTCATTGCACCTATGGGGTTGTTGGCTTTGGCTGATGCTGCTGCAACCATATTTGGGGAGAATTTTGCCCGTTCTTTTTTTAATTTAACGGGTGATAGAAAATCTATTATTGGTAGTATTACTTTTGTAATAGTTTCCTTTATTTGGTTTATCATTTTGGGGATTTTTGGTTACGGTCAGGGTCAAAGTTGGGCAGAATATTTAACTATGGCAATTACTGTTAGCGTTTCTGCTGGCGCTGCCGAGGCACTGGGCAGCAAGGGGCGCGACAATATTTGGGTACCCGTTAGCACTGCATTTTTATTGTGGTCTATTTTTAGGGCACCCGTTCCGGTAAATACCTATTTATTAACTTTTGCAGTGACAACTTTATCTTCTGGCGCATATGTTGTTTACCGTTTAAAATTGCTGACAGCTTCGGGTGCTGTGTCTGCAGCACTATTGGGCGTGAGTATCTGGATTTTGGGGGGGTTTTCTTTGTTTCCTATCCTGTTGTTTTTTGCAACAGGTTCTTTGCTCGGTAAATTGCGTGGTAAAGCTGCATCAGATTTAAAGAGCAATGAACCCAGAGACAGCACGCAAGTTTTTTCCAACGGCGGAGTTGCCTTAATATTGGCTTATGTAAATTGTATTTGGCCCAACCCCAAATTGGAATTGTTGTATTTAATATCATGCGCTGTTGCTTGTTCAGACACATGGGGCAGCGAGATAGGCTCTCGTTTTGGGGTAAATACTTATGATATATTGCGTTGGAAAAAAATACCCAAAGGCGTTTCAGGCGGTGTATCGCCCGTAGGTTTTGTTGCCACGTTTGTGGGTGCAATTATCATTGCATGCTTTGCATCTAGCATTGATTTGTTTTACAAAATTCTGCTGTTAGGTTCTTTAGGTTCTATAGTGGATAGCATTTTAGGAGCAGCTTTGCAAGCTAGGTATGTGGACGAGAATGGCGGAATGACAGATATGCCCACAAGACATAGAATTAGCGGTTATCGTTTTATTACCAACGATGTGGTAAATATTTTTAGCATATTTATTACCGTTGTTTTGGCTGCATTTATTCTTTAAAAATTAATATTTTTGCATCGGGCCAATGCGCTGTAAAAAATCCATAACCACCTTTTACGTTGGTAATAAAATTCACAGGTTCGCCTAGGAAATTTCCTAGTCCATTTGCTTCGGATTTTTGTTTTTGTATCAAATAAGTATAATAATCGTTGCCGATGTGAGAAAGCGTTACGGTGCAAGTATCGTTTTTTGAAAAATTGCCCAAGTCTATTTTTTCAAGGTGTTTTTTATTCCCAAAAGTTTGATCGGATAAAGCCCGCGTGCTTACATCCCCAGAATTGTTAAAGTTAAAAATATTCAGCGGATTTGTAATGCTATTTGCAATAAATTCAGTATTTCTATAAATGTTAACCATGTAATAGTCTTCGCCCACCAAATCTTCAAATTGGATATATAAATATCTCGCAGTATCTTTCTTATTTATTTTGGTTTCTAAATAGGCAGTGTCTATAAATATACGTTTCTTCATTTCTGTGCTTGCAGAAATGCTTTTTCCAGTGGAACTGTCAAACACAATTAGGCTGTAGATAACATTGTCTAATAAAGGCGTTTGAATGGTTCCGTAAAATCCAGGCGCAACCCTAAAGAGTGTATCTGTTTTGCCATTGTAACTTACAGTAACCCGTGCATGTGCTACCAAAATATTGTCTAATAATGAATTGCCAGGGGATGTATCGGTGGGTACCAATGCATCAAAACTTCGGCTAAGTGCTAGCAGCATCACACTGTTAGGAATTATTTGTGAAGAAACAACCATTTTGCTTTCTCCTTTCGGAATTTTAATGGGTATTGGATCGGGCCTGCAGCTTTCGAACATAACGAGTATGAAAAGTAGTGGCAAAAAAAGAATGGTTTTTAATATTGTATTTTTCATTAAAATTTAAAATTATAGGCCAATGAAATTAGGGTTCCAAAAAGTCCAGGTTGTTCATATTTCAGTCCTCCGGTTGTAGGATCCACCGAAATGCGTATTCTATAGGGTTCGGCCCTGTTGTAAGTATTATACGAACTTAATACCCATTCTGCTTTAAACTTTTTTGTTTGTCGTACTTTATAAATTAAATTCAAATCGAGTCGGTGGGATGGTGACAAATGAACTGCATTTTTGGTGGTGTACACGGGTACTATATCTACCCCATTTAATCCGGGTTTTGGCATAAAATATTTACCTACTTGGGCAGTAAATCTGCTGCCTGTATTGTATACCCATACCATACCCAAATCCCATTTTCTAGAAATTGTGTAATTTGCAACAACCGATAAATAATGTCTTCTATCATATTTTGCTGGATACATTTTACCCTGATTTAACTCAGCAAAAATGCGGTTACTCCAACCCAGGGTATATCCTACCCAGCCATTTAATCGGCCTTTGTCTCTTTTTACTAAAAATTCTGCACCATAACTATATCCCCTACCTTGCAACAATTCTTTCTCGTAATTGTTGTTTAAAATTAGAACAGCGCCTTCTCTATATTCTGTTGAATTTGTCATGGTTTTATAATACAATTCAGTGCTTATAAAAATTTCCCTTTTCGGAAATGCATGCTGATATGCAATCGTAATTTGATCACTCTTTTGGGGTTTAATATTTTTGGTAACAGGGTACCAAAGATCTGTTGGCAAACTCACACTGCTGCTGCTTACCAAGTGTAAATATTGTTTCATACGGGCATAGCCAAACTTCAACGAGCTCAGTTTGCCAACTTCATAAACAGCTGCAATTCTGGGTTCAATACCGCCGTACAATTTGCCTTGTGTTAAGCAGGCACTCAATCGCAAGCCATAATTTATTTTTAATTTTGTCGATACTGTTTTTTCGTTTCGCGCAAACAATCCCAATTCTTGCGTATTAATAATGGTGGGTGCTGTATCTTTTAGAAATTGGCTTATAGCACCTTTGGTACTTATTACATTGGGTTTAAATGTGTGGTTGATAACACTTATACCAAACCTATACGTATTTTGATTGTTTTTATACCAAGATAAATCTGTTTTGGCACCAATATCCTGTATTCGAGATCCAATAAATATAGAATTGTCCCCAAATTCGCCTTCTACAAAATATCTAAATCGGGTATAAATTAAGGATGAGTTTAAAAATATTTTGGGATTGACTACATGATTCCATCTGAGGGTTGAAGATATGTTACCCAGTTGGAATCCAAATTTCGTAGCCAATACATTTCCACTGTCCGTATTTTGTTGAGACTCTTCCTTTAAAACATCATTTCCCAAATAGAAACTGGCAAATATTTTGTCGTTTTTACTCAATGAATAGCTAAATTTCGAATTAATATCATAAAAATAATAGGGCAAATTAAACTTGGCCAGTTTTAAAACTCTATCAATATAAGTTCTACGCCCGGAAATGATCCACGATGCTTTGTTTTTTATTATCGGAATCTCCAAAGTTAGCCGAGAGGACAATATGCCTACCCCTCCACTGCCTGAAACTTTACTTTTGTTGCCTTCTTTCAGGCGGATATCAAAAATTGAGGATAGTCTACCGCCATATTCGGCTGGAAAGCCTCCTTTGTATATATCCATGTCTTCTATGGCTTCCGGAATAAATACCGAAAAAAACCCAAACAAATGGCTCACATTGTAAACCGTTGCATCATCCAAAATCAATAAATTTTGATCTGGGTCGCCCCCTCGTACTTGAAAACCCGTTTGACCCTCTGCCCCTTTTTGTATCCCCGGCAACAATTGGGCTACCTTCAATATGTCTAGCTCTCCGCCAATGGTGGGAATGTTTCTAATGTTTGCTGGTTTTAAATTGATAACCGAAATACGTGTGCTTTTAACTTCGGTTTCTACACGTTTTGCGGTTATATTGATTTCCTTGATGGAGCTTTCAATTTTTTTCAAATTTAGATTTAACACCTTCGATACATTAAGATCCACTGTATCCATATATCTTTGATATCCTTCCGCTGAAACTTCAAGTATCCATATGCCAGATTTTAAAGAAAGACTGTAATACCCATAACGGTTTGAAGTTGCAATCTGTTTTCCATTGGAGGTAGAGATATAAGCACCTAAAATGGGCTCACCTGTAAAATTGTCTTGAACGTAACCGCTTACACTATACAAAGAGTCCTGCGCCGAAAGCGCTGCGGAAGTGAAGATGCAAAAAAATGCAAAAAGAGAAAGACGCATGAAAGTTTTAGATAGAATAGGTATTAGTAAATGTATTGACGGGTTCATTTGCTGAATGGTTGGGTAAAAAAAGTAAAATCTTTTGGAGGGCGAAACAAGGTCATTTATTGTTAAGTTTTGATTTGGCTGGTATCGGCAATAAGGTCAAACTCCTTTCTTCCAAGCGTTTAGCAGGTTTTTTGTAGATTTCCGCATGTACGTTGCCAACAGAGAAGATTCGATTTGGAGTCATTTTTCTGAATAAGGCCACAAATTTCTGAAAACTTTTGTGTTTTTGAATGGCGTGTTCACAAAAAATTTTTATCCCTAACAAGTTATTTAAGGCACAGAAAATCAGGTGTTGAGAAATAAAGAAAAATAAATTTATGGTTTAAACAACATTTTCTTAAATCCTCCGTTATTAATGTGGGTAGATTTAAGTTTTCATAGCCAACAAGGCCGGAGTTTATACTTCGGCTTTGTTGTTTTTATTTATTCTGTCTATAACAAATCTACCGCAAAGCGCATTTTTTGAAAGGTATCCATAAATATATTTTCCTATGAATTTCCCAATTTTGCGCTGAAAGTATTTATTTTGCTACTGCATGAAATGGGCATTTGGCAAATGGTTTAACAATTTGAATTGGATTGCCACTTTGTTTGTGGCAATCGCGCTGCTGCTTACAGTTCGCAATTTTGTTTTGGACAATGATGCATTTGACAGCAACTATACCCATTATAATAATTTTGTCATTTTTAAAAATTCATTTTTTCATCTTATTCATGGCCAAGATCTTTATCAATCCTATCCTGAAGAGCAATTCGATCTTTTTAAATATTCGCCCACTTTTGCCTTATTTTTTGGACTGGTTGCTTGGATGCCCGCTTGGCTTGGTCTTTCCATATGGAATATTCTTAATGTAGGCGTGTTGTTTTTGGCCATTCGAAATTTGCCCGCGATTACAAAACGAGCTAAAATTGCCTTTGGGTTGTTGGTGCTTCAAGAATTGGTAACTACAACTATGAATAGCCAAAGCAATGCGCTTATTGCTGGGTTGTTGATATTGGGCTGGATTGCCCTGGAAAATGGAAATGGCAAAAAAGCGGCACTTTACTTTTTATGCACGGCGTTTATTAAAATATTTGGCATTCTGTTTTTTATTTTATTTTTATTTTATCCAAAATGGTACAAATATATTGTTCCATCTATCGGTATATTTTTGCTGTTTTTTTTATTGCCCCTGCCAATTCTCGGTATTCAAAATTTTAAACAACAGTATATCAGTTATGGGCATTTATTAGCTGGGGATAATGCTTCCTTTGTAAAATATTCTGTCATGGGTTGGCTGTATAGTTGGTTTCATTTTTCTCCTCCCAAAAATGTGGTAATTGTTGTTGGTTTATTGTTGCAACTGCTGCCTTTAAAATTACTTAGAAATCAAACTACAACCAAAACCAAAGCATTGTATACAAGCTCTTTGTTGATATGGCTTGTTGTTTTTAACCATATGGCAGAAAGTGCAACATTTATCATCGCAGTTGCTGGTGTTTTTATTTGGTTGTTTTACAGCAATTTGCCAAAAGCGTGGCGCATTGGTTTTTTAATTCCAGTAATTGCATTCACATGCTTTGGCCCTTCGGATATTTATCCAAAAGAAATGCGCCATTTAATTGTGGAGGAATTACAATTAAAAGTTTTTCCATGTATTTTAATTTGGTGTATTTGCTTGGGCGAATTGCTGTTAAGCAGCAAACCAAAAGAATTGACCCATTAACTGCTGTAGTATTTTTTGCGCAACCAAAATGCCAACTTAACCATTAAAATCAGTGCCGGAACTTCCACCAATGGTCCAATAACGCCTGCAAAAGCTTGACCACTATTCATGCCAAAAACTCCTATGGCGACAGCTATGGCCAGTTCAAAATTGTTACCAGCCGCCGTAAAAGATATGGCTGCATTGTCTGCATAGCTAGCACCTAATTTTTTGGCAACAAAAAAGGCGAGTACAAACATAATTGCGAAATAAATGCTGAGTGGTATGGCCACGCGAATAACATCCAAGGGTATAGCAACAATCATTTGCCCTTTTAGTGAAAACATAAGCACGATTGTGCCTAGCAAAGCTATAAGTGTGATAGGTGATACAAATTTTAAAAACTTTGTGTTGAACCAAACTTCACCTTTTATTTTAATAAGAAAATATTGACTAACAATGCCTGCCAGAAAGGGGATTCCCAAATAAATAGCCACGGTTTTGCCAATTTGACTCATAGAAATATCAATTTCAATGCTTTTGTAGCCAAACAAACCAGGCATAATTTCCATGTAAAACCAAGCATATACGCTAAAAAACAATACCTGCATTATAGTGTTAATACCCACCAAAGCTGCTACATATTCGCGGTTTCCACCTGCAAGTTCGTTCCACACAATAACCATGGCAATGCAGGGAGCTATGCCTATGAGAATTAAACCCGACATGTATTCTGGGTAATTGTGTAAAAAAAGAATGCTTAATAAAAACATAACAAAAGGTCCCACAATCCAGGTAATAAATAGGGATGCGGTAAATAATTTTGCATTTTTAAAAAGGGCTGGTATTTTTTCGTAACGCACTTTTGCCAAAGGTGCGTACATCATTAAAATTAATCCAATTGCCAATGGAATGTTCGTAGTTCCGCTGCTAAAGGATTGTATGTAATTGCCCGATTCTGGAATAAAATATCCAAGACATACTCCTATGCCCATGGCCAAAAAAATCCAAATGGTTAGGTAGCGGTCTAAAAAGCTGAGTCGTTTGTTTGCTGGCATATTTAGTATTTGAATTTTAGTTTCGTTATTTATTTTTTTACACAGTGCCACACTGTGCAATTGCAGCAGACACACGGAGAGATTATTTCTCTGTGAATCTCTTTCTGGTCTCTGTGCATCTCCGTGTTATTCACTTCATTTCGGAAATAAAATTTTTGCAATATTCCTTAATCGATTCTCTTACTTTTCTGAATTCCTGCATGATCTCTTCCTCAGTGCCATTTGCCTTTGCAGGGTCTAAAAAGTTGTAGTGAATTTTAGAAGTATTCGAGGGAAACCACGGGCATCTTTCCTTGGCATTATCGCAAACCGTAATTACACAATCAAAAGCAATCTCAAAATATTCTTCTACATTGTTTGACGTATGGTGCGAAATGTCAATGCCATCTTCGGCCATTATTTTTACCGCCCTAGGATTTACTCCATTTGTTTCTACACCTGCGCTGTATACCACCACTTTTTCTCCGCCGAATTTTTCAAGATATCCATGTGCAATCTGGCTGCGACAGGAGTTGCCTGTGCAAAGAATCATTATTTTTTTCTGCATATTAATTCTGAAATTGTAATTTTCTAAAACTGCAAAACACAAAGTTTTGAATGGTTTCAAATGGGGTTTTATGGTCTTCTGAAACGCATTTAATTTTTTCAAACCATTTTTTCAATTGCTCGGCCATGGTATTTTCAGAGTATTGTTTTATTTCTATACCGCTGCACTTTGTAGGTCCACTTTCGGAAAAAGTTCCCAAAACAAAAATGCCTTTTTGGGTTAGATGTTTTTGCACCGTATCCAAATAATGCAAGATTTCTTTTTCTTCCGTAAAAAAATGAAAGGCCGCGCGGTCGTGCCAAAAATCGTATATTCTATTGGGTTCAAATGTGGCAGCATCTTCCAAAATCCATTGGATTTTATTTGCATCTTTTCCCAGTCTTGTTTTTGCCCGTTCAATGGCTGCTTCCGAAATATCAACTACCGTAATATCTGTGTATCCTAATTTTAATAAATAATCTGGCAATAAACTATCTCCACCACCAACATCTACAATGGCATCATCTGATGCTATATTGAATTCTTTTAAAAACGACAACGACAGCGTCGGCACTGCTTGAAACCAGCTTACCTCATTAAATTTTTTTGTCTGGTAAATGTTCTCCCAGTGTTTTTTTCTCTCTTCTTTTTTCATTTTCTCAGAAATAATTATTTAACTATTTACATCCACAATCTGGTGCGCAACAATCAGCAGGCTTTTCTGCGTAGACGGTTACACTTTGAATGCCCTTGCCACTATTTTTATATTCCACTATTTCTGATGGGGTTAAATAGTTGCTTAATATGTCATTTGGTATCACGATTTGTTTTTCTTTTTGTATGGAAAGATTTTGAAATCCTGCTTTATAAATAAGGTTCAAGTATTTGTCTTTTTGCACTGCACCCGATACACAACCTGTATACATTTCTGCGGTGTTTTTTAATGCCTTAGGCAAGTCTCCTTCAAGCACTATATCAGATATTGAAAAATGCCCTCCAGGTTTTAATACCCTGTATATTTCTGCTATGACTTTTTCTTTGTCCGGTACTAAATTTAATACACAATTGCTTACCACTACATCCGCAGTTTCAGCTGTCACTGGCATTTTTTCTATGTCCCCTTGTCTGAATTCTACATTTAAAAACCCCAATTTTTCGGCGTTAACACGGGCTTTTTCTACCATGGCTGGCGTAAAATCTATGCCAATTACTTTTCCATTTTCTCCAGTTTCATGTCTCGCCACAAAACAATCGTTACCTGCCCCACTGCCTAAGTCTATAACAACATCTCCCTTTTTTATTTTTGCAAATTGTGTGGGTAATCCACAGCCCAACGCCAAATCAGCATCGGGGTTATATCCGGCCAATGACGAATAGTCGTCCGTCATAATGTTGTAAACCTCTGTTGAGCAGCCACCAGCTCCGCAGCAACTAGCGGCATTGTCTTCTTTATCTTGCAACGCTATTTCCGCGTATTTCTGTTTTACAAGTTCTTTCAATTGTTCGTTGGTTTCCATAATTGTTACTCTTTTATTTAGCAGCAATTCTTATCGGGTTCCTTAAATGCATCATACAATACATTCATTTTCTTTTTCATGGTTTCCCAGTTTTTTCCATCGATACAATAGCAAATTTTGGGTCCATCAATTTCACCCTTAATCAAACCCGCGTTTTTTAATTCTTTGAGATGCTGACTAACGGTACTTTGCGATAAAGGCAATTCGTCTACAATATCGCCACATACGCAACTTTGCTTTTTAAGTAAGAGATGAAGGATAGCCACACGGGCTGGATGAGCAAGGGCCTTTGCATAATCTGCTATGCAATTGTCTTTGACACTAAATTCTTCAGATTTGGAGTTTCCCATAAATAACTTATCGCAAAGTTACGATGAGACAACCTAAGCCACCAAATTTGTTTTTAGAAATCTTTGGGCTTTTACAAGTAGAGATGCTCTACCAGGTACTTAACCACGTCGTTTTTTCCTTGGCCTAGGTTGCTGCTTATGGCATGTTCCTTGTTGTCTTTGGATGTAACGAGCTCCCATTCGTTATTTCCCACACCATGGTTTTTTGCAATGCCTATTAATTCTCCAGCATTGCTGGTTATTGTATATTGGTTTAAAATTTTTCCACCAGCGGCAACGCTGGTTTCTGCTACAATTCCGATTTGCACTCCACTTTGCTGCACTTTTTCGCCAAATATTTGAATCAATCCATTCCGATCGCGATTGACCAAAGTGGGATTGTTGGAATAGTTAGGATTGGATGGGGTAGGAGGCAATGCAATTCTAGGCACGCCTTTCATCAAAACGAGCTTTTTCATGCCATCGATATTTAAACTGCTATCTGTGAAAAGTTTATAATCTACAACGGTGTTTTCTAAGTCCATGGTGCCATTCTGAAATTGTATTTTTTGTCCTTGTCGCACAAAAGCCATATCCCAGAACCAAACTGCGGTAGAGCCGGTGCCAATGGAAAACATTTCTAAAAAGATTTCTTCTTGACCCGAATTTTTTAATGGACTCAAACTAAAAGCCATGGGTTCCAAAAAGCCAGATTTGGTGGCTTTCATTATACAATATGGTTTGCCAGATGCAAAAAGGGTATCCAAACTGCGGATGTTTTTGCCTTTGGTTAAACTGCGCTTCACTTTGTCGATGTGCTTTTTTTGTTCTTTTTCAGAATAATCTTGTGCGGTTGAAGTGTTGATGACAAAAAGCACCATCAACAGGGCAATTAAATATTTCATATTTGCAAAAATAGTATAAGCAACAATCATTCCCTTATTTCATTGTTTACAAGAGGCGCCACTTTTTAGCCAATCAAAGCAATTGATTGTAAAAGTTTTTCATGGGGTAGAGCTGCATTGTCCATTTGAAAAGTAAACCGAGAAATGCCACCCAAGGCTTTGCTATGGCGAATAATTTTCTCCGCAACCTCTTCAGGTCCACCTACAACCAGTGCGCCTCTGGGACCGGTTTGTGCATCAAAATGACCTTTGGTTACAGGCCAGCCGCGTTTTTTGCCAATTCGCGTGAAGGTTTCTGCATAACTTGGATAGTAATCTGCTACGGCTTCATCTTTGGTGTTGGCAACGTATCCCAAGGAATGCAGACCCACTTTTAAACTGGATAGCGAATGACCCGCTTTTAAGCCTGCTTCTCTATACATGTCAACCAAAGGGCGAAAGCGATGTGTTTCGCCTCCAATGATAGCAACCATAAGTGGCAAACCCAAATTGCCAGCGCGAACAAATGAAGCTGGCGTTCCACCCACACCCAACCAAATAGGCTAAATCGAACGCTGCCACCGTGCAATGAAAAATGTGGTAACACTTGATAATTATTACAGACCAGAGGAATTGGCAGCATCACGGAAGAAATTTGTTTACAACTACAAAAACGAACGCTACTGCGAATCTCTGCAAAACCAGACTTCTGGTGATGTATACTATGGGTGCGGAGATCTAATATTAAAAGAAAGAAAAAGCAATGTTTAGCAAAAAGAAGACAAGAATGGCAGAAAAATAAATCAAAGTATCAATTTTTAAACAAAACCCTATAAATTGGCATTCCGCGAAACACTAATTAGTGAAAAGTCCACTTTGGTTTGGCGACCTACAGCGCCTTAATAAGAGCCTTTAAAGAAACAGAAAAAGAGATTGTAACCATAAGCGAAAACAGACAAAGCAATCCAAAAAAATAAATAAAAAAATAATAAATTAGAAACAAAATGCAAGTTGAATTCTTTACTTTAAATCAAAAAAGGAATTAAAAAAATCAACAATAAAAACAACAAATCAAAAGCAAGTCAACAAAAATAAATTATATTAAAAAGAAAAATATAAATAAACTCATTCTAGCATCGGTCGTTTTTGTTGGCTTGCTTTTAAGTATGGATTTTGTTACAAAAAGGCATACAGATAAAAAACAATATTTTTCCTTTATAAACAGGTGTTTGTGCTTTCGCTTTAATACCAAAAACTGCAATGAAAGTAAATAAGAGAGACAATCGCATTGTACAAATTTAAAGAAATGCGGGTACAAATTGTAACAAAAAAGCCACAGATTTTAACTGTGGCTTTTTAAAAGAATCTAATTTAAAATTAATCGCGCTTTGGTCCGCGGTCTCCACCGTGTCCGCCGCGGTTGCGATCGCGATCGCCTCTATCTCCGCGGTCACCTTCTCTGCGTTCGCGTGGGGGTTGTTCTACAAAACCTTCTGGTTTTGGCAACATTACCTTGCGGCTTAAACGGAGTTTTCCGGTTTTCTTGTCTACTTCTATTAATTTTACCTCAATTTTATCGCCTTCTTTCAAACCAGAATTTTCCATGGTGGCAACACGATCCCAAGAAATTTCAGAAATGTGCAACAAGCCATCTTTTCCAGGTTGAATTTCTACAAATGCGCCAAAATCCATAATGGTTTTTACGGTTCCCAAATAGGTTTGTCCTTCTTCTGGAACCTGAACTATGCCGCGCACAATACCTACAGCTTGTGCCATGCCTTCAGCATCTTTGCTTAAAATTTCTACGTAGCCTTTGCCATCTTTCTCTTCAATGCTAATGGTGGTTCCAGTGCGTGCTTGAATGTCTTGTATAATTTTTCCTCCTGGTCCGATTACTGCACCAATAAATTCTTTATCGATAACAATCAATTCCACCCTTGGGGTATGTGGTTTCAATTCAGTAGCGGGTTGGCTAATGGCTTTGGCCATTTCACCTAAAATGTGCAAGCGCCCTTCACGGGCTTGGTTCAAAGCAGATTCTACCATTTCCCATTTCAGTCCATTAATTTTAATGTCCATTTGGCAAGCGGTAATTCCGTCTACAGTTCCTACTACTTTAAAATCCATATCGCCCAAATGGTCTTCGTCACCCAATATGTCGCTTAATACTGCGTATTTGCCAGATGAATCGGTAATTAAACCCATGGCAATGCCACTTACAGGTTTCTTCAATTGAATACCGCTGTCCATCAAGGCCATGCTGCCTGCGCATACGGTAGCCATAGAGCTAGATCCGTTTGATTCTAAAATATCACTTACAATACGAATAACGTAAGGAACTTCTTTTGGCAACATAACACGCAAACCGCGCATGGCAAGGTTACCATGCCCAATTTCACGACGACCTGGAGCACGATTTGGACGCGCTTCACCTACGGAAAATGCAGGAAAATTGTAATGCAGCATCAATCGGCTAAAACCATAAACCATTGGAGAGTCCAACAATTGCTCGTCGCGCTTTCCACCCAATGTTACGGAAGTTAGAGATTGTGTTTCGCCTCGTGTAAAAACGGCAGAACCATGCGCTGCTGGCAAATAATCGATATCGCAAGCGATAGGGCGAATTTGCGTGGTTGTTCTAGAATCTAGGCGTTTCCCACTTTCCAAAATCATAGCACGCATTTCATTGTACTCCGCTTCGTGGTAATACTTCTTGGCCAATGCAGTAAGTCTATCTTGTCCTTCAACACCTTCAAATTGTTTTACATATTCAGTAATTATGGCTTTAAAAGCAACACTGCGTTCGCCTTTGGTGCTTCCGCTTTCGCATACTTTGCGAATTTCGGCGGACGTATCTGCAATCACTTTGGCCCTTAATTCTTCATCTTTGTCTTCGTGGTTGTAAATACGGGCTGGCTTGCGACCGCCCATTTGCTCAATAAATTTAAGCTGTTCAGCGCACTGTAGTTTAATGGCATCGTGGCCAAATTTCAAAGCTTCTAGGAATTCAACTTCACTTACTTCGTTCATCTCGCCTTCTACCATATTTAAATCATGGGCGGTTCCGCCAACCAACAGTTCAAGGTCGCATTTTTCCAACTCTTCTTTGGTTGGGTTCAATACAAACTTGCCATCCATGCGGCCTACACGTACTTCAGAAATAGGACCGGCAAATGGAATGTCTGTAAGCATTAAAGCGGTACTTGCTGCAAGACCCACGTAGGAATCTGGCAAAATGTTTTCATCGCTGCTGATTAAGCTAATCATTACCTGCGTTTCGGCGTGGTAATCTTCTGGGAACAAGGGGCGCAAACAACGGTCTACCACGCGGCTGATTAAAATTTCATAATCGCTAAGGCGAGACTCGCGGCGCAGAAAAGAACCAGGAATTCGACCTACGGCCGCAAATTTTTCTTGGTAATCAACACTTAAAGGAAGAAAATCGATACCCGGACGGGCATCTACACTGCTCACTACTGTGGCCAAAAGCATGGTTTTACCTACTTTTACCACGCAGCTTCCGTGTGCTTGTCTGGCAAGTTTGCCAGTTTCAATCTCTATGATGCGACCATCACCAGAGTCAAAAGTTGTTTTATATATTTGTGTCATATCGGTTTTTCAAAAAAAACAAAAAGCCCCGTGTCGCCGGATAGCGAACAGGGCTTTTCTTATCATAAATTCTGGCAAGGCCAGGTTGCTGAAAAATTACTTTCTCAGACCCAATTCCTTGATAAGTGCGCGGTATTTGAATACGTCTTGTTTGGTAAGGTAATTCAAAAGTGCACGGCGTTTGCCTACCAATTTGATAAGGCTTAACTCTGCGCTTTTGTCTTTGCGTTGCCCTTTTAAGTGCTCGCTGATGTGGTTAATACGCTGGGTAAACAATGCTACTTGTCCTTCAGTGCTTCCAGTGTTCTTGTCAGATCCACCAAACTTAGTAAAGATTTCTTTTTTGCTTTCTGCGGTTAATTGCATGATTATGTCAATTGGGCTGCAAAGATAGTATTTTTTTTGAAATATGTGGATAGGGCTGTGGAAAATATTTTTCTATTGGCCTAAGCCTTTTTCTTACAATGGGTTGCAATAAATCTGAATCGGCAAAGCAACAATGAAGATTACGAGCTTACAGTTGCCCCTTCCAAACAAACCCTAATCCTCTTTCTTTACCACTTTCTTTACCAGCGGTATTTGATACCCAAACGAGAAATAAACCGGGTTAAAGGCAAAATCACTGTCAATGTTTTGGTTCGCAATCATCCAATCAAGGTTCTTATACCTATTGCTGGTATTTACCGCATTCCGAAATCCATATGCGTATTTCATTTCCACTGTAAAATTGCCTATACAGGCAGGAAACAACGCACGAAAACCCGTGGTGGCAGAAAAAAAGGCTGAATTTCTATTGTCATATAGATCCAATGTGCTTTGAATTGTTTCTCCTGTATTGGAATTTGAAATTTCTGTGTTGCAGTTTGCCGACCTTAAAAATTGACCATGCAGCCCTGCAGTCAATGCGATTTTAATTTTTTCGCGTTCAAGAATCTGAAATACCCCGTAAATTGGTATTTGAAAATAACTTAAATTTTCAAGGTAGTTTTGATTCCAACCTGCGTAGTTTTTAATGGGACGAATGTTGTTGTAATTCAATCCGAATTGTAAGTCAAGCTGCAGTCTGTGAACCGCCTTAATTTTACGCAGTATTTGGGTTAAATTAATTGGGTCTGGATAGGGAAAACGATTGTAATCGGGATTGTTGAGCAGCAAATGTTTGGCATGAAAAATGGCGCTGTCTTGGTTGTGTAAAATAAGATAGCAAATGGCCATTAATCTGTGTGCTTCCGCAGCTTCATTTCTGTTGAAATTATTCTGAAGACAAGGGCTGATAAGATCGATTTAAATTTACCCGCTTCATATTCTTTATATGCAGCAAACAAAGCATTGGAACAATCTGCCTTGGCAAATGCATTAGCAATAGTTGTGCTAAGCAAAATGGCAAATATTCCGTTTCTTAAAATTTTGTGGGTTTTTATTTTCATTTGTTTAGCACTTTATAATTTAAATATAGGGTATAGCCAATAGAAATGGCAATGCTATTTAATCGAATATCGTCATCCAAATAATAATAATTGTATATGTAGTTTTTGATGTTATATCTGGTTGAAATTTTGGTAATGTTTTGCATGGAATAGCTGTAATTTCCAGATAAGAAAAAATGTCCTTGGTTGGTTTTATAAGAAACGCCAACCCCACCTTGCACGCCATAAGCAAAAAGATTTCTGCGCGTGCGGGAATTCACATTGACACTTGTACTGGTTTCGCCGGTGGAGGTCCAAACGCGTTTAAAATCATTTTCCGATCTTATTATATATCCGCCAAAAACACCCGCTTCAATATATGGGCGACATTTACGCATAGACAGGGGGGAATATCTGAAAGACAAAGGAATATCCAAATATTTTAATTTTTCATTAACATGAATATCCCAATTGGCAAAAGCATAGTGAATATTATATTCTCTGGCGGAATAGATTAAGCCAAGATGTGCACTAAAATGTTGTGAAAAATGATAACCAGCTTGCATACCCAATTGATAACTTTGTGCAGGTTTGTATTTTTCGGCCGCTGAATTGCTACTTTCTAGGCAGGTTTTGCATATGGAAATGCACTTGTTCAGTTGGCCAGTTTCGTACAATTCGTTTGCCCGGATTAAATTTGAAAGACGGTCTGTCTGCGCAGATACATTTTGAAAAAAACCTATTGTGCAGAATATAAATATGTAAATACGTGCCATTTTAATTCGATTGTATGGTTTCGAAGTTGTCGTTTATATACTCAAAAAAAAGCACAGGAGATGGTTTCTTGCTGGTGTAACCGTTGTCTAAGTGAACCACCATATTTTTATTGGTACTTAATTTTAAAATGAGGGGATTTACATTTGAGCCGTTGCTTCCCAATTTTTTTTGGAAATTATTTCTTGTTTAGGAGAAATCTTTTGAAAATAAACCATGTTAATTCCTGGCGGTTTCTACAAAACTTATTAAATATAGAAAATTAGAACTTATGATTTGTTGTTGCCAAATGAGTTTTAAGTTTAAATCTTTTTTTTCAATTGATGCGTTATTTTTTCCTACATACCTGAGTACTAAGAGCAAATTACCATCGGAAGTGGGTCTTATAATGCCAATTTCTGCATTTAAATACAAAGCATTGGAATCTGGGTCTAGTTTTATGTCGACAGTTTTATTTAAATCGGAATCAAATTTATACAAATGGGTGTAGTCAAAAGTTTGGGTTCCGTAAGTACCAAAATACAAATTGTTGCTTACAAATTTAATAGCCGCGGTCATTACATTTGAAAAAACGGGTGTGTAAATCACAATGGTTTTTTGAATGGCGAACACGCTATTCCATTTTTGAGTGACAATGCAATTTTTATTGGATAAATTTGCATTGTTTGCCAAATAATATTTGGATCCGCCTTTTTCGCAATTTTTACTTACAACATAGGTTTGAAAAAGTTTATTCGTAGCATGCGTTTCTAAATTGTATTCCAAAATGCGTGTCATATTTGGACTGATGTACACGCCATCGGATACTTGCACCAATACCCGGTTTTCTGTTAATATAGGTATGAGTGTGGTAATATTGGTAATGCTGTCCAAAGGTTGGTAATTAAATCCCGATTTGTTCACGGTAGGTGCTTTTGTGCAACCTATTAAAGCAAGCCAATAATGGGAGAAATGGGCTTCGTTGATTGATTCATTTTTTGTTTCACAGAGAAAAACAGAGAAAAAGCAGGAGACACATAGAGAGACAAGGAATTAGTGAATCTCTTTAAGGGGCAGTGTATCTCTGTGTAATTCATTTTTACGATGTGTAGATAGATTTGCTTCGTACAGTTGATTTTTTTCGTTACACATGGAGAATACATGTTGTTGGGCATAAAAGGTGAATTGTATGCTTTTATTGCATAATTTTGAATCTTATTAAGCAACTATATGACAACACTTGTAGCAATTAAACCTACCAACCGCTTTCTCTCCGCAATGAATCTTGCCAAAAAACATGCATTCTCCCTATTAATAGGTTTTTGCACTCTTTTTTACGCTAACCTTGCTTCTGCCCAAGCTGGCGGAGCATTGCCTAATGCGTATGTGGATATAGCCAAAACATTACAAGCAATGCCGGGTTATCAAGATTCCATTAAAAAACTGGATGCCATTCGTGCATTGTACCAAAACCAATACAATTATTTGTTGGTGGACTTGCAACAAAAAATTAAGACCTATGAATCCAAGAAAGATAGTCTATCTCCTTATGTTGCAAATTTAAAGTTGGCAGAAATTAAACAAGCCCAAGCCAACCTAGACACTTTTCAAATGGTTGCAAACAATGCTTTACAAATGCAACAAAATCAAGTGATTGGCAGCTTTATGATAGTGATTCGTGAAGTTTCTAAAAGCATTGGTGTCAAACGAAAATTGGGTACAATTTGGGATTCAGCCATGCTAAAAAATGCAATATGGACAGACCCCAATTCGGATATTACGCAAGAAGTAATCGACGCCATTTTAGCCAAAAGCAAAACACCAACGGCTCCTGTTTCTGGTAAAAAGAAACCTTAGCAAAATTTGGAATATTTTTGAATCTATATCTGGCCAGTTTCAGGCCAAATTTAATCTTATTTTGGGTTCAATGTTAAGAATACAAAACCTATTGTTTGCGCCTCTGTAGCAAAAAACCACTTCGAGTGTATGTTTTTTTCGGATGCCGAGCCATTCTGCG
>JBBQBB010000011.1:0-63968 GCA_038317095.1 Bacteroidia bacterium | reverse complement strand
AAAGATACCAGTACCCAAGTTGCCCCGCGCTGGTCTTACGGCAAAGACACCAACACATATCTAATAACCTTAATTGCCAAGAGTGATTTTGGATGTTTGGATACCACCACCCAATTCGTGCATGTTGGTCCAGATATCATTATTTTTATTCCTGATATTTTTACCCCCGAAGGATCTGGTCCTGGTAGGAATGAAACATTCATGATTTCCGTGCAGAATTACAAATCATTAAATATGATGATTTACAACCGTTGGGGAGCAAAAATGTATGAAACAAAAGATCCAATGATAGGTTGGAATGGAAAGTATGAAAATGCGGATTGTCCGCAAGGTGTATATGTTTATGAGCTTAGTGTTATCGGAGCTGATGATAAAGAATATAAATTTAAAGGAAGTATTACCTTACTGAGATAGTGAATTTTAGAAAGCCATATAAGCATATAAGAAGCCTGCTAATGTTAGCGGGCTTTTGTGCGTATGGAAATGGTTATGGAAATCACATATTGGGTGGTGACCTGAGTTACCGGAACATTGGGGGCAATAATTATAAATTTTTATTAAAACTCTACCGAAATTGCAATGAATGTGAATTCAACACTGGCAATTGTGCCGAAGTAAAATCACTCGAAATATTTGCAAATCGCGCGGATTTAGGGTATGCCAAGAAATTGGGTAGCATATCTTTAAGTTTGGTTTCTAAAAAAGACATAACACCTATGTGCAAATCAGAAAAATCCAGTTGCAATGGAGGAAGTTTTGTTTATGGAATTGAAGAATGGGTGTTTGAAGGGAATACGGATTTTGACGCCGTGAGCAAAGATTATTGTCGCTTTGAGGTAAGTTCAAAAGTTGAATCGAGACTTGATGTATGGGCAAAAGGAGAGGCGTTTTATAATTATGCAGAGATAAATACATGCAATGGCACTAAGAATGCCAGTGCAATAATGGAATCTCCAGCATTTCATGTTGTTGCACAAAATCAAAGTTTTACCTACAATCCCATTGCTACCGATACAGATGGTGATAGTTTGAGTTATGCTTTAGTAAAAGCGGAAAAGGCCTTCTTAACTCCTATTACATACGGGACAAATTTTGGTCCCAAAAAACCTGTTTCTATTTATTGCACTTCAGCAAATTGTGACTTAGACAACACAGTTTGGCCAATTGATGGTATGGATATTGATCCTGCAACGGGTTGGATGGGTTTTACACCGCTTACCTCTGGTCAAAAAGGATTTGTGGTGATAGAAATTTCTGAATGGAGAAAAGTATCTGGAAAAACAATTAGAGTAGGGTTAACGCGAAGGGATTTACAAATTGAAGTTGTAGACATATTAAACAATGCCCCGAAAATATCATCTTCCAAATTGAGTTACTTCGCTTGTGCAGGAGAAACGTTTAATATGGATTTATCTTTGGGTGATGCAGCTTATGGTGGCATAAAAGATTCATTGGGTTTTAAAGCGTGGTTTGATTTGAGTGGATTTACAATAGCCAAAGTTGGAACTGCAAAAAGTAATTTTGATGCATACTTTGCGCATAGTTTTAAACTATCAGATGCGCGCGAAAAGCCTTATTCTTTAACAATTGCGGCTACCGACAATCATTGTCCGCAGACCATAACTACATACAAAACGTTTGAAATAACGGTAGTGCCAGCGCCTGATAATTCCTTTATTCTCAGCCACGTAAAATGCAATACAATTGCATGCAAAGCCAATAAAAATGAGGCAAATATTCAGCACACATGGTTCTTGTATAATGGCAGTTCTTTGGAAGAAACCAAGACTGGCATTCAAGCTGACTTTAATGTTTCAAAGCCAGGTAAATGGTCAGTATTACATCAAACGCTGAATTCAATTAGTGGCTGCATGGTGGAGCTAAAAGATTCCATTGTGGTTCCTTCATTTTCTTTGTTAAAGCAAAAAGGGGAGTGGCCAAATAAAGTTTGCAAAAATGAATCGATTCTCTTGAAAGCTCAATTTGAAGGAGGAACTTCACCTTTCAGTTATTCTTGGAATGGCCCAATGGGTGTGGCAAATCAAAACTATACATTCAGCAAAGATTCACTCGTGCAATTGTACATTCAGGATGCCAATGGTTGTGATTTAAAGATTACAAAAGACATTAAGATTTTTAGTATATTTAATTTAAAATTGACAGATACTGCGATGTGCATGCCTGCTGCAAGCACAGAATTGGAACTATCCAATCGGTATTCGCAAAATGGGTTAAAAAAAGGTTCAATAACCATTTCGTATGCTGGTTTTTCGGGTAGCTTAAAAAACAATGCTGGAAAATACACTTTTGAACCACAAAAACCGGCGAACAATGCATTTGTAATTCAATGTTTAGATTCGAATTTGTGCAAATATTCCAAAGAGTTTCATATCAATGTAATTCAAGTGGTGCCTACAGGAATAAAGAGTCCTCTAAGCATGTGCAGCAATGAAAAAGCTTTAAACATTGTAAAGTCTTCCAGTTGCACATTGGTTGGGGGGGTATGGGATTGTCCAAAATTGCCAAATGCGGTAAAAAGTGGTTTCTTCGATGCCGCAATTTCTGGCGCTGGCATATACACACTGCAATATGTCAAAGATATAGGAGGTTGTTTGGTTAAAGATACCACTTTATTAATTGTAAAAAAGGCGCCTATTGTTGTGGTTGAAAAACCAATAGAAACCCATTATTGCGAAACAAATGCCAATTTTTATCTCAAAGGAATTCCAGGCGGTGGAACATGGCAAAATAAGGCAAAATCAGCAGACAATAATTTGTTCTCGCCATCCGGAATTTCTAAAGCCGGTTATGGTGAAAATACCATTTATTATACCTTTACCGATGCTACAAACCAATGTTTTGCAATCGATAGTTTTAAAGCAGTTGTAAATAAGGCAGCAATATTAACAGTGTCCACACAGGAATCTGTATGCGAAGGCAATTCGGTTTTGCTCAATCCAGTTGTATTTAATGCAACAAAAGTGGATTTAACTGGAAATTATGCCGGAGTAAATGTAACCAGGTATATGGACAATTGGATATTCAAAACCCAAGCTACGGGAAGGAAAATGTTATACAATTATACTGTATTGGCATCTGCATTACCTGGGTGCAAGAATATTGAACACAAATTTGAATTGATTGTTAAACCCAATCCAACAATCAAGTTAACAACTACGCCTAATTTTGGGTGTTCTCCTTTGAATTTGGTTTTGGATGCGGGCTATGAAAACAACAACGCAATTCCCAGTTCATACGAGTGGAATGAAGGAAAAGGGTGGTTTTCAAATTTGCCACAAAGATTGCTAAATATTGTGGATACCGGTGTCCATAAATTTAGCGTAAGAGGTTCACTTGAAGGTTGCACAGGAGATGTGAAAAACATTGAGGTAATGGTATTTTCTACACCTAAAGCATATTTTGACATTGACCCTAAATCACAGACCATAACACAAGATTTTCCAGCCCTTTTGGTTTCAGATAGAACCATTTCATCTGTTCCGTACGTGCGTTTTTGGCAGTTTGAAAAGGGATTGCCCAGCAGTTCTTCAAAACCTTCAGTAAATGTCGGGTTTTCTAAAGATACGGGTTTGTATAAAATCAAGTTGGAAACCACCACAGAAAAGGGTTGCACCTCGGCATTTGAAACATTTATAAGGGTGCGGCCAGGACTTCAGTTTTGGGCGCCAAATGCTTTTACTCCCAATGAAAAAGGACCGGATAAAAATGAAGTTTTTAGAATTGTAATGGATAGCACTAGCACTTTTCGAATTACAATTCGCAACCGTTGGGGCGAAATTTTGTTCAAATCATCCAACCAGTTTGAAGCATGGGATGGAACTGCCAATAACCATGAAGTGCCAAATGGTGTTTATTTTTGGGAATTGGAAGCTAATACTTTGTATGGCAGAAACATACTGCGTAAGGGGGTTGTAACTATAATCCGTTAATCTTTTGCTGCATTTAACTTCTCGTCTTTGAGAGGAATAAGCATGAACAAACCAATGGCAAAAAACACCATTAGGGCCAAAACTGAGTTTTGCATTCCTTTGATGGGAGAATGTTGCTCTACCCAAGCAAAAATAAACAACCCAATGACCATAGAAAATTTTTCGGTAATGTCATAAAAACTAAAAAAGGATGCAGTGTCTTTGGTTTCCTCGGGTATTAATTTCCCATAAGTACTTCTGCTCAAACTTTGCACACCACCCATAACTGCGCCCACAAAAAAGGCAAGTACAAAGAATCCAGTTTCAGATTTGTATTCGGCATCAAACCAAGCCCCAATGCATATGAATACCCAAATAACCAAAGTGCAACTTAAAGCAAATTTGTTGCCCCGTTTCTTAGAAACCCAAGAGAAAAAATAACTGCCTGCAATGCCCACAAACTGAATGATTAGGATGATAGGTAGTAACTTTCCGGCAGGCATATTTAACAGTTTGGCGCCAAAATAAGCGGCAACTAGCATTACAGTTTGCACCCCCATAGAATAGAACCAAAATGCCGAGAGGTAAATTTTAATACTGTTATTTTGCCGCACTTGTCTAAAAACCTTGTTTATTTCCTTAAAGCCTTTCAATATAGAATCTCCTTTTTTGGGTTTTTTATGCTCTTTGATTCGGGTAAAAAATATTTGGGCGAACCCAATCCACCAAATAGCCACGCCGACAAAACACAAGCGAGAGGCTAAGCCAGAAGAAATGCCCCATATTGGCGCTAAAACTTGAATAAAAACCAAGGATAGAATAAGCAAGGTACTGCTTCCCAAATAACCCAAAGAAAAACCTTTGGCACTTACACTGTCCATGTTTTCGGTGTCTGTAATTTCGGGTAAAAAGGAATTGTAAAATACCAAACTGCTCCAGAAACCTAAACTGGCCAAGAATATAGATAAAATTCCTAGTTCCAGTGTATCTGGATTTTTTGTTAAAAAGAACAAACTTGCACAACTGATGGAACCTAAGTAACAAAAGAAACGCATAAACATTTTTTTATTACCTCTGCTATCCGCTATTCCAGACAGGAGAGGAGAGAGAAAACAGATTATTAAAAAAGATAAAGCAAGCGCATAATTGCTGAGTACAGTGTTTTTAAAACTTATACCCCAAAACTCTACATTGTCATTGACAATGTTGCCAGCCGCATCTTTAACAGTGGTTACTGCAGTATAATAAATAGGAAAAATGGCTGAGGAGATGACCAAAGGGTAAACGCTATTCGCCCAATCGTACATGGCCCAAGCATTTGTAATCCGTTTGTTGTTTTTTAAATTGGCAGGTACATCGGTTTTATGAAGTTCTTTCATTGTAAAAAAGGTCTATCGCAATTATAGGCCTTTTCTGTGAAATTAGGATTAAGCCGCGTTAAAAACGGTTTTATGCTTTTCCCAATTTTCTTTGGCTTCTTCCAAGGTAATTACCAATTTTTTCTGCTTTTTAGCTGACGGTATGGTGTACATAAAATCTAGCAAAATAGCTTCGCATATGCCTCGCAGACCTCTGGCACCCAATTGAAATTCGAAAGCCTTGTCTACTATAAAATCTATAGCACCTTCTGAAAATTCCAACTCAACGCCTTCCAATTCAAACAATTTTTTGTATTGTTTCGCTAGCGCATTTTTGGGTTCGGTTAAGATGTTTTTTAATGCAGGCTTGTCTAAAGGCACCAGCGCGGTAACCACAGGAAGTCTACCAATTATTTCTGGAATTAAGCCAAACTTTTTCAAATCTGCAGGAGAAATGTGTTTCAGAATATCCTTCTTTTCCACTTCCTTTTTTGCCGAAGTTTTAAAACCTACCTCTTGGTTTTGAATTCTCCTAGAAATAATTTGTTCAATGCCATCAAAAGCGCCTCCGCAAATGAATAAAATATTCGCTGTATCTACTTTTATATACTTTTGATCGGGGTGCTTTCTTCCGCCTTCGGGAGCCACATTGGCAACTGTACCTTCCAGTATTTTTAGCAATCCTTGTTGCACGCCTTCTCCACTTACATCACGGGTTATGGACGGATTGTCGCTTTTGCGGGCAATTTTATCCAACTCGTCTAAGTAAATGATGCCCCGCTGGGCCGATTCAGCGTTGTAATCTGCCACTTGCAATAGTCTACTTAAGATACTCTCAACATCATCGCCCACATAACCAGCTTCGGTTAATACTGTAGCATCCGCAATACAAAAGGGTACATTCAGAAATTTAGCTAGCGTTCTGGCCAGAAGTGTTTTTCCAGTACCGGTTTCACCCACCATAAGAATATTGCTTTTTTCAATTTCAATATCCCCCATCATTTGCGGATTGGTAATGCGTTTGTAGTGGTTGTATACCGCTACTGACATTACTTTTTTTGCGTCATCTTGGCCAATTACATATTGATCCAAATGCGCTTTGATTTCCGCAGGTTTAGGCAGTGCCATTCCAAAAATATCTCCCGACTTTGGATGAACGTGCTCTGTTTTTTGATTGCCTAATTCTTGCTCTACAATTTTGTGTGCTTGTTCGGCACATTGTTCGCAAATTTCAGCTTCAAGACCAGCAATCAGCATTAGCGTCTCACTCTTTTTGCGTCCGCAAAATGAACAAGTCTGCGCTTTCTTTTTCATTATATATTGTTCTTATTTGGATCTACGGCCCAACACTTCATCAATCATTCCGTATGCCTTTGCTTCATCCGCAGTCATCCAATAATCACGGTCGCCATCTTCCTCAATCTTTTCATAGGTCTGACCAGAATGGGTAGCAAGAATATCGTAAAGTTCTTTTTTCAGTTTGTTGATTTCACGGTAGGTGATTTCAATATCAGAAGCCTGACCTTGAGCACCGCCAAGTGGTTGGTGAATCATGATGCGGGAATGGGGTAGTGCTGTGCGTTTGCCTTTTTGGCCAGCCGCCATCAATACTGCACCCATACTTGCCGCCATGCCAGTGCAAATAGTTGCTACATCGCTGCCAATGTACTGCATGGTGTCATATATTGCCAATCCTGCGTATACACTGCCACCAGGACTGTTTATGTAAATTTGAATGTCGCGGTTGGGGTTTGAACTTTCCAAAAACAACAATTGTCCCATGATGATGTTTGAAACATCTTCATAAATAGGAACGCCCAAGAAGATAATTCTGTCCATCATCAAACGAGAGAAAATGTCCATCGCAACTGCGTTCATTTGTCTTTCCTCGATAATGTTTGGGGTTAATCCAACGACTTGGGGCACTGCAGTAGCTTCAATGTACTTGTCTACATAAATGCTGTTAAGGCCTAAATGTTTAACTGCATATTTTCTAAATTCTTTACCGTGATCCATATATTTTTGGTTTTTTAATGTTTGTTAAATGATTATTCTCCGTGTGTATGTTTGTGCGAATTTACGTGTTTGAAGTAATCTTCCACAGAAATTGGTGTTTTTTTCAAGGTTACAATTTCTTTCACCTTGTCGTATGATTTGCGATAAATTACCCTATCTGCCATTTGCTGCACAAATTCTCTTTCTCCCAATCGTTTGTTTACCGTTTCATCCAAGAAATTGTCGTCCGGAGTCATCGTCAAGCCGTACTGTTTGTAAAGCCCGATATAATATATGCGTGCTTCTTCTCGTATGTCTTGCTCCGTGGGTTCAACTGTATATTTATCCGAAATTTTATCTACCACCAATCGTCTAAGCAAGGCAGATCTTTCGCTGTTGTATTTCTCATCAATGGTGTCTGCAGTATATTGCTCGGGCTTGGTAGCTACCAACCAGCGTTTTAGAAATTCGTCGGGCAATTGTAAATTGTGCTTTTCAAACAACAAATGTCCCAATTCATGATCTACCCACATGTCTGCTTCGTTTGCATAGTAATGGGTGAGATTTGCTTTTATTCTTTCACGGTATTCTTCTTCTGTTTTTGGGTAATCCGTAGGTCCAAATACTTCTTGATAATAGGCTTCGTTTAATTCTGCAGTGGTTCTGCGTTTGACTTCGGTAACCACCATGCGGAAATTCATATTCAAATCACTTACACCTTCTTTTGGAATGCCCAATGTATTTGAAATAACCGTATCGTTGTTGTTAAAAAGTTGGAAAATATTAAAATCCAATACTTCATCTTTCTTCACACCAATTAATGAATTTTTTAAGGCAACATCTTCAACCATATTGGCAACAAAGCTCGATGGTTTTTCTGCGACTCCACCTTCCATCGGTTCGTTGTTGTCATTTAATTCCGTCAAGTTGGCATAAATAATGTCTTCCCCCTCGGCAACATCCACATCTTCCATTTTGCCATATCGTTTGCGGGCGTATTCAATATCTTCATCTACCTCTTTGTCCGACACTTGTATGTCGAAAACCTCTAATGTGTCTTGGTCTGAAATACCCAATTCGAAAGTTGGCGCCATACCCAAATCAAAAGCAAACTTAAAAGTTTCTTTGTTTTCAATGTCCAATTCACTTTCCACTTTTGAGCTTGATAGGGGATAACCTAGCACATCCAATTTGTTTTCTGAAATATATTTGTTCAAAGCTTCGCTGGCCACATTCTGTATTTCTTCGGAAAGTACAGATTTGCCGTACATACGGCGAACGAAATCTATAGGTGCTTTGCCAGGTCTGAAACCCTTTAGCGAAACTGTTTTTTGAACTTTACGAATTTGTTGTTCTACTTTTTCTGAGTAGTCATTTTTTTCTACCTCAATAATAATGGTAGTGTTTAGTGCGTCGTGTTGTTGTTGGCTGATATTCACGTTATGGGGTATTTTGAAATTATTGTTCCAATCTTTAATTTATGACAAAAGGTCATACTACAAAACAAAAAAAGGAACCGGTTTGAAGGGTTCCTTTTAAAATTCTTTTGTGCACCTACCGAAAAGGCGGGCAGGCGCTGAGGGAGTTGAATGCGAGTGATTCTATTACCTTGTAAAACTCTTTTGTGCACGCGGAGGGACTCGAACCCACACACCTTGCGGCGCCAGATCCTAAGTCTGGTGCGGCTACCAATTACGCCACGCGTGCAATTTTAATTATACTTTAAGAACAATTCCTTGTTAAGGGGTGCAAAAATAGGGATAATTACCGATAAAAAAAAGAATTGCAAGTTTCTTTGCAATCCCTTTTAATAAATTTAGGAGTAATGGACATTTATGGTGTTTTTTCGGAGACAGTTAGTTCAAGTGGACATTTGTGGTGATGAATTATTTTATGGTTCTTGGGCTTTAAATTTTTGCTTTTTACATTTGTGTTGTCATTCCAAACAGAATCGAGCTATGCTGGAGAGCAACTCGCCAGTGATGGATTTGATGGTCGACAGAAATGTCAGCTCAAAGGGTTATCTTACGATAGCCCATTGACGTTTTAGAGGCCCTTATACCTTAAAAAACGCATCTATAAATTTCTTTTTTCTAACTTCAGACAATCCATTGTGATTTCTTAATTTGTTTCTTGCTTTACATATTGATTAAATAAAATTTGCCCAGTAAAATTGTCTTTGAATACCATTGCACCAAATTGTTTACCAAAATAGGTAGTATCCATCAAAACATTTGCAACACTAGGCAGTATAGTTTTACTTGAAATATAAATTGAGTCAATTTTACGCTGAATGGTCTTAATTGAATAATTATAGTAGATTGAAAGCTGTTTATATGTTTGTTTCCCTAAAAAATAAGCATGCCAAATTTCTTCCGCCGAATGGCGACTACCTCCTTTAAATCGCTTTCCACAGACGCCACATTTATAACGTTGAACACCTCGATCGAAGCCATCTTTTGTAACAATTTTGCCATACAGTAAATACAGTTTTTTTATTCAGCCTTTCAATCGCGCAAAGTTATGATGTGCAAGGGCTTTAAGGATTTTCATCACCACAAATGTCCATTATTCCAGCAAATCCAATCCATAAGAATGCAAAAATGGGGAGTAGAAATTTTTGCATAGAACAAAGTAGTTGGTTTATACAAATCTACCTAAATTAATGGAATAAACAAATAACCTTAATGTGAATTAATCACCCGGTTATTGGAAACAAATATTTTGGTATTTTAAAACAAAGTAACCCTATAGGTATACTTTTTCTTGTCTTTTAACGCAACGGTTACATCATAAAAGTCGCCAGCAATCGCAGTTTTGGGGTTGATTTCTGGGTATAAAACCAAAGTATGCAGCAACATTCCATTTACCGGGTATTCTGCGTAACTCAATGCAATTTCTTCGGCAGCTTTGTTTTTAATGGTAACTACAGCATCTTTTAAATCTGCAGCTATGGAAAAGCTCCATTTTTTAAAGAGCAACATTTTCGGTGAATAACCAGGTGCTGGCCAAGCCACAAAATGGGTTTGGTAATAAACAGAATCTTGCGCCCCACTTAAATCCAACATCCAAAAAACAGAGTTGTTCTCTGCGCTTCCAAAACCTGCATCCTTGGCTTCAGGGTTTAAAATAGTACGTCTATTTATTATTTCATCGCTTTTGTTGTCATCCATAAAAATGGTGGCACAAAGCGCAGGGTTGTTTTCTAAAATGCACTGGCCAATTTTTGCGGCCTCTGCTGCTCCTTTCGTATAGCAAGTGTGTGTAGCTTCCGCTGGCTCTCTAGTAAAAATTCCTTTGGGCATGAACATCACAGCAGCTTCTTGGCATTTGCGGCTTTTTTCGCGGCTTAAATTTAGTGGAATGACAACACCGGCATTTTGTCTGTAGTAATTTAAACGATTGATGACACTGTACTGCGTACTATCTGGCATATAACCAAATTTGCAATCTAGGCTATTGCCATCCCAACCTGTATTCGCTACTTTTTTGCTTTTTACCGTTGTAGAATAAACCCTAGTTTTGGCATAACGTTCTTCAAAATCGGTTATTGCCAATCGTTTTTGATACGCATCTATATTCAAAGCTGGAAAATCCATTTTTAAGCGATAATAATAATGCCATGCGTCATACATATCTAAGGATGAAATACTAGAATCTAAACATTTCCCTAACACAACCTGAAGAGCAGGTTTTAAAGTTTTATCCAACGGAAAGTCTTTGATAACTGCATCATTCATGGCAAGTAACCCTGGAAGTTCACCTTTCTTTACTGTCTTTTTCAGGCGGGCATTGAAATAATCCAAGCGTCCTTTTTTGATAATTTTATTCCAAGGATAGTCTTCTAAAACGTCGGAATAAAGCATAGAAATTAAGCGATGGCTAATATTGTCGGGTGGGTTTTTTAATAATTTTTCACTCAATTTTTCGTCAAATTCGGCAAACTTATATTCTTTTGAATACCACAACCTAAAGAAGTAAGGCGCGGTTCTTTGGGTGTTGGTGCGTAAAAAATAATCCAAACACTGAAAGATAAACTTTGTATTGTCTTTTATAAGAAATTCATCGTCCCCATTTACAACACCTGATGCAATAATTGCTTTTTTCTCAGCGTAGAATTCATTGGTGAAAGCATCTGCACTGTCATAAGGTTTGGCTTGCGTAGCCCGCATTAATTTGGTAAGATAATAATAATTTTGTTGTACCAAAAAGTATGTATCTCCGGGAAAGAATTTTAAACCCGATTTAATGACTTCTTTGTATTTGTTGTTTAAAGCCCCAATTCTAGACAACCCGATGAGTTGGCTTTTGATCATTTTCTTTTCGTTGGCCAACAAAATGCGGTTCATAGGGAATATTTGCAAACCCATTTCAGTGTATCTTTTTGCGGTATCGAAATAATTTTTTTCCAAATAAAAATTGCTCAACAACTCAAATGGTTCCCGAATATAAGTCCCATCGCCACTGCCATCACTAAAAGCATCGTAGTTCCATGCAGTTACTTGTTTTAAAATAGGCAAAGCTTCTGCAATATGGTGGTCGAGCCAATAACAAACGCCCATCATGCCCAAAGCCATAGTATCGCCAGTGAGGTCAAAACTCATTTTGTATAACTGCACCGCTTTTGAATATCTTTTTTGTCCATAATTGGAAATGGCCTCTTTGTTGTTTAAGTCTACAATCGCATTGAAATATTCCTCGTACTCAGCAAAAAACTGACCTTCTTTGTCCTTTTCTCTGCCGCGCACAGCATCTTTCACTGCTTCCTTAAAATAGTTGATTTTACCACCCACATTGTTTGGGTTTTTGCTCATCATATATTCTGCAGATGCTTTTAAATAATACCATTCAACCGCATTTTTATCTTTTTTCAAGGCGCTTTCACCCATTTTCACCACTGTTGAATATTTTTTTTGGTTGAATGCTTTTTTTGCACCCAATAAGGCAGCATCTTGTGCACTTAAAGTGTATGCGGTGAAGAAAACGAACAGACAAAGGGTTTTTCTAAAAATAGCTATGCAATGCGTCATTATGGGCAAAAATCGGGAATTGATTGTATAAAATGAAGGGATGTGAAAAAATAGTTTTAAGAATTAATGATTGATGCATGAGAAGGCAGTCTGAAACGGGCAGTATAATCTACAGTTCACTCAACTCGAGCCAGCGTTGCGTTGCTTGTTCAATTCGTTGTTCCAGTTGCAATAATTCTTGTCCGAAGGTTATCAATTCTTCGTGGTTGTTTGTTCCGCCATTGAGCAGCACATGTAATTCTGATTTTCGAGATTCCATGGTTTCCAATTCTTTTTCTGCCAATTCCATTTCCCGCTGTTCTTTAAAAGAGAGTTTCTTTTTGGTTTGCATGGTCGGTGCGTTGTGCATGGGTTTTGCAGATGTATTTGCCGCTGCCTTGGCACTTTCTTTTTTCGATTTCGCGTGCGACTCTCTCCATTCACGCAAATCAGTGTAATTCCCTGGGAAGTCGCGAATGTGTCCTTCTGGTTCAAAAACGAATACGTGGTCTACCAACCTATCCATAAAATAGCGGTCGTGACTTACCAAAATAACCGATCCTTTAAAATGGTCTAAGAAATCTTCTAGCACATTTAGTGTTCCTATATCCAAGTCATTGGTAGGTTCATCCAATATTAAAAAATTTGGATTTTTGATGAGTATGCGAAGCAATTGCAGTCTTTTTTTCTCTCCACCACTAAGTTTACCTACCAATTTGTATTGTTCTTGTGGAGGAAATTTGAATCGGGTAAGAAACTGAGATGCGGTAATTTTTGCGCCATCCGCCAATTCTATATTGGGTGCAATGTCGTTCACCACTTCTATGAGTCTTTTGTCCATCATGCTGTTTGGCAGCACTTCTTCTTGGTCGTAATACCCAATCACGGTATTTTCTCCCAAGACAATATCCCCTTTGTCTGGTTTTATTTCTCCTGTGAGCATGCGCAACAGGGTTGTTTTGCCGCAACCGTTTGGCCCAATAATTCCTACTTTTTCGCCAGGCTGAAAATGATGTCTAAAATTTTGAATAAGAACCCTTTCCCCCAGCGATTTGCTGATACCCCGGATCTCTAATATTTTTCCCCCTTGGCGTGTATTTTTAATGTCCAACTGAATTTTTTCATCGATGGCTGGACCTGCTATTTTTTCTTTTAAATCGCCAAATGCTTCAATCCTGGATTTGGATTTTGTGCCGCGGGCTTTGGGCATTCTGCGCATCCATTCTATCTCTTTGCGGTAGAGATTTTGCGCTTTTTCACGTTCTACTTGCTGGTTTAAAACGCGTTCTTCTTTTTTCTCTAAAAAGTAGGCATAATTGCCTTCGTATTTGTTCACTTTTCCGCCTTCCAATTCTACAATCGCGTTGGAAACGCCATCTAAAAAATACCTGTCGTGAGTAACAATTAACAAAGTATCGAATTGAGAGGTAATTAAACTTTGCAACCACTCCACAGTATCAATATCCAAGTGATTGGTAGGTTCATCCAAAATCAAAACATCGGGTTCTTCTGCCAAAATTCGAGCCAAAGCGGTTCGTTTTCTTTGACCACCAGATAAGGAATCAACGCGTTGGTGAAGGTAATCGCCGATGCCCAACCTAGAAATAATTTCCTTTACCCGGGCTTCATAACTCCAAGCATCGTGCGTATGCATTTCGGAAGTAAGTTTATCCAATTCAACCAAATATTTCTCGTCTTCTCGTGGGTTTTCGGTGAGTTCCTCGTAGGCTTTAATCAACCCAGTAAGTTTATGTCGGTTGTTAAATACGTTGTCAAAAACGGTGGCTTTGTTGTCCAAATCAGGCTCTTGGCCTAAAAAGCCTATGGTAATTTCTTTGCGCACACTTACCTTACCCGATTCGGGGGGTTCTAAGCCTGCAAGAACTTTTAATAAGGTGGTTTTGCCTGTTCCATTGATTCCGATGAGACCAATTCGATCGCCTTTGTTTAAACCAAAATTTAAAGAAGAGAATAGGGTGCGGTCGCCAATGGTACGGCTTATGTTTTCTGCGGAAAGGAGATTCATTTTAAGGCTGCAAAGGTAGGGGTAAATTACCATAGGGGTGGCATTAGGGTTGAACGCAATTACACTTTGTTTTGTTTGCCGAAGTTAAATTCGCAAATCCTCTACAATGGCGGTAATAAAAAATATAAAAAACCTTACCCCAGTTTGCCTTGGGCCCTTTGTATTTCTTCTTCCGCGCCACCTTGCCTGCGTTTAAGTCCGGCCTGGGGTCCACCAAATTTGCAAGAAAAACTAAGCATTTCCACGTGGCTTTCTCGCTTTACAATAAATTCTTCGTGGTAACCAACAAAATCACTCTGACCACTTGGGTTGCCTGTGAAAAAGACGTCCGAAACATTGAGTTTTAGGCTTGCTTTTTTGTTTGTAATTTTAAAATAATTTGAATATTTAATTGACTGTCATTTTGGGGTTTGAATTTGCTAATAAATGTATCATATCCATTTGCGATATACATGATTTCTAGAAAGTCACAATTTTTTGTTTGGAGTTGAATATTTCCATTTTCGAATAGAATGGATGTATTTTCACCTTCTTTGCAAGGGTCGCTGAGGATTATAGTGCTTGTTTGGATTGCGTTTCCTGCGGAATTTGAGATGCTGCCGAAAAATAGTCAATAAGGGAGGAGTTTGTGCGCTTAGAAATAGGCAACTGGCAAATAATTGAATGGAAAAAAGTATCTTTTTATGCATAGGTTGACTTCAAACCTAGGATAAGAATTTTGAATATTACTGGGATATTGATGCATATTAGTTCAACAATGATAAGTAAAAAAGAATATTCAATGAACGTTCGATTTGTGAAACCGTTTTGCACTTTGTCGAGATTTGTTTTGAGGGGTTTGTCACAAATATTGCACGTCCGAAACCATGCCCATACCTTTTGCTCCTTGCCACTCTAAGGTCATTTGATTGCGTGGTTAACAGGTATATTTCAGTCCAAAGCAAACCAAGAGTCCTTTTATCTGTAAAACATTATAAATTGAATGGCTTTTTGGAATAAGATTAATCGCATTCGGATAAACGTAATACGGCCATTGTTGGTTTGGTTAAACCCTTTGATGTACTGATAAGCTAATTCCAAACGGGGTTATAGCGTATTTTAGCATTCTATTTGTCCATTTTATTTAAAAAAATGTTTGTGCAAAAAAAGAGGTTTATACAACCCATTTATGTTCAAGAATTTATTCAAACTACACCCCCCACATCCAAACCATAATATTGTTAAAAGGGGCACCCCAATCTTTGAATCTTTCAGACAATTTTAAATAATAATTGTTCCAATTGTAGGGAGGTGTTTTTTTCTTTTTGGGTACGCTGGGCTTTTTTATACTTGGTTTTTCCGCTTTAAAATCTATCGCCATCCAGGTTGTGTGCAAACGAGGAATAGCCACTCCCAAAATCATTCCAGGCAAATTTCCAAAAGATTCTGGGCCACTCTGGGTTATTATTTGATCGGTATAAAACGCCACAACGTACATAGAATCGAACAAAATGCCGATGGCTTTGTGGCAAGAAAAACCTGCAATTTCTCGCACTTCATCCGTAATTTTCCATTGAATTTTCCGAATGCTGTCATGGATGACTATCCGTTCATCAAACAATTCACGCATTACCCATAGCGTATCTGAATTGTGATTTTTATAAACCACGTTAGATTTGGATGGATTTACACTCATGCTGAAATACATTCCGTCTCTTCCGCCTTCATCAGGGTCGTATGAGGGATTAAAATACAAGCTTTGTGATGAGTCGAAATCCAAACGAAATGTGTCATTCAAAAACTTATTTTTTTCATACATTCTGTTCATCCAACCTCCTTCTGTAAGTCGGAATGCATTTGTTTTGCGTTGAAATTGAATGGAACCAGAATTGTAAAACAGAGTCTGTGAAAATGCAGAAACAGAAATGCAGAAAAATGTAAATATTAGACATTTTTTAATCATTTTTTTGTCTCCCTCCTGCAGAAGCGAAATTCCATTTTAGTTTTACCAACCAATATCTGGATAACTGTGTATAAAGCTCTTCAGAAACCAAATTGGTAGAAATATTTCGGGTAAAACCAATGTTTTGATTCAGCAAATCATTCATGTAAAATTCAAGTTCAACATCTCTATTTTTACCAAAAAATTTACTTAAACCTGCGGTTAAATAGTAGACATTTTGTTTTTTAAACACAGCAGAAGCAGGCCGCATGTTAAAATCTCCAGATTGTGATATCATGAAATTGCCTGGCAAATTGATTTCAATTTCATAAGAAGGAGTTTGAATAATGTACTCTGTTTTTTTGCTGCCAGAAATATTGTTTGATGATTGATTCCAGTTTAGTGAATAAGACAGAGAAATATTGAAGACATCTGTATAGAAATCAACATCCATTTGGCCAGTTGCCGATAAATTTTCAGTTGCTATGCGGGTATTGTTGGTAAAAGAAATGTTCCGTCCCTTTTTTGCATTTAGCTCCCAAGAAAAGGATACAGGTATTTTTTTTGCACGAATGCTAAAATTCATATTGCCGTCTAGCGAATAATTGCCGTTCGCATTGACAGTCGTAGTTCTTCGAATGGCATTGGTGTCTACGATTGTAGAAGTTACAAAAGCATTTCTGGGTAAATCGGCACCAAAACCTGCGGTAAAATATTTCCCTTTAATGGTTTGGTAGTTGTGTATGTTTAAATTAATAGAATGGTTAAAACTTTGGGTTAAATTGGCATTGCCTGCGGTTTGGTTAAAGGGATCTGCGTTGTTTACCAGAGGCTGTAAGGCATTCATAGATGGGGCAGAGGTGAAGCCGCTATAGTAGAGTTGGATGCTACTTTGTTTTTTCCAGGTGTAAGTTAAACCTCCACGGGGAATGAAGTTTATAAAATCAATTTGGGTGCTGGTGTCTCTTGTTTTATTTGTTTGAAAGTAGTTTGAGTATCCAATTGCAGTATTAACCCAATAAGACCATTTTTTTCGGCTGTAATTCAATCCAATACCCGCGTTATTTTTAATTTGATTGTAATTGTAATTGTTGGAAAGTGAATCTACCATGTTGGCAATGTTGCCATTTTCTCGATTAAAAGTTTGAATGAGATTGTTGTTTTTTTGAAAATTGAATGTATAGTTTGTATTCCACGTATAATATTTGTTAAAGCGGTTACCATAAAAAAAATTGTAAGTGGCAGTGGTTGTATTCACTTCTGATTTTTTTATTTGATCGATTTTATACAATTTTTTTACAACACCAGCTTCTGCAAAAAATGTGTTGGAAGATTGTTGGGATTGCTCTGACGTAGAAGGTTTATAGCCTATTTGAAATGTGTTGTTTAAAAATTTGCCCTTTTTTCTAAAACTTTTGTTCCATTCAAATTTGCCCTCTATTTGTTCGCGGTTGTATTTGTTTTGTAAATCGCGGTTTGAATAATTAATCAATCGAGAGGCGGAGGTTCCACTTTTCAGTGAACTTGTTGAATTGCCTTGGTTGACAGCAAATGTGCCTGTTATTTTTAATGAATTAAAACTATCCGTTTTTAAACTCAATGCTGCGTTTGCTCTATTCCCATCTTGGGTGCTGCGATTGACGGTTGTATCATGAATAGAATAGGATGTGTCGGGTAAGAAGTATTTGGAACTGTTGGTGATTTTACCATTTGAACCCTCATTGGCAAATCGATAAGATGCATTAATCTTATTTTTACTGCTATCCCAAGAGTTGTTGAAAGTTGCACCTGCACTTGTGTTGAACGGTATGCCCCTGCTATCCATTTCGTCATTAAAGTTGGTTCCACCCCCATAGTAATATCCATAATTTTCTTCATAATTATAACCTCCACTGGCTGTGCCTCCGAATTGTTGGGATTCTTGCCAACCTAAGGAAGCATCTTCGAAATTGGATTTTTTTGCATAGGCTGCTGCTTTCAGTTTTTTATTAAAATAGCCGCTAAACCCACCTCCATTTGTATATTTATCGAAGTTGGTACCTACTTCTGCTTTGCCGAAATATCCTTTTTTCTTGTCTTGCTTCAGTGTTAAATTTAGCGTTTTTACTTTGTCGTTGTCGCTTTTGCTGGTGGTATCTTCACGTTGATCGTAAACCTGCACTTTGTCTATCATTTCGGCGCGCAAGTATTTTGTAGCCACAGTTGGATCATCTGGAAAAAACTCTTCGCCATCCACCAATATCTTTTTTACCTTTTCCCCCTGCGCAGTAATTTCACCATTCCTATTTACAGTTATTCCAGGCATCCGTTTCAGCAAATCTTCTACTGTTGCGCCTGGATTGGTTTTGAAAAAATCAGCTAAATATTCAACCGTATCTCCGCTAAGCCGAATGCCATTTGAGAATTTGTTGATCACAATTTCTTTCAAAGCTTGAATTTTGTTGAGCATTTGAATTGTATCAAGCGTTTTGAATTCTGCGCTGTCTAAATTAAAAGTATCTACAAAATCCAAATTGCCTGGGTAACTGCATTGAATTCTGTAATTCCCTTTTCGGGGCAAGGAGAATGAAAATTTACCCAATGCATTGGTTCTGGCAAAAGAAGTCAACACCGAATCATTTCTTTGAATGATAAGCACAACCACATCTTTAAGGGCTTGGTTGTCTGCAGCATTGAAAACAGTGCCAGAAATAGAATTGTTTTGGGCTTTTGCGGCCGCTAAACTAAAAAAGTAAAGGAGAATAAGTAAAAGTTTTTTCAAATTATTTAATTGCTTCAAATAAAACGAATTGGCTTGAAAAATATTGTACTTTTTGACGAAAGGCTAAATTTTGGCCACTAGCGTAAACTACAAATGCAGTGTTTCTCCAATGGCGGGCAAACGCAAATTCCCGTGGATATGTCCATTGGCTTCCATGTCTTTCACCATTCTATAAGGTTCACCAGGTGCTTCATCGCTAAGGTCTAGCGTACCATAGTGCATAGGGAGGAAAGATTTAGCCCCGGTTTCATTAAAGGATTTTACAGCATCTGTGGGCGACATGTGTGCTTGGTGCATAAACCATTCTGGGCGAAAAGCACCAATACCAAGCATAGCCAAATCGATGGATGGAAATAGGTTTCTCAATTCATTATAATGTCCACCGTATCCGCTGTCTGAGCCAAAATAAATCGTTTTTTCGCCACTTTGTATCATAAAAGCACCCCAAAGGCGAGTATTGGTGTCTCGGAAATACCTGCGTCCCCAATGGCGGGTAGGGAGATAGGTAACTGTAATGTTTTTTTCTATAGATTGAAATTGTTGGTACCAACCCATTTCGGTGATTGTGTTTTTACACCATTTTCGAAGGGTTTGTGTCATGTTAAGACCTGTAATGATTTCCATTTGTGGATTTTGGCGCCCCAAAAGGGTCAAAGATTTTTGATCCATATGGTCGCGGTGATCGTGTGACAACAAGATGAAATCAATATTTTTGAACAATTCAATGGGATATGGATTGGGTGCCAACTGTTTCACCATGGGTATTTTGAAAAACACAGGATCCAAAAGCATATTGATGCCTTTTAAACGCAAAAAGTACCAAGCGTGACCTAACCAAACAAGGCAATCGTTGTTGTGGTTTAGAAAGGTGGTATCCTGAATGATTTCTGGTTTCCAAGTTTCATTCTGTTTTTCTTGCTTGTGGGGTTTGGGACCTGTTTGCCATTTCCACACGTCAGCAAAACCTGTAGTAAATGGAAATTCGTGGTTTATAAAATGACCTTTGGAATCTATGGGGTTGCCATTCCATTGTGCGTTGATAAAGGGAAGTTCGGGATTTGAAAGGGTTTTTTGCATAAAGAGAGGCAAAAGTCAAGGTTTTTAAAATTGAATTGCCATGGTTTTGATATAAAATACAAACAATCCGTTGAATGCAATTGGTTGCACAAGAATATTTTATTTCAACACTTCCACAAACACCCTGAATCCAACAGTAGGCAAGGGGACAGTCTGTTTTTGGTAAATAAATTTGTTCTTTTGAAAATTAGAATCAGAATGAAATTGATTTCCAAGTTGCAAATAATATTCCTCCGAATCCCACGATCCTCCCAAAGTGATTCCAGGTGTTTGCGTCATTTCTGCTGCATTTCCGCTGCAATTGTACAGGCCAAAATCATTTGGAAAATAGGATTTAACGGGTGCAGTAAATTCGGCACCATCAACATTGCGCGACTTTGATGAATCATAAGGCATAAGTTTTCTGTAAAAGTTTTTTGCCAAAGAGTCGTCCTTTACAAAGGCGTCTGGCAGAGGATTATAATTGGCCAAAAAGCAACCCTTCGAATTTCGCGAATACGGTCCGCCCCATGGGAATGTATTGCCCACACGGCCTCCACGTGCGGATTTTTCCCATTCCATGTCGGTGGGTAAACGAAAGCGTGCTTTTTTATATTTTTTATCGGGCAATTGATTGTAAAAATCAGTCAGCCATTCGCAATATTTTTCGGCAGCTTCATGGGATATATTTACAACTGGATAATCTTTATAGATAGCATGATTGCTATACATTAAATGATATTTGTAATCATCTTTTACGTTCCAAAAAGTATCATTGGATGCATATTTGTTTAATTTAGAATTGTACAAAAAAGTTTGGAACCAGGCATTGGAAACTTCAGTAATTCCAACCAACAAAAAGGAATCAGCTTTTACAAATTGGGCTTCTATTTTCTTTGCATTTAATTTAGGAATAACAATATTATTTGATTTTAAATTTACAATTTCAATTACATATCGAAACCCAATAAAACTTTGAGGAAGGGTATCTCCATCGTATTTGCCAGGGACATCAATGCGGCAATAATAAGGAATTTGCGACCAGGCGCCGCCCTTGCTCTTGCCAGGTTCGTTTATCCATTCCGCAACATTTCCACACATATTGTATAAACCATATCCATTCTCCCAATAACTATAAACCGGGGTTGTAATAAATCCGGCATCATTTAAAGAACCGCTACCTATATTGATGGTGTTCATATAGATTTTTCCTAAATCTCGCTTTTTTCCTTTGACAATTCTTATTTCATTGCCCTGTAGTGGAAAAATAGCCTCAATTCCTAAACCACCTCTAGCACCCATTTCCCATTCTTTTTTTGTGGGCAAACGAACCAAAATATCGGTGATTTTAGAATTCTCTTTTTTTAACAATTCCAGCAATTTAGCTCTTCTCCATTTGCAATAATTATCAACTTGTTTTTGGGTAATTCCCACTACTGGATAGTCTTTATAAGCAATGTGTTGGAAATAGTATTGAACAAACGGTTCGTTATAAGCTAGTTGGGATCTCCATACTGATGTATCTGGGTAGTTTTTCCAATAATTTTCGATATCCCCGTTGTTTTTTAGATCCATCAAAAATTCATTGTATTCTGCATTGCTCACTTCCGTTTCTTTCATGTACAGATAATCGCCAAGAATGGGTTTTACGCCCGGAATCTTATGGGTTTTTACGCCCAATTGACCATAGGATTTGACAGCATACAATAAGCACAGCAATGGTATAAATATTCGCATATATACAAAACGAAAATACTTAGGGATTATTCTAATTGCATAAAAAAAGTGTTAAATGCCGGGCATGTTTATAGTCTTTTTTCAATTTTATTTTGTTAATTGCATTTAGAATTTAAATTATAGAAAATGTTTAATGTTGTTTTTGATACTTATTTTGTTACGTTTACGTGTTTTAATTGGCATCGTTTTTTAACGACGGATGCATGCAAACTAGTCGTTTTAGATTCATTTAAACACATGGTGCTTAATGATGGTGTGCGGATCTACGGTTTTGTGATTATGCCAAATCATGTGCATGTAATTTGGTCCATGGCTGAAGATAAATTGGAATATGTTCGAAATTCATTTACCAAGGCAACAGGTCATAGGATTGTGAAATTGCATAAAATGCATCACCCTGAAAAGCTCTTTTTAATGCAAACCAATGAAACTGACCGCCAGTATCAATGTTGGATGAGACGGCCTTTTTGGAAAACTGTGTTTTATGAAAAAATGTTCATACAGAAACTAAATTATATTCATTTAAATCCCGTGAGAAAAGGCTGGAAATTAAGCGAAAATCCTGAAGATTATTATTACAGTTCTGCCAAGAGTTATTTGGAAGGAATTCCTGAATTTGAGTTTTTGTCTTTGTGGGGAAGTGAATAATGGAAATGTTGTGGGTATCAGTCGGTGAGGGCACCGACTGAATGCAGGGCACCGACTGAATGCTGGCAATGACTGAATGCTGTGTGGGACTGCATATTTGGTGCCGACTAAAGGCATGGCAATGACTGAATGCTGGGCGCCTTGGGTCACAGCCAAATCCAAACACCTAGATTCATATTGTCGTTGCTCGTTTCACATTGTCGGTGCCATCATCGACTGAATGCATTGTGGGAATGCATATTTGGTGGCAACTGGAGGTGGTGTAATTTGTTGGTTAGGGCAGCGATTGAATGCTGGGTATCGAGGGTATCAGTCGGTGAGGGCACCGACTGAATGCAGGGCACCGACTGAACGCATGGCACCGACTAAAGGCATGGCAATGGCTGAATGCTGGGCGCCTTGGGTCACAGCCAAATCCAAACACCTAGATTCACATTGTCGTTGCCCGATTCACATCGTCGGTACCCTCGCCGACACTACCCCAATTCCATTAAAAAAGCCCTAGAATCAGGGCTTTTTTAATGGAATTTTAAAACTATTAATGTTTGTCGCAACACGCTTTTTTAGCAGTTGCGGCATCTTCTTTACAACAAGGTTTATCTGTGCCTTTTGAGCAACATTCTTTCATGCCTTTGTCTTTGCAAGCCTTTTCGCAAGCTTCTTTGGTCATGTGTTTTTCTTTGCAGCAATCTTTCATATCTCCTCCAATCCATTTTCCATTGGCGTCGTAATGTTTCATGCACATTTCTTTTTCCTCTTTATCACAACCCATGCTATCGCACATTTTGGCGCATTCTTCTTTGGTCATTTTGGCACATTTATCCATGTCACATTTGCCCATCATCATGCTGCCATAGTGGTCGCAATGTGCTTTGTCCATACCTTCACATTTTTCCATTTTGTGGCCTTTGTAATGGTCACCTTTGCCTCCGCCCATCATATTGGCACCTTTGCCGGCAATGTATGGTGCAATTATTAAGGATACGATGGAAGTTAATTTAATCAATATGTTCATAGAAGGACCGCTTGTATCTTTAAATGGGTCTCCAACAGTATCACCAGTAACAGATGCTTTGTGTGGTTCAGATTTTTTATAATAGGTTTCGCCATCAATTACAGCACCTTTTTCAAATGATTTTTTGGCATTGTCCCAAGCACCACCCGCGTTATTTTGGAAAATACCCATCAATACACCACTTACGGTTATACCAGCAAGCAAACCACCCAAAACTTCAGGGCCAAATATGAAACCAACAATGATAGGAGACAATAGGGCAATTGCACCAGGTGCAACCATATGTCTAATGGAGGCTTTGGTACTAATTTCAATGCATTTTTCATATTCAGGTTCAGCTTCGTAAGTCATGATACCTGGGATTTCTTTAAACTGGCGACGAACTTCTTTAACCATTTCCATGGCGGCACTGCCTACGGCAGATATTGCCAATGCGGAGAAAATAAATGGAATCATAGCACCCACAAATAAAGCAGCCAAAACTGGAGCTTTGAAAATATCAATACCCTCAATTCCTGCTACACCCACAAACGCAGCGAATAGGGCCAAAGAAGTAAGGGCAGCAGATGCAATAGCAAATCCTTTTCCAGCAGCAGCAGTTGTGTTACCAACAGCGTCTAAAATGTCGGTGCGACCTCGCACTTCCTCAGGTAGATCCGCCATCTCAGAAATACCACCTGCATTGTCGGCTATAGGGCCAAAAGCGTCGATAGCCAATTGCATTGCAGTTGTTGCCATCATACCAGCGGCAGCAATGGCTACGCCGTACAAGCCTGCAAAGTAAAAAGAAACGTAAATACCGGAAGCCAATGTAAGAATTGGAATTACGGTAGATTCCATACCTACAGAAAGACCACCGATAATATTGGTTGCGTGGCCAGTGCCTGATTTTTGTATGATAGAAAGCACAGGACGTTTGCCCATAGCCGTATAATACTCAGTAATCCAGCTCATAATAGCACCTACAACCAAACCAGTAAGAATAGCAAAGTATACATTTACGTTTGTGAATTCAAAACCACGGATGCTAAGTGTGGCGGGTAATAACAGGGTAACTGCGAAATAACTGGCTATTGCAGTCAAAATCATAGACGACCAGTTTCCAAGATTCAATGCTTTTTGTACATTGCCTTGGTCGTTTTTTATGCGAACAAATAAGGTTCCAATGATAGAAAATATGATTCCCATTCCTGCAATTAACATTGGCAATAGGATAGGAGATAGACCACCAAATTTATCGGCAGAGGCATCAATTTCTTGACCTAAAACCATAGTAGCAAGAATAGTAGCAACATAGCTACCAAAAAGATCAGCACCCATACCAGCAACATCGCCAACGTTGTCTCCAACATTGTCTGCAATGGTTGCAGGGTTGCGCGGATCATCTTCAGGTATTCCAACTTCAACTTTACCAACAAGGTCAGCTCCAACGTCTGCTGCTTTGGTGTAAATGCCGCCACCGACACGGGCAAAAAGTGCAATGGATTCTGCACCCAGAGAAAATCCAGTAAGGACTTCAATCACCGTTTTCATTTCATCGCTAGAAACATTTGCACCCTTGCTAACAACGAACATTTGATAAAATACAATAAACAAACCACCAAGTCCTAAAACTGCGAGGCCAGCAACACCAAAGCCCATTACAGTGCCTCCGTTAAAAGAAACTTGCAACGCTTTGGACAAGCTGGTTTTAGCCGCTTGTGTAGTTCTCACATTCGCTTTGGTAGCAATACGCATTCCAAAATATCCAGCTAAAGCTGAAAGGAAAGCCCCAATTAAAAATGCAACCGCAATAATCCAATGGGAATGAATTTTTACACCATTTACTTCTTGCACAGTGCCAGAATAGGCCAATATAGCGGCAGCAATGATTGCGAAGAAACTAAGTACACGCCATTCTGCTTTAAGGAATGCCATTGCGCCTCTTGCTATTTTACCGGCAAGGTCTTGCATTTTTTCGTCACCAGCGTCTTGTTTGCTAACCCAAGCACTTTTAAGTGCCATAAAGATTAAACTCACAATTCCAAAAGCAGGAATGAGGTATAGTATGGTATCTTTCATAGATTTTTTTTACAATTTTTGAGGGCGCGAAAATAGAGATTAATTGGCATAACCCAAAACTGGAATGAAACAAAAGGACCACACCTTTGCTGATGCGGTCCTAGCGTTTATTTTGGAGAAATATTAGTGCGTTACAATTACTTTGGTTGCTCCAATTCTGCCATTTAAATGGCAATGAACCAAAAAAGTACCATTTAGATATTGTGGCAATTCAATTTGAATTTCGCCATTAGAAGCTGGTTTTCTGGTTTCAAATACCATTCTACCTGTTAAGTCGTTTACGGCAATGGTTATTGTTTCATTGTTGAATTCATTAGAGCTAATAGTCAACAATCCACTGCTGGGGTTAGGGAAAATGGCAAAATTTATGGGAGCCAGGTTCGCCAAAGAAACGTTGTAATTGATCCAAGCAAAAGCACCACCACCAAGGTTATACCAACTCCCACTCGGGTTTGTTTCCAACCGTATGGTGCGCACTGCATATTTGTAGGATCCAGTTTTCACATTTGCAGCATCCACATAAAATGTGTCGGTTAAAATCGTGGTATTGATTCTCAACCAGGTATTGGTGGCTGTATCTATGCGATACACGCAATAACCGTCAAATTTCCCCAATGCTTTTCCCCAAGATAATTTCACTTTGTTGTTTACACTGGCAACTTTTAATTTTCCAGTTTCTGGTACGTTTCTCACTTTAAGTGTAGGGTCGCCCATTAATGCGATGTGCACTGAATTTTCGCTGCCATTAAAATCCTGATTCTTAGAGTTTTGGGTATAAAGTGCGCCAAAACCAATTGGGTAACCAAGTCCCATGTAGTGGTTATACCAAGTGGGTATACCTCCCCAAAAAGAGCACAAAGAACCTACAGCTAAAGGTGCACGCAATATGTTGTTTTGGTTGTCCCAATCTCCAAAAAAACTACCAGACATAGAGGTGAAAATGTTTTTAAAAGAAGGTGTAAAGCTGGACGTAACACCAATTCCTGCGCAAGATTGGTAAGAGCCATATCCTACACCAAAGCTCCAAAGATAAGATTCTTTATTTTGGTAGGTAAAATAATCGCGGTTGTTAAAAATGCTATCTCTTGGAATCATGGAAGTTGAACTTAAATAGCCTGTCCATCCCAGTGAAAATCCATTTCCTGTAAGGTTGTCATCAATAATAGACCGTTCAACAACGGCCACTTTATCTTGGCGCCAATCGCGGGCCTTTTGCAAATAATTTTTCACCAATAAGGTGTCGTTTTTACTAAATTGGGGCATATTGTATAAATCTACACGACCAACTTCAATAGTAACGTTATCTAAAACTTTGCATTGGTCGAATTTGCCATCACCGGCTACATTCCAATTGCGCGAATCTGAACCTGTTTTTACCGGGCCAAGCATGTCGCTATAAATCCCTGTTAAATCGCCATAGTACAAATCTGCAGGCCAAGCACCCGTATGATTTCCACTGCCCTCGATATGCCCATCTGGGGGATATGCGCAAGCATAGGCGGAATCTATGTTTCTAAGCATGCCAGAGTAGGGGACACGCACATGGCCAATAATGTATAGGGAACGAAATGCAGGTTTGGCCAGCGCATTCATCGAAATTATTCTCGCTTTTATGGTTGAGGCTTTTTCATACCTGCCAGCATAAGAAATGGTAACCAACCAACCATTCGCCGACAAGTCGTTTTTTAATTGGTTTATTTCTGTGGCCAATGGCAGACGGTAGTTACTGTCAATCAATAACAATACAGAACCAAATGAGGGAATTTCCTTTGCTTTATTCCCTACGAATAAATAACCTTCTGCCAAAGATTGATTGGATGGGTTTGCCTTTTGAATTAAAAATTCGCGGGAAATGCCAACTTTTATGGACGTATCTGTCCAAGAAGTGGCTGTTGATAATAGTGTAGCAGCGAGGTTCCAACTTTGGTTGATGTCTGTTCTTTTATAGACTTTAAAAGAACCCGAAAATGTTTCAGCCGGCCAATCCAAGGTAATGGAAGTTGCATTGGCCGTAGCCCTGGCAAAAACCGTAATTGTTTTGGAATATTGGGAGAAAGCCAAGCCTGTAAATAGGCTAAAATAAAAATAGAGTAATGTTTTTTTCATTTTTGGTGCTTAAGATTGCTACAAAAGTAAAGATTCTTGAACAAAAAAGTCTTGGATTTTTTTGGGCTTGTGGAAACGATATTTTTGGCATCCTAGGGTGCAGCAGTTTCGGTTTTGGGCAACGATTTTAAGTACAGGAAAATAGCCGTTAAATCATTGTCATTGAATTGACCAATTTGAGGCCAAGCCATAAATTCAGGATTAAGCGGTTTGTCTTTTCTTTCAGGGGTAATTCCGGTGCGCATTGCATGTATAAAATCTGCAGCTTTCCATTTGTTTAAATTACCACCAGGGGTAAGGTTTGGAGAAAAAGGCGCTTTTGGATTTGGGTCTTTTCCACCTCCTAAATTGGCTCCATGGCAATCGTAACAGCCTGTAACATCGCAAATGTATTTTCCATAAAATTTATCTACAGCCCTGGGCACGGGAGATGGAAATCCAGATTTGTGGTCAATTGCTTCAGAAGAAAATATTTCGCCAAAAGCGCCAACACCGATGAGGAATTTGGTAAAAGTGGGTAGGATATTTCCACCTTTGTCGTTATCCACCTTTGGCAGTTTTTTTAAATAAGCAATCAAACAACCCAGATCGCGTTCATTTAAATTGTTAAAGTATTTAGAAGGCATCACAAATAAGGATTTGCCTGTAGGACCTATCCCATGTTTAATGGCTCGAACCCAATCTTCATCTGAATATTTGGCGCCAATACCGCCTTGGCCTGCGGTTAGATTGGAACTAAAAATTCTTCCAATTTTAGGGTCGTCAAAAAACATTTTCCCACCTAGACTTGGTCCGTGGCATACTTGACAATCGTACGACCAGTACTTTCCCCATTCAATAGAGGTTGAATCCGACGGAATGTAGATTTTTTCAACGGAAATTTCCCATTTTTTAGATAGTTTTCCATTTACGCGGTTCACGACAATAAACGCAGCTAAGCTGCCAATCAGGAGCAATGATCCAATAAGGATTCCCGCCCATTTAAAGATTTTTTTCATGGCATTGAATTTAGTTGTTTGGCAAAACAAACTTAATAAAAAATCTGAAATTTCAAAATAAAAAGCAAATTAAGACTTTTGTTTTTTTGATTTTGAATTTTCAATTTCTTGCTTTACGCCTTCTGTAACCATTGAAATAATTAACCGTTTTGGAAGCAATTTCATCATTAGCCATTGAAAAATATTTGCATTCCCAATTAAAATAAACCGCTGCTTGTTAAATAGCCGACGAATGGCGACATGGGCAACTTCCTCTGGCGTTTTAACGCCCATTCTACCAATAAAATTTTGGCTGCGTATTCGCTTTGCCACCTCTGGATTGGTATTCATAGGACCCGGATGGGCAGAACTTACGTAAACGCCTTGTCGTTTTAATTCGCGGTGCAATCCTTTGGAGAAATATTCAATGTAAACTTTACTTGCGGCATAAACAGACTTGTATCCAAACGGACTAAAGGAAGCCATGCTGGAAATGTTAAGTATATACCCTGGATTGTTTTCCTTAATTGCTGGCAATAAATGATGTGTGACTAGCGTAGTTGCTCTCACATTCAATAAAATCATAGCGTCTAAAATCTTTAAATTGGCATCTCCAAATTCTCCGCTATGCCCCATTCCTACATTATTTACGAGTACAAATAGTTTAAAGTTTTGTAAAACCCAATCGCTGAGTTTTTCAATATCCTCTGTTTTGGTTAAATCGGCTTCAAAATACTGAGCATCTACACCGTAATCCTTTGTTATTTTTTTACAGGTTTCCAATAAACCTTCTCCATGCAATGCCACCAGTAAAACAGGAATTTTTCTTGAAGCGAGTTCTTTTGCAAATGCGAGCCCAAGGCCTTGTCCTGCACCTGTAATTAAAGCATATTGCTTGTTGTTGTTCATTAAGACGGCTTGAAAGGACTAAAAGAGGGAAACAAATAATTGCAAAACTAATTGTATTTCTTTGGATTGGTGAATTAATATTTTAGATATTGGTAAAAATCAAGTCGGTACCTGCCAAGTCTAGCAATATTGCAGAATCCTTTTCCAATTCACCGCCCAGTAATTTTTTGCTTAACTCGTCCAACACGCGTTTTTGTAGTACCCGCTTCAAAGGCCTAGCGCCAAATTGTGGATCGTATCCCAATTGTGCCAACCAGTCCAATGCATCATTTGTCCAAGTGAGTTTTACATTTACCTCCGCCAAACGATTTTTGATTTCTGCCAATTGAAGTTTAACAATTTCCTTAATTTCTTCCCTGCCCAGCGGCTCAAACATGACTACTTCATCAATTCGGTTTAAAAATTCAGGCCTAATTGCACGTTTTAACAATTCGAATACTTGATTTTTTGTACTGGCAACAATTTCATCTTTGTTACCTGTTTCTAAATGTTCAAAATTGTCGCGAATGATATCACTGCCCAAATTGCTGGTCATAATGATAATGGTATTGCGAAAATTGGCAGTTCTGCCTTTGTTGTCTGTAAGTCTACCATCGTCTAAAACCTGCAATAAAATATTAAATACATCGGGGTGTGCTTTTTCTATTTCATCCAATAAAACAACACTGTAAGGTCTTCTGCGTATGGCTTCTGTAAGTTGTCCGCCTTCGTCATACCCTACGTATCCAGGAGGGGCACCCACAAGGCGGCTAACCGTGTGTTTTTCTTGGTATTCACTCATGTCGATGCGCACCAATGCATTTTCTGTATTGAAAAGATATTCTGCCAAAGCTTTGGCCAATTCGGTTTTACCTACACCTGTAGTTCCTAGGAAAATAAATGAGCCTATGGGTTTTTTAGGATCTTGCAATCCGGCTCTGCTTCTACGAATGGCATTGCTTATTGCAGCAATAGCCTCTTCCTGACCAATAACGCGGTTGTGCAGTTCCAATTCCATTTTTAACAATTTTTCTCTGTCACTTTGAAGCATTTTGGTAATGGGAATCCCTGTCCATTTGCTCACTACTTCTGCGATGTCTTCGCTGTCTACTTCTTGTTTAACCATGCTTTTACGGCCATCGCTTTCTTCCAATTTATGGGTAAGGGCAAACAATTCTTCTTCAACGTTTTTTATCAAACCATAGCGAATCTCCGCAACCCTTCCATAATTTCCATCCCGTTCTGCTTGTTCAGCCTCTAGTTTGTACTGTTCAATCGCTTGTTTCTTTTGTTGAATTTGGGTTAATACCTCCTTTTCCCTTTGCCATTGGGCATTAAGTCCGTTTCGTTTTTCACTCAAATTGGCAATGTCCTCATTTAACTTGCTCAGTTTGGAATGGTCATTTTCTCTTTTGATCGCTTCTCTTTCTATTTCAAGCTGCATGATTCTGCGGTTCAATTCATCCAATTCTTCTGGAACACTGTCCATTTCCAACCGCAATTTAGAAGCAGCTTCATCCAACAAATCTATGGCCTTGTCTGGCAAAAAACGATCACTAATATACCTTTGGCTCATTTCTACTGCACTGATAATGGCTTCGTCCTTGATGCGCACTTTATGGTGCACTTCATATCGTTCTTTGAGTCCACGCAAAATAGATATGGCCTCTTGGGTGTCTGGTTCTTCTACCATTACCTTTTGAAAACGTCGTTCCAAGGCTTTGTCGGTTTCTATATATTTCTGGTATTCGGCAAGGGTTGTTGCGCCAATGGCGCGCAATTCGCCTCTTGCCAAGGCAGGTTTTAAAATATTCGCTGCATCCATCGCGCCTTCGCTTCTGCCGGCCCCTACCAATGTATGGATTTCGTCTATAAACAATACAACCTCGCCTGCACTTTTGGTAACTTCATTTACCACAGACTTTAATCTTTCTTCAAATTCTCCTTTGTATTTGGCTCCCGCAATTAATGCCCCCATATCCAAACTATAAATCACTTTGGATTTTAAATTTTCAGGTACATCACCACGAATTATTCGCATCGCCAATCCTTCTGCTATGGCCGTTTTACCAACACCAGGTTCTCCAATTAATACTGGATTGTTTTTGGTGCGTCTGCTTAAAATTTGTAATACACGGCGAATTTCATCATCCCTGCCTATAACAGGATCCAATTTTCCTGTTCGCGCAAGTTCATTTAAATTTACGGCAAACTTTTTCAATGCATTGAATTGGTTTTCCGCCGTTTCACTTGTTACCTTATTGCCACCGCGCAATTCTTTAATGGCTTTTAACAAATCTGTATGTTTAAAACCCGCGTCTTTTAAAATATTTGATGCAGTATCTTTTCCGTCTAATATACCTAACAGCAAGTGCTCATTGGTTACAAATTCATCACCCATCTCTCTCATTTCTTTCTCTGCATTTACAGCGGCTTTGCTTAGATCTTGCGAGAGGTAAACGGTTCCGCCTTCTACTTTTGCGAAACTTTTTATGGCAGCCTCTGTGGCGTCTTCTACCCTTTTTAAATTTACCCCAGCTTTGCCTGCTAAAAACTGAAGCATTTCTGAGTCTTCATTCAGCATAGATTTTAGCAAGTGAACCGATTCAATTGACTGCTGGCCCGCAGCCATTACAAGAGACTGCGCTTTCTGAACCGTTTCTTGCGCTTTGATTGTAAATTTTTGTAGATTCATTTGCTTTCTATTTGTCAAATTTAAGTCCGCACGAAAATTACTGAAATTTTGGCATTTTGCAACTGTTTATCTCCAGAAAAAATGACGAATTGGCTGATTTTTAAGGAATTCTGGGCTCTCTCGTTGTTGAAATGACATGCAATTATCCCAAAAAGTCGCAAATGCTGTGGGTAATTTGCCCCAATTATTTATCCTTGATTCCTTTATTTCGCAGCATGTTTTCCTACAGGTCCATTCTCAAAACTTTGTTTTATTGGTGGCTTGTGTTTTTTGCTCAGGCAGTGGTTTTCTTTTTCGCTGGGCTTAACGAATATCATGGCACTTCATTGGGTTTTTTCTACAGTTTATATAAATCGCTTTATATGAATCTTGCAACTGCGACTTTGCTCACTTTCATGGCTTTTTTGTTGTCTATATTGGTTGAGTTTGGCGTCCTCAAATACACATTGGCGAACAGAATTCATTTTGTTTACACCATTGCAGTTTTGGTCATTGTCTGTTTTTTATCCTCCATAGATATTTCTTTGTTTAAAGCATGGGGCAGCAAAATTAGCAGACAAGCCATTTCTTACATGCGCTATCCCAAAGAAGTATTGCCGACCATTTTTGTAGCCAATAATTTGAAATATATTGCCATTGGAATTGCTCAATTTTTCGCCTTCTATGGATTCTATAAAAAATGCAAAATACAAATCTTAGATAGGGTCGAAAGGAAAGGGATTTTCTTAAAAACCATAATCGTTTTGGTTGGTTTTGGGCTTGGCATTGTAATAATTCGAGGCGGTGTAAAAAGCGAAGTTTTGAGCCGAAATAACGTGTTTCATTCGGGCAAAGGCTTGTTAAATTTCACCGCATTAAATAGTTTGTGGAATTTGTTAGATCTTGCTACCGCGCCTGCAAAATTGGCAGAAAATTACCGATTTATGAGTGCCCAAGAAGCCAAAGATTGGGTAGAAAAAATGCATACAGCAACCAAAGATACAAGTGTAATTATTACAAATGGTTCTAGAATAAATATATTGGTAATAATGTTAGAAAGTTTTGGTTCTGATGTTGTCGAAAGTGTGGATGGTGAAAAAGGTGTAACTCCCAATTTTAGCAAATTGGCAAAAGAAGGCATATTGTTCAATCATTTTTATTCTACAGGCAACAGAACCGAACAAGGATTGCTGGCTATTTTAAGTGCAATTCCTTCGCAACCCACCAAATCCATGATCCATGATTTTGATAAACTAAACAACCTGCCCAATTTATTTAAAACATTGGGGGCCGAAAATTACCAAACATCGTTTTATTATGGCGGTCATTTGTCTTTCGACAATATGGAAGCATATCTTAGGTCTGCCGGTGTAAAACATTTAATTGGTGAGGCAGATTTGAATGCCCATAAAAGAACAAAATGGGGGGCCTATGATGCGGATTTATTCGCCTTTCAATTGCATGAATTACAGGGGACAATACAACCATTCTTTTCAGTGCTGGCGACATTAACTTCCCATGAGTGGTTTGAGGCAGAGGTTCCCCAAATATTTAAAAAAGATGCAGATCATGTCAATGACGATTATCGAAATACCATTCATTATACCGACAGTTGTTTGTACGGTTATATAAATGCATTGAAGAAAGAAAAATGGTATTCAAATACCTTGGTTTTTTTGGTGGCAGATCATGCGTGCAAATTTCCAAAATACCGCAATCATCATGAAACCGAGAGGCACCGCATACCAATGTTAATAACGGGTGGCGCATTGAAAGCGGAATTCCGGGGCACAATTAATCCAAAAGTAGGATCGCAAGTAGATATAGCTTCAACTATTTTAAACCAAATGGGCATAAAAACAAAAGATTTTCCCAGAAGTAAAAATTTAATGAATCCGTATGAACCTATTTTCGCATGGTATTCGTTCGACCATGGATTTGGCATTGTCACCAATAAGGACACTATTGTATATGATTACAACCAGAATAGAATGCTCAAATCCTCTTCCCACGTTTCTGATTATTGGTTAAATACAGGTAAAGCATATATGCAATACAACAGCGACGCGGCGAATTGTTCAGGGCAAAATAAAGTTTTCTCTAAACAATATTTACATTAAAAAGATTGATTTAATAAACAATAAAAATATGCATAGATTTTTCATTTTTTTAAATTTCTTTTCTTCCTTTGTTTTAAAGGCTCAGTTAGAAATTATTACCGAGGATTCAAGTTGGTTGAAAAATAATTATTTCAATATTAAAGCCACGTATAAAAACAAAAAGGGAATGGTTCAAACTTTTGGATATGGATACGATGATTTAAAGTGGAAGAAAATTAAATGGGAGACATTTAGTTGCCATTTTAATGGAAAAAATACGGTCTTCTTTGACAGAGCAAAGGCGCTAGAACATGGAGCCAAATTGATGGTTGTGGGGCATTACAAGGGCAAAACGGATACAATTTATTTAAAATTACCAAGGCCTGTTAGATTGAGTTTTGGAGATGCCTTTCAGCGAATATTGGTAAATGAATACACTGCTCCTGAAGGCACACTTTCTTTTGACGACGGCTCGGTTCAAAGTATAGAAAATAGCCAATCTATACAAATGATGTTGGATATCCCAAAGACAGAAGGAATTAACGTGGTATTTGGTACTATAAAAATTGGTGCCGACGCCTATTGCTATCCCCAAACAATGAAAGTTTGTCTAAAAGGGCTGCCAGAAATTTGTGGAGTTCTGAGGTTTGCACCGGCTTATAATTATGCACTCAATATTGATGGGGTAGGGGTATCTGGTTCCGCAAGTGGATTAGGAGAATATGGAACGGATGGTTGCATGAGTTGCCAAGATAGGGGAATAGACGGATTGCAGGGTGGCACGGGCGAAACGGGCGGAACAGGTGGCGATGGCAAGAACATGGAAATTTGGCTGAAAATGCGCCCAGATAGCATTGTGTTGGTTAAAATAAAAGGTGGCACATATCAAGATGCCTTGTATTACCTAGATTTTTTCAAGGGCGGGGTCATAAAAGTTAACAACGGGGGAGGCAAAGGTGGAGTGGGTGGAAAAGGAGGCAGAGGGGGTGCAGGTTTGGATGAAGTCAATGGCGCTGGACCTGGCAATGGAGGTACGGGCGGAACTGGCGGCCAAGGAGGAATTGGTGGCACAGGAGGCAATTGTATTGTTTATACAGATTCAGTTTGTTTGAAATTTATAGATCAAATCAAATTGAATAATTTTGGTGGTGACGGAGGAGACGCCGGCGAGGCAGGAAAAGGTGGTCGGGGTGGTAGAAAAGAAAATGCAGGCATTGTTGGCACAATTGTTACCGGTAGAGGGGGCCCAGAAGGTACAACTGGCCGCAAAGGTTATTCTGGATTGAGTGGCGATGGTATGGTTGTGAAAATAATCAAATATTAATTATGCATTTTCAGAATTTCTGTAAAAACCCAACGCACGGCTGGGACATTTGCCAATTTGTTCAATGATTCTTTCTAATTTTGCATTCTCTGGTTGAATCCAAGGCCTAATTCTAGGGTTAAAAACTTCAGGGAGGCCATTCACTTGGTTCCAACAATTTTTCGAATGGATGCACAATCCATTTTGCCAAACCACCGTGATTTCACCGTTGGAATATTCCTTTTTAATGTTTTCCAAATCCCTTGTTTTTTTAAACCATTAAGGTGTTTATATAGCTGGTGCCCATAAGGATTTTATGCACAGGGCATTTGTCGGCAACAGAAAGTAAACGGTCGCTTTGATCCTCTGAAATACTTCCCGTAATTTTTATAATCCTTTCAAAATGGGTCCGTTTGAGGGTATCGTCTTTTTTAATTTCTACGGTGACTTCAATTTTATCAATATCCATGTTTTTATGGTCGGCATACATTCTTAGGGTAATGCTTGTACAAGACGCTAGCGAAGCTGCCAACAATTCCTGCGGGGCAAAACCTGCGTCCTGACCGCCGTTTTGCGTGTTTTCGTCGGCAATTAATGTCTTTGTGCCGTTGGATAATTCGGTTTTGTATTTTTCTTTGGTTGTAATAGCGGATATTTTATTCATATTTAACTTATTTTGGAATTATTGGGTATAAAACAATTGAGTTATTGGTTAATTTAACCCCGCAACCGAATCTCCATTGCCCCTTCACCATACATTGTAAAAGGCGCTGCAGTGGCCAATGCAACATGCTTATTTCCTTTCACTGCCAAGCTTATCAGGTTTTTTAATACCCCAGTTCCTACGCCATGGATAAAAACAATTTTGGGCATTTTATAGGCGATAGCCAGTTCTAAGTTGTAATAAAAAATCTCCATTTGTTTTTTTAAGATTAAGTCCGGTTCCAATGCCATCAATTCATTCGTTTCTGCATGCAAATCAATGATATCATATGGCTTGGTAGGGTTGTATAAAATGGGTTCAATGGAAATAGGTGCTTCTGTTTCTTTTTCAACTGTAGGTTTTATTTTTACAAGGTTTATTGGCAACAACCAATAGGGTTTTCCCTCCTTCATCGCAGTGGGCTGGTTTAGGGTATGTGATTCCAATACCAATTTGCCTTGCAAAGGATCAGGTATTACCGAGGGCAAGTTTCTTATGGCCAAAAACTGAACGATAAAACTGCCCCACTTCGCAGTGTCTTTTCCAACCAATATCATCATTTTTTTATATTCCCCAGGCTCAATTTTGCCTTCTGCAATCAATTCCAAATTGATATTGCCTTGGCGGTAACAAACAAATAAAAACGGGGAATCCCGCAAGTTGGCCAAGTGCAAATTGTAACCCTCTTTGCCATCCGTCATGTACCAATATAGTGCGGGTTTGGTGCCCAATTCTGGTTTGGGTAGGTTGGTTTGTTCTTGGGGGGCTATATTTATTTTATCGGCAACACGTTTCACGGTGCTATGGGTAACCACTAAATCAGATGCTTTCACGTCCAACTCAAAGTCATCCTCAATGGTAACACCTATAAGTCCATTGGCTTTAATGGAAGTAACCTCACCTGCCAATGTTTCGTTGATAAAAGAAACTTGGTCTCCAATGTTTATAGACTGCATAGTGTGCAAAGGTCGAGGAAACTTGAGGCAAATACACGGAAAATGATAGTTTTCGCTTTTATTCTTTTTTTGGTATCAATTCTGGAAACAACAAATCACTTTCTGGAATCGAATCCAGGGGTTTTCTATTTCTTAAAAACCTAGCAGCAGGGCCTACAATTTTTACATTGAAACTGGCAGAATCTGCCGAATCTATATCGCCATGTCGTATCATGTTGTTGCGAATGGCAACAAAGTTCCAATCGCGGTCGGAAACAAATCCTGCACTGTCTATGAAATAGGCATAATTCTTTGGCATAGGTACTATACTGGCAAGAAATGCGCATTCTAAAGGTGTTAAAGAAGAAGCATTTTTGGCAAAATAAAATGGCGCGGCTTCCCCAATTCCAAATACACCTGGCCCCCACTCAATAATGTTTAAATACACCTCAAACATCCTAGATTTAGTAGTGATATGTTGACTTTCTATGAGCCAAACAATCAAAATTTCTTCTGCTTTCCGCGACAATGTTTTTTTGCGACTTAAAAATACATTTTTTACCAATTGCATGCTGATGGTGCTGCCCCCGCGGGCAAATCTTTTTTGCACATAATTTTGTATGATGCTTTGTCTAATGGCTTCTTTATAAAAGCCGTTATGACCAAAAAACATAGGGTCTTCGCCTGTCATCACTGCAGTTTGAACGGATTGGGGAATTGTACCAATGGGGGTGAAAGATGGGTTGCTAGGCCCTACGGGGAAAGTGCGAACGGCTTTGCCTCTTTCGTAAAAAGTATGCATAAAACTGCCATTCATTTTTGCCAAATCGGTGGCCCCCATTTTGGTAATTTTAAAATTATAGGGTATCAATTCGCTTTCAAAAATTGTTTTATACGGTTCATTATCACTCAATTGCAATTGCATGGCATATTCTAATTCACCGGTGGCTTCTATGCCTTGTAAATTGCGAAACATACCTTCCGGCAAAGAGGTGAAAAAATCATTGGCTTTGATGCGATTGGCCTTGAATTTTAGGGAATAAGATTTGTCATTTCCCAATTTTGCCGATGCATATAAATGCGTGGTAATTTTATTTAAAATAAGTGAAGTGGCGCTGTCAATTTCAATGAAATCTTTGGAAAAATTCGCCACCAATTTTCCGCTGCAACTTTTAATAATAACCGTCGTATCTGCCAATCGGCGGTCATCTACGGTAATGCCCTGAAAATGACCATCGGCAACAACGCGCAAAACTCCGTCGTCCATATCCAATTTTTCCAATTCAAAATCGGCTTCTTCAAAGCCTGCCGATAGGTTGAATTTTCTTTTAATTACTGGCAATTCTGCCCATTTTTTACCTACAGGTTTTATAATTAATTTTCCTTTTAAACTGCTTCTGTTTAATGTGCCCGCAATGGCAAAACTGGTTCTATTTTCATTTTCCAGAATGTGCAAAGTTCCTGCAATATCTTTGTTTTTGTATTTCACATTCGGTATAGAAATACCCATTGTATCCGATGAATCTTGATAGGTAGCAACAAAATCATTGAGTATTAAAGTACTTGGAATTTTGGAAACGCTGCGTTTTAACAAATCAAAAATGCGTTGCACAAATGGTTTTGTGCTTGTTGTTTTTTCTTTTTTCTCAGATAGGCCACAAAAATTGCAATAGACAGGCGTTTTTACCAGTTCTATTCTTGATTTGTCCATTTGCAGATCAGAAAGGGTGGGGCCTTCAAAAATGCTTTTTATAACCGCAATGCCAGCATCCAATTTTTCAATAGTCACAAAAGTATCTTGCTTTAATGATAACTTTATCTTGGTAAAACTGGTGGTAAACAATCCAGAAAAACCTTTGGTTTCGCATTGCAACAGGTACCCTTTGGTTTCTAATTTATTCGTTGCTTTGTCCCATGCATAATTTAATATTTTGTTTCTAAAAACCATCCATCCTGTAAGTCCCAAAACAATTCCAATTCCAACGAAAAAGAGCATTCTTTTGCCCCATTTTTTGAAATTTTTATTTTGCAGAATGGAGTGAATGTAGGCCATGATTTTCTTATGAATTTATCAATCTAAATTGCAATTTATTCCGGTATAGCTATAAGGTGTAATGGTTTTCATTTCATTTTTTATTTCGTCAGAAACATTTAAAGTATCAATAAAGTTGGCAAACAATTGGCGATTCATTTTTTCGCCTGTGCGTGTAAATTCTTTTAATGCTTCATAAGGGTTTGGGTAATTTTCGCGGCGCAAAATGGTTTGCAGGGCTTCGGCCACCACGGCCCAATTGTTTTCCAAATCGGTATCAATTTTTTCACGGTGTAAAATCAATTTATTTAATCCGCGAAGTAAACTATTAAATGCAATTAAACTGTGGGCAAACGGTACACCTATGTTTCGCAAAACAGTGCTATCGGTAAGGTCGCGCTGCAAACGACTTATGGGTAATTTGGCAGCTAGGTGCTCAAACAAAGCGTTGGCCACACCCAAATTTCCTTCGGCATTTTCGAAATCAATGGGATTGACTTTATGCGGCATGGCACTGCTGCCGACTTCACCAGCTTTGATTTGTTGCTTAAAATAATCCATGCTGATATATGCCCAAATATCGCGGCTTAAATCAATCAATATGGTGTTGATGCGCTTAAACCCGTCGCACAAGGCTGCTAAGTTGTCGTAATGCTCTATTTGTGTAGTGATTTTACTGCGGTTTAATTTTAACCTTTCATTCACAAAATTCACCGCGAAATTTTCCCAATCTACTGTTGGAAAGGCTACATGGTGCGCATTAAAATTGCCAGTGGCTCCTCCAAATTTAGCAGAAAAGGGTATTTGTTTGATTTGCGAAACTTGGGATTCCAATCTGTTTACAAATACTAGAATTTCTTTTCCCAGTCGGGTAGGTGATGCCGGTTGGCCATGGGTGCGCGCCAACATAGATATATGTTCCCATTCTTTTGCTTGGGTTTTCAATTTTTCGACAATGCCATTTATAGAATTCCATAGAACCCCTTCCAATGCTTCTTTAATGCTTAAGGGGACTGCTGTATTGTTAATGTCTTGGGATGTCAGTCCAAAATGCACCCATTCGCGAAAATGGGCCAACCCTTCAGCATCTAATTTGTCTTTGACCGCATATTCCACGGCTTTTACATCGTGATTTGTGGTTTTTTCGTATTCTTTTACTTGAATTAATACTTCTTCAGGAATGGAGAGTGACCATGTTTTTAAATCTTCCTTTTTTGCGTGCAACGCGGTAAAATCTACTCCTGGTATTGGCAATTCTGCCAAGGCAATGAGGTATTCTATTTCTACTCGAATGCGGTAACGGATTAAACCACCTTCAGAAAAATAGGGGGATAAAGCCAATGTGGCTTTATTGTATCTGCCGTCAACAGGGCTAATAGCGTTGAGTGGATTCAGTTGCATAAAAGAGATGCGAAAATAGGGAAAGAATTGGAGAATAAGGAAGCCTAACCAATTTGGGTTTAAAGAGACCTAGAAATATCCTCAAGAATGCTGAGTGCCAGGTATTTGATTTGCAAATAATTGAATTATGTAAATTAACCTTCTGTTGCAGTCGGTTCTAAAGCGTGGGATAATTCAGGCAAATCTGCCAATTTCCATTGGTTAATTAAGTCTAAGTTCATGATGGGTTGACCCTCGTCGGTAGTGCCAATCATAGGGTCGAATTTTGCACCCCAAATAATTTCATCTACAAAATATGAAAATCTTTCCAATGTGATTTGTGAAGTGGTTTCTTCCATGGCCCTAAAGAGTACAATGAATTCGGCACGTCCATTCACAATTTCTTCTTGGGTAAGGCCAAATAGGGGACTTTCTTCTTTGATTGGATGAACCAACGTCCAGGAAGTTGCCAAAAAATTAATTCTATCCAATTCTAAGTTTAGCGCGTAAAATCGACGTACATATTGACCGTTTTCTTTTAAGTTTATGCCCAAAGACATACTCACCGTATTGTCGACCAACAAAGAGTGTTTTCGCGTGCTGGCTATGCGAAACATAGCAGCTCTTTGATTTACTTTATAAGGTGCAATCAACAAATTCTCACTTCGCATCAAATGTGCCCTTGGCCTGCTGAACCTTCCGTAGAGCAAACCAGTTGCAATGGCAAATGTCAACAAACCAATTAACCCTTCTGCACTGGCTACAGTATTGGCTCCAATTCCTTGTGGGTTCACTCTGCCGAATCCAATTGTAGTAAAACATTGGGTGGAAAAAAAGAAACATTCTAAAAAATCATGTCCTGCATTTCCACTGGGTAAAATGCCAATTTCTTGCACACCAAATGAGAAATACAAACTGGCAAAAATTATATTGGCTATTGCATAACAAACCAATACCATGAAGAAAAACTTGTGCCAACTCATTTGAATGAGTTTGTGGAAAACATCTGAAGCACTAAAAAGAGGTCCACCGATTCGCCGGGCATTTGCCGATCCATCTGGGTTGATAAACCGTTGTCCCTTTTCGGAAGCCATAGACCCAAAGCCTAGTTCTTTGGCACGAAGTTTAATAGACATAGGGTGCAAAGTAAAGAAAGAAAATGTTTAATTCACTGGCATTGGCTAATAATAGATTTATTTAAAATCCACCAAGAAAACATCAAACACCAGCACCGAGTTTGGGGGAATGGGACCTTGGCCACCTGCGCCGTAACCCAAATTGCTAGGAATGATAAGTTTGCCTTTTCCTCCTTTTTTAAACATAGCAATGCCTTCGGTCCAGCCGGCTATAACTTGGTTTAATCCAAATTCTATAGGGCTGCCTGATGTGGTTCCGTCAAATTTGGTGCCGTCCAATAAATAACCGGTATACTCCACTTTTACAGTGCTTTTAGAGGTTGGAAAATCGCCTGTACCCACAGCATCTACAACTACATATAACCCACTGGGCATGAATCCGCCTTTTAATTTGTTCTTTTTTACATAATCTTCAATCAATTTTTTTTGGTCTCCTGGTTGAGGTGTGTTGGTTGAAGTTGCGGGGGTTGCAATGTTAGAATCTTCCTCTGGCGCTGGATCCATAGAGGTACAACCGATGAAAACTGAAAACAACAAAAGGCCAAAGATGTATTTATTCTTCATTTGATTTTATTTTAAGGGTCAAATTTAAGGAAATTTTAAATTACATTCAGTATTTCCGGCATAATTATACAGGGATGGCCAATAAAATCATTTCTTCAAGCACTGTGATGTCAATATCTGCCAATTTGTTTATGTACAAGCAACCTGCACCTGTTTTGTGTTTTCCGAGTTCTTTTAGGTGCATTTCTTGTTTTTTTAAATCGATGAGATAAATGGAAATATTCGTTTTTCGCGGCGCGAATCCTATTTTAAACCATTCTACTTCTCTGCCGCTGTTCGGACTTTCGTACCTTAAATTTCCAAAGCCTATGATAGAAGCTCCCCATAAAATAGGCAAGTATCCAGTAGCTTTGCGCATCATTTCTAATAGTATAAAACTATCTTTTCGCTTTTGTTCCTCTGGTATTAAATTTAAATATTCTTCCACATTGGTTGCAGTGGGTTGCGTTTTATTTAACGCCAATTTAGATTTTTTTTCTGCCATTTTTATTTCCTTAATATTAAATTTTAGGTTAAAATATTCGATTTAATATCCCCAATATATGAATCTCTTTTTATGGATAAAGATAGGGTTCATTATTATATGCTAAAATTCTAATATTCTCCAGCACCCTTTTCATGTAAATTTTCCAAAATAATTTTGCAAATAGCCAATTAAATGGGTATAAAAAAGCAATATTGGAATACAAATAATACGTGTAGTCTACTTGAATTTTGTTGGGTTCAAGTTCGGTGGTTTTCCATTCTCCTATAAACTTGTAAAAGCCCAGCATCCAAGACTGAAAATCACTCACTTCAATGGTCCAGCAAACGTTTTCATGGCGTTCTAACACTTTGTCTGTAGAGGCGAAACCCCCTTTTTGGGAAAACGACTTTGCCACAAAAACTTTTTTACCATAGCCCGGTTTTCCCCAGTTTTCATCACCTGTGCAATGAGTAACCTTAGGCATAATGCCAAAACCAGTATGCACTTTGGATACATCGCAGAGCATGGGTGTTTTAAATGCCCTTTCTAAGGAGCAATGGTAAATTGTAGAAACTTTTACTTGTAGAATCATATTTTAATTTTGGACTTATGGTTTGATTTGCAAAAGACTTTACCTAAAGATGAAACAATTGGAAGTGTTGCTTAATCACTGTAAATCTTGTATCGCAAAAATAGGATATTCAGGATAGAATTACCAACATACGTATTGTTTAATTAGATGACTTGGGAAATTTGTATTAGAACCCACATATAATCGGTGGTTTAAGTGCAAGATAGGTCAAATTCACGCAAACCTGCCAGCATAAAAGTAAACGCGCAATCAACAAAGCCGGTGCAAAAGAAGTTGAAAAATTGGCCCATTCTTTTGAGGTGGTGCATACAACAGCTATAGCCAACTTTGCCAAGATAGCGAGTCACAATTGAAAAACAGTAAAAATAATGATAGGTTTATGAGTACGGGTTTTAGAATTCGACTCGTTTATTTGCCCAACCACAGATTCTGGTAGTGGGAGTTTTTATCATACTCGGCAGCTTGTTTTTCAATGTTGAATTGACGTTGCCCCCTTGGGTCGTTTCCAACACCTGCAAGGTAAGCCCAATTGCCCCAGTTGCTGCTCACATCATAATCTATTAACTGTTGCTCAAAATAGGCCGCACCATAGCGCCAATCGAGTTTTAGGTTGTTTACAAGGTAACTGGCTACATTTTGCCGTCCCCTATTGCTCATATAGCCAGTATATTTTAACTCAAGCATATTGGCATCAACAAAATTGTTGCCTGTTTTTCCATTTATCCATTGTTGTAAAATTTGTTCTTTGTGCACATTCATGGGTAATTCGCTATTTTTTATTCCGGCTTGCATAAAGAATTTACTTCGGTGTTTTTTCATCATAAAACGGAAATAATCGCGCCAAAACAATTCAAATACCAACCAATATGTCGATTCGTTTTGGCCGTGTATTGCCTCATATTTCTTCAGTTCATAATAAATTTCACGCGGCGACAAACACCCGAGTGCCAACCAAGCTGAAAACTTCGTAGAGTATTCTGCGCCTAGCAATTCGTTGCGCGTTTTTTTGTAGGTTGATATGGATTTGGACTCCTTAAAATAATAGTTTAAACGCTTAAATCCTTCACTTTCGCCGCCAATAAAATCGAAGCATTTGCGCACATCATTTTTCACTGGAGACAAGCCGAGTTGCGCTAAGTTCGGCAATTCTATCGGTTTAATTGTTGGAGATTGAATGCTTTTGGGTGTTTCGAAAATTGGACGAACATTAGATTCTTGCTCTGTTTTTTTTCTGAAAGCGGTAAATACATCCGGTATGTCCTTAATTGTAAAAGGCAAATCTTCGGCATGGTACAACGTACTTGTGCTGTAAACTTCTAAAGAACATTGTTCTTTCCATATTTCCATTTCTACACTAGCTTCTGTATTTTTTTCTTCGTAGGAAACTTCTTTCTTGGCATACACCTTTTGTGCGCCATAAGTATGGACAAGTTCGGATAACTTTAAGGCTGTATTGCCTTGCAGTATCAATAAACCAGAGCCTAAGGCTCTTAATTGTTTGTCTAAATCCGTGATAGATTCTAATAGAAATTGGGTTCTGAAATTTCCGGTTTTATCAAAGCCAAAGGCAGTTTTTTTAAAGTGACTCTCATCCCAACAATAAACAGGTAAAACTTCGTCGCTATGGATAATTGCATTTACAAGGGTTTCATTGTCGTGCAAGCGCAAATCGGTTTTGAACCATACAATTGATTTTTTCATTTATAAAGTATTTTTATTTGTTCGGCATCTGTCGCTGCAGTATTTTACGTCGTCCCAATTGTTCTCCCATTTTTTGCGCCATGTAAAAAGCTTATGGCAATGCGAACAAATTTTGGTGGGTAAATTTTGCTTCTTAACACCTTTCATCTTCTAAATTTTGCTTCGCTTCCACTTTACTTCAATGTCAGACCCTTCTGCATTGAATACCGAAGTGGGTTCCGCCGCATTTAAAAATGCGAAATCACCGCCGTAATTGGCTTCAAAATCGCAATCAATGTCGTGTTTGGTTACTTTATTTATCTTCCAACTGGGATGGTGGATTTTATATTCTTCGGTGGTATTTTCGTCTACTTTGGTATAGCCATAATAATGTTCAAAAATAAAGGCTTCAAAACTGTTATTCTGCATTTCAAGGGCTTGATTTTGCGTTTCGATATTTATCGAATTCCATTTGTTATTTACCAACCATTGGTATTTAATTTTTTTCTTTATTGCATTTATATCCCAGCTGTGTTTGGTTTTAACGGCTGTATAATGTTCTTTATACAACTTATTTGCCATCCATGCCACTGCTCTGTAGGGAACGGTTTCATTGATAAACACAACCCCACGTTTTCGTTCGTTTCCAATTTTACGATATACATAAAATCGCAAATTTACTTCTTCAAATGTTCCCATTTTGGGTATGGGAATTTTAAATAAGCGCGTATTCTTAAACATAAATCCAACCAAACTTACGTAGGCTTTGCCTTCATAGGTATCAATTTCTACGCCTTTTGGTAAATATTTTTGGAGCACAGAAATGGGAACAGCATAATTGGCCATTACAATGTTTTCCCACTTTGCTTGTAAAAAAATTGTCATTATTTACTTTTTAATTTAACCACCATAAACTTGCATTTAAAACGGTTGCAAATGAAACCCAAAAAAGATATGGAATTTGAAGGTATGCTGCTGTTTTGTTGATTTTATGGTAAACCAAAATCATGCTTAAAATAGACAACCACATCAAACAAATTTCAACGAAAGCAAATCCCAATAAATGAAATTTAAAGAAAATAAAACTCCACCAGAAATTAAAGAAGAGTTGAATATAAAAAACACGAATGGCTTTTTTTCTAAACGGAGTAGATGGTGCCTGCAAAATCATAAAAAACGAAATACCCATGAGGATGTAGAGTGTAGTCCAGACTGGGCCAAATAGATAATTTGGCGGATTAAAAAAAGGTTTGTTTAATGTAGCATACCAAGTGCCAATGCTACTGGCAGTGGCAAAACCACCTGCACCGCCCACGGCTAAAGTAAGCAAAATACAGAGTGTTAATTTTAGGTAGTGATTCATTTTTGTTTCATTTTTGTTAAATGAGATTTTGGATTGCTTACATGTTTTTTTAGTATGCGCTGTCCTTCTGTTTTTACCCCTTCAGTTTTGCGGAATTGCCACACGGTATCGCTTGCTTTTTTACGCGTAGCTTCTATGTCTACAATGGGAGCTGGATAATCGGTTCCTATCTCGCAATGGTATAGCTGTTGTTCAATCAAGGTCAGTTTCCAAGGCTGATGTATGAAAGGTACTGGAATATTTGCCAATTCTGGCAGCCACCGTTTTATAAACCCCCCTTCAGTATCATGCTCCTCCGAATTTTTTACGGGATTGTAAATGCGGATGGTGTTAATGCCAGTAACTCCGCTTTGCATTTGCAGTTGTGGGTAATGAATGCCGGGTTCGTAATCTAAAAATTGCCGCGCTAAAAAATGAAGTTCGCGCCAATCTTGCCACAAGTTGAATACAAAAAAAGAGACTACCATGGCGCGCATTCTAAAATTAATATATCCCGTTGCAACCAAACAACGCATGCATGCATCCACCAAAGGTACGCCAGTTTTACCTTGTTGCCAAGCTGCAATATAGGTTTGATTTTTTGGTTTAATAAGTTGGTCGTATGCGCGGTTTACATTTTCAAATTCCATTCGGCATTCGTCTTCGAACTTTTGCATAAAATGGCAATGCCAAATTAAGCGTGATTTGAAGTTGTCTAAAGCAGATTTGTGAATAGCTGTTGCATAATGTTGTTGCACGTATGCATAAACCATGCGCATACTTAGGTTGCCATATGCCAAGTATGGTGATAAGCGGCTGCAACCTTTGCGACTGAGTGATGGTTTTGAAATGTGTTTGCTGTAATTGACGTAACGTTCTTTTACAAAGCTTTCCAAGTATCGCCAAGCGAGGGTTTCGCCTCCTTGTTGAAAATCTTTATTCGATGTCGTAATTTCAGACGGTAAAATATTGCCTTTTAGTTCATCATACAGTTGGGTATTTATATCTAAAATAAACCAATCAGTTTCGTTTACCAATTTTGGGGCTACTGACATAGTCTGGTGCCAAAGTTGCGACCATTTATTTCGCGTTTTTAATTTGCGAATTACACCGTTCGATTGAGATTCTTTCCAGGCAATTTTTTGTGCTTTGCAAAAATTTTGGATAGCAATATCTCGATCATAACTTATTTTATTCCCAGTTTCTTGGTGCGAAAAAATAGTTTGAATTTCGTATTTCTCCGCAATTGCGTGTAATACCGGTAATACCTCATTATGGAAAATATAGAGTTTTGCATGCAAAGGGTTTAATTTTTCCTGCATATCCAATAACGATTCATACACAAATCGCCAATGCCGAACGTCACTATCTGCGTGTGCCATGAGTGAAGGTTCAAAGCAATAGAGTAGGAGTAAAGGAATTTTTTCTTGTTGCGCTAAATACAGTGGTTCATGATCAGTAAACCTTAAATCGCGCTTAAACCAAAGTATATTTATTTTTTCTTTGAACAAGCTAGGTTATTTCTGTTAGTGGAACATTTGGTTTTGCGTAGGCCAAACGGGCAATTTTTTCGGTTCTATGGTAACTATCTAAACCCACACAAGTTATTGAGCCTGCTTTTTCAATGTCAACGTAGCCATCTGTGGCAATGCAGTTTTCGGCAACAGAAACAAATTTAATTTTTGCAATAATTAAAAGTGTGCCGTTTTCTACAACCTCTACTTTTCGCAGAAATTGAGCCGCAATTTGTAAATTGCTCTCTTTTACAAAAGGTGCTTTAAACCCTTTTTTGTATTCTTCTGTTAATGCAGTAGCATCAAATTCACTTATTTGATTTTCATATCTTGCCGATGTTTGATGCGCTTTTTTGTAAAAACTTTCAGATACATGGTTCACTGAAAATTCTTGGGTACTTATTATATTATGGAGTGTGTGCCTCTCAGCAGAATCTGGACGCACGATAAAACCAAATAGGGGGGGATTGGCTCCCAAATGAAACAGGGAGTTGAAAACAGCCAAGTTTGTTTGTCCAATTTGGTTTGCCGTGCCTATTAACGCCAAACTTTTGAAGCCACCCAAGGAGTTGATGAATGTGGCACGATAGCGCGGCTCGAAATTTAAAATGTCGTTGAGTGAAAAATGCTTTTGCATGGTTATACTTTCAAAGTCCCCATACCGCCATCTACAGCCAATATTTGCCCTGTAATCCAAGCCGATTGTTCGGTTAATAAAAAAGCAATGGATTGTGCCAATTCTTCGGCGGTACCCACTTTTTTTAAGGGGTTCCGTTTTTCTGAGGCCTCCATTTTTTCGGGAGTGTTTATCAATCGGTCTGCCAAGGGTGTTTGCGTTAACGATGGGGCTACGGCATTTACCCTAATTCCAGGCGCCAACTCAGCCGCCAATGCTTTGGTTAAACCTTCAATTGCGCCTTTTGCCATAGCAATGGACGCGTGAAAAGGCATGCCACTTTGCACTGCTACTGTGCTCATGAGTACGATGGATGCTCTTTCGCTTTTTTTAAGGTTGGGCAAATAACTTTGGATGCAGTTTACTGCACCCAATGCGTTTATGGTATAATCAGTTTTGAATTCCTGCAAGGTTAAACGGTGAAAGGGTTTTAAATTGATTGTGCCCGGAAAATAAACCAAACCATCTATAATTTCTTCTATTGCTGGAAGTTTGGTGGTATCGTAATCGTCTATTTTAAAAAAGGAATCATAATTATAGGTACTTTCTTTTGTTGAAAGTCCTATGATTCTATGGCCTTGTTGTCGCAACAATTCGGCGGTTTTAAGGGCCATAAGGCTAGATGCACCTGCAAATAAATACGTATTCATGTGTTGCGTTGTTTTGAAATTTTGTTGCCAGTAATTTGGCGTTGTGCCTTGGATTTAAAGCGGTTAATGGTTTCTACACGTGTTTTGCTGTGTTTTGTTTTGCAGGCTTCTACCCTTGTGCGCCACAATTTATAGGAACTAAATTTTAACTCGCTTTTCATCATGGCTTTTACATCACTTTCGCCGAGGCCAAATTGAAATTTTATAGCATCAAATGGGGTGCGATCTTCCCAAGCCATTTCTATGATGCGATTGATATCTAACTCAGATAATTTATTCTCATCCGCAGAATTTTCTATTTTTATATACGCCATAGGGGATGGCAAATCGCTGTAATGGCAATAGATATTGGATTCTTCGTACATAATTAGGTATTAAATAATTCTTCTACTTTTTTAAAGCGGTAATCGAATACTTGCTTCAATTGGTTTTTTACAAACAACGCATTTCCTATTTTTCCTATAAAACCCAAAGGCAATTTATAGTGGATTAAATCGTCCATTTGTACACCTCCGTCTACTTCCTTTAAAAAATGCTTGTGGTGCCAAAAACTGTATGGTCCAAACCGCTGCTCATCCACAAAAAATTCGTGTTGCTGCACATGCGTAATTTCAGTAACCCAATGAAGTTTTAACCCCAATAGTGGTTTTACATTGTATTCGATTATTTGTCCGGGGTACATTTTGTCGCCATGCAGGTCGTTTAAAATTTCAAAGCCCATATAGTCTGGGGTAATGTTAGCAAGGTTTTTAGGCGAACTCATGAATTCCCACACGGTTTTCATGTCACTTTTTATGAATTGGGATGTTTTCAGTGTATGTAGCATTATCTTGTAATTGTTTAACAAAGGTAGGTAAAAGTTAAACAAAAACAACTATTACAATAAAAAAACAAGAAAATGGTTTAAACAGACTTGGGTCTAAAGCACTGGCAGATTGTTTCTAAAGAGAGGTTTGTTATGCTATTTCATCAAATTCAGCGCACGATACATTGCCATCAGCGTACTCAAAGTTAACATTGTTTGCCATTGCTCTGGATAGCCTCTTCAAATTCCTTCTTCTTATCTCTGGCTAAATTGATGTGGTTGTTGTTTACCATCGTAATTATGCCTTCGCCCTTGTGGTAAGTTTTAATATGGTTTATATTCACAATGAAAGATCTGTGGCTTTTATAAAATTCATTTTGTGTTAGCAATATATCATATTCTTTCAAAGGTTTAGAAACAACCATTTTTTTACCGTTCAACAAATAAAATTCAGTGTAAACATTGTCTGCTTTTAGGTATAGAATATCCTTAGTATAAATGAAATGGCTACCTTCTAAATTTTTTATTACCAGCCTATCAATAGATTGGCTTGTAGAAACTTGTTGCAAAATTTTAAGTTGTTCAATATGCGTAATGTTTCTCTTTAACACTCTATTTACTGCTTCTTTCAGCCTTTCTGTATTTATGGGCTTTAAAATGTAATCTACAGCGCTAATGGTAAATGCTTCCATGGCATAACCACTATGTGCCGTGGTAAATATTATTTCGAAATTCAATTCGTCTTTTTGAAAATAATTCACCAAATCCAATCCGATTTCGCCATTCAATTGCACGTCTAAGAAAACAAAGTCTATTTTTTCTTGTTTTAAATAGGCTGCAGCCAAGCTTACTTTATCAAATTCGGCGACCACCTCTATATTCGGAAAATACTCAGCCATCATGAATCGCAAAATATTGCGCGCATTCGGCTCATCCTCAATAATTATACATTTAATCATTTTCGTTTATGGGTATAGTAAGTTCTACTAATGTGCCTAGGGAATTGCCCATGGCATCTGTTTTATCAATTACCTTTTGTGTTATCTTTTGTTCTCTATTTTTATTTAGAATATAAATTCTATTTTCAATGGCTTTTGTAGAAAAAGATTGCGGTTTGTTTGACCTGCTTCTATTGTTAATCTCAGCTTTGGCTCTTCCTATGCCATTGTCATCTATTTCAATAATTAATATATTGTTTTCAACCGAAAGCATAATCTCTAAGAAACAATTGTCTTGTTTGTTTGCCAATCCGTGTTTAATTGCGTTTTCTACTATCGGTTGCACCACCATGGCTGGGATAAAGATATTGTGCTCTTCAACCATTTCATTTTTTAAGATTTTATAATGTATTTTCGGCAAGCGAATGCACTCCAATTGTAAGTATAGATCTATCAATTTTAACTCATCAAACAAGCTTATTTCAGTGTGCTCAGAGCTGTCAAGCAAGGAACGAGAAAGGTCGCTGAATAGGCCTAAATATTTGCTTGCCAATTCTTTTTCTCCGCTATAAACATAGCTTTGAATAGAATTAAGTGCATTGTAAATAAAGTGTGGATTCATTTGCGCCCTCAATGTCTTTAAGGTAGAATTGTCCAATTGTTGTTTTAGATTTTGTTGCTCTAACTCTTGCAATTGTCTTTGTTTTAATTGGTTGATTCTCCTTTTATTAATCCATAAAATAATAGAAACTATGGATACCAAAATTAAAAGTGCGAACCACCATGTTTGGTAAATAGTAGGACGGATGTTAAAATACAACACTAAATTGTTTTTGCATTCTATGCCATCTTCATTGACGGCTTTTATGGTTATTTTGTAATTTCCTGGAGCCAAATTGGGGAAAGAAATGGTGCGTATTTCTGGTGCAATTTTTTCCCAGTCGTTGTCGTTTATTTTATAAAAGCATTGAATTAAGGAAGCTCCTTTGAAAACCGGCACAGAGAATTGTACGTTTATATTATTTTCATCGTGGTTTAATTCAAGTTCGTAAATGTAATTTTTGGCACTACCATTTACCAAGATTTGTGTTAAAAAAATATTGGGTTGAATGGTGTTGACCGTATTGGTTTCTATAGGAAATTCTACCAAACCAATTATAGTTGCTAAATAAATTCTGTTGTTTAAAATCAAAATATCTCTAATATCCGCATTTGGTAGGCCATCTGTGAAATTCCAATTCAGCAATTTATTGGTTTTAATATTGTACTGATAAACGCCATTTTCATTAATAAAATACAGTTTGTTGTTGAATAATTTTAACTTGTTTGCAGAATTTATATTCACGCCTGAAAATACCAAAGTTTCTGTTTTTTGTAGATTTTCATTGAAAGTATATATCCCAAAATTGTAACCTGATATGTATAAAATGCCATTGTAATATTTTAAATTGCTTGCCACTATTGGTTTTTTTAGATACAATATTTCTCTTGTATTGCCTTTATCAAAGGCGAACAATCCTTTTGCATTACAATAGTATATGATAGAGTCTTTGGCATTGAATTCTATGGATATGGCTCTAGCATTGTCATCAGAAATTTCATATCGTTGGTTCTTGATGCTGTAATATTTTGCCAACCACCGAGGTTTATGTGAAGTTTTGTTGCTGTTTAACTCAAAAATAGCTACGCCATTTGAATATGCCACCGCATACAAATACTGCCACATTGGGTCTATATCTTTTACACCTAAATCTGTGGAATAGACATTCTGTTTCTTCTTAATTATGGATAAGTTATTTGAACCTGTGATGATGTTCTCATTCAAACTATCCCAATAAATAGATGTTAATTCATTCACTACGTTTTGGGCATATATATGCTGAAAAGTTGTGTTTTTTAAATTGAATGACAGTAATTCGTTCTTGGTAGTGCCACACAAAATATTTCGAGCATCAAAAGCGGCAATTGCGCTTAGTGGGTAATTTTCATGCTTAAAAACTTCAAAATTTGGAATATATAGCAATCCATTGTCTAAGGTACTGACCCAAAAAGCACCTTCCATGTCTTTGATTATATTTGATATTCTATAATTTTGAAAATAGGGATGGGTTCTATTTAGCGCCTTAAAGTTCTTGTCAAACACATATATGCCTGCACTTGTGCTTAGCCATAGCTTTTGATCAATAACGTTGGCATTGTTTATGTATAGTGTACTGCTTAGCCCTTCTCGCTTTTCACAGGTATTGTTTTTCAATACTTGGATTATTGAAGGCTTTCTTGCAATTAAAACATCACCAACTTCCAATTCTTTTATAAAATTAAAGCTTTCCAACTGTATGCCCAATGCTTCGAAATGACCATTTTTAAATTCATACAAATCGGCATTAACGTGCACCAATATTTTTCCTTTAGAAATGCGCACGTTGGCATAATTGCCGGCTATGGGTTTAGCGCTGCTGCATTTTTGTGTTTTATAATTTAATACTCTTAAGGAATCATTTGCAATCATGTACAATTTATCCCCCAGTTTTTCCATTAAGTTATAATTGCCGTATGGTTTTAAGGCTTTTTGAAGAATGAGAGAATCTTTATGCGTATAAAAAACTTGACCTGAGAAATTTTGACAATACACTTCTCCATTTTCTATTTCTATGATATTACTCAAGGACTTACCAATTTGATTGGCATTTAAATATTTTTTGAATGTAACTCCATCGTATTTAAACAAGCCTTTGTCCGTGCCAATCCAGATATACCCTAATTTCACTTGTAAAACATCAAATACGGTATTCGTTTGTAAACCATTGCTAAAATTGTAAACCCTATGCGATGGTTCTTGCCCAAAGCACAATTTAGAGGCCAACATAATGAAAAGAAATAGATATTTAGTAAGCAATTGCAAATCGAGTGCAAAAGTACTGTCTTTCACTTTTAAACAAAAGTAGTTTTGAAACCATTCACAAGGTCAAAATGGCCATTCGCAATATATTTGGTTTTAAATTTTAAATTTTCGAGAACAGGGAAGCATTTGTAAGTTCGGAAAATGCTATTCGATAGGGTTATTTTCAAACATTGGCAAGGCGATTGAGCTGCTCAAAAGATGCTTCATCGGTGATATTATATTTTGCAATACAATAAAAAAAGAAGTACACATCACTCAAAAATGGCTTTACAAGTTGTATCTAACATTTTACAAGACAAAAAAAAGCCAATGAATAAATCAATATAGTTTTGCATCATAAAACAAAAGAATGAGAAAAGAAATTAAACAGATTTAAAAAGCACTGCTGATGGCAGTATTTTGTATCACAGCAAATTATTCCAATGCTCAACTCAAAGGCTTAAAAGACAAAATGGCGGCATTAAAAGGATCCACCACTGTAGAAGGGATTATGGAAATGACACCAGAAGATGTAAAAAAAAAGCAAGCTGATTCGGCAAGCGATGTTTTAGATAAAGAATATCTAAAAATTAAAGGGCATGCAGATCCATTGGGAATTATTGGTGTATATTATTTAAAATATCCCCTAAGACTTTCGGGTAAATACAATGGATTTGTAAAAAAAAGTTTTGCTAGATTACAACGATGAAAAAAAGAAAATATATGTAATTACAAGTTTTACTGTTGGCGAAAAAGACAAATTGGAAATTCGTGAAAGTGGTGACAATGCCGTTGGATCTGGCACAAGAGCCACCATCGCTATGGGCTCTTTATTATATGCTGGTGGCGAGCAAGGTTTTGGAACTCAATATAATGAAATATCACCTAGTTTTATAGTGAACGGTTTTGATAAATATGTGTTTAATAGGTTTGAACAGAAAAAATTGTGGGGTTTTGCAGAAATAGATAAAGGCGTGTATTATTTAATACCTATGGGAGAACCTGGTTGCCCAACAAACGATAAAGAACAAAAAGAAAAATATGATGCCTCAATGAAAAAAGACAATCTATTTTGTAATTTAATGACCAAAATAGAAAATTACGAAAAACTAAAAAATTACGACCATAAAATTATTTTAGCCAAAAGATGTGAATTACAAATTAAATTTAAAGAATTTTAGGTAAAGACAAAGGCGGATTTGGCTTACCTAGCCCAACAAATGGCGATGAAATACCCATGTTCAATCCCTTTGGCAAACAAGCCATAGCTGCATTAGAATCAGGCTTTGCCAACAAAGGGCGCACCAATTTTAAACCACTTTACAGCTACTGCTTTCAACAATATGGCGTATTTTCTGACGTAACGGAAAGTCGGGTTGTAGGCCTTGGAACACAAAAAATATATATAGGCCGCATGGTACAATACGTTGTAGTATGCGAAAACACCAACACCAATCCTTCTACCACCGATATCTGGAACCGAGAAAACAAATACTGCTATTTTTTAGTAAACGTAGTAGAGTCTGTTAAAGATAAATCAATAAATAGAACATCTCCCGCCCAATCAGGCGATTTTAGCGGCACGTATGTATTGCAAAACTACAGCATACCTTACTTTTTAAATGAAGAAGAAAATGATAAGGTGATGCGTTTTAAGAAAAAATAAACCCATATAATTTTTATAAAAAACCCTCAATCTAGTTTGATTGGGGGTTTTTTGTAGCTAATCAAAATATGCTTATTGAAATTAGAAACCGAATTACTTGTTTAAGGGGAAAATGAAGAAAGGTGCAATTGGTATCGCACTTTTCTGATTATGTAGTATAAGTTAAAAAACCTATTATTGGTTAAAAATATAGCGTATAATCCATCTAGAAATGAAGATATTTATTAATATATTTTCTAATTATAACCGTTTACAAGTTAAAACATACAACCTACAAAACAGAAAACAATGACCTGAAATATTCGACATAGTTTTGCATCATTCAACAATAAAAAAACAAACAACAAAATGAAAAAATTACTTATCCTATTATTCTTGGCCGCATCGCTTAGCGCATCGGCCCAATTTTGCAGAAAAGACACCATCAAATCTTTTTCCGTAAGCGCCACCAATGTAAAAACACCCATTGCCCGCACCATTAATTATTACAAAAGCCCTACCAACAATCAATTGGACAGCACCCTATACCAAGAATGGGCACAAGGCGCTTGGGGAAATAGAAATAAAACAGTCTATGCCTACACCAACGGATTAAAAACTAGGGAATTAACAAGTAATTTTAATCAAAACGCATGGTTAAAACTTCGAAAACAAAACTGGATGCATGATGCAAGTGGTAATGTTTTGGTAAAAGCAGATTCTAACTACATTCCAGCAAGCAATAATTACTTATTAAACTTTACCGAAGTTTCCACTTACAATGCCAATAATAAACTGACACAGAGAATAAGTTATGCCTTACAATCTCCTATTTACAAAACAACGGCAGTTTACAATGCCAACAATTTGGTGACGTTTGAAACCTTTGCAGAATCAAAAGATAATGGGGTAACATTTGTAGCCAAAAGAGAATCTGTTTATGAATACAATGCCAGCGATAAAATGACTTTAAATCAAACTAAAAATCTTAATACCACAACCAATATGTTACAATTTTCAGCGCAAACAATAACAGAATATGATGCAAATAATAATGTTACAGCTTTGGAAAACCAAAATTATCAAAGTGGAAATTGGGTGCCATTTAATCGTTATACCTATGTTTATAATAGCGATGGTCAAGTTACCATTCAAGGTTTTCCAGGTTTAAGCGGAAACCAATGGGTAAATAATAGTCAAGTATTAAATACTTACACTAATAAATTATTAACACTAAAAGAAACACAAAGTTGGAATATTGTTTCTCAAAATACTTGGACAACAACAAACAGTAGCAGTTATACATACAATCAGTATAAAAGACCAACAGTTGAGGTGTATTCTAACTTTGCAGGACCAATGTTAGGCATGGTACCACAAAGCAAAACCACTTATTTATATAATGATAGTGCAGATTGGAACGAAAAATTAAACCAATCCTACAATCCTCAAAATATGCAATATGTAAACCAATCCAAAGAAAACAGAAATTTGAGTGCGAAAGGACTTGTTTTACAATTTTCTAATTTTGCTTGGATAACGCAATCAAACTCTTGGAGACCAAATTCTATTAATAACTTTACTTTTTCTACTACTAATAAATTAACCATGCAAGAAGATTTAGTTTGGGATAACGGCAACAACCTATTAAGACCAAACCAAAAAAGAACCTTCGAGTTTCACCCAACTTTCGACTACGAAATAGCCAATACCAACCAAACAGGTTTTAATTTAGGTGCAGGCATATATTCCAATCATATAAGAATTGAATTTGCATGTGTAAATAGTGTAACATCAAGTATTAAAAAAACTGAAACTGCTAATAATGGGTTAAAAATTTACCCAAATCCAAACAATTCTGGCACATTAAATATAGAAAATGCTGCTAACGGAATTGTATCCATTTATAATACAATGGGCCAAAAAGTAATGACTCAAAATATGGATGAAGCCAAAGGTTCTGTAAATATTTCACCATTGGATAAAGGCCTTTACATAGTAATATTGAAAAGCAATGGCGCTAAGCAAAACACTAAACTTATTGTTGAATAAATTTTAAAAACTAAAATTTAACACTAATTATAAAAAGGGTTTCTACTTTTTTATATGCAAAAAGACTCAGCAGTAGTAGGCTGGGTCTTTTTTGTGTTTCGTAAAATTAAAAAGTACGCTAATAAAAGCACAAACATATTCCCGTACGGTATAAAAATTAGCAATTATAACAAAAACTATATATTTATTCCCGTTCGGTAAAATTTTAGATAATTATTGTATATTTGCACTAAATAATCCCGTTCGGTATAAATGACAACAAAAGAAATAGGAAATAGAATTAAGGATAAGCGAAACCTTTTAAAGCTTACGCAAAAGGATGTTGCATTGGCTACAGGCTTGGGTATTCGCTTTATTTCTGAAGCAGAAAACGGCAAACCCACTTGTGAAATAGAAAAAGTATTACAACTATTATCCGCCTTGGGTTTAAAAATAACTATAAATGGATAAGCAAGTACCCATATTTTTAAGTGAAATTTTAGCAGGCACTTTAAGCCAAGATGCAAATGGTATGCTTATTTTTAAATACGATAATCAATATTTAACCAATGAAAAGGCCATTCCTTTATCCTACTCGCTGCCATTGCAAGTGCAAGAGTTTTATGGTGCTGTGGCGCATACATTTTTTGTTGGTTTGCTACCCGAAGAGTCTGAACTTAGACAATTAGCCCAAATTATAGGCACAGATACCGGCAATAGCTTTAGGTTGCTTCAAGAAGTAGGTAAAGAATGCATTGGTGCTGTGCAAATAGGTGGCAAAGAAAGCGAGGCAAAATATAAACTTATTACAAACCAAGAATGGAAAATTTTAGTGCAAAACAACCTACAGCGGGTATCGTATTTGTATAAAGAGAAAAATCAGAGACTTTCATTAGCGGGCGCACAATCTAAAATGGGTGCTTTATATCAAAATGGGCTATACTCTTTTGCATTAGAGGGTTCTGCTACCAATTGTATCATTAAATTTCCATCAGAATCATTTACAAATATGACAGAAAATGAGTTTGTAACAATGAGCCTAGCCAAATGGTTGGGAGTTGAAGTCCCCAATATTGACTTGGTAGAACTGGGTGGTAAAAAATGTTTTAGCATTAACCGTTTTGATAGAATTACCCAAGGCAAAAATATACAACGCATTCATCAAGAGGATTTTTGTCAAGCTTTGGGTATTCTTCCTCAAAATAAGTATGAACAAGACAATGGTCCTTCTTTTTTTAAGTGCATACAATTGATTAGAAAAGTGTGTAGTGTGCCGGTTATTGAAATTAATAAATTTGTTGAAATATATATATTTAATCTCCTAATAGGCAACAGAGATGCACATGGCAAAAATTTTACGCTTATTTTTAAAGAAGGACAAATCCGTCTTGCGCCAGCTTATGATTTGGTATGTACTGCTTTTTATAAAGAGCTATTGGGCAACATGGCCATGAAAGTACACGGTCAATATGATGATGAGTTTTTGACCGCAGCAGATTTTGAAAATGAGCTCTCGGCATCAAACATTTCATACAAGCAATTTCAAGAAAGAGTAAAAATTCAAATCTCTTTGCTAGCAGAAAAAATATTAGAAATTCATTCATTGAATATTGACCCTGAATTTGCCAAACAATATATTGCTTTAATCAAAAAAAGATTAAAACACTTTAGGAAAGTTTTTAGTTAGTTTTAATCTTTAATTTAAGCATTTACGTATTAACAAATTCCTTAAAATATCGAAGATATGCTTATTAATTTCTTTGGTTGAGATTAACATAAGAAGGCTACAAGTATTTTAAAAATCCGATTTCATAAACTAAAAAGCCTATTTCATAAAATGGTACAAAAATTTAATTTTAATTTATTCAATTTTGTATTATGAATAATATAATGAAAAAAATAATTACAATTTTATGCCTAATTTTTGGTGTTAGCTATGCAAACGCACAACCCACTTGGACTTATGTAGAAGTAAATGACTCATTAAACAACGGCTTTAATGGCGTTTGTTTTACCAGTGAAACTACGGGAGTTATTGTAGGTCTAAATTGTATGATTAAACGATCTACCGATGGAGGAAAAACTTGGAAAAGTATCAACTCATGACAAACAAAAGACCTTAATAATGTTTTCTTTCTAAATAAGAATCTTGGTTGGGCAGTAGGCACCGCTGGTATAGTTATTAAAACTACAGATGGCGGATTAACATGGGCCAACTCATCGGGAACTAATCTGTCTGGCTTTATTCTTAAAGATGTTAAATTTTTGGATGCAAACAATGGCTATGTTACAGGTTCTCAAATTTTTAAAACCACGGATGGAGGCATTAGTTGGACCCAACTTACTTTTGGAGCATCATTTAAACAATCTATAGATTTTATAGATATAAACAATGGCTATCTTTGTGGAAATGGTAGTTTGTTGGCTAATACCGTAAATGGCACAAGTTTTTTAAGTCAAACATCGCCCGTTGGAAATAACATTTACAAAATTAGATTTATTAATGATTCTGTTGGTGTTGCGGTAGGGCAATCTAATTTAATTCTTTATACTAAAAACAAAGGGGTAACTTGGACGGTTAAAAGCACCGCTGGAAATAGCGATTTATTAGATATTTGTACCATTAGTAAAAGTATTTTTTGGGCAGCAGGAACCAATGGATACATTCAAAAATCTATCGATGCCGGAAACTCTTGGACCACAATTACCAATACAACATCACAAGGACAAGAAACTAAAGATCTTTTTTTTATAAACGAAAATTTAGGCTGGTTTGTAGGCGAATCTGGCGTTAACATTTATGATAACAGAACAAGTGCAAAAATTGAAAAAGCCTCTTCAAAATCACAATTTAATTGCTTCCCAAACCCAAGCACAGGCCTTGTTAATCTATCACAAATAGAAACAGGAAGCACAATTTCTATTGTTGACATTACAGGTAAAAAAGTTTTTGAAATATGGAGTACCGATGCTGAAATAACCTTAAACTTATCTCACTTAAACAAAGGCATTTATTTTGTAAGTGTGATGATCAAACCTAAAATGTATCAAATTCAAAAATTAGCAATCAACTAAAGAATTACTACCCATATCGCAAAAGAACCTCACATCAAAGATGTTGAGGTTTTTTTTGGTTGATAGTAAACCAAAATTTGAAAATTGGATATTTTATAGCATAAGAAATTGGAAGAAAAGCCCTAAGAGAGGTCTTTTATTGGACTATACTAATTTGAACTTACCTTTCACAAGTTTTTTTGGATTGGTTCTGCTTTTTAGTTGAAATTTGCTTCGTATTAAATTAGAAAAGAATAATTAGAGCTGAAGGAAACGGCTATACAAATAAAATAATAGGGGAGTAGTGTTGATTTTCATTTTATAGGATGGCCCAGCTTGAAAGAGTTGGGCTTTTTTTGCTCGCATACGCGCACAAATGTCAAGCAAAGGGTTACAAAGTGGTGGATATTGTCGATGTTGTAACAACCCCTAATCTCGACATTCGCATTCTATTTCGGTTTGTCGGCAGCTAGAACTGGGGGGGAATGGGCTAAATGGATTGTATAATATTAACGGAGAAAGGAATTATTTACCTGATTTTGCAAGTTTTTCTATTGTCAAACCCTGTATTAAAATGCTGAATAAAACACAAAAATAGGTTGCGATCAAGAGCATGTTTTTTGGCTCACTTTCTGGCAAAGATAGAACCAATGCCAAAGAAAGACCCCCGCGCAAGCCGCCCCAAGTAATAAGTTTGGCTTCTTTGTTGTCGAGGTTTAAAAGCTTTGGAAAGAGCAAATGCGGAAAGTAGACTATAATAGCTCTGGAGAAAAGAACAATGAAAATAGAGATGACTCCTAAAATGATATAGTTACTTTTAAAATCAATTACAAGCGATACAAATGCAATTAAGATAAAAAGAATTGCATTTAGTATAACGTCAATCAATTCCCAAAACTTGTGTACATATTCCTGTGTATTGTCACTCATAGCAATGTCTTGTTTGTAGTTGCCAACCATAAGCCCCATTACAACCATAGCCAATGCACCAGAAATATGAATGTAATTGCAAAGCGCATAGCCGCCCATAACAAAAGCAAGTGTCAATAGTATTTCCGTTTCGTAATGGTCTATAGATTTTAAAAACAGGTGCAAGCAGTATCCTAAAATTAAACCTGCTGCAATGCCGCCACCTGCTTCTTGGAAAAAAAGAAGTCCAAATTGGGGGAAACTAAAATTACCTGATTTTAAAGTTTCTAGCAACGCAATAAACACAACTACACCCACACCGTCATTAAACAGACTTTCTCCAACTATTTTCTCCTCTGTTTTCTTAGGAACATTTGCTTTTGTTAAAATACCCAATACTGCAATTGGGTCGGTTGGAGATATCAATGCACCAAAAAGCAAGCAATATATAAGGTCAATATTTAAATGCAACAGTTGAGATATACCAAAAAATAACATTGCAATAATTAAAGTAGAAAATAAAACACCGCCCAAAGCAAAGACAGCAATCGGTTTTATTTGTTTTTTTAATCCCTTCCAACTAGTGTGCATAGCACCTGCAAAAAGTAAAAAACCCAAGAGAATGTCTAAAATGATTTTATCAATTTTGGCATTTGCAATGGCCTCTTTAATATCATTGTAAGGCAAATTTAGCCAAATTCTTGAACTAAAAACGATGAGTGATAAAATGGTGGAAAGCAAGAACAATCCAATAACAAAGGGAAGTTTTAATACCTTTTGGTTGATATAAGCAAAGCCTGCGGATAAGCAAATTAGTGCAACTACGGCGAGATAAATATTCATTTTATTTTACGGTCTCTGTGATTTCCATATTGTCTACACCCAATCTTTTAAGCATCCATTTTTCCAATTTGACTTTGTCTTTTGCAATTAATTTTGGCGTTGAATTGTAAATGAGCACAGTGGAAACTCTTATGCTGTCTTTGGATGCGATATTTTGTTTGGATACGGAAACGGAATATATACTTGGAAAAAATACAATTATTTCAGATAGCAATTGTTTGTTGTCAAAGGTATTCTCACTTAATTTTTGCGCCAAAATAGCAATACTTTTGTCTTTCTCACTCAAGGCGTTGTCTTTTTTATTTACTTCATTCAAAATGGCATCTTTAAAATTTTTCAAATTGTCAGAAGCATTTTTTCTTATAAGTAGTTTGGTATTTTTCAACCCAGCTATTTTTAGCTTTTCATTGAGCTGTTTTGTTTCTGTTTCGCTGAATACTTTTTTTAAAAAAGCCAATTCGATGGTTTTAGATGTTGCAGAGTAGTTTAACTTTTTGTACAATAACGTACATCCATTGTTTACAAATTCTTTTTCAATAAATGTATCAACCAATTGGGTAAACCGTTGTTCTTTATAAAGGTTAAAAGCAAAAAAAGCACTGGGTATGAGCATTAAAATAACTATGCCTGATACAGTATATCTCACAAGCTTTTGACGCTTTAGATCAATTTGTTTTGAAGCTGGATATTTTAAATACTTAACTATGCTATAAGTTGCAATACAAATAAAAACGCAGTTTATACTGTATAAAAACAAAGCCCCTAAAAAGAATTTCCAATTTGCCGTTGCAAGTCCGTAGCCGGCGGTGCAAAGTGGGGGCATCAAGGCTGTTGCAATAGCTACACCTGGTATTGGATTCCCTTTCTCCACTCTTGTAAGGGCGATTACCCCTGCCAAGCCACCGAAGAATGCAATGAGAACGTCATATATATTGGGTGAAGTGCGTGACAACAATTCTGATTGTGCTGCTTTAAATGGACTTAAATAAAAATAAAGAGTAGCAACAAATAGGCTAACGATTGTGGCAATGAAGAGATAAATCAAGGATTTTCTCAACAGATTAAAGTCGTAAATACCCAAAGCAAATCCAGCTCCAACGATAGGGCCCATTAAGGGTGAAATAAGCATGGCTCCGATAACTACTGCGGTTGAATTTACGTTTAGTCCAACCGAAGCTACCATAATCGCGCAAGCTAAAATCCAAAGGTTAGCACCCGTGAAAGAAATGTTGTTTTTTATATTCTGTAAGGTTTTTAGTTTGTCTTCCTCACCTTTTTGCAGGTTAAAAAGGTTAGTAAAAATATTTGTCATACAATTGTGTCTTCAAATTTCAGTGGTTGTCTGCTCAATTTGTCTAAATCGCCATTTTACAAAAAACCCAATACCAATGTTTAAATATTGAATCCCTCGAAAACAGCAAAGATAAGAATTCAATTGCATGGCTCATTAAAATTCGCTTTGACAAAGTACCAAAAGTCTCGCTAATACCGTTTTAATTTGGGTTTGAGTAAAAATCAGTGTTCGGTTCTTATAGTATCTCAATCCCGAAAGGATGACATGATTGTAATTAACGCATAAGAATAAAGAACCAAACCCAGAAGTGGTGCCATTGTTTTTAACTCTAAAAC
>JBBQBB010000010.1:0-64666 GCA_038317095.1 Bacteroidia bacterium | reverse complement strand
TGAAATTGAATTAAACTCTCTGAAGCTACATCTTCATTCATTTCTGGCACTGCGGTATTTGATCGAATTATAGAATCAAAATTGTTTTTTGCTGTATCAATTGTTGGCCGATTTAAAGCTCTTTCAAAACCGCCACCATAGCTGATAAATGGTTTTTTGGAAGCGGTTTTACAACCAATTCCAATGATAAAAAAAACCCAATTGCAGCAATTTGATAAACCTTCATTTTTATTATCTATTTGTCATAATCGGCTGTTCATTTACCGTTCAAAACTTCTCAATGCGCTTCCAACCAACTATTTCCAACGCCAGATTCTACTTCCAATGGAACATTCAATTGCATGGCATTGGTCATTAAATGTTTTACCATTGGATTGACCTGCTCTATTTCATTTTTGGGTACATCAAACAACAATTCGTCATGCACTTGCAATATCATTTTGGTTTGTAAGTTGCTGTTTTTTAACCAATCGTGCACATGAATCATGGCCATCTTAATCATATCTGCGGCACTTCCTTGTATGGGTGCGTTGATTGCATTTCGTTCTGCAAATCCGCGCACTGTGGCGTTTCGGCTGTTTATATCTCGCACGTACCTTCTGCGCCCCAAAAGGGTTTCTACATATCCATGTTTTTGGGCAAATGCAATGGTTGTGTCCATGTAATTTTTAATGCCCGGAAATTTTTCGAAATAGTTGTCAATGATTTCTTTGGCTTCTTTTCTTGGGATGCCAATACGCTGGCTCAAACCATAAGCAGAAATGCCATAAATAATTCCAAAATTTACGGTCTTGGCTTTGCGGCGCATTTCTTTGTCCACCGCTTCCAATGGCACACCAAAAACCTTGGCAGCAGTGGCAGTATGAATATCTAGATTTTGGTGAAAGGCCTCCATCATGCCCTCATCTTTGCTCGCATGGGCAATAACCCTAAGTTCAATTTGGGAATAATCTGCACTGAGTAATACATGATTTTCATCTCGTGGAATAAATGCTTTGCGCACTTCCTTTCCCAATTCTGTGCGAATGGGAATGTTTTGCAAATTTGGGTTGTTACTGCTCAATCTACCTGTTGCAGCAACTGCTTGATTAAAACTTGTATGCACCCTGCCAGAATGGGGATTTACCAATGCTGGCAATGCGTCTACATAAGTGCCTTTTAATTTTTGCAACTGTCTAAAATCCAAAATACTCCTTACAATTTCATGCTCTAGGGCTAGGTCGGTGAGTGTTTCTTCATCCGTTTGGTATTGGCCTGTTTTGGTTTTTTTGGGCTTATCTACCAATTTTAATTTGTCAAACAATATTTTACCTACCTGTTGAGGCGATGAAATATTAAATTCGCCACCCGCTAGGGTAAAAATATTTTTCTGGATTTCATCGCTTTGTACAGACAAATCTTTTGAATAATTCTGTAAAAATTTTATGTCTATTTTTATCCCTTCTTTTTCCATGGATGCCAATACTGGAATTAGCGGAAGTTCTATGTTTTCAAATACAGATTTTACATTTCTGTTTTCCAATTCTGGGGCAAATTTATTTTTGAGTTGCAGCGTCACATCTGCATCTTCTGCCGCATATTCTGTAATAATGGACAAATCAACATCCGACATATTTAATTGATTTTTCCCTTTTTTACCTATTAAAGATTCAATGGAAATGGGTTGGTAATTTAGGTATGCTTCACTCAGCGCATTCATGTTGTGGCGCATATCTGGTTCAATTAAATAGTGTGCCAACATGGTGTCGAAGAATGGCGGTTTAATTTCAATTCCATACCTTCCTAAAACCGCATAATCGTATTTTACATTTTGTCCTATTTTAATTTTATTTGAATTAAAAACCATTTTAAATTTATTCAACAACTCTTGGGCTTTGTCAAATTGAGGAGGACAAGGAATGTACCATGCTTCATGCGATTTCACAGCAAATGAAAGGCCAACAATATCCGCATCGAAGGCAACAAGACCTGTGGTTTCCGTATCAAAACAAAATTCATCACATTGATCCAGAATGGCTATTAAATTATGTATGTCAGTTTCCGTTTCTACAGCCTTATAAATATGCGGAATATTATTGGCATTTTTATAATCGTTAATTATGGTTTCTGGTCCTGGTAAGGCGGGCTGATCGAACAATGAACCTTGGATGCTGGATTGGTTGAATAAGTTTCCCTGAACTTGTTGTGGAGCAGCAGCAGGTTCTGTTCCACCCAATATTCTTTTGGCCAAAGTGCGAAATTCCAATTCATTGAAAACTTCTTGCAAAGCTTCAGCATTTTTCTCTTTGGTAATTAATGCTTCAGGATGAAGTTCTACTGGCACATCGATGATAATGGTCGCCAAGCGTTTAGAAAGTAATGCTTGTTCCTTGTGCTCCACAAATTTTTCTTTCATCTTGCCTTGAAGTTTATCTGTATTGGCCAGTATATTCTCCATGGTACCATATTCTTGAATTAATTTTTTCGCTGTTTTTTCTCCTACACCTGGTACACCTGGAATATTATCAGCAGCGTCTCCCCAAAGTCCGAGAATGTCTATTACTTGCGAAACATTTTCGATATCCCATTTTTTAAGGATTTCTGCAACCCCCAAAATTTCGTCGGGATTGCCCATACGGCCGGGTTTGTAAATAAAAACATGTTCACGCACCAATTGTCCAAAATCTTTATCTGGTGTCATCATATAAACATCCATTCCGCAATCTGCGGCTTGCAATGCCAATGTACCTATAATGTCATCGGCTTCAAACCCATCTTGGGTTATAACAGGTATGTTGAAACCTTCAATAATTCTGAAAATATAAGGCAAACTGCGCTTAAGGTCTTCGGGCATTTCCTCTCTGTGCGCTTTATAGAGTGCATACTCTTGGTGCCTGGTCGTAGGTGCCGATGTGTCAAAAACGACTGCTATATGGGTTGGTTTTTGTTTGGTCAAAATATCCAAAAGCGTGTTTGTAAAGCCAAACATTGCATTGGTATTCAAACCCGTAGAAGTAATTCTGGGGTTGTTTTGGAAAGCAAAATAGGCGCGGTAAATAAGGGCCATTCCGTCCAAAAGAAACAATTTTTTCTCAGCCATATTAAAGGGGTAAAATTAGTTTGCATTGGCCAATGAAGCAAATATTTTAAATCCTTATACCTTAATTTTTCAATTCAAAAGGAATGCGAGAATTCAAAATATATTTTTATCATGATTCTAAATAGCGTGTTTAAATCGCAATAAGTTAATTGGTTAAGTGATAAAAGATTGCCACCTTTCAATTTTGTGAATAAGTAGGAACAATATATTTCTGAATTTTCCGTTTTGGTGTTGCCACCAAATATTGAATTACCCATGTATGTTCAAAAAATTACTTTAAAGAATTTGTCACCTTACCCCACCGTGCATTTTGCAGATGATTTTTATTGGTTAATTTCTGCATTTCGAAAGAGTGGGCAAATCCAGAATGGAATAAATACCCAATTTGTAGATGGCAACTATTTAACAGCTTTTGTTTATACTCTTGAGAAGAGTGCTTTATCTATGCAGCATGCAACAGACATGGTAAAAGAACAAATTAAACGACTCGAAAAATTTACCGAATCCATTATTGAATATGGCATTGTTGGTTTTGAATACACAAATAAAATAGATTATTGCACTTGTGATAAGCCAGAATCGTATACGCTGACCCCTTTGTTTTTATCGAAAGAATCTTCCATTTTCTGCAACTCGTGCAAGTTGAGTGTTCCCTTATACAGACTCCCTAAGTTTGAAACTGGAGATTATGAACCTTTGTTAAATTGGAATATTAGCAGTATGTGTATCAGCGGTATTGAAATTTCCAATTTGCACAATGATGAGTATCCAGAAATACCCTTGGTGCTGCTAGAGGCACAGAATAAAATAGTAGGTAATATTTGCACCCATATAACCACGAATACAGGAATAAAAGTGTTTACGCTATCTCCAGAATTGCAATCCCAAAATGGTAAGGTGGATTTTGATACTTTAGAAATGGCAGACTAATACTGCTAGGTATTTGCAATTACATTCCATTTGGATCTACCCATTTGAAACGGGTAATTTCTTCTGGCACTTTAATTCTTTCTGAAAGCCTTTGCAGTCGATCAGGCAATGCCATAAGATAATCTCGGTTTTTTTCGGCCTCAGTTGTCAAACCATTCAATTTGTCAATTTCCCAATGTGCATTTAAAATGCGCAAAATTTGCACATAATCTGCGCTTGTATAAACACCAATCCTCTGGGCTGCATTGGAAAATGGTTCAAAAGACTGGCCGCGAGTCTCCCCCGACTGACGAATAAGTATTGCGGGCATGGCAATTTTTTTCTTCATCATATCTGTAAATGCATTTACCATTTCCGAGGTGTCCATTTCCAAGATTTTTTTCACAAATTCACGGTAAGCCAAATGGTGTCGCATTTCATCACCAGCAATCGTTCTGCACATTTTAGATAAGGGCACATTGCCTTTTTTCTGGGCCAATTCTGCAACTCTCTTATGCGAGATATGGGTAGCTAATTCTTGAAAACTGGTGTAAACAAAATTTTTGTATGGATCCGCGTCCAATCCCAAATCAAAACCATCGGCAAGTAAATATTGCACAGTAATCTCAATTTCACGCATGTTAACCCTACCACTTAAGTATAAATACTTGTTTAATACATCGCCATGCCGGTTTTCTTCGCTGGTCCATTGACGGACCCAATCAGACCAAGGATTCCGGTTGTATTGGTCTATGCCTTTTAAGCCCATAAGCCAGGTTTCGTAGCTAGGAAGTGCTTCTTCTGTAACCATATCCCCTATAAGTACAATCCAAAAATCGTAATCTAGTTCCTTGGCTTCTTCTCTTAAACCCTTCACCTGTTCCAAAAAATCGTCTGCTTTTGGATCTGGCAGGAAATCTGTGGGTTGCCAAATAGTTTCAATGGGAACTAAATATTTTTGAATATATCCTTGAATATTACCTTCTAGGGCTTGAAGCACCTCCAACCTTTCGCCTTGTTTTCTATTTTTTTCCTCTAACTGTGCCAACGCCGCAATTTATAACTTTTATTTCGATTGTAGGGTATTTTCAAACAATTCAGAATCATTCTGTCTAAATCATTTGAACAAAAGTAATTTTGGTTTTGTCAATTTCTGTTATACCTTGCAGAATAAATCCAATATATTATGTTCAATCAATACCTACAAGATCAGAATTTTATGGCCCTTATTGTTGCAGTAATTGCATATTGGGCTATCGGTGCAGTTTGGTTCTCTGCTTTGTTTGGCAAACCATGGATGGCTGAATTGCAAAAAGCAGGCACAACCATTGAAAAACCGGGGAGCAAAGAATTTGCTGGAATGATGATAGGCACCTTTATCTACAGCATCCTCATTGTATTTGCCTTGTCTTATATCATTTTTATCACCGGCTGTAATCATTTTGCCTCTGCATTTAAAATGGGAGCTCTAATTGGTGTTTGCATTTCCTGGGCCACCCTTGGAATTACGTATACTTGGGTGAAGCGCAGTATGAAATTGCTTGCCATAGATGCAGGCTACCATGCAGTTGGGGTTGTTGTTGCATCTTTGATTCTGGGTTTGTGGAGGTAATTTCCTCACCAAATCCTCACCCTATCCTTCTCTTCTTTCCACATGGCATCGCCTTTTTTAACGCCGAAGGTGATGTAGAATTCTGGCATATTGCTCAATGGGCCCAATACACGAAATTTTGCTGGACTATGTTCGTTGCTGCGCACTTGATTGGCAATGGCTTCAGGTCTGTCATTGATCATCCAAGCAAAAGCATAACCCAAAAAGAATCTTTGATCTGGATTTAATCCAGCAATGGATTCCTTGTTTTTAAATTGCTCCGTTTTCTTAAAAGCTTCGTATCCCATTACGATTCCACCAAGGTCTGCAATGTTTTCTCCCTGGGTTAATTCTCCATTGATACGCAAACTATCCACTGCTACAAATGCATTAAATTGGTCTACAATCGATTGTGTTTTTACCTTAAACTTTGCTTTATCATCTGCCGTCCACCAATCATTTAAATTGCCTTTATCATCATATTGGCTGCCTTGATCATCAAAACCATGCGTAATTTCATGACCAATTGTAGAACCTCCAATAATGGAATATAAAATGGCATCATCTGCCAATTTTCTTTCAAAACCAGGAACAATAATATTACAACCAGGAATTACAATTTCATTGTTGGAAGGATTGTAATAGGCATTATAAGTTTGCGGCTGCATGCCCCATTCCATTCGATCTACGGGTTTGCCGTATTTGGCAATCATATACTGAGTTTCCCATTCGCTGGCTCGCATTCCATTGCGCACATACGATGATTTTTCTGTTTTCAATGAACTTAAATCTTTCCATTTATCTGGGTAGCCCATTTTCATTACGATGGCGTCCAACTTTTTCAATGCTTTTACCTTTGTCTCAGCGCCCATCCAATCTAAATTTTTTATTCTTTCACGGTAAACCGTGCGAATGGCATCTCCTATTTCTTGCAACTTTTCTTTGGTGCCTTTGGGTAAATATTCGGCAACATAAACTTGCCCAATCAATTCGCCCAATGCGCTATTGGTTTGGCTTACAACCCTTTTCCAACGGGGTTTAGGCTCTTTTACACCGCGTAAAACGACGGAATAAAAATTGAAAAATTCTAGGTATGTTTTGTCGTCTAAGAAACCAGATAAGCCTTTTAAAATTTGGTATTTATAATAGTTCTTTAAATCGGAAAGCGGTGCTGTTTTTATCAAAGAATTGATGGCAGAAATATATTCCGGTTGCCCTAAAATTACAGAATCTACATTCTTTAATCCCATTTCAGAAATAAACAAATTCCAATCCATATTTTGATTTGAATTTATCAAAGTAGAAACAGACATTTTATTGTAATTTTTCTGTGGGTCTCTGGTGTCTTCCCTTTTGCGCTGGGCTTTTGCCATGGCTGTTTCCAGTTTCATAAAGTTATCAGCCGCTAAGCTTACATCACTGGGTTTGTTTCCCAATATACCAAATACGTTTTTTAAATGTTTTTTAAATAATTTGCGATTTTCAATGGCCCGGTTGTCATTGTCAAAATAATAACTTCTATCCGGTAAACTTAATCCGCCTTGGCTTATAAATACTGCATTTTTATTGCTAATTCTATCATCTTGGCCAACATAAAAATTAAACAAGGGTGCGCCCGAGGTTTTGTGAATTTTTGCCGCAATTTTAATCAATGCTTTTAAATCTTGTATTGCATCAATTTCGTCCATTTCTACTTTTAAGTCAGAAATTCCATTTTTGTTAATTTTTGCGCTGTCCATGCCAGAAAAATAGAAATCACCAATTTTTTGTTTGTTCGATCCCTTCTTGGGATTTTTAATGGTAGCCGAGGATTGACAGATATTCAAAACCTGGGCATTGATTGTATCTTGGATCATTTGCCACAATCCATTGGATTGCTCGCTTGCCGGGATAGGATTTTGTTTAAACCATTTCCCATTTGCATACAGGAAAAAATCGGCACCTGGATTTACGGTTGAATCAATATGTGAAAGGAGTGGATCCGGACTTTCCTTGTTTTTGTTTGTGCAAGCAGAATAAACCAAAATAAGGGTCACCACGAGCAAGAATATAGGCTGTTTTTTCATAAAAAATGGGTTGCAAATTAGCGAAAAGGAATTAAAAACCAAGAAAGGTTATTTTAAAAGACATTATATTTTAAGAGAAACAATGAGGCAATTGTAATAGCTGCTAAAATTAGGCCTACCGGTGAATGGAAATATTGATAGTAAAAACTTTCCAATTTAATTAAAAAATTCTTCTGGCTCTTGTTGCAAATCTACCATACGTTTGTAAATACCCTTTTCGATGCGCATCAATTCATCGTGGGTACCTTGTTCAACTACCGTGCCTTGTTTTAATACAATTATTTTATCTGCATTACGGATGGTACTGAGTCTATGCGCAATAACAATGCTGGTTCGGCCTTTCATGAGTTCTTCTAAGGCACCTTGTACCATTTTTTCACTTTCAGTATCCAAAGAACTTGTGGCCTCATCCATAAATAAAAAATTTGGGTCTTTTAAAATGGCCCGTGCTATTGCTATGCGCTGCTTTTGTCCGCCAGAGAGGCGAATTCCTCGGTCTCCTACAATGGTTTTATAAGCATCTGGAAAATCTGAAATAAATGCATGGGCATTGGCTCTTTTTGCCGCTTCAATAACTTGCGTTTCACTTGCATGCGGATCTCCGTATAGAATATTTTCATAAATAGTACCGCCAAAAAGAATAATTTCTTGGGGAACCAACGCCATTGAATTTCGGAGTGAATACAAGTCTTTTTCTTGAATATCTTCCTTGCCAATTTTAACCATTCCATGGCTTGGGTTATAGAACCGATAGAGTAAATTAATGAGTGTACTTTTACCTGCTCCACTGGGTCCAACTACCGCCAATGTTTTTCCTGCATCTAAGGTAAAATCTACCTTTTTTAATACTTGATATTCTGGTCTGGAGGGATAAGAAAACGCTACATTATCGAAAACAATATTGCCAGTTATTTTTTCAATATTTTGTTTATCTGCTCGCAAATCTTCAAGTGGTTTTTCTATAATATCCATAACACGTTCAATGGCCCCAATGGTTTTTTGGATTTGCACAAATTGTTCAGCGATACCGCTTATGCTGCCGCCTACAAATGCGGTGAGCATCATAAACTGGAACAGTTCGCCAATCGCCAAATCTCCAGTTCGTACCATGGTCAACCCTTGGAAAATGAGAAAAACTATGCTCCCAAACAAACAGACAATAATAAATGAACTAAATGCACCGCGCAATAGCCCTCTGTATATACTTTCTTTGCGCAGAGTTTCTGTGCTTTCCCCAAATCTGTTTAATTCAAAACCTTCATTTGTAAATGATTTTACATTTACAATGCCGCTTAGGGTTTCTTCTACAATTACATTGTTGTTCGCCGTAAAATCTTGAACTTGTTTGCTTATTTTACGAATATATTTTCCAAAAAATAGTGAAATAACTACTACCACAGGCACAGTAATGAGCATCATAAGGGCAAGTTTAGTAGAGGTAAAAAATAACAAAACAATTCCGGCAATAATGACCAAAAGTTGTCGCAAAAACATAGCAATATTGCTGGTAAAAGAATCTTGAATTTGGGAAACATCGGCGCTAAATCTACTTAACAAATCACCAACCCTATTTTGACTAAAGAAATCCATATTTTGCAAGAGCACACTTTTGTATAAATCTTTTCGTATGCCGTATGTCATGTTTTCTGTGACCCGAACATAAATCCAAATTCGAAAAAATGAAAAAACCGCTTGTGCTATAAATAAGTAAACAAATAGAACAGCCGTTTTTTCTAGTTGGGTTGCATCTGGCGCCCTTTGAATATTTTTGCCATTGAATACAAATGCACCATCCACTAGATTTCCCAATAATTTTGGAAACATTACGGATGTTATGGCTGTTAATGCGAGAAAAAGAGTACCTAGAGCAAATATCCAACGGTCCTTTTTTTGAATATAGCCAAAAACGCGCAAGCTGCGTTTAAAATTTTGTGCGTTGATTTTGGCTTTAGGTAAGTCGTTTATTTTTCGAGCTGACATATTAAGTTGAAATGCAAATTTCAATGAATTATTTCAATCCTTTATGCATTGTTTATTAAGAATTTGGAATTATGTTTGTTTTTTCATCTCAAACCAACTGACGGAACATGGATTTATTGCAACCAATAAGGCTTTTGGGTGGTTTGTTCTATCCCAACGTCTGCGCCAATTGCGGAAATTGGCTTACACATGGGGAAGAGAGTATTTGTTTGCATTGTATAGACGCATTGCCAAGAACTGGATTTTTACTCCACAAACAGAATCCAGCAGAAAAAATATTTTGGGGTAGAGCAAAAATTAAGTTTGCGAGCAGCTACCTGTATTTTGCCGAAAATGGAATGGTTCAGAAGTTAATGCACCAAGTAAAATACAAGGGGAATAAGGACCTAGCAAAGAATTTGGGTAAATATTTCGCTGCCGATTTGCTCTCTTTGAATCCAAGTTTCAAGCCAGATATTCTTATTCCGGTGCCCTTGCATCCTAGAAAACAAAAACAACGGGGGTATAACCAATCGTACCATTTTGCCGTAGGGTTGGCAGAAATTTTAGGTTGTCAAGTTAATACAGAATTGTTATACCGTAACATTTATGGTTCAAGTCAAACCAAAAAGTCAAGAATCAATCGGTGGGAAAATGTAGAAGAAGCCTTCACAGCGGTGCCACCTGACCCTTGGCTGGGTAAATCAATTGTACTGGTAGATGATGTAATTACAACAGGCGCAACGGCTGAAGCTTGCCTGAAAGCCTTATCTAATATGGGTTTTACAGACCTAGCTTATTTAAGTTTGGCCATAGCCACAGGTTAGATTCTTGTAAAATTTTAATAGAGGCTGTATTTTTTTGTCTATTTTTAACTGTAAATTGGTAAATTTGCACATTCAGACTTAAAATGAAAAAATTATTACTGTTGTTTTTAACGATAGCATCTGTTTCAGCCTATGGGCAGATGGTAACTATGGGAGTTCTAGGGTTAAAAGTTCCCCAAATTATGGCCTCAACCAAAGGAGGAAGTTATGCGTTGCCCGTTGTATTTAGGGTTCAGTTGCAAGGCTTGCAACCAAATAGAGCCTATAAATATGTTACGCGCGGCATTGTTGCAACTGATTTCACATCCAATGCAGCATATCCTGGTGCAGGAAATTCCGTGTTTTTGGATAGTGGAAATTGGAAAACCACGAGTTCACCAAGTTTTGCCACGGCTAGTGGGCATGACACTTTTTGGTCGAATGTAGCTGGCATTTATGAAGGCTGGTTTGGTTTTATTCCGACAACGGATTCTCGGTTTAATCCTGGAAAAAATGTATATCCATTTATTATGTATAGTGCCATTGGTGCTGCAGATTCAGTTCGCGGCTATGTATTGGATTCTATGCACATGGTAGCATTTGGGGCCGGAAAGAACACGGATAGTTGCACGGGTATTTGGGGTAAATCTGCAACCACCTCCAAAAATTTTGTTGCACTATATGACAATGTTGCTGGAAGCGGAAGGCCTATATCTATGACCATGATTGAAAAAGACGAAATTACCATTTCAGGCGCTGTTTCCTATTATAGTGCCAATGTAGATGGAATAGCAACACGCTGGGGCTGTGTGATTCCTAATAACAACGCAAACGGTATACGAAGAATAGAGAATCTTGGGAGATACACAGGCAGCTTTAGTTATGCAAATACGGATGCAGACGGCATTTGGGGGCCATCCAACAAAAGCACCATTAACCCAACGGGTGGAAGAATAACGCCTATTGCCTTGGATGAAAATGACGCTGCTTTGGTGCAGCCTTATATTGAATTTGTTTCTAAAACATCTTCAACTACTGAAGGTTCTGGAAAAAAAGAAGTTTATGTAGTAAGAAAATATAGCAATAGTTCTTCCCAAACTGTGCGAATTAGGGTAATTGGCGGCAGCACTGCAACCAAAGGTTTAACCGAAGATTACGATGTAACCGAGCCACGAACCATTACCTTTTTACCGGGTGGACAAATAAACGATACAACCAAAGTAACCATTGTCGACAATGCAATTGCAGAGCCGGATGAAACTGTTATTTTTCAATTAGACCAACCTACCAATTGTATAATTGGTTCGCAGCCAGACCACACACTAACAATTGTGGACAATGAAACAGGGAATGTTTCAATGGCAAGCGCCGTTATAATAGGCAAAGAAACAGATGGTACTATTGGCATTAAAATGAAAATGGACAAAGCAGTTTCCGCGCCAAGCACAATTAGGTTGTTTGTAAAAAGCAAAGGAGACAGTAGTTTTATTCCAGGAGAATTTAAATTGGGAAAGAGTTTTATTGACTCAGTATTTACACTTGGAAAAACAACAGGTCCTGATTCAATTACAATTAGGTGCACTGTTATTGATGACGTAAATAAAGACTGGGACGATACTTTTACAATGGCTATCCGTGTAAAATCAGGGGCTGCCAAAGTGGCTAAGGATTCAATATGCACCGTAATTATTAAAGACAATGACGGACCTTCTTATATCAAATTTGTAAATTCCGCGCTTTCCATTTCGGAAAAAGGTGGATCCATCAAAATAAAAATTAAGGTAATTTCGAAAAAGGATGCAGGGGGAGATTTTGTGTTGCGATTCTTGTCTTCAGGTTCAACCGCTACCCAAGGTGCAGATTTTAATTTTAGTCCCACATCTCAAACAATTACTATTGATAAAAATACGCCGGATACCATTTCTGTTTCGGTTCCAATTATTGACGATTTGCTTTATGAGCCTACTGAGAACATGCGTTTCACATTGGGCATATTGGGCAATGTAATCATTCAAAAGCCAGATTCTTTGAATATTAGCATTTTGAATGATGATTTTCCATTTTATTCCCCCACTACCATTTCAAAACAGAATAAAGTTGGGAAAGTTGCCGACTCGTTAAATGTAAAGTGCCGGGTTTCTGGAACCGTGCACGGAGGCAATATGCTCAGTGGTGGTGGTGTGCAATATACCATAATGGATAAAACCGCTGGTGTAGTTGTTTTATCGGCCATTAAAAACTTTGGTTACAATGTAACGCAAGGTGATAGCGTCATGGTGCAGGGTACGGTCGGTCAAATTAATGGAATGGTAACCATGATAAATTTGGATACCATAGTAAAAATTGTTGGTGGCAGAGCATTGCGTACCCCAAATATTTCTACAGATGTAGATGAAACCACCGAAAGTAAAATGACCAAATTTACAAGAGTTATACTTGTCAATAGTTCTGATTGGCCATCCAGCGCTTTATCTGCCAATACAACCAAAATAGTTCCAGTGCGCCATACCGATGGAACGACAGATTCATTATTAATAGATGCTGAGACTAATATAGATGGAACCTCTGCACCAGCAGGTTATATTGATGCAACAGGTATTGGTGGACAAGCAGATTCGACTTCTCCATACACGGGTAGATATTATTTGGCTCCAAGGTTTTTAACAGATATAACTGCATCCACCCTTCCGATTTTAACATTTAAACATACCACAGATTCAGTTTATGAAACTGCCGATTCTATAAGTAATATTGCCTTTAATGTAGTACCGCTGGATGAGAATTTCAAGTTTGACATAGTGGTAAAAGCGTCTGGCACAACTGCTGTGAGCCCTACAGACTATAATTTTACCACACGCACTATTAATGTGATAAAGAACAACAGTGTAAGTCCAATTAAATGCAATATTTCCGACGATGTCGTTTCCGACGGCACAAAGTTTTTGGTATTTGCGCTTCGAAATATTGTTGGCCCTGCAAGCTTAGGTGCAGATAGTTTGCTAATTGTAAAAATTAAAGACGACGAGGCTAGCAATGTTAAAAAGTTTGCATTAGGCAACATTGTTATGTATCCTAATCCTGCCAAAGGCATGGTTATAATTCAGGCTAAAACGATTTTGCAAAAGGTGCAAATAATGGGCATGGATGGCCGCATTGTTTGGACAGGTTCAGCTTCAAATAAGTTTGAAATTGAATTGGATTTTGCATCAGGAATTTATCAAGTAAAGGTTACAGATAACGAGGGCAATTTGTTTTCTGAACCATTGCTTGTGAGATAATTGCTCAAATAAATGCAACAAAAAAGCCGAATTAATTTCGGCTTTTTTTGTGAGAATAATTCCCTGTTTGATTTTAATGTATTCAATCTGGCTCATAACCAAATTGTCGCAACATATTTGGATTGTTTCTCCAATTTTCCCTGACTTTTACAAACAATTCTAAAAAGACTTGTTTCTGAAAAAATTCCTCCAAATCCTTCCTTGCAGCCGTTCCCAGTTTTTTAATTCCAGCTCCCTTATTGCCAATTATTATGCCTTTCTGAGATTCTCTTTCCGTGATAATTTCGCAACTGATTTTAATGATTTTGGTATTTTCTTTAAATGAAAGCGTTACAACTTCTGATGAATAAGGAATTTCTTCGCTGTATTGCTTTAAAATATTGTTCCTAATCATTTCGTTTACAAAAAATCTTTCGCTGCGATCTGTTATGTCTTCTCCACTAAAGTAGGGAGGATGCTCAGGCAAATAATTCAAGACCAATTTTTCGAGTACGTCCACATTAAAATTGTTTAAAGCCGAAAGTGGAACGTAATCATCTGCAATAAATTCTTGTTTCCATTTATCCATTTTCTTTTCAATCCATTCTTGGGTAGTTTGGTCTATTTTATTCACCGCAACTATTTTTTTCCCTTCAAATCGGTTGAATTTATTGGCAATTTCAGGTGAAAATTCCTTTTCATTTACATCCACTAGTAGTATTAGGACATCGCTGTCTTCCATACTTTCATTCACAAATTGCATCATTTGTTCATGCATTTTATAACTTAGTTTTCTAAGAATGCCAGGAGTGTCTGAATAAACAATCTGTGCTGTATCTGTGGTTTTTATACCTAAAATACGGTGCCTAGTAGTTTGCGCCTTAGAATTAATAATAGCCAGTTTTTCGCCCATCAACGTATTGTAAAGCGTACTTTTTCCGGCATTGGGCATGCCTATAATACTTACAAAGCCACTTTTATATTCAGGATTCAATGCTACAAAATTAGTACAAGCTAGCCAAAGGCAACACTATCTTTGCACCCAATGCAGTTATTTCCTCGTTTTATTTTACTTTTGGTTGTTCTGGGTGGTGCATTAGATCTATACTCACAAGGCGCCGACACTACGATGAGAAGACATGGAAGAGCCAAGTTTGGTATTTTTTTTAAACGGTACTTTGATTTCAAAAACAACGGATCCCAAAGAAAGTACGAAAAAGATCAAGAAAAATCAACCACACGTTTGGCATTTCCTTTCGAGAGTGAGGCGTATTCGTTGGTTTTCGAGGATAATTTCGATAGTTTTGATAGAAATACGTGGCAAGTGGGCCAGCCATGGGGAAGGTTTCACGTTCAATTTCCACACCAATATTATGGAGATTCTGAAATTTTCGTAAAAGATGGCACACTGCATTTATTAACCCGATATGCACCTAAACCCATACTTTCGCAAGATTCTGTATACATATCCACATACGCCACGGGTTTGGTAAATTCATATTATTCTCATAATTTTATACATGGGTATTTTGCCATTCGCAGTAAGAACCCAAAAGGCCCAGCAACTTGGCCGGCATTTTGGCTAACAGGTAAATATAACTGGCCGCCAGAAATTGATATTATTGAAATGTACGGTAAATGTGATGGCAATGACATCCATGAACAAACCATGACCCTGCATTTTGGAAAAACGGAGAACAATAGTAAAACTTCTATCACCAAATCACTTCAATTGCCTGCAAATACAGATACAGTTTTTCATATATACAGTTGCTTGTGGGAACCAGGAAAGATTAGTTTCATTACAGATGGGGTATTGGTAAAATCAGTAACGTTGAATGGCTGGATGGAGCAATTTTATAAAGAAAAGATGTTCATTGTGCTCAATAATGCTTTGGACCACAGGTACTTAGATTGCATAGATAATGCAAAATTGCCGAATGATTTCCAGATAGATTGGATAAGGGTATACCAACGCAAAAATTAATTACGTCCAATAATTCCTACAATTGGTGGAGCATGGGACAGCCAAAGTGCTGATTAGCTTTAATTTTGCGAATAATTCATGAAAGGAATCATACTTGCCGGAGGATCAGGCACAAGATTGCATCCCCTTACATTGGCTATGAGCAAGCAAATGATGCCTGTTTACGATAAGCCCATGATCTATTATCCGCTGTCTGTGCTAATGATGGCAGAAATTAGAGAAATTCTCATTATAAGCACTCCTCACGATTTGCCACATTTTAAGAAGTTGTTGGGTGATGGAAGCAATTTGGGTTGCCGCTTTGAATATTGCGAACAGCCAAGTCCAGACGGGTTGGCCCAAGCATTTATACTAGGTGCAGATTTTATAGGCAATGACAGTGTGGCCCTTATTTTGGGAGACAATATTTTCTTTGGTGCAGATTTTAGAGAAACTCTTTTGTCGAGTGTAAATCCAGATGGTGGAATTGTTTTTGCGTACCACGTTAGTGACCCAGAAAGATATGGTGTTGTTGAATTTGATAGTGATTTAAAGGCAATTTCCATTGAAGAAAAACCTACTTCCCCAAAATCTAACTATGCAGTGCCGGGTTTGTATTTTTACAATAACGATGTAGTGCAAATTGCTGCAACTCTTGAACCAAGCTCTCGTGGGGAGTTAGAAATTACGGATGTAAACCGTGTATATTTAGAAAAGGGACAATTGAATGTGAGGATTATGAGCCGCGGAACGGCGTGGTTGGATACAGGTACATTTAATTCTCTAATGCAAGCTGGCCAGTTTGTGCAAGTTATAGAAGAAAGGCAGGGACTAAAAATTGGTTGTATTGAAGAAATAGCCTACAGAAATGGGTTTATCAACAAAGAACAATTGGAAAAAATAGCGACCCCATTAGAAAAAAGTGGATATGGTAGTTATCTAAAAAGTATAATCAAACAATGAAAAAAGCATTAACACTTCTTTTACTAGCTGGAATGGCTTTTTCGGCGAAAGCACAATTTGTTTTTCCTAATTTTACTGATTCTGCTGAGAAACCAGCTAATACTGCAGATTCTCCATCCGTCAAGCCAGCAGTAGTTGTTCAGCAACCCAATAATCCAGCCCAAGATGCGCTTAACCTAGAAAAACAACAATTAGAATTAGAAAAACAAAAATATGAATTAAATGAATTGAAAAGGACTGATAAATCATCCATCGATGATTCTACCAAAAGAACTGAGTTAGAGATTCGAAAACTAGAGTTGCAGGCAAGAAAATTTAAACTTGAACAAGAAATAGCAGCTCTGAAACACAAAGATTCTTTGAGATTTTTAAGCCCCGAAGAGAAGGCTAATTTAGCCATGAAAAATGAAAATTTAAAATTGATTCTGGAGAAAGAAAAATTTTATTTAGAAAAGGATCTTGAGCAGATAAGAAAAGATGCAAGACAGGAAACATATCCTGAGTCTGTGGTTTATGGCCATCAATTTTTCAGGGATAAAAAATTCAAATACTTTTCCAAAACAGATGATTTGGTGCCAACAGAGGGCTATATTTTAGGCACAGGCGATGTTGTTCAGTTGGAGGTTTGGGGGTCTCGTTATTGGAGCAAAAGTTATGTGGTTTCAGAATCAGGGTCCATAGATCTTGTAGGGTATCAAAAGTTATTCGTTAAAGGCTTAACGCTAAAACAGGTTAGAAGTATGGTGGGCTCAAGATTGGGTTTGGGCGGCAATGAAAGTTCTTTCTCAGTAACCGTAACACGCCCTAGAATGGTTTCTATAAACATTATGGGTGAAGTTTTTAATCCTGGCACCTATACATTGCCGGCAACTAATTCTGCCTTTAATGCGTTGGTTTCAATGGGAGGCCCAAGCAACACTGGATCGGTAAGGAATATTTACATTAAACGGGATGGTAAAATAAGAGACTCTTTTGACGTATACGAGTATTTCAAAGATATATACCATCAACAAGATGTGTATTTGCAGAACAATGATTATGTAATTGTTGCACCATTGACGAGATACTGCACAATTGGAGGTAGTATTTTAAAGCCAGGCAATTATGAATTAAAAAAGGGTGAAGGCATCGTTGATTTAATCAATTTTGCCGGTGGCTATTTTCCTGACACATATTTAAAGGATGTGGTAATTACGAGGGTTAATAATAATAAGTATGAAGTTCTTAGTATTAATTTAGATTCTTTAATTCGCAATAAGGGCAATTTTAAATTAAATGGCGGCGAAACAGTTTTTCTGAAACAAATTGTTCGAGAGGCTGTAAATGTAATATCTGTCGCAGGCGCTGTAAGTGTGCCAGGCACCTATCGCATGCGTCAAAACATGAAAGTTAGTGATCTTTTAAAAACCGCGAATGGATTAACAAATACTGCTTTTAAAGAACGTGGTTATATCGTTAGAACCAATCCCGACAATACAAAGTCGTATTATGCATTTAATCCAGCAGAAGTTATTTCAGGCAAGGACTTAAAAAACAATATAGAAATTGCGGATAGAGACAGCGTGTATATATTTTTCAAATCGGATTTTGAAAAATTCTACAAAGTAAGTATTTCAGGCCCTGTTTATAAGCCTATGACGATAAGCTATATTTCTGGCCAAAAGCTATCGCAATTTATATTTATGGCTGGTGGTTTAAGGCAAGAAGCGGATAAACAAAAAGCATATATTATTAGAACAAATTTTGAGAAAGATAAAACAATTATTTCCTTCAATCCAGAAAATATTCTGGCAGATACTGGAAATTCAGATATTGAATTAATGCCGAGAGATGAAGTTGTATTTTTTCAAAAAGATGAATTCAAAAAGTTCTATCAGGTGAGTATCAGTGGCAGTGTTTATAAGCCTGCATCAATGGATTATGCTGCTGGCATGAAAATGGGAGATTTGGTAAAATTGGCTGGCGGTTTTAGGGACGATATAGACAAAACCAAAGGATTTATCATTCGCAGCAATACCGAAGGTGATTCAAAAATAATTGAATTTGAACCCGGCAAAGTAGTTGAAGGCAATGTAGGGTATGATTTTTTATTAGAGCCAAGAGATGCAGTAGTTGTTTTTTCAAGATTAGCGTATAAAAATACGTATAGTGTTACAATTGAAGGAGCAGTGAATAATCCAACGACTATTGGTTTTGCGGAAGGAATGAGACTGGGCGATATTGTTAATTTGGCTGGCGGATTGGCTTTAGACGCGGATAGTTTGAAAGGCTTTATTATTCGCACGGATTTGGACAATTACAGAACATTAATTCCGTTTATTCCTGAAAAAATATTTGAATCAAATGGAATGAATAATATTTTTTTAGGACCGAGAGATATTATTACAATATTTTCGAAAAGGCCTTATAAAAGATATTATAATATGTCTATTACGGGCCCTGTTAAAGACCCCAAAACCATGAGTTTTGCCGAGAATACAAGTGTTAAAGATTTTATTGATTTGGCAGGAGGATTGGAGCTTTGGGCTTCAAGAGAACGGGGACTTATTGTTCACACAAATTTACAGACAGGGTATAAAACCATTCGCACTTTTGACGTTGATTCTATATTGAATGACCCTTTCCGCAAGGATAACTATGTATTGGAAGAAAATGATGAAATAAGAATATTCGATTTATCAGAATTAAGAAATGAATTTCTAGTTTCAATATATGGTGAAGTTAAGAGATCAGGTGATTTTGCTTATGCCGAAAGTTTAACGTTGCAAAATGTCATAGACATGGCCGGTGGATTAAAATATATTTCTGCAGGAACTACAATTGAAGTTGTTCGTAATTTTTATTTTAAAAATGGAAGATATAAATTTTTAAAACCAGAAATTATTTTTTCTAAAATTGCGGATAATTTGACCATAAAAAGAGAATTGCAAAATTATACTTTGCAACCTTTTGATAGAATATTTGTGCGCAGAAATCCAGATTTTATGCCCTTAAAAATGATATATATAGACGGCGCAGTGAGGTATCCTGGATATTATGCTTTGCAATCTGAGAATGAAAAGTTGGCCTCGATATACATTAGGGCAGGTGGATTTAGAACAGATGCAGACAAGCGTGGCATAAAATTAAAAAGAACAAGGAGTTCAGGAGATACCATGGAGATTGTAATCAACAGCAGAAAAGCAATACATAGAAGACATTCTAAGTACAATGTAATTCTAAAAGAAGGGGATTTTGTTTCGGTGCCGTACGCCGAAAATTTGGTAACAATTACTGGTGATGTGAATAAATTTTCTGAACGAGATCTTGGGGTATTTTATACTGCTGGTAAAAGAGCTAAGTATTATATTTCCAATTATGCAGGCGGATTTACAGAATCGTCGGATAAAAAGAACGTTGTCGTTCTTAGGGCCAATGGTGCCAGAGTGGCTTCCCGTCGCTTTTTATTCTTTAGGGTTTATCCGCTGGTGAAACCTGGAAGTAAAATTATAGTAACTTCAAAGGATGGAACCTCAAAAACTGGAGTTAAAGGGGGAGCCAAGGGAAAACCGTTCGATCTTGATATTTTCATGTCAAAGCTATTAACAAGAATGACAGCGGTTTTGTCTATTATTGCGATATTTAGAATTGCCACAGCCAAATAATGGAAGAGCAAATAAAGGCATTCAATCTGTTTGACTTTACGAATACGTTTGTAAAGCCAATTTACCTGAAAGTACGAAAATGGTTGTTTATTCCACCATTGGTTTTCTTTTTGGCATTTGCATTCGGTTATTGGAAAGAAAGTAAAAACGGAACTACATATCATTCCAAAATAACCTATATGTTGGAGAATGATATATTGGGTGAAAAAAATGCTCCTGCAGGAAGTGGTTCTTTGTTGGCTGCAATTTCGGGTCAAACTGCAACGGGCAATAAGGAGGTAATGATAGATTTGGGATTGTCGCACAAACTCATTGAACAAACATTGTTAAGCACCGCTATTGTTGACCAGAAAAAAGTTTTATTGGTCAATTATTATATTGAGAATAATAGGCTTGGAGGAAATTTTAAAACCAAACCTGCGTATGACATAAATTATGAAATTGGTGGAAATAAAGATTTGGATTATTGGCTGAGGGTTTTTAGCAGTCAAATAAAACGTAACATTAAATCGTTTCAAGCGGAGTCTGGTTTATATGTAATGGAATTAAATTCACAGAATGAACTTTTTGCAAAAGTTTTTTTAGAGAACCATTTAACTACTATTTCTGATTTCTACAGCAGTAAAAAAATGGAAAGATCCATTGCGATGGTCAAATTGGCAAAGCGAAAAAGAGATTCAATACTTTATGCACTTCAGGGCCGCACCTATTCGGCGGCGGCGATAAATGACAATTTATTTGGTGCAGTAAAGAAAACGGCACGGGTTACTGAATCTCAGGCAATTAGAGATGTTGCAATTGTAGAACTGCAGTATTCGGAGAGTGTTATAACTTTAGATGCAGCATCTATGGATATGCAAAGAAGAAAGCCACTGTTTGCTGTGGTTGATGATATTCGTTTACCGTTAGAATCAGAATCTCCAAAATCCTTTAAAAAAGGAATGACTTTGGGTTTGATTGGTTTAATTTTAGGTTTGGTGTTGTTGGTAGGATATTTTTTGGGCATAGATTATTTAAAACAACAAAAGCTAGATTATATTGCAGCCCGAAAATAATCCGTGTGAAAAATTTACCTTTAGTTTCGGTCATTATTGCAGTAAAAGATGAAACCGATTTATTGAGGTTGTGCTTGAATGATTTGTTAGAACAAACCTATGACAATCTTGAAATTATTGTTGTAGATGATGGTTCAAAGCAAGAAACAAAGGATGTTTTGGATGCCTTTACCGACGAGAGAATTGTTCAAATAACCCTGGATGAGAATTTAGGTCAAGCAGAAGCCAGAAATATTGGATTTAAAGAAGCCAAAGGGGTATTTATAGCCATCGCTGATTCTGATGATAGGTACGATAGAAATAGGATTGAGTTGCAAGCGGATTATCTAGAAATCCATCCACATATAGACATTGTAGGATCACAATTTGTCGTAAATGAAGGAAAGAAACAGTGGGAAATTTATAACGATCATTTCTTAATTTATCATCAGTTTTTATTAAATAATCCTATTATTCACAGCTCTGTTTTTTTCAGGTCCGAGTTGTTGGAAAATGGATATTCTTATGATACGGATACCTTGCCAGAAGATTATGAACTTTTTGCAAAACACAGAAACCAATGGATTTTTCATAATTTGAAAGAGCCATTGACCAGGTATACCATTAAAGAAAGAAAAAAGGAAGATGTATTGTGTCTAAAATTAAATGCGAGAACAATTCGCAAAAAAGTACTGTTAGAATATTTAAAAAATAGCACGGAAAATGAAATTGAATTGCACCATAACTTTAGCGAATTGAATCCCGGGATTAATTATAAAGTATTGCAAATATGGATTGATAAATTGTTGTTTACCCAACCCAAATACTCCTCGAATTATCGTGATTTGAAACACATATTATACCGCCATTTTTGGTTGTATCTTAGAAAATGCAATTTAAATTGTTATAAGTTTCAAAAATTAAAGGTGCTATACAAAAGCCAACACAATCCAGTTTATTTTGTAAAAAATGCCGTGAAAATAATTATTGGGAAATCTCTATAACATAGTAATTTTTCTTCCCTTTTTGCGCCAATATATAACGGTTGTGTAATAGAAAATCTTGATTGATGATGCCCTCAATTTCTGTATATTTTTCTTTATTTATAGAGAAACCATTAGACTGTATCATTTTTTTAGCTTCCCCTTTGGAAGAGAATATTTGTGTCTGCTCCGTCAGTAAGGTCAGTAGTGGAATGCCAGTCTTTAAATCATCTCTAGTAATGGTATATTTTTCTAAACCATCGAGTGCATTTTCCATGGCAATTTTATTTAAAGATAGCAAATCTTCTTTAGATCCATTTCCAAAAAATATCTGTGTAGCTTTTAGTGCCATTTGCAAATTCTCTGCACCGTGAACCCTCATGGTCATTTCTTCGGCCAGCGCATTTTGTATTCTTCGCAAATATTCATTACCAGGATGCGTATCTATGAGTGTTTCAATTTCAACTTTTGATTTTAAACTATAGATTTTAATAAATTTTATTGCCTCTTCATCAGACACATTTAACCAAAACTGGTAAAATTTAAAAGGCGAAGTTTTATTTGCGTCTAACCATATATTTCCACCCTCACTTTTGCCAAATTTAGTTCCATCGCTTTTGGTTATTAAAGGGGCTGTAATTGCATATGCATCCCCACTGGCTTTCCTGCGAATTAATTCAGTCCCTGTGGTGATGTTGCCCCACTGGTCGCTGCCTCCCATTTGTAATTTGCAATTGTAGTGCTGGTATAAATGCAAAAAATCATAACCTTGAACCAATTGGTATGAAAACTCCGTAAATGACATTCCACCGGTTTCTAGTCTGTTTTTTACGCTGTCCTTGCCCATCATATAATTCACAGTAATGTGTTTTCCCACATCGCGAATAAATTCTAGAAAACCGAAATTTTTAAACCAATCATAATTGTTTACCATTTCAGCTTTATTCTCCCCAGTTTCGAAATTGAGAAATCGCCTGAGTTGGTTTTTTTGACATTCCAAATTGTGATTCAGGGTTTCAATATCCAACAATTTTCTTTCATCGGTTTTGCCACTTGGGTCACCTACCATGCCGGTAGCACCTCCAACTAGTGCAATGGGTTTATGGCCTGCTCGTTGAAAATGAATAAGCAATGTAATGGGTACCATATTGCCTATATGCAAAGAATCCGCAGTTGGGTCAAAGCCAATATAGCCATTTACCATTTCAGTTGCTAATAGGTTTTCCGTTTCTGGCGTTATGTCGTGCAACAGGCCTCTCCAGCGAAGCTCTTCTACAAAGTTAAAATTGGGAATAAAAGACATTTGGCGGCAAAATTACGTCAAAGATAGATGTATAGAAAGGCTATAATTCGCCTTTTTCTAATTTTGATTTTACAATATCGCTGATATATTGTTTTAATTCGTCAGTTTGTGGTTCTGTTAATCCACTGGTTGGAAAAGATACAACCTGGCCTGTTTCCTTGACTTGAAAATTGATTTCAAAAACCAAATAATCTACCCGATGTAGAAATTTCCAAGGAAGAAATATGTAGTTGCTCAATAAATCTTTGCGCCAAGAAATGCCCTCTGCATTAGCCTGCACAAAATAAGCGCCCCTCCGTTTTAAATAAATGTATGTTGCGATAGGCAGTAGAATACCTAGCCAAACAAAACCACCCTGCCACCCAAAAAAACCATAATGAATGGCCCATCCTACAAATATTAAAAATGCCCCTACAATTAAGAATGGATATTCTGCCCGTGTTTTGGGAATGCTTATGGTAATTTCTTTTCCCATTCGTTAATTATCTTCAACAATTAGTTTTTTTATTTTGTTTCCACCAGAAATAAAATATACCCCAGGTGCAAGTTGAGCAATTGATGCTACATATATCTCGTTTATTCGTTGAAACAAAATATTCTGGCGAACTCCGTTTAAGTTTAAAATTTCAAATACAAAATGCGTGGAATTTGCATCGCAATAAATGGAAATCGTGTGATTGGCCGGAATAGGATAAACAATCCATTCTTTTATTTTCTCAATTCGCACATTGCGCGCCGGATCTCCATCTACTATAAGTGTAAAATCTCGAATTGTATCTTTCTGAACCAAAGAAGATGAACCAATTTTGGCATAACCTATAATTGGAATTTTCAGCGGATATATTCCACTTTTATTGGTACTCCCAAATATACGAACGCACCTTACGGTATCCCATAAATACACACAACTTGGGTGCTGGCATTCATAATTGTAACCAGCGGGTAAACCTATAACTGAGGTGGCCTTCACTGAGTCTATTTTTACATTTAATTTAACCGCACCTACCATTTTAAAAGTGTCTCGTTTTACCAATATAGATATGGATTCATTGTAATTGGAGTCCACTTTAACATTGGGTAATTTTTCTGGCTTATAACCAGGCTTATGCAGACTTGTATCTGCCTTGCATATTTGTGCTTTGAGTTCCAATGTTGCAGAAGTTAACCAAAGCAGGGTTAAAGTAAAAATGAACTTTCGTATCATTGCATAAAATTTGCACAAAATTACCATGCAGGTTGCATATTATAAACATATACTTTTCGGGATTTTAGGATTTCTTTCATTTGCATCGCAAGCCCAAACCCAAATAACGTTTCAAAGTCCAGAAGGTTTTGCGGTAAAAAATGTAGAATTAACCTTATTTAGCCCATTCGCGGCTCGCATTTTTGCCAAAATCGATAGTCTTACTCGAACAAATACAACCACGGAAACATTTGGTAGACTCATTGCCAGCGCAATTGGTTTTGAAAAACTAGATACCATATTTAGTGAACCCATTGTTTCGGGGCAGCATTTGTTATTGACTTTAAAACCTAAGATTCAACTGTTAGAGGAAGTTGTAATAAGTACAAGTAAATCTGGCATAAAGTTAAAAGAAAGTCCAGTGTCTATAACCATTCTCAAACCTTATTTGGTGCAGAATAAAATAACTGCAGATCTCTCGCAGGTGTTAGACCAAGTTCCTGGCGTAACCATTGCAGACAACCAAATTAACATTAGAAATGGCACGGGGTGGAGCTACGGAGCTGGCAGTAGAGTAGCTGTTTTGGTCGATGATTTGCCAATGCTCAGTGCAGATGCGGCATCCCCTCAATTTTCATTCATGCCCACCGAAAATATTGGGTCAATAGAAATTGTTAAGTCTGCTGGCTCGGTATTATATGGGTCTTCGGCGTTAAATGGAATCGTAAATTTAAGAACGGCAGAACCAACGGAAAAGCCGAATGCTTCCATTGCTGTTTTTACTGGAATTTACGGAAATCCACCCCGCGATAGCATGAAATGGAGCCAAAAGACACGAACCCAGAGTGGTTTAAATGGTTTTTATTCCAAAAAGACAAAGGGCACTTCAATTGCTGTTTCTTGGAATATTTTGGCAGACGAAGGTTACAGGCTAAAGGAAGTCAATTACCGCGGTAGAATTTCTTTTAGGATGAAGCATGAAAGCAAGAAGATTGTTGGATTGAATTATGGGATAAATACCGCAGTACAGCGCGGCTTCAGCGGAAGTTTTTTATTGTGGCAAAGTTATGCGAAGGCATATACACCATTAGATAGCGGTTATACTTATACAAATACAAGCAGAGCCAGCATTGATCCATTTTTAACCTATACCAAAGGTAAAACAACACACAAATACCTTTCAAGAATTTATATATTAGACAATGCAATAGACAACGGAAACCCAACCAACAACCAAAGCAATGGCAGCAGTTTGTGGTATAATGAATACAAAGTGAATCAACGGTTTTTGGCTGACCGTTTATCGGCAACGGCCGGTGCCGTGAGCATGTTTTCAGAGACACATTCTCCTTTGTTCAATGGGCATCAAACATCGCGTAATTTGGCCGTTTATACCCAAGTGGAATATAAATTAAAGCGCCTGATTCTTACCACCGGTGCAAGGTATGAGTATTTTAAGCTAAACAATGTTGCACAGGCAAAACCAGTTTTTAGGGCAGGTGTAAATTATGCATTAACCCGCTTCACCAATATACGGGCATCTTACGGACAAGGTTTTCGTTTTCCAAGCATGGCTGAAGCATTTACCACCACCACGGTGGGTGCGTTAACAATTTTTCCCAACGCCAACCTAAAACCAGAAACTGGGAATAGTGCTGAAATTGGAATCAAACAAGCCTACAAAATTGGTGGATTTATGGCCTATCTAGATGTGGCCGTTTTTAGGATGGATTTAATCAACATGATGGAATTTACTTTTGCCCAATGGGGTGATATTTCAGGTCCGTTATTGGGGCTTGGTTTTAAAAGTATCAACGTAGCCAAATGCCGTATTACTGGGTATGAATTCGAGACGGGTGGAGAGGGTAAAATTGGCAAATTTACATTCAATGTGCTTGGCGGATATACATTTAGCAATCCAGTTAGTTTGGAACCCAATAAAATAATTAGCAAAGACAATGCTTTGCGAAATCTTACTTATGCAAATACCAGAGCAGATGACAATAAATACCTAAAATATCGCTACAAACATTTGGCTAAAATGGACATACAAGTGCGGTATAAAAAAATAGAAATAGGCATTGGATTGCGGTATAATTCTGCCATGTTAAATATAGATAAGGCCTTCGTAGAGCAACCGTTTGATTTGATCGTACCTGAGGTTGCTAGGGCCAGAAAAGCATTGCAATCCACTTTGGTATTTGATTCAAGACTTGCCTATAGTTTCACAGAAAAGTTGAAATTTTCTTTTCAGGTTTTAAATTTACTCAACCGTGAATACATGGCGAGACCTTGCGATATTCGTCCGCCAAGAAGTTTTCAAGTGCAAATGGTTTGGAAATTGTAATTAATGAACAAACTCTGCCAAAGGCAATGCTACCGCTTTTATTTTACGAGAATTGAGTTGAATTCGCGACGCCGCCGCTTTAATTGTATCTGGATGCTGATTGGGCCGCTTTAATTTAACAAAATCAGCATGCACCATTGCGGAGGTTTTGTTTACAGTATTAATAGATACCGTATCGTCAGGTCTGTTTTCTGCAATCACCGTTTTTGCATCTTCAAAATTGCCAATAATTGATTTTTCTGCATCGCTGATTAATGTTCCATTGGGATCCATGGAAGAAACATTGGAAACCAATTTGTCTGCCGTTTTTTCCGCCATATTCCCGGTGCTGCTAATTTTTGAACCGTCTTGTATATAACCTTGCAATTGGCTATTGTTGCTGCTTATGGGAACGCTGATAATTCCAACAGCAAGTGACAAAATCAAACACAATCCCATAAACATTTGTATGGTTTGTATGATTAATTTTCGGGGTTCGGGTTTGTCTTGCTCTTTTCTTAAGAGCATAAAAGCAAGAAAAACAAGTAAAAAGGCGAACCCAGAAAGTCCGTATCCTAAAATTTTTACTACATCGAATGATTCAAGTTTCATAGAACAAACATAGCGAATAGTCTCAAATTTTAAAAAAAGCCATTAATTTTTACGAATATTGCAACCTTTAAATATGAAAGAATCTTTGCGCTTACAGCTAAATTACGATATTAATGCCAATCTAAAATTGTTGAAAACTATGGTCGAAAACAAGGTGAATGTGCCTTTGGATTGTGTGCATTTGATGGGCCATAACACTGCCGCACACGAAACTTGGAATAGCAGAATTGAAATGCGGTCTCCTAAATTGGGGGTTTGGGAGGGTACTCCCTTAGATGAAATGGAATCAAGTTTTTATTTGAATTTGGAAAACAGTATTTTTATCCTGGATAAATATCCGTTAGAACATGTTGTAAACTATACAAATACAAAAGGGGAACCCTTCTCCAATTCGATGGCCGATATTTTTACACATGTGCTTATGCATAGCATGTACCATCGAGGCCAGATAGCCCGCAGCTTGCGCGAAGCAAATATTGCCCCGCCAGATACCAATTATATTTCATACAGACGATAATGTAATTTGTACAAAAAAATAAAACAAATTGCGTGGTTTTTGTTTAAATCTCCCCAAAGGAAATGGGTAGGTTGGGGAAGTTTATGGGTTGATTTTACAGGGTGGGTGAGTCGAAAAACAAACAAAAAGAACCATGAAGTGGTTTGGATTTGTGTGGGAAATTTTAATCGCAGTCATTCTTTGTTAAACAATTTAATTGCAAGCGTTTCAAAAATAAATCATCCAGAAAAAATTGGATTCTCAATATTTGATTGTGGAAGTACAGATGCGGCTGATCTAAAAATGGAGATTGAGAAAATTTGGAAAGGTGGACTTGTTTTTAACCAAGAAAAAGTACATTTTTCACGTTCAAGTGCATTTAATGCGGCTATAAAACAGGCACCCGGGGAATTGATTTTTGTATGCGACGCGGATATCCAATTGCCCCCAAATTTTTTGGATGAAATTTATAGAAATGTTTCTACGAATTCAGTCTGGTTTCCCATTTGCCAATGGCAATTAGAAGATGGCAAAGCTCAATGGCGTTGGTTTACAGAAGGCACAGGCATTTTTGCCGCAACCAAAAAACAATTGCAAAAAACAGGCGTGTATAATCTAGAATTTACAACCTGGGGCAAAGAAGATTGGGATTTGTTTTTTAGATTCTATCAAGCAGGGATTGTGCCGCACCGGACCAAATGTATTGGTTTGTATCATGTTTGGCACCCCAGTTCGAAACCAGATGGTTTTGTTAAATTGTTTTAATTTGTACTAAAACCAATAGAAAAGATAAATGGAAAACTAGTATGCGTGGGTGAAGAAGAAAAGATAAAAATTTGCATACAACCGAAGGATACGGAGAAGTTTTTACTATTTATGCGTTTGTATAAGCTAAGCAATATGATGCAAAAAGCCAAAATAATTCATTCAGAAGTTTGATTATGGATATTCAGGATGAGGCTGTTTTAAATTTATGGCGAAATCTGAATCAAGGAAAATAACAAACACACCCAAAGATGCAATTGACATTGAGGAGTTAGGGAAAATAAAGAAATCGAGACAATTTGAATCATGATTGTAAGCGCCGTTTGTATAACTTGGCATTTACTATTTTCGTCCAATCGTATCAATACCTAAAACAAAGCCGAAAAAACGGCGTTATATTTGATGGTTCAATCTTACATGATTAAAAGAGTGTTGTTTTTCATATTCGCAACGGCGGTAGTTGGTCTTTCTGCCCAATCTGGGGATGAGAAATTGGCTGCGCAGTATTTTGAGAATAAGGAATACGATAAGGCAATGCCATTTTACCAGGATTTGGCAGATGCGCAGCCAGAAAGCATCTATTTGTACGACAGATATCTGGCTTGTTTGCTTGAAACCAAGGCTTGGGAAAAAGCTGAAAAGTTGGTAAAAAAGCGCCAACGGAAATTTGGAAATGTGGAGCAATACAAGGTAGATGCGGGATATGTTTTAGAAAAAGCTGGAAATGGTAAAGAGGCCGAGAAGGTTTACCTGTCTATTATTAACAAGTTAAAACAGGAATATGGCGAATATACAAGGTTGGCCAATGCATTTCAGAAAAGGTTAAAATTGGATTACGCCATTCAAACCTATGAAAAAGGGGATAAGGCATTTGAAGGATTGACAGATTTTAGCAGCCAATTGGCTATGTTATATATGCAAACTGGCAACCGTGAAAAGGGGTTGGACAAATATGTAACCATGGTCATCAATTCTGGCCTCCCCTTTGAGCAAAGCCAACAGCTTTTTGAAATGAACGTAACCGACAGTTTGGATTATGTGTTGTTGCGTGTGATTTTGTTAAAGCAGATTCAAAAAATGCCGGACAATATGGCTTTGGGCGAATTGTTAAAATGGACTTTTGTGAAGCAAAAAGATTGGAATGGGGCATTTGTTCAAACACGTGCTCTAGATAAAAAATTGAAAGAAAAAGGGCTTCGCATGATTGAATTGGGCGAACTATGCTTGAGCAATGAAGCCTATAGCGCAGCAGTTAAATGCTTTGAGTATATTAAAGAAATAGGAATAGACGGTCCTTATTATAGCGAAGGAGAATCAGGTTTGCTGGAGACCAGATACAAGCAACTGGTGAATGGCCCTATTATGGCAAACACTGAATTGAATGTGCTAAAATCGGAATTTGAATCATTTGTACAAAAGCGTGGATTTACGGATGGCAATTGGCGCGCAGTGAGTCGATTGTCTGAAATTTACATGAAATATAGCCATGAGCCTGAAAAAGCCGTTGATCTTTTAGAAGCATTTATTGCGACAATAGGAATAAATCGGCGTGCACAGGCTTATGCCAAATTAATGCTAGGCGATGCATATGTTATTGACGATGATGTTTGGACCAGTGAGTTGATGTATGCCCAAGTAGAAAAAGATTTTGAAGAAGATGCATTGGGACAAGAAGCGAAATTTCGTAGGGCACGGTTAAGTTATTTTAGGGGTGATTTTAGCTGGGCTAAAATCCAATTGGAAGTTTTGAAAGGCGCCACTACCCAGTTGATTTCCAACAATGCCATTGAACTTGCCCTCACCATTTCAGAAAATTTGGGAGTGGATAGCAATTATGTGGCGCTTGAAATGTTTGCCCATGCCGAGTTATTGCAAATGCAAAACAAACTGGATGAATCGGAAAAACTGCTAGATAGTATTCCTAAAAAATTTCCAGGTCATGCTTTAAGCGATGATATTTTGTTTTCTCGCGGACAAATTAGAGAAATGCAGGGAAGATTTGCGGAAGCTACTGAATTGTACGAAACTTTGGTTGTTGCTTTTAACCACGATATTTTGGCAGACAATGGTTGGTATGCTTTGGGTCAATTGTATGAATACAAACTGAACGACAAAACCAAAGCCATGGAAGCCTATAAAAAAATCATCCTAGATTTCCCAGGAAGTTTATTCAATGTAGATGCAAGAAAGCACTACCGCGCTTTGCGAGGGGATGATATTTAAAAACTAATTTCTAGCAGCGAACTTTATCAATTTTACGCATTCACATTCAAGCTGCGGCAATAAAGAGAAGTATTTGTTTGATACAAAATTCATTTCTTACCTTTGCCCAATGCGCCTTTTGCTCATTGTTGTTTTCCTTACCTCGTTTTTGGGTTTAAAGTCCCAATTGAGCAACGATATTTTTCGCGTACAACCTGCTCAACCTTCGACAAAGTGGGGCGCTACATTTGAAGGACTTCAATTTCTTAAAAACAACGAGTATTTCAACAATATCAATCCTGGTGTTACGCTTTTTGGATTTCAGGCCAAGGGGTTGCTGCATTACAAACTTTCTAAAGACGCAACTTTTAGCACCGGTTTGCTGTTACAAAAGGATTTCGGGGATGCTGGTTTTTTAACTAAGGCCATTCCACTCTTTAATTTTCGGATTGAAAATAAAAAGTGGTTGTATAATTTGGGAAATATTCAGCCCAATATTCAGCATAATTTAATTGAACCCATGTTAAATTACGAAAATCTATTTACCCAACCTGTGGAAATGGGTGTGCAAGCAAAGCGCAAAACCGCAAAGATGAATTATGACATTTGGCTGGAATGGAAACAAAAATTAAACGAAAATACAAGCAAACAAGAAATTTTGGTTTTGGGACAAAGCCTAGAAAATGCTTTATTTCATATTGGAAGTGTTACTTTAAGTAATCCTCTTTATCTTACTATATTTCATCAAGGTGGACAGGCGCTAAATACCAATAGACCCATAGCAACAAGAATCAATTCTGCAGCTGGCTTGAGGTTGAAAATCCAGGATACAGCATTTCTTTTAGAATCGTTTCTTTTAAATAGTTTTGACAATTCAAATACACCAACCCAGCCGTATACAAATGGTTGGGCAAGTATGACCAATTTGCGTTTTCGGATAAAAAAGCACCACCAAATTGCACTTACTTGGTGGTATGCCAATGAATTTACTTCCACTTTGGGCAACACTATGTTTAGCAATGTGAATTTAAAGAATCCTTATTCAAACAACGGCGTTCGCCGTTTGGCAATGCTCCGCTACGTTTATTCCAAGCCCATATTAGGGAGTAAATTATGGATAGATTTCCGTTTTGAACCCTACTACGATTTGGATTACAAAAAACTGGAATTTTCCAATGGATTGTATTTTAGGTATGTGTCTACCTTGGACATCAAAGTGCCTAGATGGTTGGGTAGTTTTTAAACTTTTTAATTTCCTAAATTTAAGGTATTAAAAAAAATTGTTATGGCGATTTCTAAATCCACGAAATACCCACTTAAATCCATTCACAAAACCAGGGTTTACTCTGTTACTGCTTGTAATATTGTAACAAAGCCCCCACTCAAAATAATCCGCTGTGGTTAAATGCACTTTTAGGCGATTTATTAGAACTAGATTGTCAGTAACATAAAGTTTTAAGCCTATACCTTCGTAATAAATGCGTTTTGATCGATCGGGTCGGTAAATATAAAATCCTAAATCTGTTACAAGACCAACCCTTCCAATCCTGTATTCATGCCCAGCCTGGATAGCCAATTCTGTAATTTGGTCAGGTCTTATTTTGCTGGGTAAAGGCTGAAACTTGGTAAAGACATAGGTTTTGTCAAAAAAGGAAACAACGCCTATTCTCCATTGTCTAAATTCATTGTGCGGATAAATGATTGTCGCTTCCACAAGGTAATTTACAATATTTCTTGGGTTGTCTATGCCTATTTGTCTTTTCCCCAGTCGGGCTGAAAATTCCCATTGGATATTTGTAGGCACTTTGTGAATTTGAAGTACATTCAAATAACGCGTACTTTTATCGCGGGCTTTAATTCCTAATAGCACACTGGGCAAGTTAATTCCTAAATTGGGTTGGCTCCAATTTCCATTTGAAAAATGAGATAGCCCAATGCCAAGCTGTAAGTCGTTGTATTTGCCTATTGGGGTTTGCAAATAAGTATAAATTTGCATAAAACCGTTGATATTGCTTCCAATAGCACGGTTTAATGGATTGGTAAACGCATTGTATTGTTTGGTTAAATAGCCAACTCCGAAGGCAAACCTTCCCCTTAATGTTGTTTTAGATTTCAGATTTATACCTGCATCATAATACCCAAAAGCGGTAAAAGCGTTTCCATTTATAGATTTGCCAAGGTTAAAATAATTAACGCCTATGCCACAATATGGATGATTCTGTTTGATAGCTACTGAGCCCGCAGAGTCTATTTTCCAGGATCTGGATATTTCAAATCCCCGAATCGGAGCCATCATCTGCACCATATCTTCATGGTGTGGCACAAGAAAACCAGCAATAATTTTAGATTCCCAGGCTTTTTGAGCAAAAGCAGAGCAAGTAATAAAAAGAAAAACGGTTATTGAACTGATGCGCAGCACAATACTCGGTTATTTTGATTTTTTCTCCGTGGCGAGTACCATTTTTATACCCAAATTGGCACCTACCTGCAACACGTCCACCAAATCCTGCACGTTGGTTTGCTTATCCACACGCAATACCACATTTAGTCCAGCTTCAGGGTTTTTAGGATCGTTAAACTCATCCCTTAGTTTGGTAAGTCTAGCTTCTAACTCGTCATAAGCTACCTCATCCTGTTGCAAGTATATGTGTAAATCTTCACCTTCTCGTTTTACAGTCAAGGGCATGGTTCTGGGTACTATTTGACCTGGACTACCAGCCTTTGGAAGCTTTACAGGAAATACGTTGGGATTTGCAAGAGTGCTGGCAATAAGGAAGAATAACATTAAAAAAAACATAATGTCATTTAATGAAGAGGAATCTACCTCAACATCTTCCCGCCTGCGCCTGTGAATCTTCATAGTTAAGAAATTAAGAGTTGGTTTTGTTCAGCATTTCAAGGAAATTTAAGGACTGCTCTTGCAATTTTTCAGCAAAACGGTCTATTTTCCTCAAGAGCAATTGATATCCTGTGAAGCCAATAATTCCCACAGACAAACCAGCCAATGAAGTTACCATCTTAATGTAGAGTCCTTTGCTTATGCCACCAATTTCCAAGGTACCCAATTGTGAAATGGTATAAAAAATGGTGATAACACCCCAAATTGTACCCACAAATCCTACCATCGGCGCTATTCTAGAAATTAAGCTTAGGTAGCCCAGGTTGCTTTCCATGGCACTCAACTCTACATTGGCTCTGGTTTCCATTGCGCTTTCAATTTCGCGCATGTTGCTGCCTAAAAATCGCAAGCCCGTTGCCACTACTTGTGATTGTGCGGTTGGGGTGCGTTCGCAGTAGCTTAAAGCCGCATCAGGTCTGTTTTGAGCCATATTGTCCTTAACTACGTTCATCATATTGAAATCCAATTTTGTTCTTCCAGAGATGTATAAAAATCTCTCAATGATAAAAAAGATTGCCAATAGCAAGAATAATAGCAGCACAATCATAATTGGACCGCCATTGGCCATCATTTCCAATACGGGTGCAGATGGGAGTTCGGCGGCCTTTTCAGCCCCTTGGGCGGAAGCTTTCTTTGCAGAATCAGCAACAGAAGAGCTGGCTTGTAAAAGCGTATTTAACAGATGCATAGTTGTAGTGCGAAAAAACTGATTTTTTTTGATTATTCAATACAGAGTTTTACCCAATTTGTGTTTTGGTGGTATAAAACTGTACATTTTCTCTCAATGGATTAACGTTGCCTTGATGTTTCTTATTGTGCAGCGGAAGATTTATTGGAAGGATTTTCTTGTTTTTCAATTCCAGCAATTCCACCGCTGATCACAAATTTCATTACCTGCCCACTATCTTGTTGGAAGGTTTTTACATGATCTTTGTGCACAATGTATAAATCACCGGAAATGGCATAACTTGCAGGTATATATACTGCCAAGTGGTTTTCCCTCCCTAATATATTCATATGATGTTGGGTTATAAAACCAATTCTTTCAACGCCTGGCGAAAATTCTACGAGTACGGGTTCTGTAAATTTCTTCTTATCTCCCACAAAAGCCTCTGTCATATCTTTTGTAGTTCCAAAAATAAACTTTAAACCGGGTGCCTTTTCAATAATGCCTTCGAAAAAATCAATAATTTGCCTGGCCACCACACCCCGGGTAAAATAACCAGTGGCAAAAATAAACACCACTATGCCCAATGTGTAAAAAACCACTTGTTTGGCACCCAATTCCTGTTTGATGAGCACATTAGAAATTCCACTAATAATCCAGGCAATAATCCCGGCGGTAATGGCAAATGGGAGTAAAACCAGTAATCCGCGCAGAAAATAATTGAGTAAAATTTGGTAGGTAGATTTTACCTTTTCGCTGTGTGTTGGATGTGTCATGGATTTTTGTTTTGTGGGTAATTCATCAAATCTAGGCCAATATCCCTGCGAAAATATTTGCCTTCGTATTCAATTTTGTCGGCCAATTCGTTAGAAATAGCCAATGCCTCTGAAATATTTTCTCCTAAGGAACTCACGGCCATTACCCTGCCGCCGTTGGTGAGGGTTTGGTCGTCTTTAAATGCTGTGCCTGCATGAAATAGCATTGAATTCACTGGGATTTCTGGCAAATGCATCATTTTTCCCTTTTCTATTTCGCCAGGATAACCCCCTGAAACTAAAAATATGGTTGCAACGAATCTTGGATCTAGTGCTAATTCCAATTTGTCCAAGGTATGGCCAGCAATGGCATCAATGAGTTCTCCCATGTCGGTTTTTAATCTTGGAAAAATAGCCTCAGTTTCTGGGTCGCCCATGCGCACATTGTACTCAATCACTTTAGGATTTCCGTCACAGTTCATCAATCCTATAAATAAAAATCCCTTAAAAGATTGACCCTCTTTTTTTAACCCTTCAAATGTGGGTTTTGTTATCCTTTCCTCCACCTTTTGCATAAATTCAGCATCCGCAAATGGAACCGGACTAATTGCGCCCATTCCACCGGTATTGGGCCCAGTATCTGCCTCACCTATGCGCTTGTAATCTTTGGCCGAGGCTAAGGTTTTGTATGTAATTCCGTCACTCACTGCAAAAACGCTGATTTCAATACCTCTTAAGAATTCTTCAATTACTACTTTGGAAGAAGCATTGCCAAATTTTGCCTGAAGAATCATCTCATCCAGGGTTTGCTTCGCTTCTTCTAAATTTTCAGTAATGATGACGCCTTTTCCGGCCGCCAATCCGTCTGCTTTTAACACATAGGGGGGTTCTAAACTTTCTAGAAAGGTTTTTCCTTCCTTAATATTCGATTGATTTGCTGTAAAAGATTTTGCGGTGGGTATGTTATGCCTTAACATAAAATCTTTCGAAAAGTCTTTGCTCCCTTCAAGTTGGGAAGCCCATTTATTTGGACCTGCAATGCGAATGGAGGTTCCGTGTATAGCGTTTTTTTCTTCTATAAAATCTACAATGCCCGCAACAAGAGGGTCTTCACTGCCAGGTAAAATCGTATCGACACTATTTTCCTTGCAAAATGAATAAATGGTTTCAAAATCTAAAATTCCAAGGGTAACGTTTTCACCACAATACATGGTGCCTGCGTTGCCAGGCGAAATCCAAAGTTTTTCGCACAATGGACTTTTCGAAAGATAATGCGCAAATGCGTGTTCCCGACCTCCAGATCCCAAAAGTAGAATTTTCACACTGCAAAAATACTTGATTCTGGCTATTAATTTTGGCTCAGATAAAATGATGCCGCAGCAGCAATCACTGCAGTTTCGGTTCGCAGCACATTTTTACCCATCATTACAGGCTTAAAATTGAGCCCAATGCTATCGTTAAATTCTGTTTCTGAGAAATCCCCTTCTGGACCTATGAGCAATAGATGAGCCTCCGCGGGGTTTGAGAATGTGAGTGGTAAACTTTCGACTCCAGCTTCAACTTTGGCAATCCATTTGTTTTTGATTTCTAGTTTTAGAATGTCCTTCCATTTTAGCAATTCTATATTGGGTAACCAAGCTCCATGGCTTTGCTTCAATGCCCCAATAGCAATTTTTTGCATCCTTTCTAGGTTTAATTTGTTGCGTTCGGATTTTTGCCCATCAAAGAAAACAATAGATGAAATGCCCATTTCAGTGCATTTTTCTACCATCCACTCCATTCTATCTGTAGATTTAATAATACCGCAGGCTATGGTTAAAAGTCCTTTGCGTGGATGTATTTCCGATTTGTGAATCTGCGCAGAAAACAATCTTTTTTCAATATTGTTTATGGTTCCATAATAATAGTCACCCAAGCCGTTCGTGAATTCTATTTGGTCTCCTACTTTAAATCTTAATGTACCAATGGCATGGCGTGTTTCATTCTCGTCAAATAGGGCATTCTTGTCTTGAATGGTGGATGTATAAAATGTGAATTTACCTGGCATTTTTTAACTTTAAATTATAAAAATCAACTGTATTTGCAATATTTTTAACCAAACTTTGGTTGTTATTTGTAAATTGAATTGAAATAAAAAGTTTACCATCTGATTTGCGGTTGCCACTCGCAATGGTTGCAATATTTCCATCAATCCAACCAGCCAATTCCGGATTTAATATTTTAAAATCTTTTTTCAATGGCTTGCAATTTGCCAAAAACCAATAGGTATCATTGTTAGGATTATTCGCTGGGTTGTAGGTTTTTTTGGATGTAAAAAAAGTACTATTGTTCTTTTCACTTGAAATCCAAAAAGGGATTCCCAAAATCGATTTGAGTTTGCGGTTTTTATACGCACTGTCCCAGTGTGTTTTCGTTTTCCATAGGTCAGAACTGTTCCTAAATTGACCTGCAATTCTTGGAATTGTTTTTGGTGTCTTTTTTACAATGGTTTGCCTGTTAAATTCTTCATCCGTAATATATCCAATGGTAGAAGTGTAAATGGTATCCAATCCAATAAAATAAAAACTGAAATTGCCTTCCGAATGGTTAAAAATACCTGTTGTATCCATACCAGATTTATAAATAAAGTTTTTGGTTTTACTTTCAAATTTAGGAAAAACACTAAAAAAGGTTTGTGGAATATTTATATACAACGGAGTGGATTCGCTATTGATAGGCTGAATGCCGTTAATTTGAATATTTTCCAAAAGGAGTTGCAAACCATCATTTATTCCCGCAGTATTTTTATGGTAAATCAATTCAATATAAGAACCTTTGTTTTTTTGATTGGGAAACACCATCGACCATTTATACGGTAAAGAAATCCATCCAGTAAAAACAATGCCGTTTAAATCTTGCTGTGCTAGTTTGCTGGCTATTGAATCTTTTAAGTTTGATTGATTCTGAATTTTTGGTTGTCCATAAAACGCGTAAAAGAAATCAGATTTAATGTAAAAAGTAAAATTGTCTTTCATCCATACATCTTTTTCGGGGTTGTATTTGGCTAGTAAAGTTTCCTTTAGAAATGCGTTTAATTTATTTTTATCGGAAATATAGATAATTCCTCCATGGTATTTCTCTATAAAGGATCCTACAAGCCAAAGGGGTTTTACAAAATCCAAACCTGCATTTTTAACCATGTTTTTTAAAATCCCAGTATCTGTATTTTTAAATTCCTTGGAGAAAAGCAATTGCTCTATAATTATGTGCGAATTTACCACACACAAGTATTCGTAGTCGGAGGGTAGCACCACTTCTCTATTGATCTTAGGGTGTTTCCAAGTATAATAGAATATGGAGGCAGTTGCGGTTAGAACAATAAAAATTCCACCCAAAAAATACCATTTTATTTTCCGCGAAATGGGCATTAATCGTACATCAAATCAAGCATTTCCATCATGTCAATCAGCGAACAACGGTTTTTATTTTTAAAATCAAAATTGATATTAAAATGATTCATCGATTTCTGACAAGTAATGGTTGCTTTGTTAATTGAATTTAACGCTACAACGCCTTTATCCTTAAATATGGGACTTATCAAACTTATTTCTCGGAGGAGATTGCTAGACCCGATTCCGTTCAATTCAAAATAGACTGGCATTGCTGCAATGGTCTCTACATAATTTGGGTCTAATCCAGGTGGCATTTTTAGGTAATCTGGGTTTGTGTATAAGCTATCATTGGTAACGATTAGTGCATTGGCAGTTTTTACCATAAATATAGGATAAAGGTAATTAGTACCAATATCCTTGATATAATAGATGTTGTTTCTCCTTGTTAGAAATCTATTTTTAATAAAGGGCAACAACAGTTTGTCTAAGTTTTGTTGATTTTCTGTTTCAAAAATGGAAACAAACTTTGGATATTCATCCTCTTTAAATTTTGTGGTAGCTATATAATTGCCTTCTTCATCGTATTCCCAAGATTGATATGAAGTTCGGGATTTGACAATTCCTGTTACTGCGCTAATTGCATTGCCAGAAAATGTGTGGTAAAGCATATCTTTATCCATTAAGGTATACATTAGTTCTGTTACTGTAAATCCGATTTGGTTAAAATTGTTTCGTATTTGCATATTTCCTCTGCTTTTTTCTGCTGTAATTCTATATTGTTCTACGCCTGCGAAGTACAAATCAATAAGTGCGCTATGTTTAAGGTTTTGAGAAGTAATGGAAGCTACTTGTGGCGTTTTTATGTAATCAAATAATTTTATATTTACAGAAGCCCCGGTAATTTGGTTTAAATATTTTTGCACGGAATCACTCATTTTTAAATTGTAATTCATATCGGTGCTGCCATTGTTAAAATCACCGTGCCCCATTAATACAAGTTCCCCTAAAAACTTCCCCAATGCGGTTTCATTGTAAATGGAACTATCACGATGACGTTGATATTCGCCCATCGAATCAGTATAAGAGTAGGAGCCAGCTTCTTTTACAACCATTTTAAATCCGTATGTATAATCCATCCAATGAAAAACATCTTTCTGAACCGCAGATTCTGTTGCAAATTCTTTGTTTTCATAGATAATACCCTTTTTGGTTTTGGGCAAATTATGCATATCTTCTAAATATTTTTTTACCCCGTTCTCTTTTTTACTCCAAAAAATATTTTCTTTTATCACCCTTTGTTTTTCCCACCAAGCACGGAAAGCTTTCATTAAAGAATCGTCGTCATAGTGGTATTCTTGGTAGGAAGGTTCTTCGACGTAATCTGGCACATATGCAGTGCTATCATAGTCAATTCGATTCGTATCAATTTCGGGTATTTGAGGTTCTGCAGTACCGGTGGGCTCATGGGTGTTTTTTATTTGTCTGATTCTATCTATAACCAACCTTACACTATCCAAAGCACGGTCATATTTGTATTCGTCGTCGTTATAGTAATAAGAATAATTTCCATTCATTATGACGCATAGATCCGAAAAAATTGCTACATACAACGCATTTTTAGGAGACATAAAATAATTCACTTTACCAGATTTAGATGGACGTAATCTTTGATCTTCCCACTTAATTTCTTTGTTGAATTTTTCAATCACTTGAATTGCTTTTTTTGCGGAAACCAATGGAATTAAATACATCGTTGCGCGCATGCTGTCGTTAGTGCCAATGGCAATTAGTTTTTGTTTTATATCGGCGCCACTTTCATTGAGGTTGCCTATCATGCGTCTGTTTAGTTCTTGAAAATTCACGTATTCGTTGCTGTCTTTAGACTTTAACAATTTGTAATTTGACATTTTATTCAAGTCAATTTTTTTTCCAAGTGTTCCCAAATTAAAGGACATAACATAGGTTGGGTTATTTGGAATAAAAGAATATTGGGCAATACTATTGGAACAGAGTGAAGCCACCCATAAGATAGAAAATATACGTTTCATTTTCTGCAAAAATAACCCTGACTTAGCATAATACGATGCTTGTTCTCAATGAAATGTTGATAATTATGTTTGGCATAAAGCCAATAGTTTATAAATTTGTGACAGTTTCATGACAATATGAGGGCAGAGAAAAAGGAAAACATATACAAAGCTGCATTGGGTATGATTAAAAAGACCGGTGTACATGGGCTTGCTATGGGCCAACTTTCTAAAGAATCTGGCATTGCCGCGGGTACTTTTTACCATTATTTTGCTTCAAAGGAGGCAATGTTGCAAGAAACTTTCTTGTATTGTCATAAAAGGGCAGTGAATTTGGGCTTAGCTTCATTAAAAATAGAAGGATCATTCGAAAAAAAATTTACAAACCTTATTTTGTCTTGGTATACCCATTTTGGTAACAATCCGGTTGAATTGTATTTTGTGGTAGAATCTGAAGCAGGCAATTCGGTTTCTAAAAATACAATATTGGATAGCAGAGAGTATTACAAAGAAATTTATGATTTTATTCAATTTGGAATCAATCAATCCTTCTTGGATGAAATGGATCCTAATTTTTTGGTTCAATGCATGTTAAGTCAAGTTTTTAATGTAATTAAATATTCTGATTTGATGGAAAGCAAAATTACTGAAATTACCCTGTTGCCAATGTTAAATGTTATTTGGGCGGGTTTTAAAACCAAAGTTTAATTAGTGAAGCGCGGCTCTAATTGGCAGCGATTGTATAATTCGGGCTTCCTCGGAAGCAAACGCCAAAAGTCTCGAATAAACCCTTTCTTCAGAAAAATAACCTAGAGCCATTTTAACAAAAATATGGGCATGTTTAGCCTCAGATGCCCACAAACGGTGAAACAATTTTTTTTCTTCACTACCTTCATCTAATCGGTCCCAGATGAGTTTGAATCTTTCGGCGCCGCGGGTCTCGAATAAACTTGCCAAAAGCATGCGATCTAAGAATCGGTCATCACGTCCATGGCGGCAGAAGTTTAGCATTTGTTTTATATATGGGTCTTCATCTATCACATGGTTGAGGGTTTTTCCGCGTTTTGCCAAAAGTGAATAAACATCTCTAAAATGTTCCAATTCTTCCAGCGCTGTATCAATCAATTCCGGCAAGATATCAGTTCTATCCGGGTACTTAGCTACAAAACTCATTGCCATATTGCTTGCCTTGCGTTCACAATCGGCATGGTCTTGCAAAAAAGCATCAAAATTTTGCATCACACAATCGAGCCATTCTACAGAAGAAGCGCATTGCAATTCAACGGAGAGTTTCATGCGTCAAAGTTAGGGGATTATGTAAGCAGGAAATAGGGTAATTTGGAAAATGAGAGTATATAACTTATATTTGGAAAATGAAAATTGAATTTAAAATAACAGTGTTAATGTATTTTCTTTTTATTGGAAATATTAGAGCCCAGAACGCATTCAAATTTTGGCCGACTACGCTAGGTGCAAATATTGGCACAGGATTTATTTATGGCGAATTGAATAAGCATAAATTTGCCTCGCATGTCGGATTGTTTGCAGAATGGAAATTGGGGAAATATTGGCGTCCGGCCATCCAGTTAACCAACTGCAACTACAAAAGTGCTGCTAATGACATTGGTTTTTCGTCTAGTGTGGGTATAGAAAATGATAAAAATAACCTTAAACTCATCAGTACTTCGCAGCAATTATCTTTATCAATGGGCTATAATATTTTACCTGATATTTTAAATAAAAGAAAAATTAATTTGGCAATTCAACTTGGTTTTGGTTTTATTTCTGCAAATTCCATCCTTAAATATACGGATAAGAGGGATAGTTTAGGGACAATCAATCCAAATGCAAACTATGGAAATAGTGTAACCGAAACTTACGAAGGCCGCCATTTCGTTGTGCCAATGGGTCTTGTCTTGGATTTTAAACTCAATCAGCACTGGTTTTTGGGTGCGCAGGCACAGTTTATTCAAACAGTTACTGACCATCTGGATGTAGTAAATGTGCCCAACAATATGTTTCTGTTTAACGACAAGATTGCTAATTTTTGGCTGAGAATAGGCTACACAATTGAATGATCACGAAATTAATTTCCCGTCAGTTTCTAATATTAAATGGCAAACATCTAACATCCCACTTCGCAACATCAAACGCCGCAACATCCCACATCAAACATCAATAATTACCTCCCCCAACTGCTCCCATCCTTTCCATCTTTAATTATGAAACCCAATGCTGTAATTTTATCGCGAATTTGGTCACTTAGTGCGAAATTTTTATCCGCTTTTGCTTGGGCACGCATTTCAAAAAGCAATTGCATAAGGCCGTCCAATGAAGGATCATCAGCAACAATTTCTTCTTTTATGCCTAAAATATGAATTAAATAATCATCGAATAATTCATTTAATAATTGCAAATTAATGGCATTTATTTTTAATTTACCATCATTCACCAAATTGATTACACGGGCTGCTTCGAACAATTGAGCAATTGCCTGTGGGGTATTTAAATCATCGTTTAATGAAGTGAGAATGTTGTTTTTAATGTCAATAACTTCGTATTCATTTTCATTGGAAGTAGCTAAAGATTTTAATAAATATCCTGCATTCCACAACCTTTGTAAACCTTTTTCTGCCGCCAATAAAGCATCGTTGCTAAAATCCAAAGTGCCTCTATAATGGGCTTGCATTATAAAAAAGCGGAGGGTCATGGGGCTATAACTTTTATCCAATAATGGATTATTTCCGTCAAACAATTCCATCACTTGTATGCCATTGTTTAAACTTTTTGCCATTTTTTGTCCATTGATGGTTATCATGTTATGGTGCATCCAATATTTTGCTGGGTTGTGTCCTGTGCATGCCGTGCTTTGGGCAATTTCACTTTCATGATGTGGAAAAAGCAAGTCCATGCCACCCCCATGGATATCAAAAATATCCCCTAAATATTTGCGGCTCATGGCAGAGCATTCAATATGCCAGCCTGGGTAACCGCTGCCCCAAGGGCTTGTCCACTGCATAATGTGCTCGGGAGATGCATTTTTCCACAGGGCAAAATCATTTGCATTTCTCTTTTCGTCCTGACCTTCTAATTCGCGTACTTCATTTCCTGCGCCTGCAATTAAATCTTCCAAAACCCTGCCACTGAGTTTACCATATGTGGCGCCTTTGGCAGACGCATATCCCAAAACATCGAAGTAAACAGAACCATTTACTTCATAGGCCAGGCCAACAGAAATAATAGCCTCAATCATTTCAATTTGTTCTATAATATGACCACTTGCCCTGGGTTCTATGCTGGGTGGAATAACATTTACCAACCGCATCACTTCATTATAAGCCACAGTATAATTCTGTGCAATTTCCATAGGTTGTATTTGCTCCAAGCGCGCTTGTTTTTGCAATTTGTCTTCCCCATCATCCACATCGCCTACGATATGGCCTACGTCTGTAATATTGCGCACATATCGCACGTTATGCCCCAGGTGCATCAAATACCTACGCAATACATCAAATACAATGGGCCCGCGGACATGACCTAAATGTGGAGGCCCGTAAACAGTTGGTCCACACACATATACTCCTACAGATTTTTCGTGAATGGGGCGGAATTCTTCCGTGTTTCTGGTAAAAGTATTGTATAAATGTAGGTTCGACATGGATGTGCAAAAATAATCGGAATTGGCCATTTATTACAAACGGTAAGCTAAAAAAACGAGAATGGATATGAGGGCCTACAATATTTTTAACCAAACTGCGTTTTAAAACTTATGAATAGGGGAACTGCCATTAACCAAATATATAAAAGCTTAATGATTTTTTCTGCATTTATTTGTGGGAACCAGCAAATCAAAAGCCAAGGAATATTGTTAGAAAATGCTATAGCAAATAGACAATTACAAGCTGTTTTTTCTGCTACTGGAAATTTAGATGGTGTGAATACCAATTCGCATATCGGAAAATGTGTGAGTTATCAATTGCGAAATCTAACAGCAAAGCCAATGACTGTGAAGTTGGATGCCGGGTATATTTTTAAGCCAGAAGACACCACTATACAGCCGCTTCTTTTTACCGACAATAAAACTTGGGTATTGGCTGCAGGAGCTACTTTCAAAGGATATTTAAACGCCATGTGTGCAGCTTTACACAAAGGAAGTCCACAAAAAGACCGAAGCTATCGATTGGGTAAAATGGCGAATGGTGTAATGAAAAAATTTGCAGAATTGGTAGCTAAGAAGCAATACCAATCATCGCAAGCGCAATCCGTTCTGTGGGCCATTACCAATAAAAAGGATTTGTATGGCGAGCTATCTGGCAATACCCAAATGGAAAAAGATCTCATGAATTTTGCCAAAACAGAAATCGGGATAGATCCAACCACGCGGGGTCAAATTTACAACCCAAAGAAGCAATTGGAAGTGCAGAAAAAAGTGTCTGTTAAAGTATCAGACGTATTTAATACTGAAGATTCTGGCACATTGGTTATAAAAATACTGGATCAATATGGCAATGTGAAATTGCAACAAAAATTGCAAGATCAAAAAAGTCCAGGAGAAGTAAAATACGAATTTTGGATCAGTTCTGCCGATTTGCCTTTGGGTAAGTATATTGTAAAATATTACATCAACAATGAAGAGGCATATAAAACCAATTTCGAATTGAAATTTGATGAATAAAAATTCTAAATCGCAATCCCATACGGTTCCATAAACGCTGCCGCTGCTTAAGCGTTTGATGCATATGCAAAGCTTTTGTCACCCCACTCTTCTATGCCCCAACTGTTTCTAATAATATACCGATCTTTGGTATAGCCTATTATGGCGTCGGCATTTCCAACATCTGCTGTATTGGTTTTGTATTTTTCAAACATACAGAATTTCAATTGTTTAAAAAATCACCGAATTCAGCAATTTTTTAATTCCAATTAAATGTGTAGTATTGTAAATATAAATTAAAATCAAACCCTATGACACAAGCAAGAAGAAATGCAGTAATGGCCGCAGCCAAGGCAGAAGTTGGCACTGGAGAAATCCCACCGAATAGCAACAGAAACAAATACGGCGCTTGGTACGGAATAGACGGGGTGGCGTGGTGTGCCGAATTTGTGAGTTGGGTATTTAACAAAGCGGGTATACCTCTCGGCACAGTGGATTCAGCCAAAGGTTACCACTATTGCCCAAGCGCATACAATTATTGGAATCGCACTGGGCAGGTTTCCAAAAAGCCCCAAGGTGGTGATATTGTTTTGTTTGACTGGAATGGAGACCGCTTGGCAGATCATACCGGTATTTTTATCAAAGACAATGGGAATGGTACTTTTACCTCCATTGAAGGCAATACCTCTTTTGGCAATGATAGCAATGGCGGGCAAGTGATGGAAAGGGTTCGATATTACGCGGTTGTACAAGCTTTTGTTTCGCCCAGTATTTATGGAAATGCTGACCCAATACCCGTACCATTGGAATATAAAAAAGGCGATGTAGGAAGCGGTATTGCTGGGTTTCAACAAAAATTATTGAAATTGGGTTACGCCATCACGGTGGATGGAGATTTTGGTGCACAAACCGAAAAAATGATAAAACAATTTCAACTAGATCAGCATCTTAACGCAACTGGAAAAGTGAATGTTGCCTTATTGGGCGCCATGGATGAATGTGTACGCATTAAAGAAGCACCACCCATGTTGCTTACTACGGGCAGTTTTTTAAACCCAGGAGACAATGGCATGGGGGTTAGACTTTTACAAGAAGCACTGAATAAAAAAGGCGCAAAACCCAAAGTAGGTGAGGATGGAAACTATGGACCTATGACCAAAAAAGCGGTTGAAGATTTTCAAAGGGCAAACAAATTGCAGGTGGATGGGGTTGCCGGTCCTATGACGTTGAAAAAAATAGGACTCATGATGTAATTATTCGTTTGCGACAAGAATTTTTGTGCGTTTTATTTTGCTTTTAACAAACTTATTATTTATCCATTTGTATTGAATAAAAAGGTGATTTAATTCTGGTTCCTTCAGTCCTTTTTTAATTGTAAACCAATGGTAAAGTTCGTTTAAATCATCAAAAAGTAAATTAAGTGTAATTGTTTGCTCCTTTTCATTGTAATCCAAATTGTTCTCTGGCCTCAGGCGGCATTCAGTGTCAAATACCTCGGTGGTGTCAAAAGCATTATAGGCAACAGGAAAGCCTGAATCATTCATTGTAAAAGCAGAGAGTGAAAGTGTACCGCAAGTGCCACAGGTGCGCAGAAAATTCTTGCACAAATAAATTTTGTTTTTAGCCGGCATTTGCACAATGTATTCCACACTGGTACTTGCAAGAGGATTAAAATGACGCGCTTCAGCAGGCAATGAATCACCAGACAAGCTGGCAAAATCGCCCATAAAACGATGCATGTTTTTATTTTGAAAATAAAATCCATCGTATTGCATCATCCAACTTCCGCCATTGTTTAAATACCAGCCAAAATACCATACCTGGCTATCTGGCGAGCAATGGATATAAAATGATTTGAGCAACGTGTGGTATTTAAAAACATCAAACTCCGGTATATTGAATTGTTTATTTATTTCTTTTCCAATCCAAGAATTTAAATTGTCGATGATTGGAAATTCCTGATCGTTATGCGGACTAAGTGCATACATTGAGTCTAATGCGCTGTTCAAAGTAATCGTTTTTGAACGTATATCCAGCATTGCCGACGCTTTTGCCAATAAGGGGCTAAGTAAGATTTCCAAAATAATAAAGATGCGCATACATTGCTCAATTTAGTATGGAATTTAGGAAATCTGCATTACTGAATTATTTTTGCGCCATGGCAGAGTTGTGGAAAACAGTGTATTTGGGAACAGGGAGCAATGTTGGGAATCGTTTTGCCAATTTACAGGAAGCGCTTTGGCTCTGCGACAAACGCCTTGGAGAAGTGGGAGCATATTCGTCAATTTACGAAACTGCGGCATGGGGCAATACAGACCAGCAAGCCTTTTTGAACCAAGTCATAAAAATAAGAACTCCGTTTTCGCCCTTGCAATTGATGCAAAAAATTTTATGTGTGGAAAAGTCACTTGGAAGGAAACGCGAGTTAAAGTGGGGCCCCAGAACCATAGATATAGATATACTTTTTTACGACAATCAAGTTTTGCAGAAACCCGATTTGGTGCTTCCACACCCGCAATTGCATTTGAGAAAATTTGTTCTCGTTCCGCTTTCTGAAATTGCGCCTGGGCTGATACATCCAATATTAAAGAAAGAAGTTTCTGAGATACTTAAGAATTGCCAAGATCCTCTAGAAGTGAAAAAGCATTCATAAACTTTGTATAAATAGCCTATAATGTTACTTCCACCTTATATTTTTCCATCGGTATCTTGGTTTATAGCTGGCGTGAAATCGAATGAATTTAGAGTTGGCTTGGGTGGCAATTATGAAAAGCAAACCCAGCGAAATCGATATACAATTGCTGGGCCGAATAATTTGCAAAATTTAACAGTGCCAATTGTGCATACGGGTATAAGAAAAATATTTACAGAATCCCAAATAGCTTATGAAGAAAATTGGTCCAGATTGCATCTAAGTGCATTAAAAACTGTGTATGGGAAAGCCCCGTTTTTTGAATTTTACGATTATAAAATACTGCCAATTATTTCCTCAGAAGAAATACTTCTTTCCTCAATCTCCGTAGCCAGTATAAAGGCCTTGCATGCATATTTATGTCCAGAAATCCCATTGATTTTTACCCAAGATTTTTGTATAGAATTGCCTTTGGTAGAAGTGCCGACATATCCTCAAGTATTTGATGATAAGTGGGGTTTTCGAGGCGATGTTAGTGCTTTGGATTTGTTGTTTAATATGGGGCCAGAAGCGGAGGAATATTTATTCCATTCGAAAAAATAGGATGGTGGATTGATTTTAAATCGCTGTAACTTTGCGCCAGAATCACCGTAATACCCACATTGTATCTTACCATAGACATAGGAAATACCCGCATTAAATACCAATATTGGGACGAATCTGGCTTGCCCCTTAAGGCTGGTTTTGTACTTGAAATATGGGAGATAGAAGGTTTACTTTCTGGTGTGGATGCAATTGCTGTAAGCAATGTAAGGGGAATAGATTTGCCAAGGTGGAGGTCTTTTTTAGGAACGATTTTAAATATTACTGGCCATTCTAAATTGCCCTTTGGGATGCAATACAAAACGCCGGAAACGTTGGGCAGCGATAGAATTGCTGCCATTGCTGGGGCCAAAAAATTATATCCGCATAAGAATGTATTGTGTATAGATGCAGGAACTTGTTTGAAATTTGACTTCCTTCATGAAAATGGCATTTATTTTGGTGGGTCCATATCACCAGGTTTGAAAATGCGTTACAAAGCTTTGAACCATTATACTGGAAAGTTGCCAGAAGTGAACCACAGAACATTGAATGAGATTAGCGGACAAAGCACCGAAGAATCTATTTTGGTGGGCGTTCAGCAGGGTTATTTGGGTGAAGTAAACTTTAGAATAATGGAATTTACCGAACATTTTTCCAATTTAAATGTGATTTTAACGGGTGGGGATACGGATTTTTTGGCAAATAGGCTTAAAAGCCGGATATTTGCGGAACCGCTGTTACTACACCATGGTCTTTTATATTGTCTCCTAACCCAATGAATTTTAAAACTTATATTCTTTTTTTGGCAATGCTGCCGGTATTTGCAATTCAAGCACAGTTTAGCCAGAACAAGGGCCAAAACTTAACAAAGTCGCCATACAGCAATTTTGGTTTGGGCGAAATTCTTAACCAAAACTTGGTTCAAGCAGGAGCATTGTCTCAAACCTATTCTGGAGCTTACAGTTATAGTTTGTTAAACCCAGCAACCATTAGCAATTTAAAATATGCAACTTTTGATTTTGGATTCTCTCAAAGAAACGGCTATGTGCAAAGTGGTTCAGAGAAACAAACTTTTCAGGGAGGTTCACTGAGTTACTTGGCATTGGGTTTTCAATCTTGGCATAAAGACATATATAGAAAGGATTCGGTGAATGGCAAATCCGTAAAACGAATTACCAAACTATTTTGGAATAGTTATTTAAGCCTTTATCCATCCACTTCTATTGGGTACAATTATACTTTCGAAGCAACGAATCCTTTTAAAACGTCCACTGCCCATGAAGGAAAAGGGGGTTTAAATGCCATTGAATTTGGCAACGGTTTTAAGCTGGGAAAACACCTTGCCTTGGGCTATGCGGTTGGGAATTTATTTGGCCAGATGAGTGATAAATCGCGTTTTGTTGTGCCAGATTCATCGCAGTACTTGGGCATTGAAGACGAAAAAGTTATCAATATTAGAGGTTGGCAACAAACAGTAGGTGCTATGTATAGTTTTAATTTTGACAGCACTTACCACCGACTTTCATTTTCTTATAGATGGCAAAGCGGCATGCGTGCTCAATCGGAACGATTGACACGAACTTTTGAAGCCACAAATTTGGGAGATTATTTTGCCGATACAATCTTGAGTACCAGCGGCAATTACAAATCGTTTAAAATGCCTGCAAGTTTTGGTTTTGGGTATTATTTTCAGTTCCGAAAAGGTTTTGCCGTTGGCTTGGATTATCGCAAGCAATTGTGGGGCAATTATGCTTCATTCTTTCAATCCAATGCTGGTTTAACTGATCGCACAGACTACGGTTTGGGATTTATCATAAACCCTGAAGATGAAAAAAATCCGGCCAAAAAGCGACAAAGTATTCCTATCCGTTTTGGAGGAAAATATGCAGTTACTCAAAATGCAATTGCCAGCAATAATACAAAGGTGGCCATTATAGAAAAAGGAGCCTACATTGGATTTGGAATACCCATTACACGACGTTATTTCGACAGTAGGGTGCTTCGCAGTATCATTCACGTACAAGTGGATTATTTACAGCGTGGCAAAAACCTTTCAGGCTTGGCAAATGAGGAGTACGTAGTATTTACTGTGGGGCTAAACTTGGGCGATGTATGGTTTCAACGCCGTAAATTTGATTAACAATGAAACTCGTTGTAAGTATTCTTTCACTCCTCGTTATTATTTCTTGTTCTAGGCAAAAAAAAGACACTTACAGGTCAAGAAAAAATTATGATTCAGCTGCCACTAAAGAAACGGCAGAGAATGTTACCATAGAATATACTGATTCTGGTTTACGCAAAGCAACCATTAAAACCCCATTGATGGTGGGCGTTAAAAAAGTGAAAGAACCTTATATCGAAATGCCAAAAGGGATTCATGTTGAGTTTTTTACAGCAGACGGTAAAGTAGAAAGCTATCTTACTGCTGAATATGCAATTAGTTATACAAACAAAAAAACCATTGTACTAAAGCGAAAAGTTGAAGTGCTGAATGTAAAAGGAGATACGCTAAATACAGAAGAAATGACATGGAACCAAAATACGGGTCGCATAGTAAGTGAGAAATTTGTGATTATAAAAACCAAAACACAAACCATTTGGGGCGATGGTATGAATAGCGATCAATCATTCACAGATTGGGAAATTTTAAATGTGCGTGGCACTATAAATAAAGAGCAAAAAAAATGATAAAATACCATATTATGGCGCTAATTAGTTTGGTTTTAGCAGCCATTTGCGCAATAGAAGTCTTGGTTCGGTTTTTTGGCCCAGATAAAGAATTGTCTACCCCACTCGGTATTTTGATGATTGTCTTATTTGGTGGTTGCTTATATCTATATTTTAAGATAAGGGGCAAACGGAAAAAGGAAGTTCAAGGACGCAATTGATTTTGTATCTTAAGAATTTTATTGTATGTTTGAAATAGATTCATGACAGACCCCCTCTCGATACTCACTGTAGCCTCAATGCCAGACTCTCAAGGAGCCGTTTTAGGATCCGATTGGTTTGTTGTTGTTGTCTGCCTAGTGGTTTGTGCATTCTTTTCTGGCATCGAGATCGCATTTTTGTCTGCCAACAAATTGCGTATAGAATTGCGCAGCAAACAAGGCAATTACACCGCAAGATTGCTTAGCAGGTACCTTAAAACACCTTCAGATTTCATTAGCACAGTTTTGGTTGCAAATAACCTAGCCCTAGTTATCTACGGTATTTATATGGGTAAAATTTTGGATATTAGCATAGGGACAGCCATCCAATCCAGTTTTTTAAAATTCTTCTTAATTACCATTGTGAGCACTTTTGTGGTATTGGTTACAGGTGAGTTTTTACCCAAGTCGCTTTTTAGAATTAACCCAGATAGTGTGTTGCATTCCTTGGCAATTCCATTCAGAATGTTTCATGTCTTACTCTGGCCATTAATTTATTTTGTGAAAAAATCAAGTGCATTTTTATTGAAATTGTTTACTCGTACAGAAATTACAGAATCTACACCCGTTTTTACCAAAGTAGATTTGGATAATTATATCATTTCCTTAGAGAACACCGGCCAATCTGAACTGAACGATTTGGATACCGAAGTTTTTAGAAATGCCCTTGAATTTAGTGCAGTAAAGGTTCGCGACTTTATGGTTCCAAGAACTGAATTGATTGCCATTGATCTTGAAACATCCATTGATGATTTGGTGAAGCTTTTTGTTGAAACCCGATTGTCTAAAGTTTTGGTTTACCGAGACAATGTAGACCATATTATTGGTTTTGTGCACCAGAGTGATATGCTCGATAAGCCGCAAACCATTACCAAAATTCTGAAACCCGTATTGATAATCAATGAGAGTATGTTTGCGCACGATCTATTGCGAGATTTTATACAAAAACATAGGAGCATTGCGTTGGTTGTAGATGAGTTTGGTGGAACCGCTGGCTTGGTTACCATTGAAGATGTAATTGAAGAAATATTTGGTGAAATAGATGATGAATTTGATACAGATAAATTGACCGAAAAGGTATTTGAAAATGGCCATATTTTGTTAAGTTCTAGGCATGAAATTTATTATTTAAATGAAAAATATAATTTTAATATTCCAGAAGGAGACTATACAACGTTGGGTGGTTTTGTGATTCACATTTGTGAGAAAATACCGCATGTAAAAGAAACCGTCCGCAAAGGACCCTTTGAATTTATTATTACCAAGGCCAAAGGCTCAATGGTGGAAGAAGTAGAAATGATATTCCATAAAGAATAAATATTAGAATAATTTATATGCGTAAAAATGCGTTAAAAACCGGTGCTTTAATTTTATTTTTATTCACTGGTAAAATTGTTATAGGCCAAGATACGTCAAAAGTCAGGCGTTGGGAGATTGTATTGAATATTACCAACGCAATAAGCAGATTTAGTGGAAACGGTGCTCGAAATATTAACGAAGACCCATACTTAATGGCCGTTAAATGGAGAAACAAAACCAACCGACATGCCATAAGACTTGGCTTTAACCAAAGCTATTCATCGATTACCACCCAAATATTTCCAGGTGAAAGACGAACCAAAGACTTTTATTTTTCACCTTTATTAGGGTATGAGTGGCGCAGGCACATTGACAATCACTTTATGTTTTTTTACGGATTGGATGCACGCGGTGGAATAAGAAATGGAAGCGTGGAAATTATAGATCCAGGTATTGGGCCAGTGCAGGTTATTTCTTCTAAAGACAACGGTATTGGTGCAGGCCCTTTCTGCGGTTTTGTTTGGAAAATTAACCCTAGGGTATCTATGTTTACTGAAGCAAATTTTTATGCCCAATACACGACCACTTATCGGTATTTGGACGATGGAATTAGCAAAACCATTTTGGAAGATAGCCGAAAAGTAGTTTTTACACCTGTTATACCCACTTCATTGTTCATATCCATTGCTTTTTAATATGAGAAGCTTCATAATCTTCGTTTTTTGCATCTTATTGGCATTCTCTGTCCGGGCCCAAGGTAAAGATACCCTTCGCAGACGCTATATTGGTTTTGATGCCAATCCGTTGTTGTCTCAAGTACTGCCTTTAAATCGAATTGCATTGGATGCCAATGTTTTTGGAATTACCCGCAGAAATTATATTGGTTACAATGGCATCCGCACCGCGTATGGTGTTGGATTGTCGGATCAATTGGATTTGCAATTTCTTCAATTTATGGTTGGGTACGATCACCGCAAAGTTATATCTCCACGTTGGTGGTATTTTGCTGGTGTAGATATGGTAATCCGTAGTTTTTTTGGTACAAATTCCAATGGGGGCAGCGACCTTAATGGAACCGCAGGTTTTGGGTTTGGCGGCCATTGGGGTGTAGAATATGCCCTAAGCAGGGTAGTAAGTTTTAGCACGGAGGCCAACTTGCAATTGATGCTGTTAACAAACCAAGGTTCGGCATCGTTTATTCTGCAACCGCCATTGAATATTACTGCCCATTTCAATATTTCTCGTAAATAAACAACACGCAACATAAAAAAATGACAAATCTTTTTGGGTGTTGTAACAAGTTAATATGTATATTTGTATTATACTCTCTAACTAAAATAATAATCTATGAATCGCAAGATTAGTTTGTTCTCGTTGTTTATGCTTGCTACGGGCACTTTGTTTTACACTGCGTGTAAAAAAATAGAAGTAGTAAAGAATATTTACAACGCTGTACCAGTGCTACCTGCAGCCGCTTTTGATTACATGACCTTTACAACACCTGAAGGTACTTTTGATATCAAAACCAGCTTTATGAAGCAAAGTGGGGATTTGTTTTTCAACGGTGGGATTATCGCGGATCCCAAATTGGGTGAGTTTAAAGGCAACGAGGACATGTCAAATGAAACCGTAACTTTAGGCAGGGTGCTGTTTTATGACAAACGTTTAAGCATAAATAACACGGTAGCATGCGGTAGTTGCCACCATCAAAGTCAAGCGTTTAGCGATGGTTTGGCATTTTCAGCGGGTTTTGGAGATAAAAAAACAGGCAGAAACAGCATGGCTATCATAACCCCGCTTTCTATGAACAGCCTTTTTTGGGATAGCAGGGCAAATTCTGCGTTGGATTTATCCTTACGCCCTGTATTCAACCATATTGAAATGGGAATGGAGTCTGATGCAATGTTGATGCAAAAAATAGGTCAATTGCCATTTTATAAGTCATTATTCAACGCTGCATACGGTAGCCAAAATGTTTCCCGTGAGTTAATTTCTAAAGCCGTATCGGACTTTTTGAATAGTATGGTAACGTTAAATTCAAAATTTGACCAAGGTGAGAAAAATGGTTTTTCAAATTATACAGCCATGGAAAAATTGGGTAAAGACTTGTTCTTTAGTTCAAGGTTAAATTGCGCAAGTTGCCATGCGGGCAAAACTTTCAGTGCACCAGACCAACCGGGTGGAGCTTATTCGCAGCCAACCGTAAAAGGTACTGCCAATATTGGGCTGGATGTTAGTTACGCAGACAATGGCAAAGGCAACGGCAAATTCCGCATTCCAAGTTTAAGAAATATAGGATTAACAGCACCGTACATGCACGATGGTCGGTTTGCAACGCTAGAAGAAGTTGTAGACCATTATAACAGTGGAATAAAATCACATCCCAATTTGGATGAAAATTTAAAAGAAAAAGGCTTGCCTAGGCGCATGAACCTTTCTCCTATAGAGAAGTCTGCCGTTGTTGCTTTTTTAAGAACACTGACGGACGATGCCTTTATTTCGGATAAGAAATACAGCAATCCGTTTAAGAGTTAAGAATTCTTCTAAATTTACCAAAATTGTTTTGGGTCAATTTTTATAAATTAATTGTGTCCTTTTTTTGTGCTATTAATTCAAAGAACAATGAAGAACAAGAACAATTTAATTTGGATGCTATGCTTTTCTGGTGCATTGCTATTTGCCGCATGTGGCGGAAACACCCAAGCCGAAGCCTCAATAGAGGGACAACCTGCGGGTACAGGTCAATCTGGAGTTAAAGACAATGAATCTACAAATGACATTGTAGATGTGGCAGTTGGGTCGAAGGATCACAGTACATTGGTTGCTGCCGTAAAAGCCGCAGAATATGTGGATGTGCTTGCCAATGCTGGACCCTTTACAGTTTTTGCACCCACCAATGCCGCATTTGAAGCTTTGCCTGCGGGAACGGTGGATGGCTTGTTAAAACCGGAAAAGAAAAAAGATTTGCGCCATGTATTGGAAAATCATGTAGCTATAGGTGTGTACAATGAAGATATGTTCATCGATGGACAAGTAATTGGCACTGCTGCAAGCACCAATTTAACTATGCACAAAGGTGCAGATGGAAAATGGATGGTAGAAGATGCCCATATTGTGGGATCTGTTAAGGCTAGCAATGGTTTAATTTATGTGATTGACAAAGTTTTGGTGCCTAAAAATTAACAAGATGAAGTTGCGTATTATATGTTTGTTTTTGCTTGTTGTTACAATAAATGCTTGTACTTCTGTTTCACCAGAGGCGAATCAAGAGGTGAAATCTCCAGATAATATTATCCTAAGTGAATTGCGTGGAATGAACCATACAATACGCAATTTTCAAGATTTATTAAAACGAAATCCTGATGAAAAAGCTTATGGAGAATATGCGAATTTTTTAGAACGCCGAATGAAAACGGTGAACGAAGAATTTTCGAATGAAATGGATGCTAATATAGATGCCAAAGTATTTTTTGATGCAGTTGAATCTGCGATTGTAAGCTTTAGAGATGCTTCTGAGGCAAAAAGAAAGGCTGCACAAAAAGCACTCAATGAAGCGAATGACTTGGCTTCGAAAAAATTGAATTTGAATTGACAGTGCTAAAAAAAATATTGGACCAAAGAATTGGTGATATTGCCGCAAGGGATTCTAGAAAGGCGGATGTTTTAATAAAATATGGCATAGATTTTTATTGTAACGGAAAACAAACGTTATCCCAAGCCATACAAAGCAAAGGGCTAATATCAGATCAAATTACAGAACAATTGGCGTTATACAATGATGCTGATATTTTGCCTAGTCGGAATATGGCTTATTGGAATATTGGTTTTTTATGTGAATTTGTAGTCCAAACACACCATAATTATGTAAAAAATACTGCTACAATGTTAAAAGAGTACGGTGAAATAGTGGTGAAAAATCACCATAAAAATCATCCTGAATTGCAAGGAATACATGAGATGTTGAAATTTGTTTTGGACGAAATGCATGTGCACATGGAAAAAGAAGAAACTGAAATATTTCCGGCAATGAAGAAACTTTGGAATATGTATGTTCATCCAGAAAAAATCAATTTGAAGGATAGCTCTGCGAAGAAAATATTGAACGGCTTTGTTGATTTAGAAAAGGAACATGCTGCGGTATGGAAACAAATAGAAACGATAAAAAGGATGACCCATGGTTACTCAGCGCCGAATGACGCATGCGTTACTTATCAGATTTACATAACCAAATTGAAAGAATTCGAAGATGATTTAATGAATCATGTACACATAGAAAATAACATTTTATTTCCCAAAGTACTGGCTCTGGCTTCTAAGTTTTAGTTAACAATTGCAAAATTAATCTTCGAGTTTTGCAATATTTAGCAACTCAGTTAAATTCATAATTTTAATTAATTTTTTATCCAATTGTAAGATACCCTCTTTCTCCCATTCAGCAAGTATGCGAACAACAGTTTCGTGAACCATGCCTGTAATTGCTGCAAATTCGCCGCGGGTTAATTTTACATTTATATATCCTCTCACATCTAAGCCAAAAGTTTGGTGTAAAAGTAAAATTGCTTCAGCCAATCTTTCACGGGTACTTTTAAACAATATGTCCAATGATTTTTGTTCAGCACGGTTCAATTCTTTGGCCATTGCTTCCATCATCTTTAAACTAAATTCAATATTTGTTCCGATAAGTGCATACAGTGAAGACTTTGGAATAAAACAAATGGTTGAATCTTTTATTGTTTCTGCGGTGCCTTTGTAAGGTTCATTAGCAAGAAGGCTTCTATAACCTATAATATCGGAGTTTTTTGCCAACCGATTGATTTGAATGTCTCCATTTAGGGATGTATTGTAAACTTTTACCGCACCCTCATGCACACAATACAAGCCAGTGGGCATATTGTTTTCATAAAAAACCACAGAACCTTTTGAAACTTCTAAACTTACTTTATGAAGGTTCAATTCTTCCAATTCTTGGGGCTTTAAGGTACAAAATACCGAAAGGGCTATGGATTGGCAGCTTCTGCAATCTGTATTGCATTTTGCAAAGGTGGACATTGGTTGGTTTTAGAATTGGTCAAAAATAATGTGAATAATTGACTTATGTCAAAATTTATTCCTAAAAATGAGGCAAATTTTGCCCACAGAAAGAAACTAAAATAAGAATTCAATGAAAAAATCGAACAAAATTGCGGGATTTATGGCTACAGCCTTATTAATAATCACTTTTTCTTTGATGGGCTGCAGTGGTGGTGGTTCTGAGCCATTTAAGGCAGACGATGCGGTTAAAGAAGGCGAAGCGTCAAAAACTGAGGCCGCTGCTACACCCAATGGAATTGGGAAATTTGCCGACAAACAGATTGCTGCATTCGATGCTGCCAAAGCTACTGCGGGCAAAGTGTTGTTCGAATCCAAATGTTCTGCTTGCCATAAAACAACAGATGAAAAAGTGGTTGGACCAGGTCTAAAAGGCATTACCACCCGCAGAAATGCCAATTGGATTCTAAATATGATTACAAATCCAGAAGAAATGACCAAAAAAGATGCAGTGGCTATGGAATTATTGGCTACGCACCTCACCCAAATGACAAACCAAAATGTAGATGATGACAGTGCTCTTAAACTGTTAGATTATTTACGTCAGAACGATGGTGCCAAATAATAGAATACAACAAATCTAAAATCCAAAGAATATGAAAAAAATGTCGAACTCCTTGTCTGCAATTATCTTAGGAATTGTAGTGACAGGAATGCTTTTTACAGGCTGCAAGCCCAAAGGTGCAGGTAACAATGCTGTAAGTGCTGATGCTGCTTCACGGGTATACGTGGCGCCAGGCAAATATGATGAAATATATATGTTCACCTCGGGTGGCTTTAGTGGTCAATTGAGTGTTTATGGAATTCCGTCGGGCAGATTGTTTAAAGTTATCCCAGTTTTTAGCGTAGACCCAGAAAAAGGTTATGGCTTTAACGAAGAAACCAAACCATTGTTGCAAACCACCAAAGGCTTTATTCCCTGGGACGATTCTCATCATCCTTCACTGTCAAAAACAGATGGGAATGACGATGGTCGTTGGCTATTTATCAATGCAAACAACACACCCCGCATTGCACGAATTGATTTAAAGACTTTTAAAACGGTTGAAATTCTAGAATTGCCCAATACTGGAGGAAATCATGCTTCTCCATATTGTACAGAAAATACCGAATATGTTGTGGGAGCATCGCGATTTAGCGTACCCTTTGACGATGAGGAAATGCCAATCAATTCATTTAAGCAAAATTTTAAAGGGGTTGTTAATTTTATTAAAGTAGACAAAGAAAAGGGCAACATGAATATGGCGTTTCAAATTGATGTGCCAGCCGTAGATTATGACTTAGCTAGGGCGGGTAAAGGTGTTTCGCATGGTTGGTTGTTTTTTAGTTGTTATAATTCTGAGCAAGCCAATACTTTGTTGGAAGTGAATGCTTCTCAGAAGGATAAAGACTTTATTATGGCTGTAAACTGGAAAAAAGCAGAAGAATATTTGGCAGCAGGCAAAGGGGTTAAAAAACCAGCCAATTACTATCACAACCTTTTTAATGAGGAGACCCAAACTGCAAAGTCTGAGATTTTGAAAGAAGTTACTACTTTGGATGCAAGAGCCTTAAAAGATATTTGTTACTATATGCCTTGCCCAAAAAGCCCGCATGGATGCGACGTAAATCCAACAGGTGAGTATATCGTTGCAAGCGGTAAATTGGCCGCTACCATTCCTGTGTTTTCTTTTAAGAAAATGATGGCTGCCATTGAAGGCAAACAATTTGAAGGTGAATTTGATGGAATTAGTGTGTTGAAATATGAATCGGTTTTGGCTGGTGAAGTTGAAAAGCCAGGTTTAGGTCCATTGCATACAGAATTTGATGACAAAGGATTCGCATACACTTCCTTCTTTGTGTCTTCAGAGGTTGTAAAATGGAATGTAGAAACCCGTCAGATCATTGATAGAATCCCAACTTATTATTCAATCGGGCATCTTTGCGTTGTGCAAGGAGATAGCAAGAAACCATTTGGTAAATACCTTGTTGCGCTAAACAAAATTACCAAGGATCGCTATCTGCCAACTGGTCCAGAATTGTGCCAAAGTGCGCAATTGATTGATATTTCAGGTGAAAAAATGAAACTATTGCTTGACTTTCCTACGATTGGGGAGCCCCATTATGCGCAAATGATTCAAGCAGATTTAATCACAAAAAATCAACGTAAAGTATACAAATTAGAAGAAAATAAGCACCCATATTTTACACCTAACGAAAAGGCAGCAAAAGTAACTCGCGTTGGGAATGCCGTACACGTTTATATGACCGCAATTCGTTCGCACTTTTACCCAGATAATATTGAAGGCGTGAAAGTAGGTGATGAGGTTTATTTTCATGTGACCAATCTTGAACAGGACTGGGACGTGCCACATGGTTTTGCCGTAAAAGGCGCAGGCAATTCTGAATTGCTGATTATGCCGGGCGAAACCCAATCTTTGAAGTGGATTCCAAGCAGAGTAGGTGTATACCCTATGTATTGTACCGATTTCTGTTCTGCACTTCACCAAGAAATGCAGGGCTACATTCGGGTTTCACCAGCGGGTTCCAACAATCCACTCACTTTCCATACTGGAAATAAGCCAGAATCAGAAAAGAAGAAGTAACACGTAACTTCCTGATTAAATGTAAGAAGGGGAGGCCTGTTCCTCCCCTTTTTTTATAAAAAGATATGTTATAAATAGTATATGAATAGTAAAGAAAGATTGGCGCAAAAATTAAAACCTATTACGAGATGGACGGTAATTATTGGCTCGCTTCTTATGATTGGCGGATATTTTTTCTCCGTTTGGTATATAGATTTGTCAGCTCCTCAATATCCCGAAGGTCTGGGTCTTGAGATTTGGGTAAATGGGTTGAAAGGTGATGTATCTTCCATTAATAATTTAAATCATTATATAGGAATGGCAACATTGCACGCAGATGAATTCTGGGAATTTGCTTTTTTGCCATATTTGTTAGGGTTTATGATTGCGTTTGGTCTTTTTGTAGGTTACAAAGGCAATCGCCGCTGGTTATGGATATACATGACCGTTTTGGTGGTTATTGCAGCGCTTGCATGTTATGATTTTTGGCGCTGGGAATATCAATATGGCCACAACCTTGATCCGCATGCGGCAATAAGAATACCTGGCATGTCCTACCAACCTCCATTTTTAGGTTATAAAGTGATGCTCAATTTTGTTGCAGGGTCATTGCCAGATATAGGCGGGCTGATGATTATTGTGCCTTCTGTTTTAATGGGCACTCTGCTCCTTTGGGAACATTTTATTCTTGACCGTAAAAAAATTAAACAATAAATTTGCAGTAACCAATATGAAAAACATTATCAAATCAGCCTCAATATTTCTGCTTTTATCTTGCAGCACTGGTTCTCAGCCAATAAATTACGGCAAAGACAACTGCGATTTTTGTAAAATGACCATTATGGATCAAAAATTTGGGACGGAAATTGTTACAAAAAAAGGCAAGATTTATAAATTCGATTCGGATGAATGCATGCGGAATTTTTACAATAAAAATATATCTGAGATTGTAACTTTTGAATATATATATGTTGCCGATTATGCCAATCCAGGTGGACTTTCAAACGGTAAACTCGCTTTTTATTTACATGGACCTAAAGTTAAAAGCCCCATGGGTGGGAATTTAGCGGCATTTTCAAAAAAAGTAGATGCTGAAGACTTCCAAAAAAAATTGGGCGGCGAAATTCTCACATTTGACCAAATGCTACTTACTGAATAATTATGAATTCGATTTAATTTCTGCCATGAGATGCAATCTATGGGTAAATAAAGTTGTTGTTTTATTTGTCTTGACTTCGTTGTTGGGTAATTTTGGCACGCAAATTTGCGCCCAAACTTTTGAATTTTTATATTCCAAAACACCTTCTGGCGGAACCTTGGTGTTGAAAAAAGGTATTTATCCATTGCATGATTTTATCATACACAAACCCATTACCATTCGAGGAGAAAATGGAGCCATTATAGACGGAGAAAACAAAGGTGAAATATTGATTATTGATACATGCCAAGTTACACTGGAAAACCTTGATTTGCGCAATACAAAACGCGGATATATGAATGATTTTGCAGCCATTCGTGCATCTAAAACCCACCATGTTTCTATTTTAAATTGTAAATTTGCCAACGATTTTTTTGGAATCTATTTTTCCGAAGTAGATTCTTCTATAATTAAAGGCAATGAAATTGTGGGCTTTAGCAACGAAGGCAATTGTGGAGATGGAATTCATCTTTGGTATTCTGATTATATTCATTTAGAAAACAATAGAATTCTAAAACACCGAGATGGTATGTATTTTGAATTTGCGAAAAGGTCTTTTATTCTTAACAATTATACCGAAGGAAACCAACGTTATGGATTGCATTTTATGTTTTCCGATGACGATACTTTTGTAAACAATACATTTTTTAAAAATGGCACAGGTGTGGCTGTAATGTATTCAAAAAGAATTACAATGCTGCAAAATAATTTTGAAGAAAATTGGGGTGGAGCCACTTATGGAATGCTGTGCAAGGATATAACGGATAGCAAAATACACCACAATAGGTACGTTAAAAATACCACCGCAGTTTATATGGAAGGTTGCTCTAGAATTAAGGCAGATAGCAATGAATTTAAATCAAATGGTTGGGCTTTAAAATTGCTAGCCAATTGTGAAGATGTGGAATTTGAGCAAAATAATTTTGTAAATAATAGTTTTGATGTTTCTACCAACGGCACATTGTTTTTAAACAAATTAAATCATAATTATTGGGAAAAATATAAAGGCTACGATTTGAATAAAGACAATATTGGCGATGTTCCTTTTCGTCCAGTAAGCATGTATAGTATGATGATTGAACAAATGCCATATGTGATAATGCTTATGCGAAGTTTGATTATTGAGTTATTGGATACAGCAGAAAGAAGCATACCCTCTTTAACACCAGAAAATATTAAAGACAATCAACCTTTAATGCATGAATTAATTTTTGATGATAGAACTAAAAAACCTGCATAAGAAATTTGGAAAATTGCAGGTACTCAGCGACCTGTCGGTGAATTTTACTATGGGCAAAGCTACTGCCGTAATTGGCCACAATGGTTCAGGCAAAACCACCATGATCAAATGCATTTTGGGTATGGTACACCCGGATAAAGGCGAAGTGATTTTTGACGGAAAAACGGTAAATACCGAATGGGAGTATCGCCGTAAATTGGGTTATATGCCACAAATTGGGCGTTACCCTGATAACATGACCATCGGTCAAATAGTGAATATGATTAAGGATATACGCAAGGATAGTTTGGATAAATTGGATGAAGAATTAATTCAATCCTTTGATTTGGAAACCATGCGTATAAAAAAAATGGGTGTATTGAGTGGTGGTACACGGCAAAAAGTAAGTGCAGCATTGGCATTTCTTTTTTCACCCGATGTTTTAATATTGGACGAGCCTACGGCTGGCTTGGATCCCGTGGCTGCGGAAATTTTAAAAGACAAAATTCAGAAAGAAAGAAACAATGGTAAATTGATTCTTATAACTTCTCATATTATGAATGAAATTGAAGAAATAGCCGATGATTTGGTTTTTATTAATGAGGGTAAAGTTGCGTTTCACCGCAGCATAGAGGAGCTGAAATTGGAATCTGGAAGTGATAGGATAGGCAAAGCCTTGAAAGAAATGATTCAAAAAACAGGTGGTGTAAAATGATATTCAAAATTGCGAAATATGTAGTCATCGATATTTTAAAAAGCAAGGTATTGTTGTTTTTAACAATTCTACTTCTTGCTATTTCAATGGCATTTTTTACTTTGGAAAACGATCCCTCCAAAGCTTTGGTAAGTTTGCTTAGCGTTGTGTTAATTATCCTTCCGCTGGTAAGTATAATTTATTCTACTACCTATTATTACAATGCCTATGAATTTATGGAGTTGTTGGTTTCTCAGCCCATAAAAAGACGTACGATACTTTTAGCAGAATATATTGGAATCACAATTTCGTTGATGGTTGCCTTTCTTGTAGGTATTGGTTTGCCAGTTCTAATTTTCCAAGCAGATGCCACTGGAATGGTATTGATTTTGTCTGGGGTGATGCTTGTTTTTTGTTTTGTGGCATTTGCGTTTTTAGCATCCACAATTACCCGTGATAAGGCCCGCGGAATAGGCATGAGTATAATGCTTTGGTTTTTTCTGGCCATCATTTACGATGCTTTGGTGCTAGCATTTTTATATGGCTTTAGCGATTACCCATTGGAAAAATTAATGATTGTTTTGGCCTCCTTAAATCCTATTGATTTGGCTAGAATCAGCGTGATGTTAAAACTAGATGTATCCGCTTTGATGGGCTACACAGGTGCACTTTATAAACAGTTTTTCGGCGGTTGGATTGGCATCGTATATTCCATTTTTGTGATGGCTTTGTGGACAATAATTCCGCTTTGGATTAGTTTGAAAGTATTTAAGAAGAAGAATATTTAGCACAAAATAGCCACGAATTACACGAATTAGCACTAAGGTCGCGGAATGAATTTGCATATCTTTCAGAGTTTTCGAATCAATGCATGCCATCACCATCAAATAGATTGCCAATCCCTCCAAGGATGCTGCCTTCTTCTTTGCGGCGACCAGTTCCG
>JBBQBB010000009.1:0-70857 GCA_038317095.1 Bacteroidia bacterium | reverse complement strand
GGCAACATCGCTTGCCTGACCCAATCTGGTTTGCCAGCAAAATTCTGCTTCTTTTTCGCGGTCTTTGGGGTTTTTAATTTTAAAAGTTCCACCTGGTATACCACCATTCCACTTCAACTGCACCGTATCGGGCACGGTTTGATAAGGGACAAAAGTTTCATCTTTGCCATAAATAGAGAAACAAATTTTATCACCCTCACATACTTTGTTCGAATAAGGACCGTCGATGGTTGGGGCTTTGTTATAGCCGCAATCGTCTTTTACAATCAATTGCATGTCTCGCCGGGTTTTACCCACCATCAAATACACTCCGGTGGCACTGTCCTTTCGCCATTCAATAATTTCTATAACCACAATACCAACTTCATCGCATTTGGTTGGGGTAAAAATCAAATCTCCAGTAGAGGTATCCATATAAAAGCCTCTGGGTGGATTGGTTTTAATATTGGGTGTGCATTTTATGGTAGTAGGCGGCACGCAATAGGGAGTCATTGGATATTGTGCAGAAAAAGGGGAAGAATAACTAACGCCAGTATTGGGTAAAGTACTTATTCCTTGTGCAAGTTTATAGGAAAAGGAATCGTAATCTACAGAATCTATGGCACCGTTGTTAAAGTAATAAGCTTGGTTGCAGCAAAGAAAACCAATAGGTTCGTTACTCAAAGTTGGAGAAGTGTTGCACTTGTTGGTGGTTTTCTTGATGTTACAAATATTAATCATACAAGTCGTCCAAAAATCATTTCCAGCAGGACCTGTAGTAATGGCGCCATTGCGGCAGCATTGACCAATGTAAAATGTTACTTCACAGCAGGCTGCTTTATTTAAAAAACCACTCAGCGGGGAAGTATTAAAATCCACGGTAGTTTCGAAAGTATGCTCTTCAATACCTTCACCTGTTCCATAGGTATTGGTTGGGCTGCAAGGTTTGCTCGTAGTAGAGCATCTAGGCGTAACGTCGCGTATGCTTATGCGCGTTGTGCTTAAGGTGAATGAGCCACAACCATTGCCTCCATTGGTTCCTGCATAACAACCAAAGGTTGGACTGTTAAACGAAATACCACGGCAATCGCGATAAATTTTGGAGGTAATTTTATACTTACCGTTGCCCAAACACTTGTAGGACATGTCAGCCCCCATCATGTGGGAAGCTTGAACACGAATGCCCAAGCCAAAAGTAATAAGGAAAAATACGAGTAATGCTCTCTTCATATTTATAGTTTTTGTTTTTAGTTCAGTTTTCATGGATATATTCCTTTGCCTGTTATATTGACAGACAGGTTGTGCCAAATGTTGCCTCAAAAATAAAAAAAAAATACCATATCACCATATAATAGGGAAAATTACCTGCCTGAATAATTGTAAAACCCATTCTACATGCGCAACTGCATCAATCTAAAATGCAAATTTAAAATAAATGCTGTTTTAAAAAGTGGAATGCTGAATTGTGAATATTCTTCACGTATTTTGCCTCAATTTATGAAGTACGAGGCCATTGGTAAAGAATTATTTGTTAGAAACAGACAGCGGTTTGTTGCCACTTTAAAACCCGGGAGTATTGCAATTTTTCACAGCAACGATGAAGTACCCAGAAACGGAGATGCCAATTTTCGGTTCAAACAAAATTCAGATTTATATTATTTATCAGGCGTAGATCAAGAGGACACGGTATTGGTATTGTTTCCCGATTGTCCAAATCCCGCGCAACGCGAAATGCTGTTTATTAAGGAGACCAGCGAAACAATCGCCGTGTGGGATGGTGCAAAATTAACCCCCGAACAAGCCCATGAAGCCAGTGGCGTAGAAAAGGTATTTTGGTACCAAGAGTTTTTGCAAACTATACATCCGGCTATATTGATGGCAGAATACGTATATTTAAATTTAAATGAAAACGACAGATTTGCCGATAAAGTTCCATACAACGGATTGCGTTTTGCAAACCAAATAAAAACGAAATATCCTGCGCACAAAATAGAAAGAAGTGCTCCTATTTTAGCCAATTTGCGGATGGTAAAGCAACCGGAAGAGATAGAAGTTATAAAACAAGCAATCGACATTACCAAAGCGGGTTTTGAAAGGTTGTTAAAATTTATTAAACCAGGTGTTTGGGAATACGAAATTGAGGCGGAATTAATTCATGAATTTACAAGAAGAAGGGGAAATGGATTTGCTTTTGATCCAATCATTGCTAGTGGCTCCAGTGCTTGTGTTTTGCACTATATTGAGAACAACAAACAAGTAAAAGACGGTGATTTAATTTTGTTGGATTTTGGGGCAGAATACGGCAATTACAATGGCGACCTAACCCGCTGTGTGCCTGCCAATGGAAAATTCAGTCCACGACAAAAAGCAGTTTACAATGCTGTTTTGCATGTGCAGCGCGAGGCAAAAAAATTGATGCTTCCTGGAAAAAAAATGCCTGAATACCATGACCAAGTTTGTGAAATAATGACAGAACAACTATTGCAGTTGGGCTTGTTGGATAGCCAAGAGGTAAAAGACAATAAAAATGCATTTCGCAAATACTATATGCATGGCACAAGCCACCATTTGGGACTGGATGTGCACGACGTGATGCATCGCTGGGGCGAATTTCAAGTAGGGAATGTGCTTACGGTGGAACCGGGTATTTATATTGCCGAAGAAGGGATTGGGGTGCGCATCGAAAATGATGTGCTCATTGCCGAAGGTGGTATTGTGGATTTTATGGAAAAATACCCTATTGAAGTAGAAGAAATTGAGCAAGCTATGGCTCGTTAATTTTACTTTCCCCAACCTTCCTTGCCTATTAAAGGCACAAATTTAAAGTTTCCAAAAACTTCGGTTTTCGTTTGGTTCACCGAAAGCCTTGTAATTCTCATCATTTTTTGAATTTCTCTATCCGATCCTACTGGAATTACCAATTTCCCACCTATGGCAAGCTGATTTATGAGGCTTTGCGGCACTTCTGGTGCACCTGCTGTAACTATAATTCCGTCATACGGGGCTTCAGATTGCAAGCCTAAAGTTCCATCTCCTAAGAATAGCTTAATTTCTCTGTCTAAATTTCTAAGCACTTTGGATGCTTGCACCAACAATTCTTTTACCAATTCTACGCTATAAACATTTGCTCCTAAAGCAGACAAAATTGCGGCTTGATAGCCACTTCCAGTGCCAATTTCAAGAATTTTATCCCCTTTCACAAGGTCTAACAATTCAGATTGAAAAGCAACTGTATAGGGTTGAGAAATCGTTTGGCCATGTCCAATTGGAAACGCGGCATCGCGGTAATAAAATTGTTCAAAATCTGAAGGAAAAAAAAGTTGGCGTGGCACCTTTCCCACTGCGGCTAACACGGCGGTTGATTGGATTCCTTTTCGCATCAATTCTTCCACGAGCAATCGTCGTAGTCCAGCATATTTGGGAAGCTCTATAATGGGTTCGGTTGTGAACATCTGTTTAAAACGTAGCTTTGTTTAAGGAGGCGCAATTAACAAATATTTGTTGTAGTAAGCAACCCCAATGACATCTACATTGAAAGCTGTTGTCCTCGGCTCAGAAAGAAAATCAGCGGCATTTAGCCATTTGCTCAGCGATTCAGGCGATTTTGAATTTCGTGGTTTTTATGACCCAGACGACGCAGCGAACGCTGATGTGTTTGGAAAATTGCGATTTACCGAAGAATTGGCAAACCAAGCAGATGTTTTTTTGGTAGACCGACATGTGAAAAATTTAGAGCTAGAGATGCTTGAAAATTTTATTCGAAAAGGGAAACATTTATTGTTTGATGGTTTTTTAATTCGGGAATCAACCATAGTTGAAAACCTTTACAACCTACAACTCGAAAGTCAAAATTGCATACAAATAGCCAACGTGTTGCACAATAAACCCCTGTTTACTACAGCTGCTCAATATATGCGCAAGCCTAGATTTATTCGCATTGAGAAAAATTGTCCTGCTCCAAAACCAGGAGAATTTCCGGATTGGTTTTATAAAAATTTGGCCCAAGAATTAGACATAGCCATGCGACTTGCAGACAGTGGAATCCGAAACTTAACAGCTAGGCCCTTGTTTTTATTCGGCACCAGTCCAGACTTATTGAACATACATATCGAATTTAACAATGATGCGATTTGTCACATATCCGCTGGGCGTGCGGTGGAACCTGGTGTGAATAAATTTAGGGTTTTTCAACAGGACAGATTGTTTCATTTGGATTTTTCGGAAAATCATTTGATTGAATACAGGCCATCCAATTCCACCGACCAATTGTCTATTTTACCAATGGATGAAGACCAACCGAACCATGAGTTTATGGACATTCCAAGACCTGTTATGCCTTTTGACCCTTGGCGCATGGAGCTGCGCAATTTTGCAGAAAACATACAAAAACATTTAAGCCCTATTACAAATTTAGAGCATACAAAAACCTTGAATGCAGCGACCCAATGGATTATTGAAAGAGTGCAGAGGCGTTATTCAAAAGTTTAAGTATTTCCATTCACAAATTATTTTTACGTAATTAAGACTCTTTTTTGGAATGTAAATCGCTATTTTTGTGCCGATGAGATTGGCTTTCAGGCTTTTAGTAGCTTCTTGCTTTTTTGTTGTTTTGCTTTTTTCTTGCAAAGGGAAAAATGAAATTATTCCTGCCTATATCCAAATTGACAGTGTGTCTATTTCTGCAACTGGTTTGCAAGGCAATAATATTCATGAAATAAACGCGGTACAATTGTATGTGGATGGAGAATCTCTGGGTGTTTTTGAACTTCCTGCCAAGGTGCCGGCCCTATTTTCTGGGAAACACCAAATTGCTTTAATCGCAATGACTTTTATTAACGCCAGTAAGAGCCAACGGGCAGTTTACAAACCCTTTTTAATTGCAGATACAACAGCCACTTTGGTTGCAGGCAAGGTCACAACTTTTAACAACGCTGTATTTAAATTCAGGCCTTCAACTGCTTTTTTGTGGACAGAAGATTTTGAGGATGGCAATAGCTCTTTGGTTTCGGCGCATGCCGAACCGCTAGATTCGCAGATCATTCGCACCGTACCCTATTCCTTAAATGGAAGGTTTGAAGGTAACACCAAAGCCCTAGAAATTACGTTAAAAGGGGCCGATAGTGTAAAATATATGGATGCAATATCCTTTAATGCATTCAGTGGACTTTCTGTAAACAGCACAGATTTTAATTTGGAATTTGACATTAAATCACCCGTTGCTATTCAAATCGCCATTGACCGTATTGATGGTCCTGCGCATACTTATGTTCCATTTTTACTTATTTACCCTACGGCTAATGAATGGAAACGTTATTACTTAAACTTGGTGCCAGAAATTTATGGGCAACCTGCTTCCAATTCCTATAAAATTTATTTCACTGTATTAAAGCCAGCAAGCTACAAAAACGATGTGAAAGTATATTTAGATAACATACGTTTTTGCTACCTTCCATGAATAAAAAGCGTCAGACACTAGTTTATATTTGTTGGGATTTGTTTTCTGCGGGTCTGGGTTGGTGGTTGTTTTTTAATTTCCGAAAACACATTGTTGAAGCTTCAAAACATGGATACGACATTCCCATTAACAACGATATAAAACTTACCCTAGGTTTATTTATCTTACCCCTATTTTGGGTGGGTCTTTACACTTTCTCTGGCTATTACCATCATATATTTAGACGTTCAAGATTGCGAGAGGTTCAAAACACCTTTAACACTTCAGTAGCAGGTGTGCTGATTTTATTTTTCGTACTGCTTTTGGATGACAGTGTGCAAAGTTATCGCGATTATTATTTTTCCTCCGGTTTTTTGTTTTTGGTCCATTTTGTTCCTACGCTACTGGGACGTTTGACAATTTCAACCAGAACCATTCGTAAAATTCAAAGCAGAAAATGGGGTTATAAAACCATTTTGGTTGGGAATGGAATCAACGCAAATCACCTTTATCATGAGCTTCAAAGTGCAAAAAAGAGTGAGGGTTTTTTTATCCTTGGTTATGTTACAGGAAGTGACGAACAACTCACAGTAGAAGGTCTGCCAAATATCGGAAATTGGTCAGATTTACCTCGAATCATAGGGGAAAAACAGATTGAAGATGTAATCATATGCATGGATGACAAAGACCATGACAAAGTACCTGCTGTAGTTGACCTTGTGCAAAACGAACAAGTGCACTTGAAAATATTGCCCGACAGTTACGGAATGGTATTGGGTATGATAAAAATGAACAACATTTTAGGTGCAATGCTGGTTGAAGCGGATTTTGAAGTAATGCCACAATGGCAAAAATCTGCAAAACGGGTATTTGACGCTGTCGTTGGTATTCTGGCGCTAATTATTGCTTCTCCTTTGTTTCTATTATTGGCCATTTGGATCAAAATTGACAGCAAAGGGCCAATATTTTATAAACAACAACGAATTGGGTACCTTGGAAAACCCTTCTCAATATACAAATTTAGAAGTATGCGCATAGACGCAGAAACAGCGGGACCGCAACTGAGTAAAGAAAACGATCAAAGAATAACCCGCATTGGAAGATCGCTTAGAAAAACCCGATTGGATGAAATACCCCAATTTTTCAATGTGCTTATTGGCGATATGAGTATAGTAGGCCCTCGTCCGGAAAGGCAATTTTTCATAGATCAGATTGTAAAAAAAGCACCATACTATAAGCGTTTACATAGAATAAAACCTGGGATTACCAGTTGGGGGCAAGTGAAATTTGGTTACGCAGAAAATGTAGATCAAATGGTTGACCGTATGAAATATGATATTTTATATCTGGAAAACATGTCATTGGGCTTGGATATTAAAATAATGATTTACACTGCACTTATTATGGTGCAAGGCAGAGGCAAATAAACGAGGAAGGAAGATATTTCGTCGTTTTCGAGGATTATTTCATGCAAAAGGTTACCGTTTTAGATTTATAATGTATTACTTTTGTAACGCTATACGAATACTCACTATTATTATAGCCTTACTATAAAATAATGAAGCAATTGACACAAAATTTGGAATTACATTTTCCAAATTGTTTGTATTTAAAAAATCCGAAGGGAAGTGAAATAGGTGAATCCATTGTTGAAATGGGAGCCCATTTTTTGGGAAATTTTGGATTGGAGGAGTTGACTTTTAAAAAACTAGCGATTGAAGTGGGTTGCACAGAGGCAACGATATACAGATATTTCAACAACAAACAGCAGTTGTTATTGTATATTTTAAATATCTATTGGAGTTGGCAGGAGTATGTAATTGTTTTCAACTGTCAGAATATTGAGAATGCAGAAATAAAACTTAAGCGGGTAATTTCTGCGCTGGCGAAACCGGAATTCGAATTTCTAGCGAATAGAACTTTTGCAAATAATGTATTGCTTACTGCCATAAATGAAGGGGTAAAAGCACATTATACCATACATATTCAGAACGAAATGGACCATGGCAAAACCATAGGTTATCAGCGACTTATCTCTCGCATCGCAGAATACATTGAAGAATACAATAAACTATACCCTTATTCAAACTCCATGGCCATATGCCTTGCAGACAGCGCCCTGCAACAATTGTTTATACAAAGCCATCATAAAAACAAAACCAAAACAGCAATTGGTGTTGAAAATATTGAAAAATTTCTCTTTAGCATTTTGCCTAATAAATTAAAATAATGGAACATTTAGAAATTACTCCCTTACAAAGAATTTGGAAACTGATCCGCCAAGAAAGAAAACACATTAATTTTCTTTATACATATGCCATAATAAGCGGAGCAATAAGCTTAGTTCTTCCCTTGGGTATTCAAGCGCTTATGAGTTTGGTTTTAGGGGGAACTCTAACATCCGGCTGGTACATATTGGTAGTGGTAATTACAATTGGGGTTTCTATTGCGGGCATTACTCGTCTGGCACAAATGAGTTTGTTGGAAACCATCCAACAAAGGTTATTTGTAAATACTGCTTTTGAATTTAGCCGAAGAATTGTTAAAGCCGATATAAGAAAGAAAAAACATGCAGGCATTGTGGAATTATCCCAAAAATTTCTTGATGTAATTACGGTTCAAAAAAGTTTTTCAAAACTGATTTTGGATTTTTCAGTTTCGCTTTTACAAATCATTTTTGGATTGGCACTATTGGTTGTTTACCACCCATTGTTTTCAATTTTCGGAATTGTAGTTGCCCTTACCGTATTTACTGTTTTAAAATTAACATGGAATCGCGGTATTATAAGTGCTAGGGCAGAAAGCGACTATAAATTTAAAACCGCGTATTGGTTAATAGAAATTGCACAAAACAGAACCATATTTAATTTAAAAAGCAATGATTCATACCATTTACAAAAAACCGATGAATATTTACAAGGGTATTTAAAAGGAAGAAAAGACCATTTTAGAATTTTATACAGCCAATCTTACATTGCCGTAATTATTAAAGTAATATTAACCACGTCTCTTATTGTTTTGGGTAGCTATTTATTGGTCAACCAGGCTATCAGTTTGGGTCAATTTTTGGCTTCAGAAATTTTAATTGTTACTTTGTTGTCTGCTGTTGAAAAAGTAATTCTTACAGTTGAAAATATATATGATTCAGGAATAGCATTGGAAAAACTTGGATACATTACCGATGCGCATTTGCATGAGGAGCCCAAGGATGCAAAGCACCTTACCCAAAACAAATCGCCTGAATTGTGCATTATTTCAAAATTGAATAGCACAACCCTACTTCAAATAAACAGTGGCGATAAAATAGGTATTTGTGGCATACCGGGCAGCGGTAGAACCCGTATTTTAAAAACACTTACTGGTGAATTTCAAACGGATTGGCATACCTTAGTTAACAATATTCCATTAGAAAATATAGACCTACAGTCATTGGGTCAAATCACAGGTTTATGCCTTCAAGGAAACGATGTTTTTGAGGATACATTGGCCAGAAATATAGCCCTAGGGCAGCCCATAAATTTAGACGAAATTGCCCATCTTGCAGATATTTTAAACCTTCACAAATACACTACTTTTATTTCGGGTGGATTTAACCACAAAGTTGATGCAGAGCTTGGATTGCCAACCAATATTATGCGCAAAATAGTTTTAGCAAGGGCACTTTATGGAAAGCCCAAATTGCTTTTAATCGATGATATTTGGTCGGTTTTTAACCGGCAAGAAATAGAAAATATTATGCAATATATAAATACATTAAATTGCACTACAATTGTCATAAGTAATTATGCCCCAATACTTGAAAGTTTAGATAAATGCTATTTTATGGAAGAATCTGTATTTTTAGACTTGGGAAATTTCGATACCAAAAATATAAATTCAAGCATTAAATCAGTGATTTGGTTATGAATCAGGACAAAGAAAAATTTCACAGCTTTGCGCTAATGCATGATAGCGTATGGGTTTCTAAGAGAATGAAAAGACTCCTTGCCATTATATTCATTATGGTTATTGTTTTGCTATTTATGCCATGGACACAAAACATACAAAGTGGTGGTGCCGTTACAACTTTGTTGCCAAACCAGCGACCCCAAGAAATACAAGCCATGATACCGGGAAGGATAGAAAAATGGTTTGTGCGCGAAGGCGATTTTGTAAAAAAAGGAGATACCATAGTAAAAATATCAGAAATAAAAGACTCGTATTTGGATCCTAGGCTATTAGAACAGACCAACAAACAAGTACAAGCAAAGGAAAACTCTGTATTGTCTTATTCGTCTAAGGTAAATGCAATAAATATGCAGATACAACAGTTGGAAATTAATAGAGAAATAAAAATAAAGCAAAGCGAGAATAAATACCAGCAAGAACAATTAAAATTTAAAAGCGAAGAAGCTGAGTTGGAAGCGGCTAGAATTAATTACACGGTAGCAGCAAGCCAGTATTCCCGGGACAGTATTTTGTTAAAGCAGGGCCTAAAATCACCTTTAGATTTAGAAAACAGGCGCACCAAAATGCAGGAATCAATGGCAAAACTTATCTCGGCAAAAAACAAATTAAACAGTGCCGCTGTAGCCGTGGAAAATGCCAAATTTGAAATACGCAATGTAAATGCAGAATACAACGAAAAATTAGCCAAAGCCGAAGGTGACCGTTTTAGTACCATTGGTTCTCAAATGGAATCAGAAGCAGAAGTAAGTAAATTGAGAAATTCATATTCAAATTACCAAATACGGAACGGATTTTATACAATAACGGCGCCACAGGACGGCTTTATTACCAAATCTCTTGCAAGCGGAATTGGTGAAACCATAAAAGACGGTTCTGCGGTTTGTACTATTATGCCTTCTGCCATAAACCTAGCCGTGGAAATGTATATCGACCCAGTGGACATGCCCCTTGTAAATAAAGGCAATAAGGTGCGGTTCGTTTTTGATGGTTGGCCTACCGTTGTGTTTTCGGGTTGGCCTAATTTGACCTATGGTACTTTTCCAGGTACAGTTTATGCCATCGACAATACGCCATCGGCAAATGGGAAATACAGAGTTTTGGTTGCACCAGAATGGAAAGGCAAAACTTGGCCAAAACAGCTGAGGGTTGGGACAGGTTCCCGCGGTTTTATGTTGCTCAATTCTGTGCCGGTTTGGTATGAAATGTGGCGCCAATGGAATGGATTCCCCGCAGATTTTTATACAGTTACAAAACCAGAAAAAAAGAAAAAATAAATATGAAAAAAAGATTTAAATTCTTATCTATTTCGTTTGTTTTTTTTGTCACTTTTTCATCTATTTTTTCACAAACACTCACCCTTCAGGAAGTATTGCTTCTGGTTAGAAAAAACCATCCCATTGCCAAGCAAGCCGGCATTTTGGTGGATCAGGCACAAGCAAATTTGCTTAGTTCTAGAGGTGCATTTGACCCTAAAATAAATTATGAAACCGCAAATAAATTTTATGGCGGTAAAAATTATTACGACCTTGGAAATTTAAACCTTGTTATTCCCACCTGGCCAGGAGCCGACTTATGGGTAGGCACGAACACAGCTTCTGGTGTCTATTTAAATCCAGATGAAACTACCCCAGCCGGTGGTTTATCCTCTATTGGCCTAACTTTGCCCATATTGCGAAATCTGATAACGGACCAGCGAAGAAATACATTGCGCAAAGCCAAATTAATGATAGGCCAAAACCAAGCCTTAAAAAACTTACAGCTAAATGAACTCTGCCGAGAGGTAATAAATGCCTATGCAGACTGGTATGTTGCCCAAAAAGAATACGAAATGTATCAAGAATCCAAAACATTGGCAAATGTGAGGTTGCAAGCCATTCGAAATGAAGTTTTGGCTGGCAGCAAAGCATTTATAGATACTTTAGAAACATGGGTACAACAACAAAATTTTGAAATTGCCTTGTCAGAGTCGAGTGCAAAAAGAATAAAGGCAAGGATGGGTCTAAGTGTGCATTTGTGGACTGATAGTGGGCAGCCCTTAGAACCCACAGAGAGTGCAATTCCCGAGGAAATTGGGTTTACATTGCTCGATAGTTTGGCTTTGTCGTTGGGAGATACACTGCATTTAGAATTAAATCCAAACTTAATAAATAGCAGGGTTGATATTGAAATGGCAAAATTAGACCAGCGGTTAAAAAAGCAAGCTTTGTTGCCAGAATTGAATATAAAATACCGTGCGCTTGGCAGTGGGGCTTTTTATCAAAATCCAGATTATTCATTGAACGATTATCAATTTGGAATTAAATTCGGTACTAGTCTTATTCTGCGAAAAGAACGCGGAGATTTTCAAATGGCTAAATTGAAAACCGAAAGTTATGAATTGAAGTTTATACAAAAGCAGCGAGAGATTCAAAACAAGACGATTTCCTTGTGGCAACAGCGGCTGCGCTATTTAGAAATAAAAAACAACTATATCCAAGTAGTTAATGGCTACGACTTGTTGTACAAGTCTGAACTGATTAGAATGGAAACTGGAGAAAGCAATATGTTTTTGGTAAACACCCGAGAATTGAGGTTGAATGAAGCCCGTTTAAAAAACATCCAATTTAAACGCAAATACATAGAAAGCAATGTCAATTTCATAGAAAATTCGGGTGTTTTGTGGACTTTAATTCAGCCGTGAAAATACGGTGAGGTAATTTCAAATATTATCCCGCGCCAAACTCAAGTTTGTGTCATTTCTTTCTAATTCCAAATGTGGATAAATAGCCAATAAAATCAACCGTTTAGGCAGTTTTTAAAGCCCCTGTGCATTATCTTTACACCTTTATTTTTTAAGACAATAATGACCAATACAAACAGAGGAAATTATGACGCCGATAATATTCAGGTGCTCGAAGGATTAGAAGCAGTGCGCAAAAGGCCTGCCATGTACATTGGAGATATCAGTTCCAAAGGATTGCATCACCTTGTTTATGAGGTAGTGGACAACAGTATAGACGAAGCCCTTGCCGGATATTGTAAAAACATCAATGTTACCATTTTACCAGGCAACTCAGTAAAAGTATTGGATGACGGACGTGGTATTCCTACAGGCATGCACACCAAGGAAAACAGAAGTGCCCTAGAGGTTGTAATGACGGTTTTGCACGCAGGTGGTAAATTTGACAAAGACACCTACAAAGTTTCGGGTGGCTTGCATGGTGTGGGTGTAAGTTGCGTAAACGCATTGAGTAAGCACTTACATGTACGGGTTTTTCGTGAAGACAAAATATTTGAACAAGAATACAGCGCAGGCAAACCGTTGTATTCCGTAAGGGTTGTTGGAGAATCTACCAACACAGGCACTGAAGTTACGTTTGTACCAGATGATTCCATTTTTCAGGTGACCGAATACAATTATGAGACTTTGGAAAATCGCTTACGGGAACTTTCTTTTTTGAATAGGGGCATTCGTTTGACCTTAACGGATGAAAGAGAAACCAATGAAGATGGTAGTTTTAGAAATTCCAATTTTTACAGCGAAGGTGGATTGAAAGAGTTTGTTCGTTTTATAGACGGTACACGCGAGAGATTGATCCCTGAGCCCGTATATGCGGAAAGTGATAAACAAGGATTTCCTGTTGAGATTGCATTTCAATACAATACGGGTTATGCAGAAAACTTGCACAGCTATGTAAACAACATCAATACCATTGAAGGTGGAACCCATGTGGCAGGTTTTCGCAGGGCACTTACCCGTACATTAAAATCCTACGCTGAAAAACAAAAATTACTGGAAAAACTGAAAATTGAGATCAGCGGAGAAGATTTTCGTGAAGGTTTAACTGGCGTTATTTCCGTTAAAGTGCAAGAGCCCCAATTTGAAGGACAAACCAAAACCAAGCTTGGCAACAACGAGGTAATGGGTGCTGTAGATATTGCCGTAGGGGAAATGCTTGAAAATTATTTGCAAGAAAACCCAAAGGAAGCCCGCATCATTGTAGAAAAGGTAATACTGGCTGCACAAGCTAGAAACGCCGCTAAAAAAGCACGTGAAATGGTGCAACGCAAAGGTGCCATGAGTGGAATGGGACTGCCAGGTAAACTTAGCGATTGCTCTAAAACAGATCCAGCAGAGTGTGAAATATTTCTTGTTGAGGGAGATTCTGCGGGCGGAACGGCCAAGCAAGGTCGTGACCGTGAATTTCAAGCCATTCTTCCTTTGCGTGGTAAAATCCTAAACGTAGAAAAAGCACTAGAACATAAAATTTACGATAACGAAGAAATTCGGAATATGTTTACCGCTTTGGGCGTGCATATTGGTACCAATGAAGATGGCGTAAAAGAATTGAATTTGGACAAACTGCGCTATCATAAAGTTGTGATTATGACGGATGCGGACGTGGATGGAAGCCACATTAGAACCCTAATACTTACTTTGATATTCCGCCACATGAAAAAATTGGTAGAGAATGGCTATTTATACATTGCTACTCCCCCATTGTATCAAGTAAAAAAAGGAACAAAATCTGCCTACGCGTGGAATGATGCTCAACGCGATGCAAAAATCAAGGAACTTGCAGGCGAAGGAAAAGAAGAATCTGTAGGTGTGCAACGTTACAAAGGTTTGGGAGAAATGAATGCGGAACAGCTATGGGAAACCACCATGGACCCTACCCGCCGCACATTTAAACAAGTTACTTTAGACAGCGCCGCAGAAGCCGATCGTATTTTCAGTATGCTAATGGGTGATGAGGTTCCACCAAGAAGGGAATTCATTGAAACGCATGCAAAATATGCGAAGATTGATATTTAACTAAAATTAAACTTAAAGGAAAAGGAGATCGAAAGGTCTCCTTTTTTTGTTTGCTTTATCCACTTCTATGTACTTATTTGTATTTACATATAAAAAATGAACCTAGCCATAATTTCCATAGCAAACTCCAAAGGAATTAGGTTGCCCAAGGTGATTCTTGACAAATATGGTATTCATGACAGCATTGAAATTATATTGGAAGAGGATTGTATTATTTTAAAACCCAACACCAATGTAAGATTGGGTTGGGAAAAATCATTTAAAGCTGCGCAAAAAGAGAATGACATTGAGTTGCTAATAAATGATGTTTTCGAGGACTAAAGTTTTGAAAAATGGGATTAAAACACTACCAAATTGTACTTGTGAATTTGGATCCAACGATGGGGAGTGAGATAAAAAAAACAAGACCTTACATTGTTATTTCCCCAAATGAGATGAACGTCTATTTGCAAACAGTTGTAATTGCTGCTATGACCACCCAATCCAAAAAATACCCAACGAGGGTGGCAGTTAAACACAACCATACAAAAGGTTGGGCGGTAATTGACCAAATTAAAACGATAGATAAAAAAGAATTGTTAAAATTTTAGGACTGCTGTCGGAAAAAGAAATTAAAAATGTAAAAATGGTGCTACACGAAGCTTATGTGGCGTGATGAAGCAAAATGACTGGAATTGAATAGGAAAACTTTATTTCTGAAGATAGATAAAACTTAAATCTTCCTTCTCACTGAAACCGCATGGTTTTTACTGCTGTTAGCTTAGAAATAATCATGGCGGGCAAGAATAAAACCACAAAACAGATGGCCAAGGTTCCTAAATTTACTGCCAAAACATGCCATGCTTCTATGTCTATCAATACGTGGTTTACGTAATAGGTTTCTACCGGCAGTCTTATAAATGCATACTTCTGCTGCAGGAAACAAACACCCAAACCCAAAATATTACCCAGGGCAAGGCCTGTGGCTGCAATAAAAATAGCCTGGTAAATAAATATACTACGGATGGATTGGTTTGCGGCACCAAGGGCTTTTAACACACCCACCATTTGGGTTCTTTCGGTAATCAAAATAAGCAAAGTAGTGCACATGGTTATGCTGGTAATTAATGTCATCAATGCCAAAATGATAATCACATTGGTATCTAGCAAGCCCAGCCAATCAAAGATTTGGCGGTTGTATCGCTGCACGGTGTTAACAGAAAATACACCAGCCGGTAGTTTTTGTTCTATGCTTGTTTTTATTGCTTCTGCTTGGTTGTAATCTTTCAATACAATTTCCCATTGGGTGAAAGACTCATTTTTGGGCAGCATTTTGCGCAACAAACCGCGGTAGGTTATTACCAAAGACTTATCATACTCTTCAAGTCCTGTTGCAAAAATTCCGCAAATAACAGGTACTATTGCCCTCGCCATTTGAGGACCTTCTATTTCTTCTTTAAAAAATATGGCCTGTAATTTATCACCTACTTTCAAATTCAACCTTTTGGAAGTAGCCTCAGAGATAATTGCCTGATTGGTATCCTTATCAAAATCGGGAATTTTGCCACTGACCAAATTCCTTTTAAAAAAATCAAAATTATAATTGCGATCGACACCTTTTGCAAGCATTCCATCAATTTCACCCTCCGACCGGACAATGCAAGGCCGAATCAAACAAGCGGAAACATTTAGAATACCTGAGGTTTGAAAGATAGAATTGGACAGTTTTTCAAATTTATGGGCCAAAGGGGTGGGTACCGAACCCTCTGTATTGAGCAAATTATCCACAATTATGTGTCCTTGAATGCCAATTACTTTTTCTTTTATGCCATTTTGAAAGCCTGAAACCGTTGCCAATGCTATAAACATGACAGAACTGCCCAAAGCAACCGCGACTATTGCCAACCGAATGATTGTTTTTGAGAACGATTTTTGTTCTTTTGTAGCTAAGTGCCGGGCAATTTTAAACGGCCAATTCATGGGGAGGGTCAAAATTACTACGATTGGACTTTATTTGGTCTATATATTTTTTCAGTTTTCGGCAGAAAAACTGAATGCTGCGGATTTAGCCAAACCAGGGGCTTATCAAACGGAAGTTTATATTCCAAAACTTAAGGGTAAAACCATAGCCATTGTTGCAAACCAAACCAGTAAAATCGGCAAAACGCATTTGGTAGATTCTCTGCTGAAACGTGGCATAAATATTAAAACCATTTTTGCACCCGAACACGGTTTCAGGGGTGATGCTGCCAATGGAGAAGAAGTAAAAGATGGCAAAGATGTGGTTACAGGAATACCCTTAATCTCTTTGTATGGGCAAAATATAAAACCCACTTCGGAACACTTAAACGGGGTTGACATCGTGCTTTTCGACATTCAGGATGTTGGCGTCCGTTATTATACCTATTTAACCACACTGCATTATGTGATGGAAGCCTGTGCAGAAAACAACATTCAATTAATATTGCTTGACAGACCCAATCCTAACGGACATTATACAGACGGGCCCATTTTGGACAGTGCCAAAAAAAGCATGGTGGGAATGCACCCTATTCCATTGGTGCATGGTATGACATTGGGTGAGCTTGCCGGAATGATCAACGGTGAAGGTTGGCTTAAAGGCAAAATAAAATGTCAATTGACGGTCATTCAAAATGAATTTTGGGACCACAACCGCAGGTATATTCTTCCAATACCGCCATCGCCAAATCTTCAAACGGCTGAATCAATTATTCTTTACCCTTCCATGGGTTTGTTCGAAGGCACCATAATGAGCATGGGCAGAGGCACCGATTATCCTTTCGAGTGCTTTGGTGCACCCTGGCTAAAAGTCGGTCAATATAAATTTGTACCCCATAATATTCCAGGTAGAACCATCAATCCTCCTTATTTAAATGATACTTGCAAAGGTTTTTTGGTTACCGATTTTGCCAAAAATTACCTGGTGGACATTCGGAGCATTTATATAGAATGGTTGGAATTGTTGGTGCAAGAATGCCCAGATAAAAGTAAATTTTTTAACCCGTTTTTCGACAACTTAGCTGGCACTGCAGCATTAAAGCAACAACTTCTCAGTGGCATGTCGGCTGCACAAATCCGTAAAAGCTGGATACCGGGTTTGGCTGCATTTGAAATAAAACGGAAACCCTATTTGCTTTATTCATGCTATTCCGAGATTGGATTTAGAGAAGAATAAGATTTTATTACCAAATTGTTTTCTTTAAGAATTGTTAGCTTAACATTTTCGTAATTTTGCGCACCATGCGGGGTGCACTTTCTATTTCTATTTCAGCAATATTGGCACTATTGTGCATGACCGCCTGTCGTTATGCATTTTTTAGATTAAACAATTTTGAATTGGTTGACAATCCCCCATTGCAATCTATGATGGTAGGTTTTCGTTTTGATTTGTCAGTAGTCTGTTGTTGGCTTCTCCCTGTTATTTTTTTGGAATTGTTTTATGCCATAAAAAAAACAATAGTTCCCAAGATCTGCGTAAATTTCAAATTATTTTACTTGCGTTTTGGCCTTGCCTTTATTGCATTTATTTGCATTGCCGACATCTACTTTTACCAGCAGTTTGCCACCCATATTAATGCATCTATTCTGAATTGGATAGAAACACCTAACGAAATGTTTGGCATGCTGTGGCATGAAAAAATATACAGACTGGGTATTCTATATTTATTCATTGCCATTGTTGTTCTTTTGTTTCTTCATATTTATTTATTGAAAAATAGAAAAAACAAACCCTCCGCAAACCATTGGGGCATTGCCATTCACAGTGCACTGATGCTTCTCGTTTTTTTTGGAATAAGGGGGGGAATTAGGGCGACCCCTCTGAACATGAAAGATGCCAACGTAAGTGAGCATTATTTTTTCAATCAATTGGCCATGAATCCTGTATATAATTTGTATAATTCTTTGACGGAAAACACTGAATCTTTAGGGGCATATAATTCAGAAACCGAAACAGAGGTAATGGAAATGGCCACCCAATACCTCGATACAACCTCAACAATCTCTACCAGCAGTAAAACAAAACCCAATGTGGTATTTATTCTCATGGAAAGTATGGCATCTTTTAAATTAAACCGAACTCCATTTTTAAATTCACTCATTAAAAAATCTATTTATTTTGATTCATTTTACAGCAGCGGAGAACATACTTACAATGGTATTTTCTCCTCGTTTTATGGCGAAGCATCTATTCCCCAAAAACACATGCTGAGATGGATGGAATATTCAGAAAACAAAGGCATTCCGGGTATGTTTAAAAACCAAGGTTATTTCAATATTTTCCATATACCACATACAAGGTATTTTGACAATATGGGAAATTTTTTATGGCGTCATTCATTCGATTCTGTGGTGGACAAAGTGAATGTGCCAAAAGACCTAGAAGGCGGCTCCAAATGGGGAACGGCTGATCATAATATTTTGGCTTTTGCCATCCGCAATATGGATGAGTTGGTTAAAAAAAAGAAGCCCATTTTTAATGCCATTTTAACCATTAGCGACCACCAACCGTTTCTTGTTCCTACGGGACAGAATATTCCAATATTTAAAGGAGAACTTAAAGACCAGTTAATTGGCTATGCCGATTGGAGTTTGCAAAAGTTTTTTGAAGTGGCCAAAACCAAATCTTGGTATAAAAATACGGTTTTTATATTGGTGGCCGACCACGGGCATATGTCTGGGAAAGAAGATTTTCCCTTGCCTATTTCTTTCCACCACATTCCATTGCTTATATACAAACCAGGCGCAGAATCCAAAGCGAAAAGGATACATGGTTTAGGCGCCCAGCCAGACATTTCCCCCACCCTAGCCGCTTATTTGGGGTTACCCTATTTAGAGCATCCGCTTTCCAACAATTTGTTTAAAACAAACCGCAATTTTGTATACTTTACGTCAGACAATTATGCAGGATATCTTGAACAAGGAAAATATTTTATTTTGGGAAATTCAAATGAAAAATATGCTTTTGACAATGGTGGAAAAGCAATTCCTACCGAACCATTTCCTGAAAATTTCAAAAACCTTTTAAATCTTTCTCGCTACGCTGCTTTGAGGCTGGATAAAGCAAAAAAGAAAAAATAAGATTGCCGACAATAATTTTCCGTCGTTGTTTTTTTCTTTACGTCCGCCCTCGCCACCGCTGCGGCTGGACGCAGAGGATTGCTCCCCTGCGTACTATTTTTTTTTTGCCACAAAGGCCCGAAGCTCTATGGGATGCATCTATTTCCGATAATAACTTAGGATAGTTGTTTTTTTCTTTTCTCCCAAAAAAGCAAACAAACACCAAAAAACCTTTTTCCCATTTTATTTAAACAGAATCCCATATTCAATTTAAATTTTTCGATTACATTTGAACCATGAAAAAAATATTCTTAGGATTGGTAAGTTGTATGCTTTTATCCCAGTGTAGTGAAAGCAAAGTATATGGAACAGACTTTGATGTCAGCAAAGCCATTGCAATTGATGAGGCACTTATTGCTTTTAAATCTGGCGATGCAAAATCAAAGATTGTAAAAGGTGAAATTTCTGCCGTTTGCCAAAGCGAAGGTTGTTGGTTTAACTACAAAACCAAAGATGGAGATGTGATGGTGGATTTCGACCATAAATTCACTATCCCAAAAGATTGTAAGGGCAAAATGGCGATGGCAGAAGGCAGCTTTTCCTATGACACTACCAGTGTAGAAAAATTAAAAGATTGGGCCAAAGACGACAATAAAAGTCAAGAAGAAATTGACAAAATCACCAGTCCAAAAATCAAATTGCTTTTCAACGCAACTGGTTTCAAATTCGCAAAATAAAAGAAAAGCCCGGTAAACCGGGCTTTTCTTTTGTACTTTATTAAGGATGTTTTATTTCGAAGGTGTTCATAAAGGCTGTTGTAAAATTGCCTTTTCTAAACTCCGGATCTTGCATCAGCTGCAGGTGCAAAGGAATGGTTGTTTTAACCCCTTCTATCACAAACTCGCCTAAGGCGCGTTCCATTTTTACAATCGCTTCTTCCCTAGTTTGGGCACAAACGATTAGCTTGGCTATCATGCTATCATAATACGGCGGAATGGTATATCCCGCATAAATATGGGAATCTACGCGCGTTCCATGCCCACCGGGCTTATGTAACACCGTAATTTTACCTGGGCAAGGTCTAAAGTTGTTGTATATGTCTTCTGCATTTACACGACATTCTATAGCATGTTTGGTAGGGTAATAATCTTTGCCAGAAATAGGCACGCCCGAAGCTATAAGAATTTGCTCTTTCACCAAATCGTAATTAATGACTTCTTCAGTTACCGGATGTTCAACTTGAATGCGGGTATTCATTTCCATAAAATAGAAATTTCTGTGCTTGTCTACCAAAAATTCTACAGTGCCCACACCTTCATATTTGATAATCTCAGCAGCCGCTTTGGCAGCTACACCCATTCTTTCGCGAAGTTCGTCGGTCATAAATGGGCTCGGTGTTTCTTCAAGTAATTTTTGGTGTCTGCGTTGAATAGAACAATCGCGTTCACTCATATGGCAAACTTTGCCGTATTGATCGCCTGCAATTTGGATTTCTATATGGCGCGGCTCTTCTATGTATTTTTCCATATACAAGCCATCGTTCCCAAAAGAGGCCGCGGCTTCCTGCTTGGCGCTATTCCATGCTCCTTCTATTTCTTCCACTTTCCAAACCACACGCATCCCTTTTCCACCGCCACCTGCAGTCGCTTTCATGATGACAGGGTAACCAATTTCTGCCGCAATAATTTTTCCTTGCTCAAAACTTTCAAGCAATCCTTCAGAACCAGGAATGGTCGGCACACCAGCTCTTTTCATGGTATCTTTGGCATTGCTTTTATCTCCCATAGAATCTATTTGCTCTGGTGTTGCTCCAATGAATTTGATTCCATGATCTCTACACAGTGCACTGAATTTCGAATTTTCACTCAAAAAACCATATCCCGGGTGTATTGCGTCTGCATTGGTAACTTCTGCCGCAGCCAATATGCGAGGCATATTTAGGTAACTTTCTTTGCTTGCTGGAGGCCCTATACACACTGCCTCATCTGCAAAACGAACGTGCAAGCTTGTAGCATCTGCGGTTGAATAAACAGCTACGGTTTTTATGCCCATTTCCTTGCAGGTACGTATTACCCGTAAGGCAATTTCCCCGCGATTAGCAATTAATACTTTTTTAAACATCTGAAAAGAGTAGATTTAAATGGGCTCCACAAGAAACAGAGGCTGGTCGTATTCTACAGGATTGGCATTTTCAACCATAACCTTAACAATGCGTCCACTTACTTCACTTTCAATTTCGTTGAACAGTTTCATGGCTTCAATAATCCCAACGACTTGTCCAGCTTTTACCTCGTCTCCAACATTCACAAATACAGCTGAATCTGGGCCAGAGCTGCGATAAAAGGTACCAACCATTGGCGATTTTATGGCAAGCGAATTGTCAACTTTGGGTTCTGATGCTGCAGGTTCAGAAACCGCAGGTGCAGCGGCAATTTGTGCGGGCGCTGCAGGTGCAGATACACTAACCATTTGAGGCATAGCCATAGGGGTAGCATATTGTACTGGATTTTTTTTAATTACCAGTTTAAAATCTTTGCGATTGATTTCTACTTCATCCACTTCATTGATAGACACAAATTTTATCAATGCTTGTATTTCCTTTAAATCCATAATTTATGTTTTTTGATGGGGGGCAAAGAAAATGCAAAAAACATCAATTTGTGGTGCTTTTTGTTAAAAAAAGGCAATTATTTTGTATTTTTAATGCAATTATTGCATTTTTCGCCTGCAAATTATCAAATTCTCACTGTTACGCCTACCTGCAAAAATGTTTTTGCCAGGCCTAATTCTGCATAAATAGCCACCGGTGGCAATATATGGTAGCGCATGCCCAGTGTTAAATCGCCACCTATGGTTGGCACACGCAATGTGTGCGGAATTCTCTTGGTAATAAAACCCAAATCTACCGGAAAATTCCAACGATCCGTTTTGGTATCATTGCTCGTTACAGATAGATTATTTGCTCTATATCCAATGCCCAATCCCAAATAAAAGTCAAAATTGTTTTCTTCTAAAATATGATAATTGACCCGCGCCAAAGCACTCCAAGTTCTATAGCTTAGTTTGCCAGAAATGGGTATATTTAGGCTTGTTACACTATCCATACTTACATTCACATCTAATCCGCTATAAGCCAGATCTAAACCCAAACCCAAATGGGGTGTAATTGCGTACTCGGCTTTTCCATACCAGGTATTTCTTTTGTCAATGGTTACATGTTTCCAATTCGGGGCAATGGAATTTTTTAGTTTAGAAGCAAGCACATAATTTAAATTCACAGTTCCAATACCGGCAGAAAAATAGAACTTGCCTTGGGTAAAACCTGGTACATCGTTGTCCCAATCTCCAGATTTATAAGGCATCCCTAAACGAGGGCCTCCGCGGGCACTGCAACTTAAACTGCACAAAAACATAAGGCCTAAAATACTGTTTTTCATAATTTAAATAGCATGTTACAATCTTTAAATCACAATTGCCATACCAATCTTATAACGGTATATTTCCGTGTTTCTTGCGTGGCAAATTTCTAACCTTATTTTCAAGCATGGCATAAGCACCAATCAGTTTTTTACGGGTTTCCTCTGGAAAAATAACTTCATCCACAAATCCTCTTTCAGCTGCCCTGTATGGATTGGCAAAAATTTCCGAATACTCTTGTTCCTTCATTTTCAGGGCCATTGTTTTGTCATCTGCTAAATCTATTTCGCGTTTGAATATAATTTCAGCGGCCCCTTTTGCTCCCATTACCGCAATTTCTGCCGTTGGCCAAGCATAATTCAAATCTGCCCCAATATGTTTGCTATTCATCACGTCGTAGGCACCCCCATAAGCTTTTCTTGTAATTACAGTAATGCGTGGAACTGTTGCTTCACTAAAAGCATACAATAATTTTGCACCATTTGTAATGATGGCATTCCATTCTTGATCTGTACCTGGCAGAAAACCGGGTACATCTTCTAGCACAAGCAATGGAATATTAAAAGCATCGCAAAAACGCACAAAACGCGCGCCTTTTTGGCTGCTATGTACGTCCAATACTCCCGCCAAATGAGCTGGCTGATTGGCAACGATTCCTATACTTCTGCCAGCCAACCTGGCAAAACCTACTATCATATTTTCTGCAAAATGCTTGTGCACTTCCATAAAACTATCCGTGTCTATAAGATTGTCGATAATTTCATGCATATCATAAGGTTGATTTGCATTTTGTGGCACTACACCCTTTAATGCTTCCCTTATTTCATTGCCCTCGTGATAAACAACCATCGGTGGACGATCTTCGCAATTTTGAGGCATGTAGCTCAGCAATTGTCTAATATTTTGAATGCAAACCACTTCATTCGCCGATGAAAAATGGGCTACACCGCTTTTTTGACTATGAACAGAGGCTCCACCTAAGGCTTCGCTGCTTACATCCTCATTTGTAACGGTTTTTACAACATTGGGTCCAGTAACAAACATATAAGATGTTTTTTCCACCATGAAAATAAAATCAGTGAGTGCAGGGCTGTAAACCGCCCCCCCTGCGCATGGCCCCATGATGGCTGAAATTTGCGGAACCACTCCACTTGTTTGAACGTTGCGATAAAAAATATCGGCATAACCACCCAAACTTACGACGCCTTCTTGAATTCTGGCGCCACCGCTGTCGTTCAAACCAATTAAAGGGGCCCCATTTTCTAGTGCCATATCCATTATTTTACAAATTTTTTCAGCATGCGTTTCGCTTAAAGACCCACCAAAAACGGTAAAATCTTGAGAGAAAACATAAACCAATCTGCCATTTACGTTACCATACCCAGTTACAACACCATCCCCGAGAAATTGTTGGTTTTCCATGCCAAAATCTTTACTTCTATGGGTTACAAATGCTCCAATTTCGGAAAAAGTTCCCTCATCTATCAACAAATTAATTCTTTCGCGGGCTGTTAATTTTCCTTTAGAATGCTGTGATTCAATGCGTTTTGCACCGCCGCCTAATTGTGACTCTTCACGTTTTTGTGATAACACTTCTCTTGGGTCTAACATTGGCTGCAAATGTAAAACCATCTGGGCATAAAAAAACCCCATGGTTGCGCACAGGGTTTTAATTTTTTAAAAAAAAATTATCTCAATTATCATCAGCCATTGCACCGATATCAAACAACAGTGAGAATCTCAACTGATTGGCCAAGGGATGCTGTTTGAAAAAAGGGAAAAGTATACCCACGTCTACCGCAATTTTCTCCATTTTGATACCCAATCCAAAAGTGGCATATTGCCTTCCTCCCTTAGTTTTGTTTTCATAAAACAAACCTCCGCGCGCTGCAAATTTTTCTAAATACCAATATTCTGCACCGAAAGACAAATTGTATTCTTTCAATTCTTCTGTGAATCCACCAGGAGAATCATAAAACGATTGAATCATGCCTTGGACAGGTGACACATCCGTGTTTTTGCCAAATTCAACTACACGGCCGCCATTGCTATTTAAACTATCTCCACCTTGGGAGTTTAACAAAAATTTAGGACGGGTAGGTACCAATAGTTTATTAACATCCGCATAAAAACCCACTTTATTGTACTTATCTACCTCATACTTCCAGCCTACACCAATTTTCAAATTGGTCGGAATAAAATCACGTTGCTCCTTGGTGGTATAGGTCATTTTACTGCCTATGTTTTGAATGTTCGCACCAAATTTAAAATCAGATTCTTTGCCTTGAATTTTAATTTTGGTTTTGTAAGTAAGGTTTATATCCCCAGCAGCACTTGTGCCAGGTTTGGTTGAAATCCCATTCAAAACCCTATTTCCGGCAATATTTGAATAGATAAAACGGAGATTCACACCCATAGAGAATTTTTTATTGAACCTTATAGCATATCCACCTTCTGCGGAAAACTCATTTGGGTTAAAATTACCAGTTGGATTGCCATCAAAATCCGTAAAATTGATGTTCCCTAAAGAAAAATAACGTATGGCTCCTCCAACTGCGCTGTTTTTTCCAATCTTCGAATACCCAGAAAGATATGAAAATCCAACATCTGGCACCAAATTCCGCAACCATGGAGCATAACTCATACTAAATCCTGTTTTTTTATCTGCATTTACCAGATTTGACATGTTCCAAGCCACGCTGTTGGCATCGGGCGAAAACAATGCAACACCAGCGTCTCCTAATGCCGCTGAACGGCTATCCGGGGTAATGGTAACGAATGGAACCATAGTGGTTACTACATTTAACTGACCCGCAAGATCTTTAGAAGATACCGGTTTGGTTTGAGAGTAAGCCATTTGAACGCACAGAATTGTGCATATCGAAAAAATTGCTGAAATACCTATTTTCATGTATTTGGTTGCTGCAAAAATAGGATTTACCAAGTTAAATCTATGAAGTTTATTAAACTCTTGAAGTTTCATTTTATTAAACATTGTCAACTAAACGATATTTACCGTTGTTTTTATATAAGAGGTTCTGTCAGATTTTGATCATTTTTCCTCGAACAATCGTTTGGCTGCCATCATCCGCTTTCAGAAAAATTTGATACATATAGAATCCATTAGGAAAGGGTGCTCCACCGCTAGATCTCCCATCCCATTGCACGCGGCTTTCCCTAGATGTTGCTTGGTTAAGTTCAAACGTGTGTTTGTATTGCACCATTCCACTGTTGTTATAAATTTCCAAATCCGCTTGCAAATTGTGGCCAGCTTTATTGTGTTCGAACAACAAGGTAACTTCTGATGTAAATGGATTTGGAAACACATTCTGGTATGTAACATTCAACTCATTTTCATCCGCAACCACAAATTCTAGAGTGCCCTCTGCGCTGTTATTGTGAATATCCCAAATTTTAAAAGTCAGTTGGTGTTTTCCAACTGCTAATCCTTGCATAGGAAAAGAAACCTTTCCACTGGTATATGAGTTTAGGTCATAACTGAAAAACTCATTCAAAATATAGCTTTTTTCTTGGGCAGAACCTTTGTCTAAAACCACAACCATATCTCGCCCTATGCCCGCGCCTGTTGCATTAATTCCACTCAGATCCTTTATTTGGGCTAGAAATACGGCGTTTGACAAAACCTCTGCGCCAAATTTAAAAGTGGTATCATTCATGAATAATTTAACCAAAGGACCTGTAAAGTCTGGTGCATAATTTAGTTCACTGCTGCCTATTAACAAATTTCTAGCGCCACTAGCATCTGTCGCGCCATTATGCGCATACAGGAGAATTTTGCCTAAGCCAACATTGTATGCAATGTCCTTGGGTATAGAAAACACGATAGAAAAATCGCCATTTGAAACCGATACTATGCCTTTATATATAGTGCTGGTTTGGTCCTTAAAAGCCAACTTGGCATTCACCTTATCATTGTCTAAGGTGTATTTGGTTGTTGGCTTATCCAAGACCTTCACCCATAGCTGTCCATTAAAAGTAGAAAATTTACTTCCAAGCCTTTCATGGATATGGCCTTTCATTCTTACAATTGAAAATGCTTTTAAAGTATCTACGAAGGAACCCTCGGTTTTTCCATTGATAGAATCAATCACAACTGAGTGAACAGGAAAAGCCAAGCGCATACTAGGATCGCCAAGTAAGGCAAACTTATTATCCTCGGATGTGATTGTGGGTCTATTCTTCATGCGCTTAAACAAGTCTCCAATGGTAGGGACGGGTTCATTCGGTTTTGGAAATCCATAATTGGTCCAGAAATCACTGTTGATTTGTGAATTCCCAGAAACGTAAACCAATCTCGTGGTTGTCATCAATGCAACCGCGCCACCATCCGGGTTTAACAGGGCCAATTCACCACCACTAACCAACGCAGGGTTGTCATACCTACCAAATTCGCATGTGGCTGTAAACAATACAGGCATATTCCAGGTGTTTTTCCATCCATTAATTACGGGAACAGTCAATATTTCCTCTTGTGCCCATCCTTTTTCCCCGCCATGCCCTTGGTAATTTAGAAACAATGAACCACTATTGATACTTTTGGTAATTGCAGAAGTTACTTCTGGGTATTGTTCAGTATTGCCATTGCTAACTTGTTTATACGCATCGGCGTAAATTTTATTCACTTGCAAATCTGGATGGACAGCTGCGATGGCTGAAGCATATTGTTCAGATTCGGCAACAAACAACTTTTCCCAATTGTTGTCTACATCATCGCAAACGAATGTCAGTTCGGAACGCCATGGGCCCAATGATTTTGGCGAATAATATCGAATCAGTTTTTCAACCATGGCATTCGCATCCTCTTTGGTTCTTGCAGGAATGCGACCGATAGATAGCCCCAACTTGTTGGGATCTATTGCCGGGCGACCCATATTGCTATCCAAATATCCATAGAAATCGTCTAGACAAAAGGTAGATGTTTTGTAATACGAATAGTCTTCATAAATGGGAATTTTGTTGGTATTGGCGACAATTCGGTTTTTGAAATCGTACGAACTTGCCCCAATCAATAAAACATATCCCAATTCTGTACCTTTGGATTTAGACTTATTGTATTCATCTCTAATATAATCCCTAATGGCCACTATATCCTGCATGCCACAGTTGTAGGCGTTGAAAATACTTTGGGGTGTAACCACTTTTGTAGAATATCCATCATTCAACTTGCGAAATGTTGCCAACTTTTCTGCGGCTTCTATAAAATCTGGATGGGAAATGATTAGAAATTGTATTGGATTTCCCGCAATTATATCCGCATTGGCTATTTTTCCATCAAAAACAACTGGGTAACACTTATCTGCATTGAAGGCCACAAAAGAAAAATCTTTGGTTGCACTGTCGGTTTGAAAATACTCTTTTACCGTTGGTTCTGACCTTACTAAGTATTCGGTAGGGTTCTTTTCGTTTGAAATTCCCCAAACCCGCAGATTGAAATTACCTTCCATGTCTATTCGACTTGGCTTATGGTTATACAATACTTTATTCCTTATTATAATAGGTTGATCGTCTACCCTAATTTTCCTGGCACAATTGATTTCTATATAATTTAGCCAAGCGGCACATTTAGAATTTGGTCGAACCAACTCCAAACCAATATTTAAACTTCCGCCATTCGTTGGGTATGAATTTCGGCCGTTGCCCAAATCAAATTCTTGAGCATCGGTATTGATAGGGTTACAACTGTAAGTTTTTTTGAACCCATTTATGGTAGTAATAAATGTACCATTGCCATCAAACATAGCAGAAGCATATCCTATATTTACAAAAGCAGAATCATCACTTAGTACCGGAAGTGTATACAGAAAACTACGTTTTAGTGTTTCATTCCCCATTTTTTCTCCCAACCAGGTTCTACCCATAGCCACCGGATTTACCATATCACTATCATGGGAGAAAACATAATCGGTTTTGGTAACTACTTGGACAACCGGTTGGCTAGCTTCAGGTAAAGTTTTTACCCGCATTCCATTTACATTGCTCAAACCTAAATATAACCAGCTTGTATTTTCATAATCATGACCTACGTGGGTCCAGCTATTGCCATTGGCTAATATCCATTTGGTGGTTATGCCACCATAAAAAAGTATAAAATCCGACGGATTAAAAATGCCATCGCTTTCGCCTTCAATCCAAATCGGTATTTCGGGCAAACCTGTTTGCCGGTTTAAATTCGACTCAGGCAACATGGCACCTTGATGTCCCCGCAACTGAATTTTCCTTGGGTCCAAGGTGGATACACTAAATCCAGCATTTTTCAAATCTTGATAATTTACGCGATAAACACCTTCGCGGCTTATTTTTACTTTTACCCAAAAACCTGAGGCTATGGGACTTTGGGCTGAACTATATAAGTTGCCAAAAACAAAAAGACAAATCGAGAGTAAATACCGCATATTTATAGATGATTTTATTACTTTAGAACCTTATAACTGCAAATTTCGGTAAATATTGTCAGGGTTAATCCACAGAAATGTAAAAAAAAGTATTTTAATAAAAATTTTTTGTGCGAGAAAACGTTTTACTTTGTAACTTTGTCAGATATAGTATGAGGAAAAATATACTGTTAGCAGCAGGTGTTCTAGTTTCAGGGTTCTATTCAAGTCGCGTAAATGCGCAAGACCCAGAACTGTCGCAGTTTTACGCATCCCCCGTTTATACCAATCCAGCGATGGCAGGTACTGCAGTATGTAATTATGGTGCAGCGGGTAGGGTAGCTTTAAATTACAGAAACCAATGGCCAGGCCTTCCAGGAACCTTTAGAAGTTTTGGCGCATCCTGGGACCAGCATATTCCAAGTATCGGTGGGGGCTTGGGTGCCAGTTTTTTCAGCGATGTTGCAGGTTCTGGTCTATTGACAACCAATACTATCAGTGGCGTTTATAGTTACTTATTGCCTTTGAAAAAGGGTAAATTGTTTATGCGCTTTGGCTTGCAAGGTTCCGTAACGAACAAGTCCCTTAACTTTAACAGATTAAAGTTTGGAGACCAAATTTTACCTACGCAGGGTTTTGTGTTACCCACGGGGGAGCAAAAACCGGCAAATAGCATAACCTATCCAAATTTTAATGCAGGTTGGATTATGTATTCTTCGAAATTTTATGTAGGCTTTGCAGCGCACAACGTAATTGAACCAAACTGGAGTTTTTACCAAAATCCGGATGAGGTATTACCCCGCCGTTATACCATTCACACGGGTGCTGTAATTCCTTTGAATCCAAGAAACAGGTTTGATAATTCAAGCATATCACCAAATGCATTGTTTATGATGCAACGCAACTTTACCCAATTAAATCTGGGTTTTTATGCCAACAAAGGTCCTTTGGTTAGTGGTTTGTGGTTCCGTCAAACATTTGGCCAATACAAAAATTCCGATGCAATTATTATGTTAATAGGCTTTAGAAAAGATCGTTTTAAATTTGGATATAGCTATGATTTCACTGTAAGTGACGGCAGAAGTGCCATACCATCAAGCCACGAAATAAGCGCAACCATTGATTGGTGCGTTCCTCCAGGCATGAAACCGTTTAAACCTTTAAAGTGTCCTGAATTTTAATATTTACTTTTAAAAGAATTTAAAAAGAAAAGGTTTTGAACGCAAATTCAAAACCTTTTTTTAGTCAATTGGAGAAAAAATCGTTATGTTTGCGCAATATTTTTAAACTACATACGTTATTAAAAAACGAATGACAAACAATAATTTGGTAAAATTCGCCGGAATAGCAGTCATTGCAGCAAGCATGGCTGTATCTTCATGTGGAAAAAAGAGGGCAAGCAACACCACGGGTCAATCCTACAATGATCCCAAATGGGGTGGATTTGCCAATCCACGTTACAAAGGACAGGAAACTGGACCTGGCTTGGTTTTGGTAGAAGGTGGATCCTACACTATGGGGTCAACCGAAAAAGATTTAACATATAACAATGACAACGTTGAACGTCGTGTAACGGTGAACTCTTTTTATATGGATGAAACCGAAGTGAGTAATATTCAATATCTAGAATATGAATATTGGCTACAAAAAGCTTTTGTGGATGACATAACCATTTACCAGCACGCTTTGCCAGATTCTTTGTGCTGGAGGAGTAAGTTGGCCTATAACGAGCCATTTGTGGAGTACTATTACCGCCACCCTGCCTACAAAGATTACCCAGTAGTAGGTGTTAACTGGCATCAAGCCAATGACTTTGCAACTTGGCGCACGGATCGTGTGAACGAAATGATTCTAGATCAAAAGAGAATCGTTAAATACAACGTAAATGCAGACCGTGTGGCCGAAAATAATTTTAATACCCGCGCTTATCTTGCGGGTCAATTTGAATTCTCTAAAAAGGGCAAAAAACCTTTAAAAGATTATTCTAAGGCTAAAAATAAGGACCAAAAACGCTACCGTGCCAAAATGGAAGATGGGATTCTTTTGCCAGATTACAGACTACCAACTGAAGCAGAATGGGAATATGCAGCGCAGGCAAACGTGGGCGAAACACAGTTCGATAATGTAGATCAAAAGAAAGTATATGCTTGGGATGATTATACCATTCGCATTAAAGAAGGCAAAGAAAAGGACCGTGGAAAAATTCGTGTAAACGTTTTGCGTGCCAAAGGTGACAATGGTGGTTTGGCCGGTGGATTCTTAAATGATGCTGGATTTATCACAACACCCGTTTTCTCTTACTGGCCTAATAGCTATGGATTATACAATATGTCTGGCAACGTTACCGAATGGACATTGGATGTATACCGTCCATTAAGTATGGAAGATATGGATCAGTTTATGCCATTCCGCGGTAACGTATACAAAACTATTTTATTGGATCAATACGGAGCCATTGAGCAAAAAGATACTTTGGGTCGATTAATTTACAGAGATGTAACTGAAGCTGAAAACATCAACCGACGAAATTATAAGAAAGCTGACAACATAGGATTTAAAGACGAAGAAAATTACAATGATGGTGAAATGACCTATGAATACGGAGTTACTTCATTGATAAACAATAAGGCTCGTGTGATTAAAGGTGGAAGTTGGAATGATCGTGTTTATTGGGCTTCTCCAGGTACACGTCGTTTCCTTGATGAAAAACAAGATCTTTCAACCCTTGGTTTCAGATGTGCCATGATTCGCATTGGTGCACCAGTAGGTAATAGTAAGAAAAAATACAATGGTTTGCCTTCTAGTGGTATCAATAAGAAAACCAAAAGAAACCGCAAAGCACCGTAAATAAAATTTTAAAAATCAAAAAACCGACCTAGTGTCGGTTTTTTTTTTGCCCTAAATTTCATCAGAGGTAACAATAATTGATAATAATTTTCGGATTTCCCAGGGTGCAAATGGTGCAGTACTTGGATTTAGCCCTCGATTGTGTTGCTTAAGCCGTTCTTCAATATTTGAGGTTTCTCCAATATAAAATTTATTATTCAACGGCGAATACAATATATAAACGCAATGCATATCAAAAGAAAAGCCCCGTTTCCGGGGCTTTTGGAGCAGAAGACGACCCCGACGCGCCTTGGACTTTGGGGTCCTAGGCGGTCGTGGGCTCACGACATTCCAATGTTTGCCTTCAGGGCAAAACATGGAATCGTCGGAGGTCTCAAACCCCCATTTTATTTTATAGTTTGGGGTATTTCCATAAACCATCCCAATTTCGCGGAGTCTCCCGCAGTGGACTCCGCGAATGCAAGGTAAAGGCAATAATCCGGGCATGACTGTGTAGGTTTTTTAGCTTCTTTTCCAATTTCAATGCTTCTCGCAGAATGGGCTTTTCGCAACTAAATGCTATTTCCCAGGGTGCAAATGGTGCGGTACTTGGATTTAGGCCTCGATTGTGTTGCTTGAGCCGTTCTTCAATATTTGAGGTTTCTCCAATATAAAATTTATTATTCAACGGCGAATACAATATATAAACGCAATGCATATCAAAAGAAAAGCCCCGTTTCCGGGGCTTTTGGAGCAGAAGACGAGACTCGAACTCGCGACCCTCACCTTGGCAAGGTGATGCTCTACCAACTGAGCTACTTCTGCTTGTTAGGATATAAATATCCTTTTTTACAGTGCTGCAAAATTAATACTTCTGCTCCTTAAAGGCAAGAATAAATTTATGTATTTTTATTCTTCAAGTATCATTCTATTCACACAATAAAAAACAGTCCTGTAAGCCGGGTTCTGTTTATACATATTTCTATGTACATCCTGTCATTTATCTGGTCCGATTCTCGCGAATCGGATCAATCAGCCTACCCTCCCGGTTGTTCGTTTTGCAACGAACCTAAACGAGCAGTTCATAACCGGGTTTATTTGGCTTTTCAACCCGTGAGGTTTATCCCAACCGATTTTTACAAACCGGCGAGTGGGCTCTTACCCCGCTTTTTCACCCTTATCAAGGCGAAGCAAATCTTGCCTTGACGGTTTAGTTTCTGTGACACTGGCTGTCTTTCGACCCTTACGAATCAAAAGCCTACCCGTTAGGTAGCACGGTGCTCTGTGTTGCCCGGACTTTCCTCCAAAACAATAATGTTTAGGCGACAGGAAGAACTGCACTGCAAAGTTAGCGAAGTAATGAGGCACTTTAAATAATCTGGTAAATAAAAATGCATTTTCATCATTCATACCCACGTTATTAAAGCCGTTTGCCGTAATTTTGCCTTTCTATTGTATTATGGAATTTGAAGCAGTAATAGGTTTGGAAATTCACGTTCAACTGCTCACCAAGAGCAAAGCTTTTAGTGCGGATAGTGCGGAATATGGTGCTTTGCCAAACACCCAAGTTAGCGTAATTAGTTTGGCGCATCCTGGTACTTTGCCAAAACACAATAAAAAAGCGATCGAATCTGCCATTAAAATAGGATTGGCACTTCATTGCGACATTCGCAAAGAAAATAGTTATTCTAGAAAAAATTATTTCTATGCAGATTTGCCTAAAGGTTACCAGATTACCCAATTCGATACGCCGCTTTGCAATGATGGATATGTAACCGTAAAACCAAAAAACGGGGACAAAAAAAGAATCAGACTGATTCGCATACACATGGAAGAAGATACTGGTAAAAGTATGCACGACCAAGATTTATACGATTCTCTGATTGATTTCAACCGCGCAGGCACTCCATTGATTGAAATTGTATCGCATCCAGACATTACCAACGGTGACGAAGCATATTCTTTTGTAACCGAAGTGCGCCGTTTGGTCAGATATTTGGACATTTGCGATGGCAATATGGAAGAAGGTAGTTTGCGGTGCGATGCCAACGTAAGTATACGACCTGTGGGTCAAATTGAACTAGGAACAAAGGTTGAAGTTAAAAACATGAATTCGATAAGTAACGTAAAACGTGCTATCGATTTTGAAATTAAACGCCAAACAGAATTGACTCTAAAAGGTATAAAAATTGAAGGTGAAACACGCGGTTTTAACGGTTCTAATGGCACCACTTTTAGCATGCGAAAAAAGGAACTGGTAAATGATTACCGTTATTTTCCAGAGCCAGATCTTCCGCCTTTAATCCTTACCGACAAATATATTCATGAGATTAAACACCTTATGCCAGAACTACCAGAAGTGCTTTTCGAACGTTTTGTTTCCAAGTACGGACTTTCGGAATATGACGCCGGTGTTTTGGTGGATGACAAAGCTACGGCTTTGTATTTTGAAGAACTGGTAAATAAAACATCCAATTACAAAGCTGCTTCTAACTGGATGTCAGTGGCTGTTCGAGGTTATTTAAATGAAAATGCTTTGGGCATTGCAGATTTTATTCTTAAACCCGAACAATTGGCAGGTATTATTGAATTGGTAGATAAGCAAGTGCTTAGCCATAGTGCAGCTGTTCAAAACTTATTTCCTGCATTGCTGGCTAACCCCACTAAGAATGCCATTGAACTTGTGCAGGAACTTAATCTAAGCCAAAACGCAGATGGTACCTTTATTGATACATTGGTTGATGAAGTTTTAGTGAAATTTGCCGACAAGGTAAACGAATATAAGAACGGCAAAGTTGGCCTGCTTTCTCTCTTTGTAGGCGAGGTAATGAAAGCGAGTAAAGGCAAAGCAGATCCGAAAAAAACGAATGAAATCATTCGTAAAAAACTGGGTGCATGAACATTCAATTCCCAGAATTAATTCTTCAAAACCTAATCCATGGAGGCGATAATATTGCTTGTATTATCAATGAATCTAAAAAAAATTACCGTGATTTTGGCAAACTGGTTGGAAGCATCCAAGCTAAAATACTCAGAACAGGCAGCACAACCATTGGCATTGTTACCCAAAACCACATTTCCACTTACGCGGCAATAATTGCAACTTGGTTGTCTGGAAAAGCCTATGTGCCAATTGACGCGTCCTACCCTTCAGAAAGGTTAAAATCAATTTTTGAAGAGTCGGAAATTACGCATGTATTTTGTGCCGAAGGGTCAAATGAAATGGAATCGAAAAGCAGCGAATTTACACCTATAACTTGGGTAAATTGTTCAGATCTTCCTCCTGCAGCGCCATTTAACACCTACCCTGATGAAAACAAAAATGCTTATATTTTGTTTACTTCAGGAACTACCGGAAAACCCAAAGGTGTTCCTATTTCTTTTGCAAATCTTCAATGTTTCATAAACGGTTTTAACCAAATTGGGTACAAATTAGATTCTACCGATCGTTTTTTGCAAATGTTCGAGCTTACTTTCGATCTTTCTGTAATGTGCTTTGCAATCCCATTGACACTTGGAGCTTCTTTTTATACTTTGCCTAGTGGCATGATCAAAACTTTGGGCTTATACCATACGCTAGAAAGCCATGAAATAACCTTTTGCTTAATGGTACCGAGTGCCATTAACCTATTAAAGCCTTATTTTGATGACATCGAATTGCCCTCGTTAAAGTACTCTCAGTTTTGTGGCGAAGCCCTAAAATTCAATTTGGTTGCAGCATGGAGCAAATGTATTCCCAATGCGCGCATAGACAATGTATATGGGCCAACTGAAGCTACCATTTACTGCACAACCCAAACCATTGATGCTAAAAACCCTGAATTGAATAGCTTAAATGGAATTGTGGGCATAGGCAAGCCCATGCACGAAGTAAAAGTAGCATTGTTTAAAGAGAAGCAAAAAATTGAAACTGCTGGATTGGAAGCGGAGCTTTGCATAGCGGGAGAACAAGTTACAACGGGTTATTTGAACAACGAATTGCAAAATTCCAAAAGCTTTTTTATCCATGAAAACAAGCGATATTATAGAACTGGAGATTTGGTGATGCAAAATGAATTGCAGGAAATATTTTATGTGGGCCGAAGTGATGACCAAGTAAAAATTCAAGGATTTAGGATAGAATTGGCCGAAATCGAATTGGCGGCATCGCATATTTTACCTGCTCATACCAGCATTGCAATTGGTTTTCAGGACGCTGCAGAAAATTGGATGTTGGCTTTATTTATTCAAAATCTTACAGCAGATCCAGAAATCATAAAAGGTGAAATTGCTTCTAGGCTGCCTGGTTATATGTCGCCAAATTTGGTGCTTTCCATTGCCGAATTTCCTCTCAATAGCAACGGAAAAACGGATAAAAAAGAATTGCGTAAATATGCTTTTTCAAAACTATGAATATCCATTTTAGAAAAGCCAATACGGAGGATATCCCTTTTATTATCAATGCTATTATTGAAGCTGAAAAATCTGGAACCGAAGTACTATCCTATAGTCGGATATTTAATATTACTGAATTGGAAGTGGAACAACTGATATCTAACATTTTAGATGAAGAATTGGAAGGCCAAGAATGGTGTTTGGCACATTTTTATATAGCTGAGTATGCAAATAAGCAGGCGGCCTGTTTAAGTGCATGGATTGAAGGACTAAATGGCTTAGGTTCAGGAATTTTAAAAGCGCAGGCTATGTCATATTTTTTGGGCGATAAATGGCAGAAATCTAAATCCCAATTGGAATCCGTGGCAATGGTTCAAATTCCTCGGAGCCATGGCGCACTTCAATTGGAGAATATATATACAGCGCCTGACTTTAGAGGTCAAGGTATCATAGGCCAACTGATAGATTTTGTTGTTGCGAATTACCCATCAGAAGACATTGTATCCACCTATGCAGAGATCCATTTAATGGAAAACAACGAAAAAGCGCTACACTCATACACAAAATGTGGATTTTTAGAAGACGCAAAAAATACTGCCGCAGACGATGTTGTTCTAACTTTGCTTCCTAGCAAAACAAGAATTGCGCTGAAACGCATTATGTAATATGGACAGTCCAGAAATTAGTAAAAACTTGCAAATTCTATTTGCAAGAATATTCAACCAACCCGAAATTCTGATACACAGAGATCTCAATGCGGATATGGTGCCAAAATGGGATTCACTTACACACCTCAGCATGATTGCCGAGGTTGAAAGCGTTTTTCAAATCAAATTTAAGTTAAAGGAATTGGTTACATTAAAAAATGTTGGCGACCTTGTAGATTTAATACAAATAAAAACCCAATCTTAATTTGCCAAACATAAAAAACAACAAACCTATTTTAACAGTTCTACTTACTGTGGGCTTAACGGGTGCCGTTGTTTTTGCATTTTCCAATCCAACACTTTCTGCTAAATTAAAAAAAATGGGTTTGCAATTTCCAGCCCAATCAGAAATTACAAACACTTGGTTTCCCAGTACAGCTATTAAATCGGCAGCTAGACCCAAATTGCAAATTAAAAAACAGCGCAATTATGACAGCTTATCTGTTGCAGAAAAACTAGCCATCGATACACTAAAATCAAAAGTTAATTTTTTAGAAAATTTTTTAGTAACGCCACACAAAAGCGCGTTGTCTAATTTTTTTCATGCATTAGATCATCGACAAGACTCTACTGTGCATATTTGGTACTACGGCGATTCGCAGATAGAAGGTGACAGAATTACGCAAGATTTAAGAACATTGATGCAAGCAGATTTTGGCGGAAGTGGACTCGGTTATGTTCCATTCAGTGATGTTGCGAGCTATCGTACGATTGAGCTTAAACCTGGAAACTCTTGGTTTAAACTCAATTGTTTTGTAAATAAAACACCAAAAGGATTTGGATTTGCGGGCAAAGTTTTTAAGCTAAACGTAAACGACAGCAATTTTAAAGCAAACACAGGCATTTGGATTTCTCCAAGTCAAAAGTATCAATCGTTGTGGTTGCTATATGGTAATAGTAAAGGCGGCAAAGTAAGTTTGAATGGAAAAGATTCTGAGCAGCGCAAAATCTCCATCCAACCTACAAATACAGCCGAAAAAGTACTTTTGTCTTCAAAACCACTCTACGGCATTGTACAAATTCAGGTTCCCTCAGCAACCAATTATTACGGCTATTTACTTGAAGGCAATGGTGGAATTCAAGTAGACAATTGCGGCATTCGCGGCCATTCTGGCGACGGCTTGCAGTATATATCTGACAATATTATTCAATCTCAAGCTAGGCAATTGAACACTCACTTGGTTGTGTTTCATTTTGGCAACAATATGGTTCCCTATATTAAAGCAAATCAAAACATTGAGTATTTCCGTAAAGAGTTTGAAAGCATGTTCAGCCGTTACCGCAGACTTTTACCCAATGCCTCATTTTTGGTAATCTCGCCTGGCGATATGGGCTTTGTTTCCAATGATCAAGCGTTTAGTTACCCTGGTGTGACCGTTTTAGCTGAGGCATTGAGAAAAGCTGCAGAAAATACAGGTTGTGCTTTTTTTGACATGCAAGCGTTGATGGTAAAAGATGGCGGTATTCTTGCATGGGTTAAAAGAGGTTATGCAAACTTAGATGGCCATTTATCTGCAGCCGGCCAAATGAAATTTGCAAAAGCTATGTATGGAGAAATTAAAAATGAAATGCAGGTAGAAAACCTTTTAAATAAAATACAATAAAACATTTTACATCCATATTGGCACTGGGCGCATTTGCATTGTTTGCAGCACCTACCCTGCGCGACCCTGCGCCTGCGTTTCCTTTTTGGCCCGCAAACAATTATTACAATTATAGCTTTTTACATCCAGAATTAAACAGCATTCAGTTTTACAACCGATCTGCCGTTGAACCGTTTTTTAAAAAGTTGCAAAATGCATATAAAAAACGCGTTACCATATTGCATATTGGCGATTCACATGTTCAAGCGGATGGATTCACGGGGGAGGTTAGGGAGCAGTTACAACAAACGTTTGGCTATGGCGGCCGAGGCATGGTTTTTCCCTACTCTACCGGACACACGCATGCTGCGGTGGATTATTTTACCGACCATACAGGCCGTTGGATTTATGCCAAAAACATAGAAGCTTTACCTCCTTTGAGTTTGGGCGCTAGCGGTATTACAAGTAAAACGTATGATAAAAATGCGTCGTTTCGTTTGCATTTTAGAAATACAATTAAACCAGAATTTAGAAAACTTAGAATATTTTGTAAACGCAATGCAAGCAGTTATGATTTGCGTATAAAAACAGCCCGACAAGAAATCAATGTGGATGTTTATGATGCGCAAAAAGAAGGACCAGCGCCAGTAAATGTTGTAGACGTAACATTGGAAGAGGGCGAAAATGAGATGTCATTTTACTTGCAACAAACCGATTCGGCGCAAAGTGAATTTGAAATTTATGGCATTAGCATTGAAAACCCAGTAGACAAAGGGGTTTTATTCCACAGTGTTGGCATCAATGGAGCTGGATTTTATTCGTTGTTGCGTGAAAATTTACTAGAAGAACAATTGCATTATATAGCACCGGATGCGGTAATTATTGATGTCGGAGCCAACGATTTCTACCGTGGTGGATTGAATCAAACAGAATTTACCAGCAATATGTCTAAAATGGTTGATATTTTGCGCAGATACAATAAGGAAATAACCATCATTTTTAGTTGTTCTCAAGATATTTATAGGGGTGGATATAGCTTGCCAGAATGTGCGGTTTATTCGGACCTTATTGCATCATTTAGCAAAGCAAACAATACAGCATTTTATGATTGGTATTGGATTGCAGGAGGCCGGTATTCGATGTTAAAATGGAACAGCTCCATGCTCTCAAACCGCGATTTGGTGCATCTTTCAGGTCAAGGGTATAAACTTAAAGGCCAATTAATTGCAGAAGCCTATGAAAAAACATACGAATGGTTATTGGCAAATGACACTACCCAAAAATTGGTTTACAACATAGATTCACTGGCGCACCCACCCGTAGATTCTGCAGCATTGAAAAACCAAGTGGCTACTACCGTCCAATACAAATGGATTTATCATAGGGTAGTGCGCGGCCAAACCATCTTTAGCGTAGCCAATTATTACGGCGTTACCGCATACCAAATTAAAGTTTGGAATCGATTGCGAAATAATTATTTATGGATTGGTCAATTGTTGAAAGTATATGCGCCTTATAAAGTGGCAATTGCTATACCCCAAAATCCGGTTACCCCAATAACCAATGTACCTAAAGATACGGTTAAAAAACAAACAATACCGCCTGCGCCCAAACCGCAAGTGCAACCCAAACCGCAAGTGCTACCAGCCAAACCGTCTGTTCAACGGCCTGCGGTTGTTGTTCCAAAACCCATTTACCACAAAGTTAAAAGCGGGGAAACTTTGTTTGGTTTAGCCCGTAAATATAACACCAGCACAACAGCGTTGCAGAGATTAAATAATATGCGAGGCACCAGTTTAAGAATAGGTCAAGTATTACGAGTAAAATAAAATGCAATTTAATTCATCGCTTTTTATCGTTTCTTTTTCCATTTTTTACATTTTCTATTATTTTTTTTCTTCAAATCTAAGTGCGAGGAAATGGTTGCTACTTGCCGCCAGTCTTGGTTTCTATTATTTCTTGAGTGGAACAGGAATTTTTATTTTAATTCTCGTTGCATTTTCAGATTTTATCGTTGCCAAAAGCATTTATAAATCGAAATCTGAAGTTAATAAACGGGTTTTTCTGATTTTGTCATTGGTTATTGATTTGGGCATTTTGCTTACTTGGAACCATTTTTCAGATTGGTTCTCATTCTCGGATTTAAAAGGATGGCCGCGGGTTGTAGGCGTTTCCTTTTTTATTTTTCGCAGCATTGGATATGTGCTGGATGTGCAAAGGGAAATGATAGATGAGCCCGAACATAATTTTAGCGAATATTTGTTATTTTTGAGTTATTTTCCCCTCATTTTGGTTGGGCCTATTCAACCTGCGCGCGACTTTTTACCCCAAATAAAAAAACCATTTAACGCATCGAATGTTAAAACAGGAGCAGCGATTTTTTTCCTTATTTCCGGAATTGTAAAAAAATATATATTGGCCAATTATTTGGCAATCAATTTTGTGAATCGGGTTTTCGACAACTCACACTTGTTTACAGGTATAGAAAATCTAATGGCTACATTTGGGCAAGCCCTAGTGGTTTACTTCGATTTTAGCGGTTATACAGATTTTATTATCGGTATTTCTTTGTTGTTGGGTATTGATATTGTTGCCAATTTTAATTTCCCCTATGTTTCTCAGAACATCTCAGAATATTGGCGACGTTGGCATATGAGTTTGTCTAAATGGTTGAATGAATATTTGTATTTTCCACTCGCTTTTTCGTTTCGCAGACTCAAACAATACGGTACGGTTTTGGCAGTAATGATTACGTTTATTGTCAGTGGTTTTTGGCATGGCACCAAGCTGCATTATACCTTTTGGGGCATGCTGCATGGCATAGCTTTAAGTTGGGATATTTTGACCGTGCGTTTAAGAGAGGGTTTAAAAAAACGAATTCCCAATTATCCATATCACATCATGTCTTTTGTGCTAACCTTTTTGTTTTTGGCCTTAAGCGGTATCTTTTTTAAGGCGGATAGCATTCAATCAGGAGTGGCCATGTTGACCTATATATTCAACAAACCCGAATTGCATTTTTTCGGAAAATGGATGCAAAATTATCCATGGGTTTTTGCCATTATTTTGGGTTCTTTCCTATTTCAATTTGTGTTGCAAATTATTTACGATGATTTGATAACTTGGTTTGAAAAACTACCTGCCCCGTTATTGTCGATTTTATTGGTTGCTACCATTTTTATGGCCTACCAAATTACTGGCATGGATAGCCTGCCCTTTATTTATTTGGATTTCTAGGCTTTACCCGTCAGTTTATATACTATCAAACCCACCCATTCTTTTATCAAAGCATCAAAATGGTATAATGCTTCTGATGATGGCATAAGATAATCTCCTATAACATAGCCACGACCCAAATCAGATAAAAAATTGACAGGATATGGTTGAGCTAAAATTCCAACTTTTGAAAACACCCTTTTTGCCCTGGGCATATGCATTGCACTGGTAATTAATAGAACAGGAGCCTTATGATTTTGCCTAACCAATATTTTTTTGGTCTGGACTGCGTTTTCAAAGGTATTTTTAGAACCTGTATCAATGAGAATTACCGTTGAATCCATGCCCAAATCGATTAAATATTTCCGAATGTATTGGCTTTCTGGCTTTTGATTGCTGGTAAGACTAGCCGCGCCGCCACTTATGATGAGTGTGTCTAATGTATGGTTTTTATACAAACGGTAAGCCTCGAACATTCTTTCGGCTGCCATGGCCATTTGCACACGTTTGCGGCCCCCATCGTATTCTGCAAATCCCCCTAAAACAACAGCAGTTCTCGGATGATTTCTATCCAATATTTCAACCTTAGATTCATACAAAAGGGAAAATTCATTCACAATTACTTTGTTGGAACAAAAAAATGCCAGACAAATTACTAAAATCGTAAGTCTCTTCTTTCTTTTGGTATTTTTGGTAAAAAGCGACCAAGCCCCTAAAACTACGATCCAAAATAGCGGACGTATGAGAATGGTAAATAGTTTTGAGAAGAAGAAAAACATAAATGCAAATTACAGAAAAAATGAGAGAAAAATTTCAGCAAATGAAATAATTTCTTTTTTACCCCAATATTTTTTTAAACCATTTCAACTTTCCTTTAAATGGTGGGTATTTAAAAGCAGGATCGAACCAAGTGGGCGTTTTTAATATGGCCTTAAAATGACTGAACGTTTGAAAAGAAAATTGACCATGGTATTTGCCAATTCCGCTAAATCCCCTTCCGCCGAAAGGCAAATTGGGATTGGTGAGATGCCAACTTGCATTGTTAATGCAGGCCCCGCCAGATGGCACATTTTTTAACCATGTTTTTTGTGATTCACTGAAAGCAGAAAAAATATAAAAAGCCAAAGGATTTGGGTGTTTTTTAATCAATAACATGGCTTCTTCATCCGCTAAATAAGAAATAATCGGGAGTATTGGCCCAAAAATTTCTTCTTGCATCAGTTCACTATTTAAATCTACAGCATCCAAAACCGTGGGTTCAAAATACAGCGTTTCTCTATTTGTATTGCCGCCGTGCAAAACGTTCCCACTTTTCAAAAAGCCCGCCAAACGGTCGAAATGTTTTTCATTGATAATTTTACCATATTGATAATTGTTGGAATCATTTTCACCAAAAAATAATTTTATACAATGTATAATTTCTTTTATAAAAAGCTCTTTTACACTGCTGTGAACCAGCAAATAATCTGGAGCTACGCACATTTGACCACAATTGCTAAATTTGGCAATGGCAATGCGTTTGGCGGCAATTTTTATATCTGCACTTGCATCAATTACACAAGGACTTTTGCCACCCAACTCTAAAGTAACGGGCAACAAATGCTCGGCAGCCATGTTGTAAACTAGCTTGCCAATTTTAGAACTACCGGTAAAAAAAACACAATCTACCAAATCCGCATGGATCAGATTTGGAATTAGCTCATGCCCTTCCCCTTCGAGCAACAAAACATACTCTTTCGGAAAAGCTGCCTCAATTATTTTATGCATTATGGCCGATGTATGGGGAGCCAATTCACTAGGCTTGAGTACACAACAATTACCTGCCGCAATGGCACCTACAAGCGGAGCAAACAGCAATTGAAAAGGATAATTCCAAGGGGCGATAACCAAAACCGCACCAATGGGTTCGGAATGCACTGAACTAGAAGATGGAAGGTTGATTAAATTGGTACTCACCTTCTTGGATTTTGCCCAGTGATCTAAATTTTTCAGTGCAACGTTTATTTCATTTAAAACAAAACCAATTTCGGTAATCCAAGCCTCTTCTTTGCTTTTCTTTAAGTCGGAAAATAAGGCTTGGTAAATGTTCTCCTCATTTTTCAAAATCGCCTGCTTTAACCCTAGCAGTTGCTGTTTACGAAATTCAACAGACAAGGTTTTGCCCGTTGCGAAAAACTGTTTTACTTTAATAACCATAGGAAAATATTCATTCATGGAAGTGTATTTTGATGCTGCAATGTAATGTATTTATTGAATCTATCATTTTGAAAAATAAGATTCATTTTGGATAATTTTTAAAGCAATTAAATTATACCGCCTGTTGGGGGCACCTTTTAAACAAAAAAACACGCTTGCAGCGTGTTTTTTTGTTGTGATCCTGCTGGGACGTATCTGCTTTTATTTAAGTGTCTGTAATTCTGTATGTTACCATCGGAAACTTTTGCCTTGGTTAAAAATTGGTGTAAAATAGGCTTTGCTGCGATAATTGCCTTTAGTCGCTGTCATCGTGGCAGTGACGTCTGTAACTTCAATGAATTTCATTTGTAAGATGTTACCAAATATTCCGATGTAAAAGCCTTCAGAAAACGTTTTGTTCAGAGGACAATTAAGGGTCTTTTTTTTGGCCCATTTATAGTCACTACATTTGTAATTTAAAAAAATTAAATTACATAAATATCGCACAGTAATATAAAAAAATGAAGTTGTTGATTTCGTTTAATTTGGATCAGTGCCTTTTTCTTTTCCCAATTGATCCGAGTTTTTAGACATTTTATTAAATTCTCTAGCCGTTAAACCGATAAAAGCAACATAAGAAATGACAACTAAAACGGTTAGTAAGATTATATCAAGATTGTCCATAGCCCTTATTGTTTTTTCTTCAAGTTTATATATATCAGCAAACCAATCATTGTTGGCGGCCATAATCCAATAAAAATAGCTCTCATAGGATCATTTAAAAAAAGATAATAGTACTCAGAAATAAAAATTAGGGCTACTATCGTTGCTAGAATGACTAGTTCTGGCATATTGAATTTTTTTAGCATAGATTTTTAAAGTAAAATAATGGATTGTTTTGGCAATAATAGTATAATAATCCCAAATCGCAAAACAATATAAAAAGTTATTGGAATTCAAGGTTATATAGCGAATAAGTGTTCATTATTACCTGCCTTGGACGAGTATATCCAAGTTTTTAAACGATTTCGTAGCCTCTAAGATGAATCCTCTTTTGTATAAGTGTCTGTAATTCTGTATGTTACCATCGGAAACTTTTGCCTTGGTTAAAAATTGGTGTAACAAAACTATGCCAAAACGGAGCTAAACTGAGAAATCCTGAAAATGAAAATGCCTCATAACGTTGATTATGAGGCATTTAGATATGAATGCTGAAATTAATTGGTGATCCCGCTGGGACTCGAACCCAGGACCCATACATTAAAAGTGTATTGCTCTACCAACTGAGCTACGGAATCATATTTTTCTCATTACGAGAACATTTTCACTCTTGCGAGTTATTTTCAGAACGGGTGATTCTTTACTCTGCCAATCCCGACGAATCTTATATGCTTTGGGCAAATTAGATTGTCGTGAACCCTCGAGATTCTAAGTCTTACAGACTTAAGAAGTCTTTGGGACTGAGATACGGAATCAAATTTTAACTCTTGCGAGTGGGTTTTAGAACGACCCGTTTTGTTAACGGGACTGCAAAGGTAAGTTTTCCTCAATTAAGAACAAAAAATTAATTGAAATTTTTTCTATATGTGAAGTGAACCTTAGTGGTGCGGGCGCCTAAAGATTTTAACATGCTCAGCATTTTTGCATTAAAGTCGCCAATCCAGGCCAATTCTGCCACCTTTATTCGTCCGCTTGACAACTTAAAACTGTCGTGAAATTTCATAATCATACCCGTTTCAATGCCCAAATTGTGGTATTCTGGGATTACGCCAAAAACAATACCGCGTACTTTATTGATAAACCTTCGGTAATACAGGAATTGTAATTTGTTCCATAAATTCAATTTGCCTTTAAATCTTTTAAAGACTTGGTTCACTTCCAAAATACTAATGTAAAAACCTATGGGTTTTTCATCGGCATAGGCAAAAATGGCATAATCTGGGTCAATGGCGGGCTTAATCTGCTTCAACCGATCTTGCATTTTTTCCAGTGTCAATGGTTTAAAATCCTCATGGTGATGCCATGCTTGATTGTAGATAGAAACAAAATCTTGTGCAAACTTATCTATTTGTTTAAAGTCCAAAAGCCTAAAGCTGTATTTGGGATTTTGGAGAACCCGGCTTGCCAGCTTGCCGAACCTTTCGAGATTGAATTCCGTTTCTGTAATATCGGATGTACTCTGTTCAATAATTTTTTCAAAACCGAAATCTTCGAAAAACGCGCGGTAATATTTGGGTTGGTAATTTTCTCTATACGATGGATAAGTATGGCATTCTACGAGCAAACCCCAAAAACTATCTCTATCCCCAAAATTAACAGGGCCATCCATGTAACTGCACCCTTTATCTTTTAGCCAAGCAACACAAAAATCAAAGACCGCAAAAGCCGCGATCGGATTTGGAATACATTCAAAGAAACCCAACCCACCCATTTTAGAACCATCGGGTCGGTTTTGATAAAAAACTGCACTTCTGGCTACAGACTTGCCATTTTCTTTTAATAAAAATCGAATGGCTTCACCCTCTATAAATGCTGGATTTTTTTTGGAGTCAAACACTTCCTCTATATCATTGTAAAGCGGATAAATATATTCTGGATCATCCGCATAGACTAAATCTGCAACTGCATGAAAATCGCTGATATCAGTGCCACTATTTACAAGATGGATTTGAAACATGGGGCGAAAATAATTCATTTATCTTTCCAAACTCACATTCTCATCGCCTTTTTGGTAGATTGAGTATGTGATGATAAATTGAAACATCTCATCCGCGGCGCGCATGCTGGCTCCGCCATATTCCAGTCTTTCACCCACTATTTTAGGTGGATTGTTAGGGTTATTGGGGTTGTTTGCTGTATTGTCAAAAGTGGCTTCTGCAAATATGGTGCTGCCTTTGGGGATAGGTACCATTTTGGTGAAAGTGTAAAAATACTGCCAACGAAAGTCCCAAGCAGCGATGCGGATCAATTTAACGGTATCCCCGTTTGGCTTTATGGCGTAAGCTAAAAAAGATTTTCCCAACAAATGCAAATGTGGATTTATGGTAAGCACCGAAATGTCTTTGGGTACCAAAAATTTGGTTACATGCTTACTCTCTGTATTGGGCAGAATTTTTAAGGGAGGTACAATTTCGGAAACGCCATTGGTGCCTAGCATTATTTCGGCAACTTCTCTGCTTGGCGGCGTTTTAGAATAAAATACATTGATATAACTATGATCTACCGTTTTTTGATCTCCTGGCCCAAAATGCATGTCATTACCAACAAAAGCGAACTTGCGCGTCAACCTGAAAGTGCCTATACCATTTGGGTACGCTGTGCCCATTACACCAGGCAAATAATTTACCGCAGAATGAATTCTTAGAGGGTAACTGCCATCGTCGTTTTGCAATTTTAAATGACCAAAATCTTGGTCATATTCGCCATTGCTTATTTCAGTTCTTTTCATACCCTCGAAAATATTTTTCTTGGCATTGAAGTCATATAACAACAAATGCCCATTAAAATGATGCACTTGGTCTTGGGTGCCCGCAACAAATTCGACAGCTCTTACCCAAGTATCACTGGGAATTAGACCTGCAATTTTCATTAAAAAAAAGCGATCTCGAAAATCTGGATAAAGCTGAACTGTGTCCAAAGCCAAAACAAGGTCGGGTTTGCCAATATTGCTTTGCCAATTGGGCGGTGCGTATGCCGCAAGTTTGCCCTTATTGCCCTCTGGTGTTTTCTGAATTACCCAATTTTGAATGGTTTCCAATTCTATTTCCGACAGAAAATTTTCACCTATAAAATGCGAATATTTCGGGTCCGCGGGCCACGGTGGCATAAATCTGTTTTTTGTGACTTTGGCAATCGTTTTGGCTTTTTTCTTCACTTGCTCATAGGTTATTAGAGAAAATGGAGCCACCCCTCCTTCCCTGTGGCAACCTGAACAATGTTTGTGAATGATGGGTGCTATATGTTCGGTGAATGTAGGCTTTTTTATAGCATTCGCAGAATTCCCTTGGCAACATGAGAGTACTATGCCCATGCTAACTGCAACAAAGGTTAAAATTGTAATATTTGCCTTACGGTTTTTCAATATAACATCCCGACGCTTTTGTATAAATGTGTTTCCCTTTTTTTCCGTTACAAATATCCCACAATACATCCTTCAAATAAAAAGAAATCGCATTTAATTTATGCCTATTGGAATCCATCGCCCTGTCGTCAATTTTACCCCGATATATAATTTCTCCATTTTTTCCAACCAGCACAACTTCAGGTGTTACAGTCATATCCAGTATATTGATGAAAACTTTTTCTTTATCCCACAATTTTTGGATTGATTTTGAATCCCATAAATTATTAGAATCCTTAAATTCAGTTAAATGAAGCAACACAAACTGAATTCCTTTGGTATTAAACGTATCGGCAATTTTACGAATTACTGAACTGTAATATTTGCAAAGTGGGCATTCTTTATCATAGGATATAAAACAAAATGCGATTTTATTGGGTTGAAAAGCTTGTCTTCTTTTTAGCGTTTCCCAATTTTGTATGCTATCTATTCCCGTGGGGGTATGAATTAATTTAGGAATTTTTTTTTGACTGCAACCTAATAAAATAACCAGAAATAAAATAGCAATTTTGTACATTTTAAATACGTTCAAAAGCTTTCACAAAACGGACGCCCAAATTCTGATAAGGCGGAATGTAATCTTTCCATTTGTCATTGGTTTTCAATTTCACATCTAGCCCTGTCCATAACTTTTTCCAATCAATTTCGCCTGTGCCAGTTCGCATCATTTCGCACATTTGTTTCAATAAAATATCGTTTACAGTCCATGTACCCACTTGCTTGCTACTCACAATTTGCGCATCGGAGGCGTTGTCTAATATTTTTGAAATATTTAAATAGCCGCCACAACTTCCAAGCACAGCAACTTTTGCATTGTTGGTTAACAATTCAATGGTGGTAGATAAATGGTAACTGTGCCCACGGTGCACCACAATGTCGGGATATCGATTGCTACTTTCGAATAACTTACGCAAAGATTCTAAACCATTTTCAGATTTGGGTTTGTTGCAGTAAAGGATAATTTTTTTGCCTACAATGGTTTCGATTTTAATATAATTTACACCGTCGGTAATTTTATAATTTTTATCCGTTTTAAAATTGTACAGGAAGCTAGCAAAGGCCTTTTCTCCATCTTCATCGTCAAAAAACACATGTTGTTGAACATTTTTTTGATCTGGAAAAAGTAAATCTCTATCTACTTTATCCAACACTGGAATGTCGAAATTTATGGATTTGCCTGTGATGGCTTCAGGATCTCTGCCGGCCAATTTAAACAAAAGCCCGTACAACCGGGCACCATAATTGTTGCCTTCCAAAAAACACCTTGTCAACTCTTTGCCCAATTTATCTGCCATTGTAATGCGCAAGATTGAATCTGTGATGCTGCCATAAATATCTGCAACTTCCACTGCGGGACCTAAATTGCCACCCGTTTTTTCCAATTCCTTTACAATTTCATCCAACAATTGGTTTTGTTCCGGTTTTGTCATGGTGTTTAACAATTTTTGCATGGTATTATACCCTGCACACATTTGGACAAACGTGCGAAATTTATTGAATCCCACTTTTTCAAAAAATACATACATACTGCTGTCATTCCTGCGCTGCATCATGCGTTTGAACATGCCCAAAAAGGAGGATGTAAAAATCTCATCCTTGCTATAAACCATTAAATTGTAGAGCTCTTCTGCTGTATTTTTTTGCAGAGAAGCAAATCTCTTTTCATCTTTTTCGTCATGCAACAAATTCACATTTCGCACTTCTTTCAAGGCATGAAACCCCATTTCCTGGTCTACAGAATAGCTACCCAAAATTTTGGGATTGCGTCTTAATTCGCACAATTTATTGAACCATAGGCTTTCGCTTTGTACCAACGTTTCGCTTTCTTCTATGCTGAGTTTGTTGTTATACACCAAATCAATGTTGGTAAAACAACTGCTGGTTCTCCCATATTCGTAATAGATATCATACAGTTTTAATACCACAGGATCTTTGGATGTTTTTAGGGCAAAATTTACCGTATGTTGAGATCCAAAATATTGTTTTATGGCGTTGGGGTCATTTCTGGAAACCGTTTCTAGGACGTCTAAAAACCATTTCTCCCCTGAATAATCTTTGTATTTGGTCAGTACATCATAAGGCTTTTTGGTTGCCGCAAAAATCATTACATCCTTGGCATGGGCTCTTTTTACGAAATAGGGAATGCAATCCAGTGCGAATGGCACATTGTTTTTTAGCAATTCCATATCTTTTTGGCCGCCCAAATTGCTGCTCAACGATTCTACCATGCCAAAAAAATGATCGAAATAAGCCAAATACCTCAAATTGTTTCTATTCAAACCTTGAAGCACGGAAAGCAAATTGGCATAAAAAAATTCTTGTTCTGTTTTGGGAATGCTGCCAGCCTTCAAATTCAGTTGAATTCTATCAATCCTGGAAAAATAAATTTCTTTTCCGCGTTTTTTTTGGGCTACGGTGCTAAAAACGATGGCTGAATCCTTTTTTCCGTCCAACAAATCCAAACGCGTCTGTTCCATATCGCACAAACTTGCATAATCCTTAGCCTGGGCGCGGGCGGATTTCGGGACTATTGAAAATATTAAGACTGCAATTGCGACAAATGCACCCTTGCATATTCCCATAGCACGATGCCAGCCGCGACAGATATGTTCAATGAATGTTTTGTACCAACTTGTGGAATTTCTATACATGCGTCGCAAATTTCTATAACTTCTTGGCTAATACCATCAATTTCATTGCCAAACACGAAAGCAACTTTTCCACCTGGCCATTTTGTGTCTTGTAAAGCCTGCGAATTGGTAACCTGCTCGATGCCATAAATTGTATATCCAGCATGCTTCAACCGAACCAAATATTCCAGAGTGGATTGGGAATAAACCCAGTCTACACTTTTATCGGCTCCAATGGCAGTTTTGGTAATTTCTCTATGCGGTGGCGTTGCAGTAATGCCGCATAGTACCAATTTTTCACACCTAAAAGCGTCACTAGTGCGAAATACAGAACCTACATTGTGCATACTTCTAACATTGTCTAAAACTACCGTGAATGGAAGTTTTGTTGCTTTTTTGAAACCTTCGGTATCTAGGCGATTTAATTCACTCAGTTTCAATTTCTGCAGCACGGGTCAAAATTAGCACAAAAATTTAACAAAAAAAGAAAGGCTACCTTTTGAGTAGCCATTTCCCTTCATTCAAAGAAATATTATTTAAAATCCACCTACAAATAAATTTCCGCCCGTTCCACATTTACCTGTTAAGTTGGAATTTGAAATTACAGCATTTAAAATAGCGCTTTTAATGTCTGAAGCAGTTGCTGTGGGATTTATGGATGCATACAGAGCTGCCGCACCTGTAACATGCGGTGTGGCCATAGACGTGCCGCTATAAGAGCTATATGTTGATGCCGTTTTGCTTGCAGGAATGGTAGAATATATACCACTGCCTGGAGCTCCTAAATCTACAGAAATACTGCCATAGTTTGAATAACTAGCCAACCCCCCTGAAGAGGTAATTGCGGCTACTGAAATAATGCAAGAACTTGTATAGCTAGCCGGATAACTTGGGGTAACATCAATATTCAAAGTGCTATTACCCGCAGCACAAATAAATAAAATTTCTTTTGCTCCACCCCTATCAATTGCATCCTTAAGGGATTGTGAAAATCCACCCCCGCCCCAAGAATTGTTTGTAGCAACAATGTTTAAACTTTGACGCGTTTTTAAATCCGTTAAATAGTCAACCGCTTTAATCGCATTTGCCGTAGTGCCGCCTGACGCACCCAAAAACTTAGCACTTATCATTTTTATACTCCAATTAACGCCAGCAACGCCTTTTCCATTTCCACCTATTCCACCAATGGTACCAGAAACATGAGTTCCATGGTCATCCGCAGTTCCATCAAAAGTCGTATTGTTATTCCCATCAAAATCCCAACCATATATATCGTCTTTATAACCGTTGCCATCATCATCCTTTCGGTTGGTGGGATTTTCTTTTGCATTCACCCAATGGTTGCCTTTAATGTCTTCATGGGAATACATCATACCTTCGTCAATAACCCCAACATACACATCAGCAGACCCAGTATGTCCATTGGCCCAAGCATCTGCGGCGCCAGAACCATATCCGTTTGATGGGCTAGAACTTGCACTGTACATGCCCCATAAATTGCCACCCGTAAAATAACCATCGTTAGATGTGGCAAAATGAGAATATATAAAATTTGGTTCCGCATAGGCCACTTCTTGCATGGTTTTTAACCTTTCTATAACTTGATAAACCTCTTGTTGCACATTGAGCAGATAGACACCATTTAGATCTCCGGCACTGATCATTGCATGAGTCAGAATTTTCTCATTCAATGTTGCTCCTATTCTTACAAAGAATTGGTTCATTATTTCGGGGTTGGTTCCTAATTTAAACTTCATTAGCAGTTGATTTGGAACATAATTACTCCCTGGAATACCGCTAAGCAAAACAGGTTCCACCAAAGCTTGGGCATTTGCAGTGGTTGAAACAAAGGGTTTAATTTCTCTTTTGCACGATGTAACAAATAGAAAGGTTACGGCGCTTAAAATAGACAGTTTGGATAGGCTTCTTGCATTTTTCATAGGTTAATATTTAGCGAATCTAGAATATATGAATCAAAAATCAAAATTCAATTTTCTGGTATGCATCTAAAACCGCAAATCGAAATATACTTTGTAGTTCAAACTTTGCAATTTATTTCTAAAGATTTTACCTTTGTAGGAGATGATTCGTTTTTTAAAAGCCCATTTATCTCTGTTCATGCGTTTGAGTCTGGCCATTTGTTATGTTTGGTTTGGTGCTCTCAAGTTTTTTCCAAGCTTTAGTCCAGCCGAAAGTTTGGCCAAAGGAACTATAAACCATTTGATGTTTGGCATCTTACCCAGCAATCTAACAATTCTCTTGCTAGCAGGATGGGAAGTATGCATAGGAATAGGGCTTGTTCTCAATTTTAAACCCAAAATTGTAATAGGTTCTGCGCTTGTGCACATGGTTTTTACTTTCACCCCTTTGTTCTTTTTTACTGAGATATGCTTTACAAATCCTCCCTTTGGATTTAGCATTGTAGGCCAGTACATCTTTAAAAATTTGGTTTTTATTTGTGCACTCGTTTATTTGTATCCCGACAATAAACCCAAATAATTGTCGTAACCTTGTAAAAAATCAAATATGAAAAAACTATTGTGGATTTTTCTTCCGTTCGCTTTCACAGGTTGTATAAAAAAAGCAGCCGACAAAATAGATAAATTGCACGGAGCAAAATGGACAGGAACCTATGCAGCTCCTATTTTAAATGCAGACTTAGCTCTAAATGATGCTGTAGAATTGGTGGGGAGTCTTGCTGGGGTTAATACCTATGCTGACGGATTGATTTATTTAGAGTTTGCGACATCTGAAATTTCCAAATCTGGAAATCAATTGGTTCCTCTGCAAAACCAATCTCACAATTTTACAGATGTATTGAGCTTAGGCGAGGCAAATTCACTTACAGGGTCTAACAATGTTACCCTCACGCGAAACTTTTCATTTAACTATACAAGTCCAGGCGTAGAAATAGATTCTGTCGCTTATGCGAACGGTGAATTGAATATTTCGTTTAACAACAATTATGCACATGCCGGCAATGCTGTAATTACAATTCCCCAATTAAAATTAAATGGTGCACCTGCAAAATTCACTTTTTCATTCAGTGCCAACCAGCAAAACATTTCCAAATATTTTAACCTCATTGGTTACAAGTTTAACCTTTCCTCAGGCGGATTGGGCTACAGTTATCTACCTGGAAAAATAGACATATCGTATACGAATTCCGGAAATGGTTTTACAGGGAGTAATAATTTCCAAGTCGATATAGATTTAAAGAATCAGCAATTCAACCGTGTTTACGGTTATTTTGGAGATAATTTGAACCTTATAACAGCAGCAGATTCATTGGAATTGCAAATTTTTTCTGCCAATTTAAAAACCGGTTCCTACAACTTTGCAGATCCGCGGTTTAAGTTTAGGGTAACAAATGAAACTGGATTTCCTTTGTTATTCAGTACTTTTGGTTTATCTGGCAGCGCAAATGGCACATCTACAAATATTACAGGCTATCCTGCTACAAAAAGTTTTCCAGCATTGGCCTTAAATAACATTGGAAAAAGTATCACCGATTCTATTTTACTAGATAAAAACAACAGCAATTTTAAAGTTGTAATCGATAAAAAACCAAAAATGATCAATTACGATTTTACAGTTACTGGCAATTCTGGCGGTAAAACACAACGCAATTTTTTAACTGCCGAGTCTAAAGTAACGGTGAAAGTAATTACTGAATTGCCTTTTTTGGGAACTGCAGTTGACCTTGTATTGAACGACACTTCTGATTTTAATTTGGGTCTTGGCAATGAAATAGACCTTATTGAATGGATTGTTTTGCGCATGAATATAGACAACGGTATTCCAACAACCATTGGAATACAAGGCTATTTTATGGATAGCAATAATGTTATCCTAGATTCATTATTCAAACCGTATCGAAATTTTATCAATGGAGCTATTGTAGATGCAACTGGAACGGTTGTCTCGACAAGTATAGAGCAATATGACATTACCATGGACCGCCTCAAAATAGAGAAAATAAAAACGGCTAAAAAATTATGGATTAAAGCCTATGTAAATACCTCCAAAAATGCGGGTAGTTCAGTCCCTGTGAAGATTACAAACTTGCAACATTTAAAATTGAAAATGGGAATTCACAGCAAATTAAGTATCCATGAAAAATTTTAAATTATTATGTTTATTTATTCTATTTTGCGGAATAGCGAAGGCACAACAAAACTTCACGTTGTACAATATGCCTTCTATTCCCCAAAGCAATTTATTAAATCCGGCGTTGGTGCCAGATTGCAAATGGCATATAGGCGTGCCAGCAATGAACAGTACCTATTTGCATTTTACAAATGGCGCATTTAATTTAAACAAAGTCTTTGATGCTATGGAACCCATAAATGCAGATACCAATGTGTTAAATTTGAATAAACTATTGGATGTACTTAGCAAAAACAATTACATTGCAGTAAAATCAGAAATTAGTTGGTTAAGTGGTGGATTCAAACTCTTAAAAAAACATTATTTTCATTTATCCGTTCAAGAGAAAGTTCAATTTAGAATGAGTATTCCAAAAGATTTACTGCGCTTTATCATAGATGGGAATGGGGGTTCTAACCTTGGAGAGACCTTTAATTTTGATTTTAAAACGAGTGCCATTCATTATCGAGAATACGCTATTGGATACGCATTAAATTTTAGCGACAAACTCACTTTCGGAGGACGAATTAAATATTTGCAGGGCATGAATATTTTAGAAACCAAATCTGCAAATATAAATATCACAACCGATCCGAATGATTTTAGTTATTTGGTGGGGGCCAACCTCAACGTGCGCATGGCCAGTTCTTTGGGTAAATTTATTTCTACTGATTCGAATCAAACCTTTGATCCTCAACCTAGTAATTTCTTCAAAACACAAAATACTGGAATTGCATTTGACTTAGGTGCCAAATACAAGGTTACAGACAAACTGAGTGTGAATGCGAGCATCCTTGATATGGGTTTTATACACTGGAAACAAAATACCATAAGTATACGCAGCCGCAACCCAAATGCCAAATATAGGTTTGATGGAGTGCACATTAAGAGTTCCGATACCAACACTGATTTTAACCAATATTTTCAAAATGTAGGTGACTCTTTGTTAAAGATTTTTAAAGTAGACACCTTTCAAAATCAAAGTTTCAACTCTGGTTTAAGTGCTGAATTCTTTATTGGCGCCAATTATCAATTGAGCAAACGATGGATTGCAGGTGCATTGTTTTATGGCGATTTTTACAACAAACGATTCTATCCCGCATTGACATTAAATGCAAATTACAAACTTGGGAAAGCTTTGAGCTTAAATGTAAGCAATACCATGTACAATCGCAGTTTTTTAAATGTGGGTTTAGGCGCATCTGTAAATGCCGGCGCATTTCAGATATATTCCGTTATGGACAATGTATTGTTTCCAATTATGATTACTACCTCACGCACGTTCAGTTGGCGTTTCGGAATGAATGTAACCTTTGGGAGAAAAAGACTAAACCCTAAAAATGGCGGAACCAATTCCAACGGAGACCCTGCGGGCACGGATCCATCAAAATTATAAGAAAAAAAGCATTCATTCATAATCCTGAAAATTGGCTTTTGCTGCGTTGGCAAAATGTTGATGCAATCTGTAGAATTGGATATAAATTGCATGCCCTATATTTTCAATATTTATGTGTGCTGTGCCAAAAGAAAACCTGCCTAAGACTGGCGGAGAAACTCCGCTAATGAAGCAATACAATGGCATCAAGGCTAAATACCCTGGTGCTTTGCTGTTGTTTCGGGTCGGCGATTTTTATGAAACTTTTGACGAAGATGCAAAAATAGCATCCAAAGTTTTGGGTATAGTTCTCACAAAAAGAAGCAATGGTGCTGCATCGCACATGGATTTGGCAGGTTTTCCACACCACTCTTTAGACAATTATCTTCCTCGATTGGTAAGGGCTGGTTATCGGGTAGCCATCTGCGACCAGCTTGAAGACCCAAAACTTACCAAAACCATTGTAAAAAGGGGGGTCACAGAATTGGTTACCCCAGGTGTAAATTTCAACGACAAAGTACTGGAAGCCAGACAAAGCAATTATTTGTGCTCTGTATATTTTGGCGAAAAACAACACGGCATTGCATTTTTAGACATTAGTACGGGTGAATTTTTAACCACCATTGGGGATGACGCGGAAATTCAAAAATTAGCCAATGGCCTTAAACCGGCTGAACTTCTTTGCCCTAAAAATCAATTGCTACAAGCCCAAAATCTTTTAGGGAAAATTACTCCGGCTATGCCTGTAGAAGATTGGATTTACCAAGAAGAATATTGTACTGAAAAATTGTGCCGCCAATTTAAATCTTCCTCTCTAAAAGGTTTTGGTATTTCTGACTTAAAAGAATCTATTATCGCCTCTGGCGCTGCGTTGCAATACTTAGAAGTAACCCATCACACCCAAATAGACCATATCAACAACATCAGTAGATTAGATGAAAGTGAATATGTATGGTTGGACGGATTTACTGTTCGCAATTTAGAACTTACAAGGTCTATTTTCCCTGGTGGAGTTTCCCTTTTTGATGTAATTGACAGAACCCAAACTCCGATGGGGAGCAGAATGCTAAACCATTGGTTGGTAATGCCACTGAAAAATATAGAACCCATAAATGAACGGCACGATGCAGTGCAATGGTTTACAGAAAATTCGGACGTTTCCAAATCTTGCGCTGAACTGTTAAAATCAGTGGGTGATTTGCAACGTATTGTATCTAAAGTTGCCTTAAATCGCATTGGACCGAGAGAAGTCTTGCAATTGGGTCGAAGTCTTCAAGCCGCTTCTGAAATTAAGAAGCAAATTGGCCACAGCGAAAACACATCTGTGCAAGAAATTACCGGAAAAATACATCCTTGTACCGAAATAATACAACGCATCGCGTCAACCATAAACGACGATGCACCTGTCCTGTTACACAAAGGAAATGTAATTAAAGAGGGCATAGATGCTGAATTGGATCAGCTAAGAGCTATCGCTTTTAGTGGGAAAGATTATTTGTTGGAAGTTCAGAACAGGGAAAGCAAAAAAACGGGCATTACCAGTTTGAAAATAGGATTTAACAATGTGTTTGGCTATTACTTAGAAGTTACCAATGCACATAAAAATAGAGTACCGGAAGAATGGATCCGCAAACAAACATTAACAGGTGCTGAAAGATACATAACCCCTGAATTAAAAGAATACGAAGAAAAAATACTGAATGCCGAGGAGAGAATCAGCGGCGTGGAACAAGGTCTTTGGGAGGCATTTCTGCTATGGCTTGCCGAATTTGTACCCCAAATTCAAACCAACGCACGCATTTTATCGAAACTAGATTGTTTGATTGGTTTTGCCTCACTGGCAGAAGAATGTGGGTATGTTAGGCCCTTTATGGACGACAGTTTATTATTGGAGTTAGATGGTTGCAGGCATCCGGTAATAGAAAAACAATTACCACCCGACGAAAGCTATATCCCCAATGATATTTATTTGGACGAACGCGAGCAACGCATTGTTATTTTGACAGGACCCAACATGAGTGGTAAAAGTGCAGTTTTGCGGCAAACTGCTTTAACCGTAATTATGGCCCAAATTGGCAGTTTTGTTCCGTGTACCAAAGCGCATATTGGCATTGTAGATAAAATATATACCCGGGTTGGAGCAAGCGACAATATCAGCTTGGGTGAAAGTACTTTTATGGTGGAAATGCTTGAAACCGCAAGTATTCTTAACAATTTAAGTGAACGAAGTTTGATATTGTTGGATGAAATTGGACGCGGCACTAGTACTTACGACGGGGTTTCATTGGCTTGGAGCATTGCCGAATATTTGCAAAGCCACACCACCAAACCCAAAACCCTATTTGCAACCCATTACCACGAGCTGAATGAATTGGAAAGCAAATTGGAAGGCGTTCGAAACTTCCATATTGCAACCAAAGAACAAGCCAACCGTATCATATTCCTGCGAAAATTAAAACCAGGCGGCAGCGAACACAGTTTTGGTATCCACGTGGCCCAAATGGCGGGTATACCCAACAAGGTTTTATTACGAGCCAGCGAAATATTGCACAACCTTGAATCGGATAGGGCAAAAATATCTGGCAGGGAAACCATGAAAAACACAGCACCATCCCCTATTTTTCAAATGAGCATGTTCCCCACCGATGACCCTGCCATGAAACTGGTGCGCGAGATTCTAAAAAACACAGATTTGAACACATTGTCTCCAATTGACGCTTTATTAAAATTGCAAGAATTGAAGAACAAGATGGGTTGAATTTTAATTTTAACCCTTTTATTAAAATGGAGATACCGTTGCCCACACGAACAATGAAAGGGAATCCGCAATTTACCATACAATCGCAGACCTATTGCCAAAATGAAATGCGCGCTATTTTCCCACTAAACAAATTGGGATTTGGTATTTTTTGGCAAAAAACGCTTCCACAGGCTGTGAAAACTCCATTCAAACGCAACTTACGATCTTTCCAAAACCAATAGCTATTTTTACCACCACGCCTAAAGACTCTGCAACCATAGATTTACCTCATTTTACGGTAAAGAACAATTCAACAATTTATCCTTGGGAATGGTTGGATTACCAATGGAATTTCAACCTTTTGGGTAGGGCCAATTTGAGTATCCTTTCTGAACCCCAAATCTTTTACCCCGATACAGTTGAGACTTATACGGTTCAATTGGCAGCAAATTCGAGTCACAATTGCGCAGATACTTTTTATAAAAACCTCTTTGTAATAAAAAAAGAAATAAATCACTCCAATACAATTAAAAAAGAACAATTTACAGTCACAAATAAATTTAAAATACTTAACAATACAGAAACATTTAAGATGATTCAAATTTTCGAAACCTATGGCCGATTGATTTTTCAAAGCACACAAAACAACGGCATAGAAGTGCCTGCAGGAGTGTACCATTTTCAGTTTTCAGGAACATCTGCTAACGGTGAATTGGTAAACTATCGCGGTAAAAAAATTGTTTTAAATGAATGAAGATTAAAAACAATATTCACATTCCTCAAAAGTTACGCATAGATCTTTTTTTATCCAATGCTGCGGCTTAGAATTGTCGACCCTTTTTAAACCCAAAACCGTGATCCATTTTTCTATTGGTGGGTAATTTAAGCAAAAAAAAAAGGTAAATTTCAAAGAATTCTTAAACCCGAATTATCTCCGGAATCCTGCTCCTTATTCGGCTAATTTTGTTATATTTGCCGGCATAAATAGATGGCTTTACGTACCTTAATATTGGATGATGAATCATTGGCCATTTCATCGATTAGGGTTGATTTAGAAAGACATTGCCCTGAAATTATAATTGTCAATGCTTTTCAAAATCCCATGGATGCGGTGGAATATTTGAAACACAACCAAATAGATTTGCTTTTTCTGGATATTGAAATGCCAGAAATGACTGGAATTGCGTTTTTGGAAAATTTGGGGAAATTTAATTTTGAGGTGGTATTTACGACTGCCTATGCAGAATATGCATTAACGGCGTATAAACTTAATGTCATTGATTATCTATTAAAACCTGCAGGTTTAGAAGAATTAAAAAGAGCCATTTCTAAGGTTGTAGAAAAAAAACTGCACATTCAGGCTGCAAATCCACCTCAAAAGATAGCCCTTTCGGACAGTACTGGTCTTGAGTTTGTACCCTTAAAGCAGGTAATGTACTGCCTAGCAGATAAGAATTATACCACGTTTCATCTTTTTGGTGGAAAGACCAAAATGGTAAGCAAAAACATTGGGGAATTCGAAAAAACGCTAAGCTTAGCCAATTTTGTTCGCATACACCAATCATCCATTGTGAACGTGGATTTTGTATCGAAACTTATCAAGGGTGAAACTGGAAGTGCCATTATGGAAGACGGCAGAGAACTTAGCATATCAAGGTCAAGACGTAAAGAATTTTGGGAAGCCTTGCAAAATCTGCTATAAACCCCAATTAAAGCAAAATAACCAATGAGAACAAAATAAACTTCTACTCTTTCTGGTTAGATGTAAATTAAGCATAAAAAATAAATAGGAAAAGCCATCCGTAAAAATACCTCAGAGAATATGACCGATATTGTTCCAAAACGGTTAAATATTGAGTAATCTTAGTTCAATATTCAATTTTAGTTGAAGGTAAATAGGAAACATATTTTCTTTGGAAAATACTTGAAAATATTTTACAACATTGGTAAAAACAAAATTGCCTGGTTTTGGTTTTTCGGCATAATCCTATGTGCAATAAAGGAAGGGCGAGCACAAGACCTAGGCCAGATTGGCAAAAGCAAGGCATTTGATAAAGGAGGCAGCCTGGGTGTGGGATGTATGTTTACCCAGCAAAACGGCATTAACGCGCGCAGGGTGCCTTTTAGTTGGTATCTCAGTGGCTCTCCTACCCTTAAAATCTATGATGTTTCCATTCCATTCTCGTTTGTTTACAGTGAACAAGAACGCAGTTTTTCGCAACCCTTCAATAAATATGGAGCCAGTCCTTTTTACAAATGGATAACGGTACATGCAGGATGGAGAAATTTGTACTTTAGCGATTACACTCTAGCGGGGGCTACATTTTTGGGCGGAGGTATAGAACTAAATCCGGGAAAGATAAGGTTTACGGCATTGTATGGGAAGTTTAGAAACAAAGTTACAGTAAATCCAGAAAATAGAAGTAGATATAGTTATTTATTGCCATCCTATGAACGGTGGGGTATGGGTGCCAAAATAGGTTTTGGAAAAGGACCAAACTTTACGGATATCATTTTGTTTAGAGCCATAGATAAACAAGACACTTTTTTAGCTAAGGTTGCGGATAGCGTAAACATTAAACCCATGGAAAACATTGCACTTGGATTAAAATCCAATTATCTTTTATTTAAAAGATTGGATGTAAATATTGACATTGGCTTGAGTGTAGTTACTTTAGATAGCAGATATAAAGATTCTTCTATTACAGAGTTAAAGGATATAAAACCCTATTCAAATATTATTAAAATCAACCGATCTACGATACCCTATTTAGCTGGTAATTTTTCGTTAGGCTATGGTGGAAAAGGGTACCGGATAAAAGCGGAGTATAAGAGGGTGGATCCTGAATATCAAACATTAGGCAGTTATTATGTTGCCAACGATTTAGAACAATATACAATATCCCCTACCTTTATGCTATTTAAAAACAGATTAATTTTAACAGGTAGCTACGGCATTAGAACCAATAATTTATTAAAAGACCAATTAAACACTACAACCAATAAAATAGGTTCAGTATTTTTAAATTTTAATCCCAAACCCAATTTTGGAATGAGTGTAAATTACTCAAACTACGGTACAGATTTGAATAGTGGAAGAATACAATTAAACGACTCTATTTTATTCAGCATTATCAATCAGGCCATTGGCGGCAGTATTAAAATTAGCAAAACAAAAGGTTCTAAAACTACAAATTTTGTAATAAATGGGCAACTGCAAGCGTTGCAAGATAATAATATTATAACCCGAAAAAATAGTGAAAGCAATTCCATGGTTTTTTCAGCAAGTTTAAATAAAGGGGATGGTAAAAAAGGTGTGAATTTGGGTGTTAATGCAAATTTTACGCAAGTAAACAACACGGGTGGCACTTTCCAACTTGCAGGGCCATCGGTAAATATTAGAAAAACCTTTGGCAAATCAAAGTTGGGTTTAAATGCAAATGCTTCTTTTCAGCAAAAAATAAAACAAGGAAATTTGGATGGAAATATCACGAATATTGGCGCAGGTTTGAATTATACTTTGCAAAAAAAACACAATTTTAGTTTGATGCTAAATGCACTGTTCAACAATACAAAAAATGTTTCGATATATACCTATAATGAACAAAGGGCATCGGTAAGATATACATTTACACTATAAATCAATGAGAAAAAAATACTATTTTTCTAAAAAAATATTTGTTACCCTTCTGTTTTGCTTAGTTGCCAAAATGCATGGCCAAACAATCAATGTATCGGTTACAATAAATCCCCCCTATGACCCTTATTTGTTTACCTATTCGTCTGATCCGACAAAAGTTTTAATTACCGTTTCAAACACTTCGGCAAGTTCTCAATCCATTAAACTTGGTGGTACTTTTAGAACTGTAGATGGTACAATTTCAGTTGCAACATCTCCTGATTATCAGCCGCCTCAACCTTTGGTGCTTGCCTCTGGCGAAACAAGGTTGCTAACATCGGATGATTTATACAATTTATTTCCCGATCAAAACAGCATTACCACAGCAGGAGTGGATAGAAACGAAGTGATTAGAACCAGAAGGTTGCCATCAGGAATTTATCAGTTATGCATTACAGCTTACGATTATAATTCAAGCGGGCATACAACACCGGTGAGTGCAGTTATTCCTTCTGGTTGCTCTGCGCCCATGCGTATTGGGGTTATTAATCCTCCAGAAATCACTATGATTGGGAGTGCAGTTTGCGGGGGTACTTTGCCAGTTTCAGACATTCAAAATTTCACTTTCATTTGGATTGCCCCTCCAGAAGTACCCGTTGATATTCGATATGTAATTGAAATAATCGAATTGGTTCCCATAGACCGAAATCCCATGGATGCTTTCGAAAGTGCCACTAGCCCAATATTCTTCACCGATAGTGTAACCTCATTAACTTCCTATGTTTATACATCTGCCAATCCTGCATTGGAAGCAGGTCGCAGGTATGCTGTAAGAATAAAAGTTGTAGATCCTGCAGGCCAATTGCGTTTTGCCAATAGAGGTTATTCCGTACCTTGTTCTTTTAATTATGGAAGTGCCTCAGATGGTAGATTTACGGTAAGTCCCTTATTTCCTACAAACAATGAATACATTCCTTGGCGTTATTTCCCCATTATTGTAAGATTTAATCCCTATGACAATCAATTGTACAGATTTAATTTTGATTTGAATTTAACCCAAAATGGGGCCTCAGCATACCGCAGAACAGATGAGTTGCGCTGGCCTTGGGGACCTGCTGAATCTCAAACTAGAGCCACAGGAATGACCATTGCAGAAAGTGCCAGTCAAAACATTCCAGTAAATGAATCCAATGCGATTGTTGGTCAAGAATTTTTAAGAGGCGCGAGATACCTCTATAATTTAAATGGCTCTTTTTTACATAGAAGTACTGGAGAAAGCGCACCTTTAAATGTTTCTTGCAACGATGGATTTATTTCCGGTATGGGTGTTCCAGTAAATCAATCGCCGGCAAATAGATCCAACCAAACGCCAGGAAACATCCCCATTAAATTTCAAACAGCGGATTTTCCCGCCAATTTTTTACCTTCCTATTCCATCGTTTCTTCAGGCACTTCCTCCCGTCCTGTTAGTAATTTTTACAATCACGGAGTTGAAGAAAGATATAAATTGGAAGTAGCCAGAGATGCTGGTTTTACAAGAATTGTGAAAACCATTTCTAAAAGATTTGCACCCAATGTAGATTTAAATGCCTGCATTGCCAACAACAATTTACTCAATGATTCAATATACCGTGCCGTTGAAAATTTAGTAAACCTTGCGGATACAGGAAACTATTATTGGAGGGTAAAATGGCTGGAAGAAGACAACAATGAAAACAGCAATGCTTATGTAACCGGTCCAGTTTGGCAATTTAGAATCGGAGCTGCAGGTTCTGAAATCGTACCCGATGTGCCGCGCAGCACACCTCCATCTTGTTTAGCCGATTGTCAGGCTATCAGGCCTTCAAACACAACAGGAGTAGCTACTTCTGTTATTGGAGGCAATATAAAAGTAGGCAAATTTACCATGACGCTTACCGAAATTACTTGGAGTGGAACAAACGCCAGAGGAAGAGGATATATCCGTGTGCCATTTATGAATGCACCTGTGAGAGTTTCATTTTCAGGAATACAAATCAATTCCATCAATGAAATGATTTCGGGTGATGTTTTTACAGAGACAGACAATGCTTCATTAATTCCGGATGCTTTGGCTAGAGCCACTGGTGTTTTTACCGGAATTGGCGAAACCCAAGGCCAAGAAATTAACCAATGGATTACAACTGCAGGTAGACTTACCAGCCAATTGGCAGGAAGTGACCCAGTGGGAATGCCCCTAGGAATTGACAATACCATTGATGGGCAAAGACTTACCGTAGGCATTATGGGATGTAAATTCACCTCAACCATGGCTACATTAAATGCTTTGGTTAGTTTAGATGTTCCCGAATTGCATGGTTGGCTTTCTTTAGGGGCAAATGACATTTGTTTTCATCCAGGGGGACTAAATATGGGCCAAGGCAAATTGTTTCTACCGTTGGATAGAGACCTGGCCTATACCGATGATATTAGACTTACATTAAAATCTCCAACCCTACCTAGAGATTCAGGTACTTACGTTTCTTGGGATTGTGCCGGATTTAAAGAACTAGCCATCAGCGGAACCGTAACATTTGGTAGAAATTTATTGGTTCCAGACGCTGCCGATGGCACCCCTGGCGCTGGGCAAGTACAAGGAAGATTCCAAGTAAAAGTGCAAAGAATGGGGAATTGGGTATGCCGATTGGATATGGACGATTTTCAAGTAGCTGGATTGCCTGAATGGGGATTTACAGCCAGTGAAGCCTATTTGGATTTTTCCGACTTACAGAATTCAGCGAGCATGGTTTATCCTGAGGGGTATGGTGGAGACCAAACTGCGCACTGGAAAGGATTTTACTTAAAAAGATTGGCTGTGCGATTGCCACACAAATTTAGAACTTTTAGCGATCCTACGAGAAGACTAGGTGGTTCAATTACCAATGTTTTAATAGATGGCACTGGATTTAGCGCACGTTTTTCTATTGAGAATATTATACGCGTAGAAGAAGGAAATTTAGATGGCTGGGCTTACTCATTGGATACGGTTTACTTGTCTTTTGTGAGCAACAATTTTAGAAACGCAGGTTTATGTGGTGAAATCAGATTGCCCATTTCAGACAGAGATGAATTAAAATACAATGCCTCATTAAATAGAAGTTCGGCTGGCGATTTTTCTTTTGAGTTTAGAATACAACCTAAAGATTCTTTTAGAGCCCAAATTTGGGAATGCACTTTAATGCTTTTGCCTACTTCTAGAATTAGCATAATTGCCAATAGAGAAGGGTTTGGCGCTTCCACAGATTTATCGGGTGATATTTCTATAAGTGGAACCAGAGGCCGAGAAGGGGGTGCGCAAATAGAAGGTCTGGGGTTTAGAGGTATTCATTTTGAACATTTTGCATTAAACAGCAGAGGACCTAGGTACATTTCGGTGGGTGCATTTTCATTTGCCAGCGAACAACATTCCGCGGGTGGCTTTCCACTCAGTATTTCTGATATTAATATTACTAGCAGAGAAGGGCCAAGTATGATGGAATTTGACCAAAGTCCAGGTTCTAGATTTGGAATAGAATTTTGTTTAAATTTAAATTTAACGGGCGAAAGTAGCGGCTTTCATGCAACGGGTAAAATTGCGTTGTTGGGGAAGTTGCAACTTGCTGGGGAAAGGCAGGGATGGACATTTTCAGGTATTAATTTAGATAGCATTGCCATAGGCGGAAGCGTGGGTTGTGTGACCATAAATGGAGCCTTGGCTTTTTACAACAGTCATCCTGTTTATGGAAAAGGAATCAAAGGGTATTTAAGTGTTGAAATGCAACCAACCATTAGTGTTTCAGCTACAGTGCAGTTTGGCGAAGTTAGAGGTTTTAGATATTGGTATGTAGACGCTATGGCTACATGGAGCCCGGGTGTCACTTTGTTTACTGGGGTAGATTTAAGAGGATTGGGTGGTGGTGCATGGTACCACATGAGTGAACCACGCCCTGTTAATTTTGCAGATATCACCAATACATCAGGTCCAAATGCAACAACTGCAGGGGCTACTTCTTCCGGCACTGCTTATACGCCGGATGGCAGTATCGGTTTGGGCTTTAAGGTAATGGTAAAAATTGGAGCTACAGGCGGTAGTTCTGCATACCATGGCTTAATTACCCTAGGTGCGCAATTTATTGAACGAACCGGTGGTATTGAACGTATTTATCTTCGGGGCGATTTTATGTTTATGACAGAAAGCAACAATAGAGCCGATGCGGCAGTTGCAGCGGATTTTGAAGTTAATTATAATTTTGTAGAAGAAACTTTTCAAGCTAATTTTAATGTGTATGTGAATGTAGCAGGAATATTGGTAGGTGTTAATCCAAGAAACCTTGCAGGAAGAATGGAAATTTATGTAAGTCCAAGAACTTGGCACATTTTTGTGGGTCAGCCAACGGTGCCTGTAGGTTTGCGGTTGCAAATTGGCTCTACAAGGATAGCCGAAGCGCGTTTTTATTTTATGGTAGGAGAAGGATTGCCTCCCATGCCTCCTTTGCCAGACAGAATTCAACGTGCCTTTAATGAAATGGGCTACCCTATCAACATTGAAAGAGACATTACAAATTTAGAAAGAGGCGATGGTTTTGCTATGGGTACAAGCTTAGATATTGGTCCTTTGTCTTTAGAAATAATGCCTTTTTATGCCAGGGTAGAACTGGGATTTGGCTTTGATTTATCGGTTAAAAAATATACCACCAGGTGCGAAGGAATGGCCATTGGTGAAACAATGGGAGCCAACGGATGGTATGCTAGAGGTCAAATATTTGGTTATTTTGATGCTTCCATGGGATTGTTTGTTGATTTATTCTTTGTGAAAGGTAGATTTGAAATTTTGAGAGTCCAGGCTGCCGCTTATTTACAAGGTGGATTTCCAAACCCCAATTGGGTTGAAGGTGCCATTGCTGGTAGATATAGCATTTTAAATGGAGCCGTTCAAGGCGATTGCCATTTCGAATTCTCTCAAGGTCAAAAATGTGTGCCACCTGTAGAAAACCCGCTAAGAGGCATGGAAATAGTGGCCGCGCTTTCTCCAGAGCCTTTTGCCACCAATGTTGATTGTGGAATAGAACCAACCGCTTTGTACAATTACGCTTTAAACAATGAATTTAATCTCACAGTAAGGGATATGAATGATAGACCCATAGTAAGAAGATTTAGGGTTTTAGAAAGAAACACAAAACTAACAATGGTAAGGGGATCCAGAAGCATTGGTGGAAATTATGAATTGACAGAAAGCAACACACTCATTACATTTTATCCCGACTCCTTTTTATTGGCAAATACCGGCCATATGTGGCAAACAACGGCCTATGCTGAAGAATATAAAAATGGGACTTGGTCCATTAGCAAAGACCTAGAAAATAGAGAAATAAGTAAAAGGTATATGAATGCTTTTGTTACTGGAGCAAGACCTACAAGAATAAGAGAACAAGATGTGGTTTATTCTTTTCCTTACCACGATCAGCGATTTTATTTGCAGGAAGAATGCAGAAGCGGTGTTTTGGCTTTAAATTTAAGTTACAGGCATTTGTTTGAAAGATCCAACTCCAGAGATTATGCTTGGACTTACAAAGCTATTTTTACCCCTTTTGGAGGTGGCGAACCTATTGAAACACCCCTTGGAAATTTAACTACAAACAACATTACATTTAATGTACCCGTGTTACAAAACAGTAAAGTGTATAAGGTAGAATTTGTAGCTGTGAATTCAATAACCACAGAAGGCAAAAGACGTGGTGTTTTCACCAGCCTTCATGGAGGCAATAAGGCAAAACCAACCATTCGTCAAGCCATAAATATAACCAGAATCGGAGGTTCAACTGTAGAAACCAGAAATAAAAATATTACCGCTGGATCTAAAACTGGTGACGATTTTGTAATATTGTATACCTATCATTTTAAGACCAGTGAATTTAATTTGCTGAGCACAAAATTCATTGCCATGCAAAAAGTAGAAACAAAAAAAATTGCCTGGGGTGATTTAGAATCCATTACTGAGATTTTTACAGGAGAAGGATTTGACCAATTTGACGTTCAATCTTTTTCATATTCCCAACAAGGCAGATCAAGAACCAATTCCGCAATGGTAACATTTCAAGCGGTTTGGACCCCGCGAACCAATATATGGATGGAAAGACAGAATTATTATACCTATGGTTTTAAAGATTGGTTGTTAGCTGAAAGGTTTGGCCCACCTTCTGTGAATACCAATTTTAGAACCCGGGTATTTGGCACTCCGCCTCGCGGACCTGTTTCTTTTAATTTGGATTACCATCCAAAACCCTTGCTGGCATATGATGAAAAATACCCAAGACCCCCGTCGCCTCCTGGAAGCAGCGGTTTTTACACGCCCAGAATTGCAAGTTTACCTATTGCAGCTCCATCTGCCGCCTTGGCAAGGCTTGCAAGTTTGGGTGTCACTTCAAACAGAATTCCAATTTTTTATGGCTTGCCAACGCAAACTTTGCTGAACAGGATAGAATCTAGAAATATGGCTAGGCAGGTTATAGCATACTATTACCCAGAATTTTTAACAGAAGCGCAAATTGAATATTTGCAAACTGTTTTTCACGAACCCTATACACGATTGATTTTTGGAAATTACCCTGTGAATGTTTTTTATAATACACCTACATGCGGCAACCTAGACAATCCTGTAAGTCATAATTTTAACATTGTATTACCTTTAAGATAATATACACGATGAAAAACATTAAATTTATCTTAATATTTATACTATTTTTTTCAAACTTTGTCACTAGCAATGGCCAAGATACCTCCAAAATTGAAAAGAATTACATCTCCATCATTGGAAAATATTCAACCAATAAAATAGTTTTAAGATGGGCGCCTACGTCAAGTGCGGCATTTTACGTCTTAAATAAATATGGATATCAAATAGAGAAGGCAATCATTTCAAGAGATAACAAATTTGTAAAAGCCGATTGGAAAAAAATGGGCAATTTTAAACCGGCGGATAGTCTTACTTGGGCGAAAAGGGTGGATACTAGCAATAGTTATCAAGTTATTGCCGCTTATGTAGCCTTGTCTAAATTTAAAGCACCCCTACCCCCCAATCCAAATTTTGGTGAATTGATGAAGAGAAACAATGAAGAAACCAATTTACACGGATTTGCGCTTGCGGCAGCAGATTTTGATACCACCGCTGCTAATTTACTGGGCTTAAGATATGAAGATTTTAATATTGAAAAAAATGCTGTTTATAGTTTTAGAATTAAATCCTTGGCTCCAGAAAGTGTTTTAAAAATAACGGGTTCAGAAACTTATGTATTAACCAAATCAGAAGATTTGATGATACCTCCTTCCTTAGAAGAATTTGGGCTTGAAAAAACAATTATTCTAAATTGGTATAACCAATTGCATAAAAATTATTTTACAGGATATTATCTAGAAAAAGGGGATGCCAATGGAAAAAACTTCGTGCGCTTAAATAAAAATCCAATGGTTAAACTATCCGACCCAAATAATGCAAAGGATAAAGATTTGTTTGCATATATCGACTCTGTTTCAAAAGATTATGTTACCTATAGTTATAGACTGGTTGGTGTCAATGCTTTTGGTGAATATTCTGAACCAGGTCCAGTGGTATTTAGCTACGGTAGAGACAGAACCCCCCCTGAAGAGGCCTACGATATATCTGCTACAGACGTAATGGGAAAATATTTAAATATACAATGGAAAAAAGATAAATATGAAAATGATTTCACTGGATTTAATGTTTTGCGTTCAAACAATCCTGAAGGTCCATTTGATATTATCAATGAAAAACCATTGGTAAAAGGTACTTTATCCTATTTAGACAAAAATACCGACCCTATGACTGGCAGTTTTTATAAAATTGAAGCCCTAGACACTGCAGGCAACCAAGGTTGGTCATTGGGTGTGCATGGCTTTTTAAAAGACAGTATCCCACCTTCAAAACCAACTGAGTTAACTGGCAGTGTAGATACGAATGGAGTGGTGACATTGCGCTGGAAACTAGGCCCTGAAATGGATATTAAGGGTTACAGGGTTTATTTTGCGAATCAATTAGACCATGAATTTTCCATAATAACAGGCGAATTGCACCAAGATACCGTTTTTACAGATACTATTTCATTAAAAACGTTGACGGAGGATATTTACTACCAAATTGCGGCATCAGACAGACATTTTAATCATTCTATCAGGTCTGAGATTGTTAAAATTCACAAACCAGACACGGTGGCACCCACAAAGCCCCTGTTTAAAAACATTTTGGTAACCGACAGTGCAGTTTATATAAGCTGGATACCGAGTTCAAGCTTAGATGTGATAAAACACA
>JBBQBB010000008.1:0-73421 GCA_038317095.1 Bacteroidia bacterium | reverse complement strand
GAGGCAAAGCAAATGAAGCTTGGGAAACCAACGAAGACATATTGCCAGGCATATACATTTACCGCTGTGTATATACAAACTGGCAAGGCAAAGCCTTTGAGAAAAAAGGTGTAGTGGAGGTGGTGAAGTAGGAAACTGGCTGCTGGAATCCTCGCCTCCGCCGAGATGGATATGGAGAGTGTCGACCTGCAAGGTCTGGGTGAGGAAAAACCCAAAATAGCAATATAAAGCATATAAAATTGTTGGATTTTTAAATGCTTTGATCTATGCTTGAGAAAACCATTTGAGTTTCATTTCAATCAATATGGACTTCAATTTCATTCCCCACTCATTTTATCGGGATAGAACTTCCGGTTTCGATAAATGTAAATGGTTTGGTTGGTGTTTTTACTGGGATTTAATTTGTACATCAACTGATCTAAGTTGCCCGGTTTTGCGGTGGTTTCAAAAACAAGATTTTTGTAAATTTTCGAAATATTTTTAATGCGTTGGTCTAGATTATTGTCACCCACGAAAAGCACAAAACGAGAATTTTCTTCAATTACCCCCATTTTATTTTTAAATGAATCTAAGGGTTTGTTTTGGGAAATATCTACGGAAACAATTTTTTGACCTGCATAAAATTGTGGCAAAATATCTACCTTTTCTGCATTGGTATTTTCTACCATTATTTCAGTAATATTTTTGTATTTGTACAAACTGTACATGGCTTCCACGCGTGATTTTTTTGAATACATGGTAGATAATGTGAACAGCAAAACAGTGTTTAAAACCCAGAACCAAATCCATAAATTTCTATAGAGCAAAGCATGTTTTTTCCACCATATAGAATTTTCTAAAAAGGCATGCCAACCGATGCTACCGCAAATAATAAACGAGGGCAAAATGGTAAGAATAAACCTTTCTTGTTTGTTTGGAAAATAGGCATGAAATGCAATAAAAAATATGACCGGTAAAAACAAAACCCATCGTTTTTGGGGATTATAAAAAGCACCAAAAAATAAAAACAAACTAATGGGTGGCAACAACATGCCCAAAATCAACAAAAAGTAATTGTACCAACCACCTTGAATAAAATTGTATTTGTTGTCGATATTATATTGAATGTATTCGCCCATTTCGGCAAAAGGACGGCCCCATATAAATAGATCTATGCCACCCTGAATGAGCAATATAGACGCAATTACACCGAGTCCAAAGAGAATTGTATTTTTAAATTCGCGCTGAATCAGCAAGGCCAGCCCAATTCCAGCCGCATATATGCCTACTTGATAGCGAATACTAAATGCAAAACCAATGATTAATCCCGAGAAAAGAATTTGCAATAGTGGATGTTTTTTTTCGTTTGCAGAAACCAAGACCCATGTTCCCCAAACGAGCAATGGAATGGCAGCAATTTCCACCAAATTACGAACACTGGTCCAAGGCATGAACCAAAAAGAAGCGAGCAACAAACCCGTAATTTTTGCAGTGGATAAATTTGAAAATGTTAAGGTAATTTTATAGCCATAATAAACCACCAACAGAGACCATGTTGCGTGCAATAAACGCACAACATACATTTTACCTTGTGGATTATTTAGGCCTATTGCATTTAAAAAATTAAATAAAAAATAATGCAAACCTACATATAAAAAACTATGTCCTTCTGGGCCTTTATTACCCACAGTCCAAGGCAACCACTTGTTTACATCGAATCCATCTGCCCAAGATTGTGCAACTTCAATGACCAAAAAATGATCGTCTAACATACCCCATCCTTTTGCAAAAATAACGGACAGAAGTCGAACCAAAATGGCAAGAAAAAGAATAATGGTTAAAGGTTTGGATTCCCAAAAGGACCGAATGGAGGATATAAAAAATCGTATTTTTAGCATTAGATGATTACGTATTTAAAATAATACAGTGCATTAAAAACTGGCAAAAGCTTCGCCTACTTTCCAGCAATCTTCGAATGAATTGTATAGGGGTACTGGAGCCATGCGAATCACATTGGGTTCGCGCCAATCACAAATAATATCTTGGCTGGTTAAATGGTCGAAAAGAGATTTTCCATTTTCAAAGGCAAGCAATGACAATTGGCAACCACCTTGATTTTGGGGAGTAACAATTTGAAAATTTAATTTCGAATTTCTTTTTTGGGCATTTTCCAGCACAAAACGGAGATAGGGTGTAAGGGTAGAAGATTTTTGGACAAGGTTCTTCATTCCAGCTTTTTCGAAAATATCCAAACTGGCCAAATGCGCTGCCATGCCAAATACTGGGGCATTTCCAAGTTGCCAACCTGTAGCACCAGGTTCTGGAATAAATCCTCTTTTCATTAAAAAGCGCACATCTTCCTTATGCCCCCACCACCCAGCAAATCTGGGTGTTGATGGGTCTAAACCATGTTTGTCATGCACGAATATACCACTTACATTTCCGGGTCCGCTGTTCAAATACTTATAAGAGCACCAAGCCGCAAAATCCACATTCCATGCATGTAATTTTAAATCTAAATTGCCAGCAGCATGTGCCAAATCAAAGCCAGCAAAGGCTCCTATTTTATGCGCTGCGATAGTGATATTAGGAATGTCAAACACTTGCCCGGTATAATATTGAACCCCACTAAAAAACACCAACGCGAGTTCTGATCCATGTTCAGAAATTGCGGATAGAATGTCCGTGTCTCTCAATGTAAATTCTCCCTCATGCGGAGTTAATTCAATCACAGCATCCTCATATTTGTAGCCGTGAAACTCCACTTGACTTTGGACAGCATACATATCGCTGGGGAAAGCCCCTGCTTCCATTAATATTTTGTACCTCTTGCCCTTGGGACGGTAGAAGCTCACCATCATAAGGTGAAGGTTGGTTGTAAGTTGGTTCATAATTGCCACTTCATTGGTTTGGGCTCCCACGATATTCGCTGCTTTTTCTACCAAGAATTTGTGATAATGAAACCAAGGCCTGCCTCCATGAAAATGACCTTCCACCCCAAATTTCGCCCAGTCATCTAGCTCGGATTGTATATAGGAAGCAGTAGATTTGGGTTGCAAGCCTAAAGAATTTCCGCATAAATATATAGATGGATTGCCACTTATACCATTTGGGATATAAAATTCGTTTTTAATAGAACCCAAATTATCTTTCTCATCCATTTCAAGGGCAAATTCCTTGTCATTTCTAAAAATCATGTTGCAAAAATATGATTACATACGATGGAGATGTCATAAATTTTGACTAAAATCGCACTTAATTTAAATAAATCCTTGAAATTCGAAGAAGAAATAAAACAAAAGAAATTTAAAAGCAGTACCCATAAAGTACTTCTAAACATTATTTTTACTGCAAATTGGTTAAATACAAAGTTTAAAGATGGTTTTAAAGAATACGGAATAACCCAACAACAGTATAATGTATTGCGAATTTTAAATGGAAGGTATCCAATGTCTGCCAATCCAAATGAAATAAAGGAGGTAATGTTGGATAAAAACCCGGATTTAACAAGATTGTGCGATAGGATGTGTGCAAATGGCTTGATTAAAAGGAAGGTGGACAGCGACAACCGAAGAAAGGTTAATATTATGATTACAACCAAAGGGATAAACCTATTGAAAAAAATAGAACCTACGATTGAAAAGCAAGAAACCTATTTTAAATATATGAGCAATTCCGATAAAGAGCTTTTATCGGAATTACTGGACAAATTTCGAGGTTGATTATTTTTTTCTAACCAAAGTAAGCCCGTCACGCAAGGGTAAAAGCACAACTTCTAAATCTTTATTTTCCGACAAATGCTGGTTAAATTGGTGCATATTGCGTGTATCTGTGTCTTTTTCTCGTAGGGTGACTTCCGCCACCTTACCACTCCACAGCGTATTGTCGAACAACAAAATACCCCTTTCAGACAAAATTGGCAAACACAAACTTAGATATTCTGCATAATTTTGTTTCTCTGCATCAACAAATATGAGATCTGCTTTGGTGTCCCACTCTGGCAAAAGGGTTTTCGCATCTCCCGGGTGAAACACTATTTTATGGGCAAACTCGCTTTTCTTCGCTTGGCTTTTGGCTTTGTGTACGTTTTCTAAATCGGCTTCGAAGCTATGAATTTGCCCATTGGTAGAAAGACCTTCGGCAAGGCAAAAAGTAGCATATCCTGTAAAGGTTCCTATTTCTAAAATACAATCTGGACGGATTATTTTACTCAAAAAAGCAAGAAATCGACCTTGCAGGTGCCCGCTAAGTTGTCTGGGGTTGGTTGTATGTAACCAGGTAAAACGAACGAGTTCTTTTAAAAAGGCAGGTTCATGGCTACTATACATGCTGCAATACCGGTTTATTTCATCCAACTTATCTGTTTGCATAAAAGTTTACAAAATATGATGAGGAAATTCGAAATAAAAAATTTATTTTCGCGAAATATTACGGAATAAATATGTACTGGACACTTGAACTCGTAAGCTACCTGGACGATGCTCCTTGGCCCGCTACCAAAGACGAATTGATCGATTATGGTATTCGATCTGGAGCACCCTTAGAGGTAATTGAAAATCTTCAAGAACTTGAAGATGATGGAGAACCCTATGAAAGTATTGAAGAAATATGGAGTGATTATCCCACAGATGAAGATTATTTCTTCAACGCGGATGAACTCTAACCATAAGGACTCTTAAGTTTTTAAGGCCGCTTTTAGCGGTCTTTTTTTATAAAAACCTTTTGCCCATATTTATAAGTTGTTCTACAATTTTAACTTTTAGCCCGTCTAGGTTATCTTTGTTGGTGGCGGATATAAATACAGCCGGTGCGTTTTCCTTTGCCAACCAACTTTTTTCAAATTGCGCTGCGGTTAACCCTGTATTGCCAATATAAAAATCGTCAGATTTACCATGGAAAGCATCCATTTTATTAAAAACAATAATCATAGACTTGTTTGAAGCTCCAATTTCAAACAAAGTTTCATTCACACTGCGCATTTGGTCCTCAAATTTGGGATTGGACAAATCAACCACGTGCAAGAGTAAATCTGCTTCCAATGACTCTGCCAATGTAGATTTAAAACTTTCTACCAGTAAAGTGGGCAATTTTCGAATAAAACCTACTGTATCAGACAATAAAAAAGTAATCATTTTGCCCGGATCTCCTGGAAAAGGGAAAGAAACTTTGCGAACTGTAGCGTCTAAAGTCGCAAATAATTTATTTTCAACCAGTACATCTGACTTCGAAAGCACATTCATTATGGTGCTTTTACCCACATTGGTGTATCCAACCAAAGCAACCCTATATTCATCTGTTCTGGTTTGTCGTTGGGTACTGGATATTTTTTCGATTTGTTTTAAACGTTCTCTGAGAATGGAAATTTTATCCCTTAAAATACGCCTGTCTGTTTCAATCTCTGTTTCTCCGGGCCCTTTCATGCCAATACCGCCCTTTTGTTTGCTCAAATGCGTCCACATGCGTGTAAGTCTGGGCAATAAAAAAACACTTTGGGCCAATTCTACCTGCGTTTTTGCTTGAGAACTTTTTGCATTCTTTGAAAAAATATCCAAGATGAGATTGGTTCTGCTTAGAATTTTTGTTTCAGGCATTTCTAATTCAATATTGCGGATTTGTGAAGGGGTAAGTTCTTCGTCAAATACCACCATATCGACCTCATTTTGTTTCACAAATTGGGTAATCTCTTCAAGTTTTCCAGTTCCTACGCACGTTTTTGGATGTGGATGGGGTAACTTTTGGGTAAATCTTTTAATGGTTAATGCACCTGCAGTATTCACCAGCAATTCCAATTCATCTAGAAATTCGTCGGTTCTTTCTGCAAATTCTTGGGTTTCTACTGTTACTAATACAGCAATTTCTTGTTTTTTTGCAGTTTCAAATAATATTTTAGACCTTTTTACCATGAATTCCACAAAATTAGCGCATCATTTTGCAATACGGTTGTTAAAATCGAATTTTGAAGGGTTGAAGGCGCATATTTTATTGTTTTTGGTTTCTATGCTGTTGGCGGTGCAAAGCCTATTTGCCCAAAAATTGTATTTTTCCAACATTCCAAGATTAAACAACAAAGCCTATTACAACAAAGTAATAGGAGAAAATGCACAGGGAATATTTATTTTAAGGTTTAGAGATATTGATATGAGGAATGGATTTTCGGTGGAGCAATATTCTCACAATTTGGATTATATAGGGGCTGAAAATTACAATTTGGGGAAAAGGGAAAAGCTGGTTAAAATTTTTTCTACAGACAGCGGACTGGTTTTAATTAAAAGCAGCATTTTCAAAGGAAAAACAAGCTATTCTTATATAATTAAAGGTTTGAAACAAACTACCCCGGGGGAATCTGTAGTTTTTTACGAATCAACAACAATAGAAAAAGTAGACAAGGCTATTGAGGTAGAATACAGTTTAAATCGAAAATATTGTGCTGTATGGATTGAAGAATCAAACAAACGGGGAGACCAAGATTTTCGTTGTTTTGTATTTTCCACAGATGGAAAAATAGTTACAAATACACAATACCATACAAATTATCCCTCGGAGGATGTGTCCATAGATCAGTTGTCTGTTGGTGACAGTGGTCAATCGGCTATGATTTTTTTGTTGGAAAAAAGTGATAGAAAAATTTCTGACGCACACGCCGAGGTACATTATATTTTAACCACACGTCAAAACAGAATACATGCACCTATTCCATTCGGTGACTCGAAATATTTTATTGCTTCTTACGATTTGGTTTACAATCAATTCAAGAACAATTTTTTTATCGCAGCCCTTTACGATTTTAAAAAACCAAAGGCAGCACATGGCATTCTTGAATTTGATTTTATACCTGGCGATTCTATTGTTGAGCCCGTGTTTTCTCCAATAAGCCGAAAATTTGTAGGTATAGTGCTAGGTGCAGCCGAAGCGGATGAAGGAAAAGATCCTGAAAATTATTACATTAAGAAGATTGTGCCACGGAGTGATGGTGGCTATTTGGTGGTGGCTGAATATTTTGAAATTTCTCAACAAATGGAAACATTTTACTTGAATGGTGTTCCTCAGATTAGTTCTAAAAGCATTTACAATTACAATGACATTCTCTTATTTGCCTTGGGCAACAATGGCACTATAAAGTGGGAACATGAAATCAACAAAATGCAAAGTTCTTATGCTGGCCTGTCCTATCTCAGTAGCATTGGTATATATGTTTGTGAAAATAGTGTAAATATTATTTACAACGACAATTCAAATCAAAACAATAGGGTAATTCATATAGCATTGGGAAAAGATGGTGCAATTGAACAGAAAATATTGCTCAATAGCGAAACGGAATATACAGCAATAATTCCCATGGAAGGCAGACAAATTGGTTACAATCGATATGTTGCTCCGCTAATTCAAAATAGACAATTGTCTTTGTTAGAAATTTTAAACAACCAGAAATAATAGTGCTCCGAATATTCCAAAATATACGTCCGTTTTCATCCATTTATGTTTTCTTGGCTGGTTTGATATTGCGATTGCCAATGCTCATTGCAGGGGATCCAAGAAAAAATGCAGGTACCATGGATGTGCTTAGCCAGTTCTTTGAATTGGCAAATTCTAGTTTTTATATTTCAATATTGGGCGGTTTATTGATAATTTTTTTGCAGGGTTTGCTGTTTAACAAGCTTTGTATCGATCACGACGTAATTTATACACATAGTTATTTGCCCGCCTATTTTTTTATGCTTCTGAATTCGGTGTTTCCTGAAAATTTATTTATCAATCCCTCAATGCTTGTTAACTTTCTAATACTATTTTCATTTTTTTCTATGTATAGAATGTACCGTATGGAAAGCACCTCTGTTATTTTATTTTACACGGCTTTGTTTTATGGTTGCGCTTCATTAATATTTCCCAGTCTCTATAGTGGTTTTGTCTTCTTAATTGTGGGAACTATTATATTTAAAAACATTTCCTTGAAGGATATTCTTTCCATCATTTCTGGTTATGCATTGCCGTGGTTAATGTTGTGGAGTATTTTATTCTTAGCAGGAAAAAATCATGTAATACCGGAAATAAATTACGAATTGGATTTTAATTTTAGACTTCAGATAACGGGGTATGCTGTTTTGTTTTATATCCTAATTTTGGTTTCAGGAGGTCTTTTTAAAACCACATTCAATTACACAAAGAATAATATTAAAACCCGCAGAATAACCTTGTATATGATTGGCAATTTGGCTTTTATGGCATTAATTGTATTGTTTAAAATGAAAGAATACCAATTTTATTTTCCGTTATTAGGTTTTTCAATGTCATTGCAAATTGCCTATTTCTTAATGGGTTCTAAGGCCAAAAAATGGAAAATAATTTTGCACTATTTATTGCTATTCGCAATTGTAATTTCGCTTTATGGCGAAAAGTTTTTTAAATTTAATTGATATTTATTTGGTTTTATTAATATTAAATCGCACGGATATAATATTCGAATATAGGCCACTTCCGCCTGCTCCAAATCCAGCCAAGGCATAATCAATATTTAATTGTTCAAGTTGCAAACCAACGCCTACCGTGGGTTGCACGGTCATACCAAATTTGCCATTTTGCTTGGTTTCTTTCTGAAAATTATAAACTCCAGTTCTCAAAGAAAATTGAAAGTGTTTTTCTTCATTTTTAATTCCACCCTCTAAGCCAATTCTTGCATCTGCACTTAAAAAGGAGGATGAAATTAATGTATTTCTTTTTCCGTCTGTGGTTAAATCTAAATTTACTTCGCCCAATCCAAAGAATTTATCATTTGCCAATCTGCGATAACCACCTAAGCAAAATCTTGGCAAGCCTACTTCCAACGAGTTCTGGGGTATGGTATTGCCGGTGAGATATAATATGTCTTTTTGAGATTGTTTAAACTCAAAACTCCAATTGTTGAAAGTAGAGGTCATATCTCGCATAACAAGGGTGATACCCCATTTTTTATTGTAATCTTCCAATTTAACGGATCCATCAATGCCAAAACCCCAAGCACGGGCAAATTCACCCACTTTTCTGTGAATTATTTTTGCAGAAGCTCCCCATGCAAATACCATATTATAATTGCGTATCATACGCTGCTCTGAACCGAAGGAAGGTATAAAAGCATAATCGACCGCCGAGAATTGTGTGACCCTGTTATAATCTATTTCCCCATTTCGGATTAAATCTAAGGTATTTAAAATTCCATCCACGCCAAACCGGACTAGGGAAAATCCGAATGCACTGTTTTCTCCGCTTTTGGCGGCTACAGCTAAGTAATCATAATTGGCAATATTTTGAAAATAAAAATTATGCATAAATCCCACTTGCAAATTGTCTTTGATTTGCGGTAAACAGGATGGATTCCAATATCCTGCGTATACATCATCTACCGAAGCAACACCAGCTTTCCCCATGCCCAATTGGCGACCGCCAACTCCCAGATGCAAAAATTCATTTACATATTTACGCGCTTGTGCATTTCCAAAATGAACAAACTGTGCGCACAAAATGAAAAACATTAGATATCGTTTCATGCCATTTCGTTTTTTAAATTTATTATGTTCGATGTAATTACAAAATCTACTTCTTCTATGACGGGTTCTAATATTTGAAATTGTACTTGGCTCCATTCCCCATCTGCTTTGGTTTGCATAAAAATGCGGTTCATAGAGTAAACCATAGCTCGGTTGTGGGCATACTGCAACAAATATTTGGCTTGGTTAAATCTTGCCAACCGTTCTAAAAACAAGTGTGTTTCTGTAATATTTCTTTCCTGCAAAAAATCAGCAATGCTGCTTGAATCTGCGTTCGTTGTATCTTGGTAAAACCCATCTGCCAATTTTGGGGTTTCACGAATTAATACGCGGTCAATCATCATTTCTGTGAGCACATGCGCAGCGAACCAATCTCGTGGTATGTTAGCTTCAATAAACTTGGGCCTCAATATTTGGGTAATGGTTTGGCTGGTTTCTTTAAAATAGGCTGAATTGTGGAATCTTTTATCGCGCAAAAAGTGCTGGTTGGAGCCTATTCTCAAAAGTTCTAGATTTTCTTCGGTTTCATGATTCGCATTAGGCGATATCTTTTTGCCATGCAAGAAATTTCGCACCATATCGGGCAACAACAAGCCTACATTATGCAACTCGGTATCGCGGATGTGATCAAAATAATAATGCGAAAAGTAGTTCAAGACTGCAAAGGTACAATTTGTAAACGAATGCTGAAAAATCTCTTTGGTCTTGGTTTTTGCGGGTTTAATCGCAAACTAGGGTGCATATGTCGTCTTGCTGATATACAGAAGCCCAAAACCAATGTAATTTCGTATGTATAAGAAAATATGAAAAATCAATTCCTTTACCTCTTAGTGATACCCGCTTTATTTGCAATGCAATGCAGCAAAAAAATGACCACCCATACTGAAGCAACAAAAACAACAACTATGAATACGAACGACAGCAATGCAGTAGTAAAAACTGAAGAAGAATGGAAGAAAATACTGAGCCCAGAAGAATACCGGATTCTGCGCGAAAAAGGAACCGAAAGGGCATTTTCCAGTGAATATGAAACGCTTTGGGACAGTGGCACTTATGTTTGCAAAGCCTGCGGAGCTGAACTATTTACCAGCGCCACCAAATTTGATGCGGGTTGCGGTTGGCCAAGTTTCTACCAAGGAATCAACAAGTCTGCTGTAAAAGAAATTGTAGACAATACCCATGGCATGAGCCGCACAGAGGTAGTTTGCGCGCGCTGCAACGGCCACTTGGGTCATGTTTTTACCGATGGTTATGGTCAGCCAACCGGCTTGAGATATTGCATTAACGGGGTGAGTTTGGGATTTAAAAAGAAGTAGAATTGTTAATTGTTAAGGATCAGTTTAGTACTCTCTATCAAACAAATTTCCCTGGTCGGGCTATCTCAACTTTCAACTATTAACTCTCTCCGCCGCGGCGGATCAACTCTCAATAAGCTCTCTCTTTTTTGCCTTCCATAAAATATAGGAAAGACCTGTTTGCAACCCTAGTTCCACCTGGTGTTGGGTAATTGCCAGTGAAATACCAATCTCCCGAATATCCTGGGCAAGCTTTGTGCAGTTCTTCTACACTTTGGTAAACGATTTCTAAATCGGCTTTTAAGTCTTTTGGTTTTACCAATTCTGCAACTTTTTTGCTGATCATTTCATCCGTCATCCCTTCGTACATAAGTTGAATTACGTTGCGTTCCTCAAAAGCCGGCTTTTGCATTTCTACTTTTGCCATGGCGTATAATTCTTGCAACAATGCTTCATTACCTTGGTCCTTTAAAATGGCAATGGCTGCTTGAAATGCTGCAAAATCTCCCAAGCGGCTCATGTCTATGCCATAACAATCGGGATATCGGATTTGGGGTGCAGAGGAAACCAACAATATTTTTTTGGGCTCCAAACGGTCTAATATTTTTAAAATGCTGGTGCGCAAAGTAGTACCGCGTACAATGGAGTCATCAATCACAACCAAGGTGTCGGTGCCGGGATTTATGGTTCCGTAAGTTACGTCATAAGCGCTGCCGACCATGCCTTCGCGTTCACTGTCATTGGTAATAAAAGTGCGCATTTTTACATCCTTAATCAGTATTTTTTCTCGCCTTGGTTTCCAGCTTAATATCTCTTTTAATCTGTCTTTGTCTTGATGGATATCCATTTTAGAAATAGCATCCGCTTGCTTTTCTCTGATAATTTCATGCACGCCATCTATCAAACCATAAAATGCGGTGGCAGCCGTATTGGGAACATAACTGAATACTGAATTTTCGAAATCGTTGTTCAATTTATCGGCAACCGAACGGGAAAGCAATCTACCCAATTCACGGCGTTCTTTGTAAATATCTGCGTCGTTTCCACGGGCAAAATAAATGCGTTCAAACGAGCAACGTTGCAGCTCTGTAGGAGGGACAATCGATGTTTCTTCGTATTCGCCATTTTTGCGAACCAGCAGCGCATTGCCGGGTCCCAATTCTTTAATATCCTCAATTCGGGTATTGAAGACGGTTTGTATCGCAGATCTTTCACTTGCTGCAACAACCACTTCATCGTTGGCATACCAAAATGAAGGTCTAATGCCTGCTGGATCGCGAATTACAAAGGCATCTCCATGCCCCAAAACACCCACCATATTGTATCCACCATCTACATTTTTAAACGAACGTTTTAAAACATTTACCAATGAAATATCTTCTTTTATTTTATCGGTAATTTCTTGGTTTGAGAATCCCTGTGATTTTAACACTGCGAAAAGTCTTTGGTTTTCCTCATCAATAAAATGTCCAATTTTTTCCAACATCAAAACATTGTCACTTTTTTCTTTGGGCTGCTGGCCAAGGTCTATCAGTGTTTGAAACAGCTCTTCCACATTCGTAACATTGTAGTTCCCTGCCATCATAAACGTGCGGGCCATCCAATTGTTTTGGCGAAGAAACGGATGAATATTCTCCAAAGAATTTCCACCGTAAGTGCCATAACGCAAATGCCCAACCAATACCTCCCCGGCATATGGATAATGCACTTTGGCGTATTCGGAATCGTGGCGTTTGTCTTCCGGAATGTCTTCTAAGCTAGATCGCACCTCATCAAAAATATCAGAGATGGCGGTTTTTGTTGCACTGCGTTTTCTTGCAATGTACCTATTGCCGTACTCCGGGTCTAGTTTTACAACACCAATCCCTGCACCGTCTTGACCGCGGTTTAATTGCTTGGTCATTAGAAACTGCAGCGCGTTTAGTCCGTAGTAAGGTGTTCCGTATTTTTCCCTGTAGTAAGACAAGGGTTTTCGAAGCCGGATGAATGCCACCCCGCATTCGTGCTTGATTGAATCACTCATGCACTTTTAAAAAAGAATGCAAAGTTAAGGTAGTTTTACGTACTTTGACATAAAAATTGAATAGTTTTCCATGCGGGATTGTATTTTTGAAAAATCATGCGATTTCTGCTCCTTTTCGTGTTTGAATTCCTTTTCGGATTTTACGAATTGCAAGCGCATGATACTGCATTTATTGTTTCTAAATCCCATTTTGAAAGTAAAGGTTTAAAAAACTGTTTGGCTACTTCAACAAATCCGGATTACAAATGGGAATTGTTTTATAGCGTAAATCAACCCTTTCAAATCAACCATTTTCGGTATACTTACAAAAATATACACATACAAAATTGCAAGGCCACGGTTGGGTTGAATGCGGATAAAGTTTTTATTTCTGCAACGTTGCCAGAAGAATCAAACTTTGCCAATTGTATTGCATTGCAAGAAAATCAAAATCCAATTTGGATTTACAATGCCGCTTCAAATATTTATAAACTTTACGCTTGGAATATTAACGCTGAAAAAAATAAAGAATTCGAAAATATTTGCGAACCCACAGATCATTTTATGCTCGATGAAAGAAGGTATTTTGGGAAAGACACAAATGCCCCTGCTTTTGTTTTCAGGCCAGACCCATTGAGCAAAGCCAATGTTTTGTATGGGGGAAATTGGCGAGATAGACATGACAGTTCTAATGCGGAATTGGAAAGCCAACAAGTGGGCGTAACTCTCCCATGCAGTTGGTGGAACGATTCATTTCGATTGGAAAACCAATGGTTGTCGTTCGGTCAAATTTCTTCACCAACCACTCCTGCTGCAGTGAGCCAAAACAATTTTTATTTTAAAAGAAACCAATGGCAATTCGAAGAAGTGAATGTATTTTACCACATTTACAATGAACAACGATGGTGGGATTCGCTTGGATTTTCTGCATGGAAAGATACAGTTGTATTGGATGCACATGGCTATTTTGGTGCCGATGAAAGTGCGTACAATCCGCTGACAAACCCACCCACTATTGAATTTGGAGACGGCGGGGTAGATGACGCAGAAGATGCAGATGCAGCGGTACACGAATACACGCATGCAGCATTTGAGGCCATGATTCCCAGTGGGTATATAGGCACACAAAGACAAGCCGTTGAGGAAGGAATATGCGATTTTATGGCACTTTGTTACAGCAGAAAATGGACTTTAAACCAAGCGGGCTGGGTGTACAATTGGGATGGCCATAATGAATTTTGGGGAGGCCGAAATTTAGACAATAACCGAAAATATCCTGGCTCTTTAACCAACCAAGCGCATGTCGATGGACAATTGTTTGGTGGCGCGCTGTATGATTTGGCCAATGAAATAGGCGATGACAGTACCCTCAAATTGGTGTTGGCAAGTATTCCATTTTTAATGCCGGGAATAAGCATGAAAAGGGCGGCAGAAATATTTATAAAAACAGACAGTTTTATGAATGTTGGAAAAACAAATTGGCCACTGGTAAAAGCCTTTTATCCTAGGGGATTGCTTCCAAGTTTGAATCAAACATCAATTACAAAAGGAACAAAAATCCGCATAAAAAACAGCGAAGCATTTACGAAAGGAATTGGTAATTTATTTATTTTGGGTTTTTCTGCGGATAAGTGGCAATTATATAATGCAAATGGTTCTATTATTCGGGAAATCGAAAGCAATGGTTCTTGGCAAGAATTGCCAACTCAAGACTTTAAGTCAGGGGTTTACTTTTTAACCAATCACGGTGTTACGTATAAAATTGTAAAATTCTAATTACTTTTGTTGCATCATGGAAATAAGAATGCCTTTTAACCTGAACAAATGGATTGAAGAAAATCGCCATTTGTTAAAGCCACCTGTAGCCAATAAAAATTTGTATCCAGAAGGCACAGATTATATTGTGATGATTGTAGGCGGACCTAATGCCCGCAAGGATTATCATTACAACCAAACGGAAGAGTTGTTCTACCAATTGGAAGGAGAAATCTGTATAAAAATTCAAGTGGACGGAAAATGCATAGAAGTGCCATTAAAGGAGGGAGACATGTATTTGCACCCAGCAGGCATTCCCCACAGCCCGGGTAGAAGCGAAGGCAGCATTGGTTTGGTGATTGAACGAATCCGCGAAAACAAAGGCTATACCGATGGTTTGATGTGGTTTTGCGACAAATGCAACAACAAATTGCACGAAGTTTTCTTTGAATTGAAAGACATTGAAAATGAATTTTTGCCTCATTTTAAAAACTATTATGCCAGTGAAGCATTACGCACCTGCAAACAATGCGGGCATGTAATGGAAACAGATCCGAAATTTATTTAACGGAAGTATGTTGGTTTAAAATACCAAGAATGGTATCCATAGTAGTTATATAATTGTATTTTTCTGCAATGTATTGATACCCATTTTCTGCCAATTGATTTCTGAATTCAGGATCCCTTAAAATGGAATCTATTTTGTTTTTTAAATCCAAAATATTGTTTTCTTCATAAACCAATCCACCTTTTAAAACCCGTTCCCTATTCGTTGCATCATCTTTTAAAATTACGGGTGTTTTACAGGCCTGGGCGTCCAGCGCACTCAGTGAATTTTGCTCTGGAATTACCACCACATCGGCCAAGGAATAGTATTTATACAATTCTTGGTTTGGAATGGATTCCAATATCGTAAATCGAATATTTTTTATTTTTGGAAGTACTGCAAAATATTTTTCGTAATATGTTTTATTTTTAGGTCCACCCATAATTACGTGTATTGGGAATGGTGCCGTTTCGCCATACAATTGGATGGCATCCAACAACAAATGGGGTTGTTTAAATTCGTCAAATTTTCCAATGTACATAACTACTTTTTCGCCATCTTGCATCTGTAGTTTGGATTTTAATCCAGCATCAATAAAATGATAAAAAACAGATAAATTTGTAGCTATTTCGTTGGTGTAAACTAAATTTTCGTTTATTCCCAAATAGTGAATTAGAAAATGGCGGTTGTCTTGGGCGGTAAAAAAAATCGGAATTTTAAGTCGGTTTATTCGTTTTACAATGATGGGTTTCAACAACAAACTGCGGTACAATTTCCAGATAAAAGATGCATTTTTTATTTGGTTATACAGTGTATGCGTGTCCAATCCCAAGGATCCACCATATTTTAAAACACGCAACATTCCCAGCGAGAAAGCATGCGATTCCAAACCATGTACAAATGTGTAATCGGGTTTGATATTTCGCATCGTTTTACCCAAGTTTTTTATCAATGGCACTGTATTGCCTGGGTTGGTTTTGAAATAAGGCAAACGAATTATTTTACACTGGTATTGTATTTCAAATGCCTTGTCTTTTTCTACAATGCTTTCGGCGGTTTCATTCCATAGACTTGCGTCTTCAGAAGTAATTAAGATATTGGTGAATTTGCCTGCAAAATGACGCAACATCAAATTTACATCATAGCCCATATCCGGGTGAAAAATATAGGCTATCTGAACGAAGGTTTTCAATCGATTGGGTGTTTGCAAATATACAAGGCTTTTAGAGCATATCTCAAAAGTCATCTTTGAATATTTTACTGCAATGGGTAGATCTATAAAATCCAAAATCTTCGTTTTTTTTCACCTAACATCGTTATTTTCCTTGTAAATACCCCGGTATTTACTTCATTAAATGCCTTGTCAATTGCAAAAAATAGGCGAAACTATTACAAACCTTACTTTTGCGATATGCTACAAACTAGTATTCAAATATTTTTCGGGTAAAATGAAGTGTAAATTCATTAAAATGTTCTCTGTTGAAAATAAAACGAGGTGAACACCTAGAAACACCGAACCGCAAATTAATATTTGGGTTATTTTTCATAAATCAATTTAGCGGGTAAAGTCCTATGATTAGGCCTGAATTTGATATTTTGCCCCCAACTATATCCATTGTGGGTGATGCATCAAACCATTTCTTAAATACAAAGCTGGACTGAACAGATAAAATTCCGTTTATCCACTTTGAGGTTTGCGTGGTGCGGTAAAATAGAGACGGTATGATATCGAGTCCTGACTTTAATACAGCTTTAAATTCGATTTTTGCATTTAAGTATAGCTGAGATGGAACCTTAATTGTAGCATATCCGTCTGGGAATTGAATGTTGAATGTTGAACCCCCAATATGCCGGTAAGCCACGCCAATTTGGAGCTTGTGAAATAGAGGATTAAAGTATTGTATACCTGGGTTTAAACCCAATTGGGTATGCGCTTTATCTTTGTAGTTTTTATTGACAACGGTATTTGAATCGTATTCCAGAAAGCGTGTATTGTATAGTTTTGAAAAAAGCATGGGTTCCACTCCAATGCCAATGGTATTTGCATTTTTCAATTTAAATTGGGCGTTTATGGCCAATTGATAATATTGGTTGTTTTCAAAACCAACGCCGTTATGTATAGAGGTTATTTGAGATCCTTAAGAGGCTATGGTGCGGTTGTTTTTTAATTGGAAAGGCATTGCCGCGGAAACGCCCCAGCTTCTATGCCCTTCATCCAACTGGGATTTTGTGCCAATAAATTTCGGACGAATATTGTTATTGAATCCAGTAATATGCATTTCACCTTCTGCGCTTGCGAACGCGGGATTGAAAAAACGACCCAATTGATTGTACTGAATAAAATATGGGTCTTGCTGTGCTTGTAATTTAAAACTAGTAGAAAATAGTATCCACAATATTAGATGTTGTATTTTTATTTGTGAACTGAACATTTAAAATGTGAAAGTTAAATTGGCTTCATAAGTCAAATAATACAATCCTGAATATGATTTGGACAATGCAGGGGCTAGGCCAATGCGCATACTATTTGTAGCATATTTATTCTTAACAAGTATATTTAAAGGATAGATACCGCCGATAAGCCCAGCTTTTAATTCACCATATGCTTGGGTTGCGAATGTCAATCCAATATCAAAAATATTTTTGTATTTAATGGCATTTTGGTAAGCAAAAACAATAGGGTATGCTTTGTTTAGAGAAATATACATAATTCTGTTAAATAGTATTGTATGTGAAAATGTTATATTGCTATCATTGAAACTATTTGGAATATCTATACCTCCAAAGTACCGAATTTCCGGTGTATTTTTAATCTCCATTTGACTGCCATTCTTTGCGGGATAAACGTATTTATCTCTATTTAAATGCAGAATAGAAACTCCAAGAAAATAGTGATATCTTTTATTTACATAAGAAGCTCCCGTGCCGAAGGAAAAGGCATTTCTTGTAATTGTATTGGACGGGATAGTGGACAAATATGGATCCTGAAATAAGGTAGCGCGTTTACCATAAAATGTTTTTTCAATATGGGCGATTTCAGAACCAATTCGAATTTCTGTTTATTTGTTATTTACCAAAAGCAAAGACAAGCTCAATTTGATATTTCTGTTGCGTTCAAACAAAATTATATCTTTTGCATATATCATACTCAAACCCGCAATTTGTTTTTTTTATAGTGGATGGGCATACTCGCGGCGAAACTTAAGTAATCTGGGAAATTGGCTGATATTAGATTCGAACTAATGGGCAAGTTATTTGCATAAAAATAATTGCTCCAGTCTTCTAATCCACGGGTTTGTGTATGTCGGTTTATGGTAACTTGGTATTTGTTGTCCATGCTCACTAAAGATGGGTTGATTAAAGCGCATTTTGACGCAGTTGCATGTAGTAAGCATCTTGTTGTGCAAATATTAAAATTGGAAATGAAAAAACAACAGAGCCAATAATATTTTTCATTTTTGCAAAATCTATTTATTTTGAATTTTTCGGTTTATAAACATAGCCATACAAATTCCACATATCACTATTAAAACCCATACATCACCTATTTTTGAATAAATGGTTCTGTAATCATTTAAATAAACGGTTTGTTTTAAGGCAACTTTATCAAACTTACGGGCCGCATTTAAAATGTTTCCTGTGGGGTCTATAAAGCCACTGATGCCGCTGTTTGCGCTGCGAGCTACCCATTTTCTTTGTTCAATGGCTCGCAATCTTCCATAAAACAAATGTTGGGTGTAAATGGGTGTATTCCCCCACCACGCATCATTGGTAATTATGGCAATTAAATTGGCGCCCTTATTTACAAATTCCCCCACGTGACCACCATAAATGCCTTCATAACAAATAGCAGGCGCTACTTTTAATTTCTCGTGGCAAAAAACAACATGGCTGTCTGATTTTCCTAAACTTCCACTAATTGAATTTTTATCCATGGAAATTGCCATCGTTTCAATTACTGGGAACAACTCTACAAAAGGCATTTGTTCGGTGCCTGGCACCAGTATGGACTTGTGGTAATATTGAACCTTATTTTTGTTGGTGAGAAATATTGCAGAATTAAATGCGTCCCACCAATTTTCAGGGCTTTCTGTTTTTCTTGCTGTCTTTGAAGGTCGGTTTTTAGTATGGTTGTAATATTTTTCCATATCCGCACCCGTGAGAATATTTAGTTTTGGATATTTATTTCGGAACGTTTTTAAAAAACCAATACTTGGATCCAAATCCATGTAGTCTATGTTTATTCCAGCCGTTAAAGACGTTTCTGGCCAAAGGAGCAAATCAGAATTGCTATCCAATTGGGTGGCAGATATTTTTGCCATTTCCTGCATTAAATCTACGGGTGGGCGCACAAACTTTTCATTCCAAGGATCAAAATTGGATTGCATAACTACTATGTTTGCAGGCATTTTTTTGTTTTCAATAAAATTTGAAAATTTCCATGCATTGAAAATGGAAGATAGAAAAATAAAAGCAAAAAAAGCTACAGGCCAAATCAAATTTCGTTTGGTAGGCAATTGCATCCATTTATAAATCAATACATTCATTCCCAAAACAAAAGCAGTACCACCTAGGGTGCCTGTAATGTCATACCATTGCACCAGCCAAGGGACACCAGCCAGTCCATTTCCCAAAGTCATCCAGGGCCAACTTAAATCCCAACGGTGGTGCATAAATTCATACAAAAGCCAAAATACAATGAACAAATAAATGCTTTTATCGCCAGTGCGTTTGTGAAAAAACCGAAACAACAACCATGGAAAACACATAAAAAGAGTATTTAAAATGAGCATGGTGATTGCCCCTATTGGCGTGGAATTCCATACCCACCAACTGATTGCAATATTCCAAAGTAAAAGGGAAAGATACAATTGTCCAAAAAACACCCAGCCCCGTTTGTTTAAGCTTCTTTTTTCCAATTCGAACAATGGAATAAAGGCAAAAAACAAGGCAATGAAAATAGAATTGGGTGGCCATCCCAACCAAAAAAATACGGCGGGAAAAAGCATAAGGAAACCGTTTGGAATTTTATTCAGCATCGGGTTCGGCCAAATTATCGGTTCCTTCTAATACCATTACAAATTCTCCACGGGGGGCATGCGTTTGAAAATGGGCACAAACCTCAGTTATTGTGCCATTGATGGTTTCTTCAAACTTTTTGGTCAATTCGCGGCTTACACTGATGCGCCTCTGGGGTTCACAAATTAATTTTAACGCTTCCAAAGTTTTCAAGAGTTTATGCGGACTTTCATAAAAGACTACGGTTCTTTTTTCGGTTACAATTTCGTTCAAGCGGGTTTGTCTTCCTTTTTTTACGGGCAAAAATCCTTCAAAAACGAAACGATGCAATGCAAAACCACTTTTTAACAATGCAGGAATAAATGCAGTGGCGCCTGGAATTACTTCCATGGGAATGTGATTTTCCATAGCGGCGCGGGCCAATAAGTATCCAGGATCTGATATACCCGGTGTGCCTGCATCGCTGATTTGGGCTATGGTTGCGCCATTTTGTAATTCTGCAACAATTGCATTTACCCTATGGTGCTCGTTGTGTTGGTGAAAAGATTCCAATCGGGTTTCAATGCCATAATGTTGCAATAGAACCCTTGAAGTGCGGGTATCCTCGGCAAGCACTTTGTCTGCTAGTTTTAAGACTTCTACAGCCCTAAAACTAAAGTCACCCAAATTGCCAACCGGCGTTGCAACAATATATAATTTGCCCGCGTTGCTCAATTTTTAGTGATAAAAACGAGCCTTTTTTCAATCAATTTATTTTGATTGGTTTTAACCCGAACCACATAGGTTGCCGTGGCCAATTTCGCCGTACTTACAAAATTTTCATTTTTTGACAATTGAAAGTCAGAAATTATTTTATTCCCAGTCATGTCGTAAATATCCACCAACAATTGGTCCAACAAATCGGCATTTTTTAATTCAAAATAAATGCGTTGTTTGTCTGTCACATAAAATTTAAATTCATTGTAAACAACCGTGTCAAAAACATGCATTATGGTATCTAATTTTGTTTTAAAGGGAAGATTGGTTCTAAATTCTGTAATTCCTTTGCGCATTACATTTACTTGGTGTTTGGTAAACATATTTTGACAAAAATTGGAACTGTAATCCATATAATTTTCTACCATATCTGGTTCGTCTTCATTGCCTGTATTGCAAGAATTTTGGGACTGGTTGCAATCAAAATTACTTTTGTAGCCTTGCACTGGCGTATCGTCGATATAATCATCTACAAAACATCGGTTGGCATTGACTGCATCGCCCCAAATGTGGCGCAATCCCAAATAATGACCCACTTCGTGAACAGCAGTTCTGCCATTGGCGCTTGAGGCAAATGCAGCGGCCGCTAAAGGATTGTTAACCCCAACAATTTTATAGAACAAAACTACACCCTGCCGATTGTCCGCCACCCAATTTGCGGAAGGCCAATTCGGTTGACCATAAGGTGGAAATGCATAACCCAATAAACCTTCCTGTCCCAAATAACGCATGTCGCAAACCCAAATGTTTAAATATTTAGTTGGATCCCAAGGATCATTTCCGCCTGCAGAAGATCTTTTCATTTCATCGGCATACTGTGAACTTTCAAATGAAGTTTTGGAAGTATATTTATGGATGATTCCATTTGTAGGCGCACCATTGGGGTCAACCGTTGGCAGCACAAATTGGATGCGGGTATCGCCAGCCCGTTTTTTGAAAATAGAACGGGTATTTGTTGTATCCGCATTTTGCCTGCGAAAACATTGGTTTATGGCGTCAAACTGACTCATAATCAATGCATCAGAAATATTTTCTGATGCCTCATTGTACAATATATGAAAAACTACATGAACAAAATAGGTTGTATCGTAAGTATAAAATGTATCTTTGGTTTCTATTTTGCGGTTGGCAACAATTTTAGGATGCACTTGCTGTAAATATTGTTTTTCATAATTGGCTTTAAAGCCAGGGTATTGTTTTTCCAAAGCATCTAAAACACCTACTTGGCCGCAAGGTTCCGAGTTTATTTGTTGTGAAAAAATCTTTCCAGAAAAACACAAAAGCAACAATATAGTTATAGTTTTATTCATCTGTTAATTTCCTTTAAATTCTGCTTTTCTTTTTTCGTTAAAAGCGGAAACGCCTTCTTTATAATCATGGCTTCGTCCTGCAATTTCTTGGCAATAGGCTTCGTATTGCAGCATAGTTTCTAGATCGGAATAAGTGGCTTTGTTCAACATTTTTTTAATCATGCCTACAGCAAGTGTGGGAGCCGATGCATAATAATTGACTACTTTATTTACTTCCTCATCCAAATTTTCTAAAGGTACAACGCGGTTAATTAAACCCCAATCCAAAGCTTGTTGGGCGCTTACTTTGCTCGCCATGGTTGCCAGTTCAAAAGCCCTTGCAGGGGAAATGCTTCTGGGCAAAAAATAGCTGCTACCACTATCAGGAACCAAACCCACATTGATAAATACCTCAATCATGGAAGCATTTTCGGCAGCAATGATAAAGTCGCAAGCCAATGCCAGCGAAGCCCCAGCGCCTGCAGCAACGCCATTCATTCTGCATATAATGGGTTTTGGCATATCACGCATGGCTTTTATAATGGGATTATAGCGCTTGTATAAACTGTCGCTTAAACTTCTATTTTTACTATCTGCAATTGCTTTTAAATCTTGGCCACTGCAGAAAGCTTTGCCCGCACCTGTTAATACCACCACACGAATATTTGAGTCTCTGGTAGCTTGTTTCAAGGCATCCTGCAAACCGTAACTTTGTGCATCGTCAAAGGCATTAAAAACACCGGCGCGGTTCAGTGTAATTGTTGCAACACTTCCTTCGATTTCATATAAAACTGGATTTTCACTCATATTCGAAATGTTACAAAGGTAACCAATAAACCCAATGAAAAACCCGCTATCAATTCAATATGACTGTGCGCTGATAGTCCTTTTCTAGATATATATACCAAGCCAGCTAGCACAGCGGCAAGTGCACACCAGAGTGGAGACAACCCATGGGCGAATGCAAACAATGTGAAAACCATAAATCCACCCAAACCTGCCATGTGTGCGCTGGCTTTCATCCAAATCCAATTCACCAACATTAAAGCAACGAGTGTGAGCAAAACGGACAAACCCCAGTGCCGGTAAAACCATGATTCTACCTGGGTTATAACCATAAAAATTAGCGCGGATGCAACTGCAATGGTGTAACTTAAGCCCCGTTCATTTCGCTTGTAAACATGGATATCAGAAACCAGTCCTAATTTTACAAACAACATTAAAACAACAACAGGAACGGCTAAAAATAGCAGGAATGGAAGAAAAAGAAAACCCAAAGTAGGAGATCGACCTTCTAAAATTTCGATTAAAAAAAATCCGAATACAGCCATAGTCCCGGGGAAAAACAAATAGGAAATGAGAGTGTAAAACCAACGCATAGGGCAAAGATATATGATGTCCACTTAGAAAAGAAACGCAGATGAACGGAAAAACTTGAAAACGGAACGCAGATTGTATATTTGACAATTCTTATATTGGATTTAAATTTGAATGAATAAAACGATTTTTATAACGGGAACATCCACAGGTTTGGGCAAAGAAACGGCATTGTATTTTGCACAAAAAGGGTGGAATGTAATTGCAACTATGCGGAATCCGAGTGCGCATCAACATTTTGACGGCGTACCCAATATAACCCTGTATAAATTGGATATTACCAACAAAGCACAAATTGAAAGCGTTATTTCTGAAATCATAAAAAACAACACTGTAGATGTTGTTTTTAACAACGCAGGTTACGGATTGATTGGCCCTTTTGAAGCTACCACGGATGAACAAATATTGCAACAAATAAACACGAATATTTTGGGTGGAATGCGAATAACCAAAGCATTTATCCCGCATTTTAGAGAAAGGGGTTCTGGGGTATTTTTGAATGCAACTTCCATAGCTGGCCATTCTGCATTTCCGCTTTTTTCTGCATACCACGCATCCAAATGGGCACTTGAAGGTTGGAGTGAAAGTTTGGCGTATGAACTAGAACATTTTGGAATTGCCGTAAAAATTTTGGTTCCGGGCCGAATCAATACTGATTTTGACGGTAGATCTTTGGTGGTTACAAACCATCCTGCCTATCATGATTTTATTAAGCAAGTAGAGTCGGTTTACAATCAACCCAAAAGGTTAAAAAACCAAAGTACTACCGATCAAGTTGTAAAAGTTATTTATGGCGCCGCGACGGATGGTAAAAATAAATTGCGTTATATTGTGGGCAGCGATGCCAAGCTGATTTTTACATTGCGAAGATGGCTTGGGCATAAACTATTTATTAAAATTGTAAAATGGATCTTTTTAAAAAAATTTAAATTCTGAAATAAAAATGAGCAATTCGTGGACAGAAAGATGGAATGAGAGATACGGCAAACCAGAGTTTGCCTATGGAGAATTACCGAATAATTATTTAAAAGGCCAGTTGAATAGATTAAATTCTGGATCCATCCTTTTCCCTGCCGAAGGAGAAGGGAGAAATGCTGTTTATGCTGCCAAATTGGGTTGGAATGTTTCTGCTTTTGATATTAGCGAAGCTGGAAAAAGCAAGGCGTTGCAATTGGCCAAAAGCAATGATGTAAGCATCAATTACCAAGTTGGCGCTTTGGAAACTTTGAAATTCACCCAACAGCCCTTCGATGCAATTGCACTGATTTACGCGCATTTCCCGGCAGATATAAAATCCAAATGCCATACAGAATTGGATAAATTGTTGCGCCAGGGAGGTATTGTAATATTTGAAGCATTCAGTAAAAAACACATAGAATACAATTCAAAAAACGAAGCTGTTGGCGGACCAAAAGAATTAGACATGTTGTTTTCTATGGCGGAAATAAAATCAGATTTTGCCAATTATGAAATTATAGAATTGGAAGAAACAGAAATAGAATTGAACGAAGGTTTATTTCACAATGGAACAGGATCGGTCATACGGTTTGTAGGAAGGAAGAAATAACAGTTTTGGCTGCAAAGGCAGAGATACCGCTATTGTTACGTTGCAAGCGGCAATTGGCGTTAAAAACTCTGCGTTGGTGGGCATTGGTATATACCCAGTACCCCTGCAAAACCAGTTGCAGATTACTTTACCAGATTTTGGATAAATGATGAACGAGTTTTCCCATATTTTGATTCTAGAACCTCTGCTGCTTGAGCAAAGTCTTTTACCACAATGTAATCCCAATTACCCTTGGTTGTTTTCATTTTATTTTTGTCAATAACCCCACCAGATCCGTCTTGTATAAATATTAATAAATTTGGCTTTCCTGTAAGTGATAATATAGGGTCAAATTTTCCATTTTTTTCGATTCCTGTTCCCGTTGATTTATCATCCTGTCCTGAACATATTTCAGCAACTTTCATTAATGGATTATTATCAACCCAACATCCACAGCTGCCATCGGAATTGCAATAAGCTGCATCAAAGAACTCTGTGCAGCCTTCAACTATTCTAGATTCTCCGTGTATGGGATTAGACGCTGCTAATCCTAATAAATCTATTTAAAGTAGTAGGATTATTAGAGGCAAAAACATATGGGCTATTAAATGGGAATTCTGAACCTAAAGAATCCACACTTAAAAACCTCCCAAGCCGCGCATCATGCACCCTAAATTCAAAACTGTAATATTCGCCTAACGCGCCTTCCTTTTCTTGATTGTTAAAACCGTATTTGTAAGTAGCCTCAAAACTCGCTGTCCTTTGCTGTATGCTGCTGCCGTCCCGATGTTTCGCTACGCTGCAACCTGGATTTGCCATTCTAAGGCTTTTATTCCATAAAAACCAAGAATGGGCTGAAAAGGCATAATAATCGGTAGCAGTTACAACTTATGCCAAATAATAATCTGCCTTAGAAGCCACCGCAGGTGTGGCCGTTTGCAAGCCCCATTTGCGGTCTTGGATTGTAACCAATACATTGCCCAAATGGTTGCTTAACTCATATTGTTTGTGACCACGCCAGAATTCAAATGTACCAGTGGCATAGTTGGTGTTGCCATTTTGGGTGACAGAGGTGAGGTTCATTTGTGCTGGAAACAAACTATCAGAATTGTATTCTGCCAGGTGCAAGCTGTATTCTGCTTCCATATAGAATGTGTCGCCTTTCAATACTCCGTGTCTTTGAGAGCCGTAAATATACCACTCTTCTACAAAAAAACGTTTCAGCAAAGTACTTGGTTGCCCAATAGAAGCAGCAGGCTTGCGTTTGGTTTTGGTTTTATAGGTGGCCATGGCATTGCCACTGGCAACTTTTATATACCAGGTGGTATCCCAGTTTTCTTGGCTGCGCGCATGGCCCGTGAGTGTTCCGGTTTGTATTTAGGTGCAAATGTGGGTGTTGGAGTGGGTGATTTATTTCATTGTACTTTCTGCGCTTAGGGTGGTTGGTCTCACTCCGCTGCGTTGCGTATTGAATAACTACGAGAAAATAAAATTTTCCCGAAGTTCGGAGCCAAGGCCTTAGATTTAAATAAAGATGCTGTATATAATTGTTTAGAGGATTAATATTGCCGTTTTAAAATTCATTTTAAACTTGTAAATTGGAATTTTCATAGATATTTATTCAACAAGTTGCTTTAAAAACCATTTATTTGCCATTGAATATATTTCGAATATCTATAAGAAAACAAAAAATGAAAGCTGCGATATATACCCAGTATGGCCCGCCAGAAATTGTGAAGGTTATGGAGGTCGAAAAACCATCACCCAAAGACAAAGAGGTTTTAATAAAAGTTTTTAGATCCACTGTGAATAGAACGGATTGTGGGTTTCGAAGTGCAGAATATTTTATAAGCCGTTTTTTTACAGGATTGTTTCGTCCCAGAAATGCCATTTTGGGTTGTGAATTTGCGGGTAAAATCGAAGCCATTGGTCCCAGTGCAAATTTATTTAAAGTGGGTGATAGAGTATTTGGTTTTGATGACAAAAAATTGGGTGGGCATGCTGAATACATGGTGTTGGACGAAACCAAATCTATGAGTACCATTCCTATTGGTATTTCATTTGACATTGCTGCGGCCATTTTAGAAGGAGCCCACTATGCACTTTGCGATATTCGCGCTGCAAAAGTGAAAGCGGGACAAAAAGTGCTTGTGAACGGCGGCACTGGCGCAATTGGTTCGGCGGCTGTGCAATTGTTAAAACATTTTGGTGCCCATGTTACGGCGGTATGCGACACAAAGAATATTACATTGCTAAAAGAACTTGGTGCAGATGTCGTAATCGATTATTTAAAAAAAGACTTTACGCAAACTGGTGAAAAGTACGATTTTATTTTTGATGCGGTAGGAAAAAGCGCATTTGGTAAATGCAAGCCCATTTTGGTTGAAAATGGAATTTATATTTCTACGGAATTGGGTAAAAATTCTGAGAATATTTTTCTTGCTTTGTTCAAGCCAATTTTGGGTAGAAAAAAAGTATTATTTCCATTGCCTACTATTAACAAGGCGGATGTTGAATTCATAAAAGATTTGGTTGAAAAAAAGAAATTTATACCCATAATAGATCGAAACTACAAACTGGATGACATCGTAGAGGCCTATAAATTTGTGGAAACAGGGCAAAAAACAGGCAATGTAATTGTTGAGATTTGCGAACAACCCGACTTGTGATAAAATGGATTAAGCCTTATTGGCAAATATCTTAGAAGTATGTACCTCAACTTTCACTTTACGTATATTATCTTTGCCCCTTTATGCAAATCTCTGTAAATTGGCTGAAGGATTTTGTAAGTATAGAAGCAACTGCACAGGAAATGGCGGATAAGCTTTCTGTGTCTGGTTTGGAGGTAGAACATTTAGAAACTTGGGAAACCATTAAAGGTGGATTGAAAGGGTTCGTAATTGGCCATGTGGTGGATTGTGAAAAGCACCCCAATGCAGATAAATTAAGCATTACCAAGGTAGATATTGGCGTAGGAGATTTGCAGCCAATAGTTTGCGGTGCCCCCAATGTGGCTGCGGGCCAGAAAGTGGTTGTAGCAACAGTTGGGACAGAAGTTACAGTTCCGGGAAAAGGGAGTTTTACCATAGGTGAAGCAAAAATAAGAGGTGAAATTAGCCGAGGGATGATTTGTGCTGAAGACGAGATGGGGATTGGCACATCGCATGACGGCATTTTGGTTTTGGCAGCGGATGCACCGATAGGACAATTGGCTTCTGAATATTTCAATGTGATTTCCGATGAAGTAATGGAAATTGGCTTAACTGCCAATCGTGGCGATGCCGCTTCCCACTTGGGCGTAGCGCGGGATGTAGCTGCCTTGTTTGGTGTTGGTGTTTTGTCCCCAGATATACCAGCTAGGCCATTGTCTACAGGCGATTATGAGATAGAAATTGCCAACCCAGAATCTTGTAGTTTGTACATTGGCTTGTCGGTCGGCGAAGTTTCAACAAGCACATCGCCAGAATTTATGCAAAACCGTTTGCGGGCGATAGGCATAGAACCAAAAAATTTAGTAGTGGATACTACAAATTATGTATTGCATGCATTGGGTCAACCGATTCATGCATTTGATGCGGATAAAATTCACGGAAAAAAAATACAAATTCGGCAAGCTGAAAAAGGCGAAAAACTTACAACCTTGGATAAAATCGAACGCGAATGTATTGGCGGCGAGTTGGTGATTGCAGACGATAAAGGACTTATTGCCTTTGCTGGAGTGATGGGAGGATTGGAAACTGCAGTTTCAGAAAGCACAACAAATATCCTGATTGAATCGGCACATTTTCATCCTGGGCTGGTAAGAAAAACGGCCAAGGCTCATAACCTAAATACCGACGCTTCTTTCCGCTTCGAACGCAGCACTGATATAAATATGTGTAGAAAAGCAGCCATTTGGGCAGCAGATTTGATCACCCAAAACGGCAGTGGGAAAATTAGCGGGCTAAACCAATGTCTTGTAGAGGATTATAAGATTAGAACGGTATTGTTAAATCTAGACAAATTGAATGCATTTGCGGGCACCCAAATTCCGGCAAACAGAAGCATAGAAATTTTGCAAGAATTGGGTTTTGAAGTTGAAAAAAACGGCGATACATATAAAGTAATGATTCCTTCGTGGCGAAACGATGTGCATGAAACCGTGGATTTGTACGAGGAAATTATGCGAATTTATGGATACGACAACATTCCCATGTCTGGAAAAATGAGTGCCACCTTGCCTGTTTTTGAAGGATTTAATCTGCGCAAAACGGAAAACAGTGCCAGGAACTTTTTTATATCGAATGGTTTTTATGAAGCCAACAACAACAGCTTAACCTCGGCAGAATATTATACCGAGGAAGAGCAATTGAATTTGGTTGAAATTACCAATCCTCTGAGTTCGGATTTGCAGTTTATGCGGGGCAATTTGATGCATGGATTGATGCAGAATGCGGCCTACAATCGAAACCGAAAGACAGAGAATATCCGTTTTTTTGAATTTGGAAATTGTTACAAACTTCTAGACGAAAAGCACCTTGAAAGTCGACAATTGGGCGTTTTGGTGGGTGGAATGCAAACAGAAGAAAGCTGGGAGCAAAAAATGATCCCCATGGATTTTTATTATGTAAAAAGGATTGTCGAAAACATGTTAAAATCAGCAGGGTTTGCAGGCAGCTCAGACGCTGTTTATCACATTGAAAAAGTGCCGGTTGCAACATTAAAAATGCATGACTTGAATGCTGACTTTTGGTATGCTGAAGTGGATTGGAATGCAGTTTTAATGCAAATTCATCCAGAAGGCTTTAAAGTGTTAAACCCGCCGAAGTTTCCTTGGATGCGCAGGGATTTGAGTTTGGTAGTAGATAAATCCGTAACTTTTAAAGAAATTAACTCCATTATTGAAAAACAAAAGATAGAACTTTTGAAATCAACCCGTGTTTTTGATGTTTTCGAAGGCAAGCCATTGGATGCAGGCAAAAAAGCGGTGGCGATAGCATTTTATTTGGGAAATCCGGAAACGACGTTAACGGATATCGATGCCGAAGTTGCAATGAGCCAGTTGATGAAAGCTTTTGAAACCGGGGTTGGGGCAATGATAAGACGATAATGCGATGGAAGGCTTAGAACATAGACTTACCGTTATTCGTTTAAAAGTAGAAAGGTTGCTTGAAGAAAAAAATCAGGCGCGGGAAGAGAATGAAATCTTGAAAAACAAGGCCGATGAGTTAGAGAAAACAATAGAATTGCAAAAAAATACGATCCTAGAGCTAACAGAACGGAATAAAATGATTAAACTTGCAAAGAATTTATCTTTGACAGGCTCAGACAGTTTCGATGTAAAAATCAAAATCAATGAGTTGGTTCGTGAGATAGATAGGTGCATAGATTTACTGAACGAATAAGGAAAAGTGCAACCAGACGAAAAAATTCCAATAAGGGTGATGGTGGCGGATCGAATGATGCCGCTGAAAGTTGCCCGCAAAGACGAAGAATTTGTAAGGCTGGCAGCACGCATGATAAATCGGCGGATGGATGACTTCAAGTCTTTCAATACTGGCGAAACAATAGACCGGCTTGCATGGGCTGCTCTTGACTTTACAGGTGATTTGGTTAGAAATCTCAGATCGGGAGAATTAACAGAAGGCAATGTAGAAGAAGAGTTAACCAAGTTGGAAGACTTGTTGCAAGGGTTTTAGAACCTCCTTTTTATTCTTTAAGTATTTCTTCAGCGCCTCTTAAAAAACCTAAAAAAGAGAGAGACGAAATGGAAAATTTTATTTACATCCTTGCAGGCACAGCCATTGGTTTGTTGCTTGGTTACTTGTTGTTTGTATTGTTTCGCAAAAAGCAATTAGATAGGGAACGCAATTCACTCATTGAAGAGGCTAAGGCCCAAGGTGAGAACATTAAGAAAGACAGAATTTTAGAAGCAAAAGAGAAATTTATGCAAATGCGTTCAGACCACGACCGTGATGTGAACAAGCGCAGCCAGGAATTGGTGAATTCCGAAAATCGCATCAAACAAAAGGAGCAGTCCTTGGACTCAAAACTTAAGGATGTGCAGCAGCGAGACGGTGAATTTGCGAAGCAAAAGCAAAGTTTTGACGCGCAAGCGGAAGGTTTGAAGATCAAACAACGCGATGTTGACCAAGTGCGGGAGCAACAACTAAAGCAACTTGAAAAGGTGGCGGGTTTAACTGCAGGGGAAGCGAAGGAACAAATGTTTGAAAACATTCGCCATACTTCGCATAACGAAGGTCTTACAATAGCTAAAAACATCATTGAAGAGGCGAAGTTAAGCGCTACGAAAGATGCTAAGAAAATTGTTCTTCAGACCATTCAGCGCACCGCCGCGGAGACGGCAATTGACAATACTGTTACCTCTTTCCCGTTGGAAAATGACGATGTAAAAGGCAGAATCATTGGTCGTGAAGGAAGGAACATAAAAGCCATTGAAGCTGCAACGGGAGTGGAAATATTGATTGACGATACCCCAGAAACAATTGTACTTTCTTGTTATGATCCTATCCGTAGGGAAATAGCAAGGGTTTCTTTGGAAAGGTTGATTAAAGATGGCCGTATTCACCCAGCCCGCATTGAAGAAGTGGTGGAAAAGGTGAAAAAGCAAATTGATGAGGAAGTTGTGGAATGGGGAGAACGCACCGTTGTGGACCTTGGCATTACAGGCTTGCATCCAGAATTGATTCGTTATGTGGGTCGTATGCGTTTCCGCAGTTCTTATGGTCAAAATTTGCTAAAGCACAGCCGGGAAGTTGCACGTTTGTGCGCAACTATGGCGGCTGAAATGGGATTGAATGTGAAACTGGCCAAAAGGGCGGGTTTGTTGCATGACATTGGAAAATGCCCTGATTTTGACGAAGAAACACCGCACGCTTTGTTGGGCATGAAACTCGTTGAAAAATACGGAGAACATCCAGAGGTAATCAATGCAGTTGGAGCCCACCATGATGAGATTGAAATGAATTGCCTTATTGCACCAGTAGTACAAGCTTGTGATGCCATTTCTGGCTCTAGGCCTGGTGCCCGCCGTGGCGATGAACATTATGTGCAGCGCATCAAAGAAATGGAAAATATGGCTTTGGGTTATCCAGGAGTGGAAAAGGCTTTTGCAATCCAAGCAGGTCGTGAGTTGCGTATTATAATGAGTGCCGAAAAATCAACGGATGACCAAGCAGACGTATTGGCATTTGAATTGAGCAACCGCATTATGACTGAAATGAAATACCCAGGTCAAGTGAAAATTACAGTGATCCGCGAAAAACGCAGCGTGGGAATAGCAAAATAAATATTTAATAGAAATTACATGAAAAGACCAACCTACGTTGGTCTTTTTTTTTGTCCCATTTTGTGTTAGATTTGTATTATGTCAAATCAAAATCCTTTGCCTGTTTTTCATTTTATCGTGGAATGGGGCGGAACTAGAATCGGATTTACAGAAGTTTCAGGCTTAAATATCGAAGTTGAAACCATTGCTTACCGTGAAGGAAATAGTCCAGAATTCCATTTAAGTAAAATGCCGGGATTGCATAAATATGCCAGCGTAATATTAAAACGCGGCATAGTGCCACGGGATAATGAATTTTATGCCTGGTTAAATACCATTTCCTACAACAAGGTTGAACGGAGGGATGTAGTAATTAAACTTTTAAATGAGAAGCATGAACCAGTTACAATCTGGAAAGTGCGAAACGCATTTCCTGTTAAATTAGTAGGACCCGTTTTAAATGCCACTGGCAATGAGGTTGCCATTGAAAGTATCGAATTGGCGCATGAAGGTTTGATTATAGAAAATGTCTGACAGTCAAAGAATACAATCTGCAAATAGGACAACATTGCCCAAACGAAAAGTTTTAACACTTAGGGGCAATAGCGTTGTTTTTAATCTAAGATATCACAACGGGGAGTTGTATTTTGTACTAAAGAATTGCGGAAAAAAACCCGTAAAAAATATCCAATTAGAACTCAATATCCAATTGCCTGTTCTATTAGAAGGACTTAGTTTTTCTATTTGGAACGAAAGCAGTCTTTTTTCAGAAATACATGGAACATTGGCTCCAGGAGAAACCATTGAATGCTTTGCCGGTTTGCTTTATCCGTGGCTTACCAATGAAAAAGCACCTAAAAAGTTTTCAATAAAAGTAAATTATATTGGGTGTTTAGGATTGCATTTCCAGAATGTATTTCCGCAGAATATTTTATTTTTTACAAATATTGTTGAAAGGCATTATTCCGCGTTTTATACATAAAAAAAAGACCGAAAATTTCGGTCTTTTTTATTCAATCGAAAAGGTAAATTTGAAAGTTATTTATCCATTGGTGCGTATAAAATAGTAAAACAGAATCCGTAAATTTAAAAAACAAAAGAGAACTTGAGTATAGATTTAGTTATGAAACACGCAGCCGAGTCAGTGCCAAAAAGGCTTTCAACAATTTAATCTCTGGTTTTGATTGAAGCCTATGCGACGCTGCGGTCGTGGATTAACAAGCTCTAAGCAACCCCTTTTGGGGCTTGCCAAGATAATGCATTTGTCAAAGCTGAATGAATCCCGACGCTGCGGTCGTGGATTAACAAGCTCTAAGTAACCCCTTTTGGGGCTTGCCAAGAGCTTGTTAGAACTGCTGTCCAATAAAGAAGTGAATTTGTCCGGGTTTGCTGCTACGGGTATTTTTCCAATCGAAGCCATATGCCCAATCTAAACCAATAAGACCAAACATAGGCATAAACAACCTAACGCCTACACCGGCACTGCGCTTAAGCTGAAATGGATTGTAATTCTTCATGTTTCTCCAGGCATCGCCTGCCTCGGCAAATGCCAAGCAATAAACTGTTGCAGTTTGGCCTTGGGTTATGGCATAGCGCAATTCTGCGGTAAATTTATTGAAAATTGGCGCACCCGATTCGCTATTCATGGCTGTTTGTGAAATCGTATAATTCTCATAACCTCTTTGGCTAATTATTTCAGTTGCTGCCAAGTTAAAACCAAAAATTCCACTGCCCCCAACTTGGTATCTACCAAAGAAGGTTTGGCCAATGTCTTTGTTGTAATAATTTAAAAAACCAAATCGTGCTTTGGTCATGAAAACCAATTTCTTGTACAAAGTGGTATACCATTCTGCATCGAATTTGATTTTATAATACTCGGTCCATTTGTATTTTTCAATGGGAGAGGCATCTTTAAAATTTTTGTTACCGATTAAGGAATAAGGCGGTGTGGCAGACAATGTGGCTGTAAAAGAACTACCCGACATGGGATAAATATTGTCACTAATAGAGTTTCTGGAAATCACCGATTCGAAACTAAAATTGTAGGCCTTGCCTTCAAATCCTGAAGGGAAACCATAAATACCCCCGGTTAAATTTTGTATATTATATTGTTGCAAACTGATGGCATTTTGAATGCTAAAAAAGTCATCGGGCCATTTTAATCTTTTACCCAAAGAAATCATGGCGCTGGTAGAAAAGAAAACCTTTCTATCTGGATTGGTTTTGGGAAGAAAATCAAATGCATTTACCGTATGGTTTAAACTGATAGAAAGGGAGTTTGGTTTTTTACCACCCAACCAAGGTTCAGTAAACGAAAAGGTATAGCCCTGGTAACTAGAACCATTGCTATTGGCGCGTACAGACAATTTTTGACCGTCACCTGTTGGCACAGGATTCCACAATTTGGGTTTAAACAATTTACGTGTACTAAAATTATTTAAAGATACGCCAGCAGTGCCTAATAATGTGGGTGTTCTGTTTAAACCAGAGCCACCCCAACCGCCAGAAAGTTCAATTTGGTCGCTGGGTTTTTCCACCAATTTGTATTCGATATCTACGGTACCATCTGATGGATTGGGTTTGGGGTTTACATTCATTTCTGCAGGATTAAACAAGCCAATGGCCGCCAAATCGCGCATGGTTCTTTGTATTTCGGCGCGGCTAAAGATATCACCCGGTTTGGTTCGCAATTCGCGTAAAATAACCCTATCGTTTGTTTTGGTATTGCCTGTCCATGATACATTGCCTACCCTAGCTTGCGGTCCTTCGCTGATGCGAATTTCTAAATCGATACTGTCACTGTATATTCCGGATTCAACAGTTTGCATTTGAAAAAACAAATAGCCATCATCCATATACAAACTGGTAACATCATAGCCAGATGGATTGGTGTAAAGTTTCTCATCCAAAATAGATTGGTTAAAAACATCGCCCTTTTTCACACCCAACAATGTATCTAAAAGTGTAGTTCTAAATTTTATATTTCCTTTCCAAATCACGTTGCGGAAATAATATTTTTTACCTTCGTATATATTTAAATGCACCGTAATTAATCCCGGTTTTACAATGCTAATACTGTCGCTAAGAATTCTGGCATCTCTAAAACCTTTGCTTAGATATTTTGAAACTATATTTGTTTTTTGTTCTTCAAATTTATCAGCGATAAATTTACTAGAAGCGAAAATATTAATTTTTTGGTACCTTCGTTTTGGTTTTTTAATAATTTTTCGCAATTCAGCATCGGTTATATTGGCATTGCCATTAAAATCAAAATCATATACTTTAACCTTTGGCCCTTTGTTTATGTAAATGTCGAATTTTTCATAACCAGCCAAAGTATCCGCAGGTCTTTTTATGCTCACAGTTGCTGAGTAATAACCTTTATCCCAAAAGTATTTTAAAATCCTATTTTTGGTTCTGTTTACCAAGTTTGGCGTTATATAAATTCCTTTTTTAAGGCCGCATTCGTCCTTTAAAGATTTGGCTTGGCCATTGGTAACATTCCAAAATTTGTAGCGAGACAAACGGGGTTGTTCTTTTACTACAAAATTCAAAATCACTTCTTTTTCTGCAGTTTGTTTGATAAAAACTTGAACATCTGAATAATAATTTAGGGCCCAAACATTTTCAATGGCTTTTGGCAATTCGCTGCCTGGAATGCGGATGGTTTGCCCAATGGATAGCCCCGAATAAATGACAATAACAGATTTTGAAATGGGTTTGTTATTGGCTTCTTCCACTTGTATATTCTTAATTTTATAAGATGCAGGATCCACAAAATTATATTCGAAAAGGGTATAATATCTGCCAGTGTCTAGCGTGTTTTTTTCAGCATGTAAGCCTTTTGCCAATGATAGAACTAAACAGAATAAGAAGGTTTTAAAAATAAATTTCATTGGGTTGTTAATATTTGTTCACTGGTTTTACCAAATCTTCTTTCGCGGTTTTGGTAATCTAGAATGGCAGTATAAAAGTCCTGTTTAGAAAAATCGGGCCATAAAACATCGGTAAAATGGATTTCTGAATAGGCAATTTCCCAAAGCAAGAAATTGCTGATACGTTGTTCACCGCTGGTTCTTATAAGCAAATCTGGATTGGGATATTCGCCGGTATTTAATGCCAAGTTGAGATGGGTTTCGTTAATTTCTTCTGGGTTAATGACACCATTTTTCACGTCAATAGCAATTTTTTTCACGGCTTCAATAATATCCCATCTTCCACTATAACTAAGCGCTAAAATCAAAGTAGTTTTATCACCGTGTTTTGTTGCTTCTACGGTTTCATCCAGTTGTTTGTTACATTTTGCAGGCAATTGCTTTCGGTTGCCAATGATTCTTAGTCGAATGCCTTTTTCTATTAGGGTATTGGTCTCTTCTTTAATGGTTTCAACCAATAGTTCCATAAGGCCATTGACTTCGGATTGCGGTCTATTCCAATTTTCGGTAGAGAATGCATACAGGGTAAGATATTTAACACCAATTTCTGTGGCGGCTTCTACAATTTCGCGGACGGTTTTAACTCCTTTTCTGTGCCCAAAAAGCCGAATGTGCCCCATTTTTTTCGCCCATCGCCCATTGCCGTCCATAATAATAGCGACATGCTGCGGAATGCGATCCTTGTTAATTTGGGTTATAGTTTCAGATTTTCGAACCACGTAAAAAGAGTGGGGCAAATTTAAGCACCAAATGACTGAAAACCCTGAAAAATAAAGGAAATATTCGCCAATTTGCCTAAAATAACTGTTGGATTACATGGCTGGACAAACTTTTCCTGGAAAACGAAAGGCCAATGTGAATCCCACAAAATAGTACCAGTCTTTTAAATGTTTATCTCCACGCATAGTGCCTGGGCTATAAGGCGCGCCACCATTCAAAACTTGGGCATGGCTATAGTCAGCTGCACCCTGGCCTTGTTTGTCGACGGTGGCTTTGTAAGATGGATAATTGCCATTCACATCATCCAAATAATCTGTAAAAGTTTTTCGCCAATACCCTTCTATACCTAAGACCCAAATCCCGTGGTTTTTTTTTGGCTTAGCCGTTGTTTTTATTCCGAATCCAATTGGCACAGAAGGCTGCAATAGACTATAACCTCTTTTTTGGCCTTCGGTTTTTAAATTCCGCAAGTGGATATCGGTATTTTCTAACCGTGCTGGGTCGAACATAAAAAGCGCTAAACCAGAAAAAAAATAAGGGGTCCACTGGTTGTCGTTATAATTCATTCCAAATTTTTGAAAATTGAATTCAACCATATCAGAAAATTCGTAAATAGAAGTTTGGAAGGACAGATTGCGGGCCGAATAGGACCGGTTTCCAACATCTGTGCCCGAAATTTTTAGGTAACTTACTTGCAGTCTGTTTGTGAAATAACTCGACCAATTTCGTTTGAAATAAACCCCACCAGAAATGTGGTATTGGTCCATGTTCGCCCCATGGCTTAAGTCTCCAGAATAGTTGCTGGCGCCAAAAGTCCAACCCAATTCATTGCGTCCGGTAAAATATTTTTGGGCCGTTGCAGATTGGATTGCCATAAGCGCAATCAGAAAAAATATGAATAAACGAGATTTAATTGTAAAAGTTTAAAATTGGAAGCAAACTTGTTTACCTCCTGTGATTTTGCGGGTTATGGTGAAGTTTAAGAAAAAATACCAATCGCTACCGGCACTTCCACGTGGGTCGCCGTTGTCGAATTTCTTATATCCTTTTTCGGCAGCTCTATCCTTCAATGCAGCCGCTAAAAATCCATTATTTCCACCCACAATTTGCTCATCCACATAATCTTTGCTCACATCGTCTAGGTAGTCTGTAAATGTTTTTCTAATGCCAAGTTCAGTGCCCCAGGCCCAAACATCATTGAATTGTTTTTTATATCCAACACCAAAGGGAATGCAAAGTTGCGTTAGTGCGTACCGTTTGCGGTCGTTGTATTTTGTAGTTTCCTGTCCTTCAGTCCCCAAAGGTTGCAATTCAATCCATTGTCCATCGAATTGTTTCAATATGGCTGGGTGCACTGGGGTAGCGCCAGATGGGTCATTGGCCAAATCAGCTTCCGGGTGGTAAATAAATTTTGCCAGCGGGTTGTATTTGAAAACACCCAGACCTGCGAATAAATAAGGTGTAGCTGGATTGTATCGTTGGGTTTCTTGGTACCCCAAAATATTGTACTCAATGGTACCGCTAAATTCTACCAAGTCAGAACGAAAGCTTAAGTTTCTTCGGTTGCGGTAAGCATCACTTGAATAATTTGCATCCTTGCCACTGATTCTGCCGAAAACCGCTGTTCCGCGAATGGTGAAAAATTCATTGAAATTAAACCTACAAATTAAGCCACCCATAGGATGGGTTTCTTGCAATGCAACTGGCTTGGAAAGTTCGCCAATGTAGTTGGATGCGCCTATGGTAAATCCAAATTCAATGGGTTTGCCTTTGAAGCCTTTAAATTGGGCTTCCGCCAAATGTGATGCGCTAAACGCAATAATTGCCAAAAATACCTTCACGGTTCTCATACGGAGTGCTAACATGCAAATATAGGAACTTTCCATCAAAAGTCCGATTTTCTAATGATAAAACGACAAAAAGGGTAGATTTATTCTGTTGGTTGCACTAAAAAATACACGCCCATTGTTAAAAAATTACGAATCCAAGGAAAATTGGAAATCAATGAAATCTGCTTACGGGGGTTGATATTAAACTTATATTTATAAATGGGGTTAAACAGAAAATAGGCACTGTTTTCTATGCTCAAGTTATTTTTTTTACAAAGTTTCAAGAACCTTTCTATGCTTATACCAGTGCTTTTAATTTCGTACATAGTGCGAATTCCGCTTTCATTTACCCCCATTAATTGCAGCATCCATTTGTAAGCAATGCCCGGCAACAAATGGTAATAGGGCATTTTTGACGCCCATTTGCCATGCAATACTTGTTGGTGTCCGCCGTAGGGCATTTGCCATGGCGGGAACGCAAAAAATACCCGACCCCCAGTTTTTAAAAAGCGGTGCAATTGGGGCATAAATTTTTCTTGTTCTGGGATGTGTTCTATCACATCCTTTAATATTACCAAATCGAATTTTTCTCCAATATCCTTTTCAACATCCACATCGTAAATGTTCTTATTTAGGAATGAAACTTTGTTCTGGGAAATTTCTTCTGCCATATATTGTCTTGCATAAACCAGCCTGCTTTCCTCTAGTTCAATGCCAAAACATTGATGCCCTAGATTGGTAAATGCTTTTAAGACGCCTGCTTCTCCGCAGCCTATTTCTAAAATCCGCAATGGTTTTTTAAGGTCCATTGATTTTTCCATAAATGGAATGATATATTCTTGGGTAACCTGAAAGGTCATGTCAAAATACCTGCGTTTATCGCCATGAAACTCATGCATAGGGCTGCAAAGGTAAAGAGAAAGCGGCAAAGCTATGTTCTCTAGATTCTCTTATAAAAAAGCAATTTTCTAACCCAAGAATACAATGGCTTTTCAAAAGTCAAGTATAAAAGAATGGAAATAATCCACAGCAACACATAATTGCGATCGGGGAAAAGTATAATTCCACGCAGCCGAATGTTGACATAAGACAAATGCACTAAGTAAAATGCAAAAGACGCATTGCCCAATAAAACCATAGGCTTGCTGCTTAAAAAGTACTGCATTTTTGTTTTTTCAGTAATTAAACCGGCCAACCACAGCATGGTAAAAAAAGGAATGAAAGTATAAAATACAATTTGCCCTTTCCAAGTGTCGGTCCCATGCGAAAAAATATTGGGCTCGCACATTGCCAATAAATAAATGCCCATCCACAGTCCTAAAAATCCAACCAGTGTTTTGTATTTCCATTTTAATAGAATTGGAAGTTTGGTTTTTTTCAAAGACATAGCCAACCACATTCCTGCTAAAAATTCAGGAAATCTGCCCAAAAAAGTTGCACCTGCTAAAAAGTGAAATCCGTAAAAATATTCGCCTGGATTGCCGTTTGCTTTTGTCCAAATCCATCCAATAAACCAAGCTAAAGAGAATAAACCTAGGCAAAACACAATTGATTTGGTTAAACTTTTATTGCCCAGTAGAAATAAAAGCGGAGCCAAAATGTAAAATGCCATTTCTATGGACAATGTCCAAGCTTGGCCAATTCCGTCTAAATTGTGGACCCCGCTGTAACCATGAAAAAGACTATATGTAAGAAGGGTGAATTTTAGGTTTGGAAAACCATAATCTATATATCTTGCGGTTAAAATGAGCCAATAAAGCGGTAAAATTCGGGCTGCCCTTTGCAAAAAATATTTAAAATAAGATTGGCGATTTTCAAGTGGTTTTTGGCCATATGTGTATGCAATTAAAAAGCCTGAAAGTACAAAAAAAACGGCGACACCAATGCCCATTTCATTCATAAATTGGAGTGCAGTATGCGTCACATTGGAACGCCAATATTTTCGATTGTGGTAAACAAAAACAAGTGTTGCTGCAAACCAACGCACACCAGTAAGTGCATCAAAACGGGGACTTGAATTTATTTCTGTAGTATTAGCCTGCAACTTGCACGCCTATTATATGGCCAATGGCAAAAGTAATGGCTGCGGCAATTAATCCAAATACCATTTGCCTAAAACCAGAATACCATATGCTTTTGCCCGTAAAAAGAGTAATCGCAGATCCAATTAAAAAGAGCCCTGCAGCACTAATAGCTGCGCTGTAAATAATTGCCGAGGTGCCTCCAATAAAAAAGAAAGGAATTACTGGCAAAATGGCGCCTATTGCAAATAGAATAAAGGAAAAAATAGCCGCCTCCATAGCAGAACCTTTGAGTTCTTCTGGGTTTATACCTAGTTCTTCTCGCACCAAAAAATCATGGGCTTTGGTTTTGTCTTTCAATATATCCTCTGCCATTTGATTGGCTTGATCTTGTGGAATTCCCTTGGCCATATAGATAAGGGCAATTTCTTTTTGTTCGCCTTCTGGATTTGTTTCTAATTCTTCCATTTCCAATTCCATCTGGTTTTCATACAATTCCTGGCTACTTTTTACAGAAATCCATTCGCCAAGTGCCATGCTAAGTGCCCCTGCCAACAAACCAGCTAGACCCGTAAGCAAAACTTCTTTTTGACCAATGCTGGCACCTGCAACCCCCATTACAAGGGAAAAATTGGAAACCAATCCATCATTGCCACCCAAAACAGCTGCCCGCAGCGCATTGCCGCCCACATTGCGGTGCCTTTTTTCAAAACGCGCCATGTTAGGTCCAGAAACCTGTGTTTGGTTTTCCAAAATATTGCGCAATATGGCCACATGATTGGTATCGGTACTATTGGGCGCAATGGAAGTCTTTTTCTTATAGTTAACCACTGCCGAAGCAATGCTTTTCTCGGTATCCATCAATACCCCTAGTACATAGTCGTACCCAAATACTTTTCCAATGGTATTTAATATTTTGGCGCGCGTGGATGGCCCTTGGAGGGGAAATCCAGATTTGTCTGAAAAAGCTGTGGCATGGCTGGTTTCAATTTCTTGCATTTGCCTAAAAATATTTGCCACGTTTGCATCGCTTTCAGTGTCGGCCAATTTGCCATACAAAAACGCCGCATCTATTTCTGTTTGAATACTTTTGGGAGAAGCCATGCTTTTTCGTTAATTATTTTTTCTTGGCTAAAACTGCATCAATGGCTTTTTTTACCTCGGATTTGCTGGCAAAACCGCTGTGTTCCCATTGTTGGATTCCGGCTCTCATCAAATACAAATAGGGCACCGAATTGGCTTTAATTTCCTTCGCCAAGTCCATGTTTTGGTCGTAATCAATTTTTACAACTATCAATTTGCCAGCGTATTCTTTTTCCAATTCAGGAACATATGCCAATATTTTTTTACAAGGGGCACACCAAGTTGCGTTAAAATCTACGAAGACCAAAGTGTCGCCATGCAGCACCAAATTGTCGAATTCAATTTTGGTCATGCCTTTTTTTACAGGGGTATTTCCTTTTTCTATGGGTTTGGATGCCCCATTCCATTCGGCCATTCCCCCGGCTAAGTTGTAAATGGTTTTAAAACCCATTCCTTGCAAAATTTCTGCGGCGCGCAAGCTTCTACTTCCAGCTAGGCAATAGACAAAAACCGGTTTGGTAGTATCTAATTTTGCAGCTGAAGATTCAAAGTTGCCATCGTTGACATTAAGGTTCAAAGCGCCTAGAATGTGGCCTTGTTCAAATTCTCCTTGAGTTCGCACATCCAGTATAGTTCGGTTGTTGGTTTCGTTTAGTTTTTTCTCAAACGCATCAGCATTAAATGTTTGAATAGCTGCCTCCGCAGTTTGGGCCTTGCCAGAGTTGTTGCCGCAAGAGGCAAAAAGCAATGCCATAGAAAGAAGGATACTTATATGCAATTTCATTTTTTTTTTTGCAAAGTTAGGCGAGAGGGCAGTTGCAACAATGAGACATTTGTTACTTTAAAAGCAAATTTAACTTTTATTAGTTTAAGTATGTTATTCACTTTTTTCCAGCGAAATTTGCGGCACTTTATGAGCAAACCTTCGATTCTTACACTCGGTGAATTAAAAAAAAGCGGGTATCAGCCTAAAAATTTGAAAACAGAATTGCGTGACAACCTAATCGATGCATTAAAAAGCAAGCGTGAAATTTTTACAGGGATTATAGGGTACGAAAATTCAGTAATTCCGGATGTTCAACGCGCTATTTTGGCAGGCCACAACATGAATTTTTTAGGGCTTAGAGGTCAAGCAAAAACGCGCATAGCAAGGCTTATGACTCATTTGTTGGATGAATGGACTCCGGTGGTGAAAGATTCTGAGCTCAATGATGATCCTTTAAATCCGATTGGTTATTTTGCAAAACAAACCATTGCCGAAAATGGGGATAAAACTCTCATTGAATGGATGCACAGAAGCGAAAGGTATGTAGAGAAATTGGCAACACCGGATGTAAGTATTGCCGATTTAATTGGAGATGTGGACCCCATAAAAGCAGCAAACTTGCGTGTAGGTTATAACGATGAGAGGGCCATCCACTTTGGTTTGGTGCCTAGAAGCAACCGCTGTATTTTTGTAATCAATGAATTGCCCGATTTGCAGGCCCGTATCCAAGTTGCTTTATTTAACATTCTACAAGAAGGGGATATACAAATTCGTGGATTTAAATTGCGAATGCCGCTGGACATTCAATTTGTTTTTACTGCAAACCCTGAAGATTACACCAACAGAGGAAGTATCGTAACTCCATTAAAAGATAGAATCGGTAGTCAGATATTAACACATTACCCAAAGGATTTAGAAACATCTCTAAAAATTACCAAACAAGAAGCTCGTTTAACAGAATCAGAAAAAAATTCGGTGGTAATTTCCGATTTGTTGTTTGAGATGATGGAAAACATTTCCTTTCAGGCCCGTAAAAGCGAATTTGTAGATCAAAAAAGTGGAGTATCAGCCAGATTGGGTATTTCGGTTTTGGAAGCGGTGGTAGCAGGTGCAGAGAGGAGATTGCTAATAAATGACGATACCAAAACCATGCTTAGGGTAAGTGATCTTTACAATGCAGTGCAAGCCATTAATGGCAAAATAGAAATGGTATACGAAGGGGAACAAGAAGGACCCCAAAACGTAGCTCTGAATTTGATACACCAAAGCATACGTGAAGTATTTTTAAAATATTTTCCCGCGGAGCTAAAAAAGGTCAAGAGTGCAAAAGCCAGTGGAAAAGATAACTTTGTAGATATTGAAACCTGGTTCAATGCGGGCAATTATGTATTTTTAGGGAATGAAACCAATGAGAAAGAATACCAAGCCAATTTAAAAAATATACCAGGTCTTTGGGATTTGGCATTCAAAGAATCGGCGATGAAAGAGGATGCATTTGTTTACCTCTTTATGGAGTTTATTTTACATGGTTTGGCAGCAGTATCCCGCATCAGTAAGAACACAGAAGAAAATGCCTTTGCATTTAAAGACCTTTTGGGTGGAATAATGAGCAGCAACGAAGACGATGATTTTGAGGGTGGGTTCTACGAAGAATAAATTTGGTATTATATTTGAATCTTTAAAATTAACTATGCGAAAATCCTATTTCATTGGTGCAGCTATGGCTGTCATTTTTTCATCTTGCGATGTTTTAACCCAAGTTGCTAATTCTGCAACAAGTTTTATTCCTACGAACGATGAGGTTGTTTCTGGACTTAAAGAAGCACTTGTAAACGGCGCAAATACAGGGACCCAAAGTTTAAATGTAAGGGGTGCATTTTTTGCAAACGCGGCTCGAAAAATTTTATTGCCAAAAGAGATACAAGATGTTGAATCAAAGATAAGAGGCAATATGTTGTTAAATTCTTTAATCGGGGGCCAGTTGGATAAATGTATCAAAGCCATGAATGATGGGGCTGAAAATGCGATGGCAAAAGCCTTCCCTGTATTTAAAAATGCAATTATGGGAATGGGTATTTCTGATGCCATGGGTGTATTAAAAGGAGGCAATGGTGCGGCCACCAATTTCCTTAGAAATACCACTACAACAGCCTTAAATGCGGCTTTCAAGCCTGTAATTAAGTCTGCTTTAGAGGAAGTACAAGTGGCCCAATATTGGGAGCCCATTGTTACAAATATTAATAGGTATAAAGGCTTGTTGGGTTTAACGAACGATATCAACCCGGATTTAAACCAATACGTTACAGAACGCGCTACGGCTGGATTGTTTGCGGAAGTTGAAAAAGAAGAGAATGCCATTCGCGCCAATCCAGTAAAACGAACCACTGAAATTTTAAAAAAGGTGTTTAACTACGCCGATCAAACAAAAACACAATAATTGAAAAGTCTATTTTTAAAAAGCCTCTACACGGGGCTTTTTTTATGCATTTTAAATTTCTTTCAAATTGTGTATTTTTACCGCTGCTTTTGACCGTCTGTAGATATTTCATATTTATTGGTTTTTTTCTGGGAAGTATAACGCTGAAGGCTCAAACTACGGGTTTAAATGCATTTATACGAATGGATGTGAATGACTGGACATTTACCCAAGTTATGGAAGCATTTGAACAAAAAACTGGATATTTTATCCAATATGATGCTGGTTTGGTGCCAAGCAACAAAAAATTTACTGTATTGTATCAAAACCAACGGGCCAAAGATGCACTCACGGATTTTTTAGCGAACGCGGGTTTAAGCTTCGAAGTAGAGAGCAAGCAACTCATTTTAAAAAAACGGATAAAACCAGCGGTTCAAAAAAAATACATTGCCAGCGGTAGAATTGTGCAACGTTTGGCTGGCGAATATATTGGATACGCCGAAGTTAAAAATTTAAAAACAGGTTTATTGGCCTTTACCTCTGATGCGGGCTACTTTACATTGTTTCTTACCTCAGATACCAACGTTTTGTCTATTACATATCCAGGCTATAAAGCCATGTTAGATACTTTAATTGGAGACAGAGATTATTTTTTAAGGTACGAATTGGAAATAGAAGCCAATATTTTGCCGGAAGCTGAAATTAAAGCAAGCCAAGGAACAAGTTCAAACCAAACCATTTCACTAGGGCAAACCGATCAATACAGAATTTCACGCGTAAAAATGAAAAGATTGCCTCATCTTCTAGGCGAGGCAGATGTGCTCCGGGTGATGAGTTTGTACCCTGGAATTGTGGGCGGCAGTGAAGGCATGTTGGGCTTATACATTCGCGGGGGATCATCGGATCAGAATTTAATTTTATTGGACGATGTACCTGTTTTTAACAGTTACCATTTGTATGGTGTTTTCTCAATATTTAACGATGAAGTGGTAAAGTCTGCAAATTTGATGAAGGGCAGCTTTCCTTCGCGATATGGAGGTAGATTAAGCAGCGTAATTAATGTGCAAAGCAAAGAAGGAAATGAATATAGATTGAAAGGCACTTTTAGTGTAGGATTGCTGGCTTCGAAGTTTTTTTTGGAAGGTCCGTTAATTAAAAACAGAACAACTTTTACACTGGCGTTTCGACGCAGTTATGTAGATTTTTTGGCAAAACCCGCTGCTCGTTTATTTTTAAACAACGACTCGTTACAGAATAATGTTTATTATTTTTGGGATTTTAATGCAAGAATTACCCACCGTTTTAACCATAGAAGTAGATTGTCTTTAAGCTTTTATACAGGCAGGGATGTAGCTGGAATTGATGAACGAAATTCCACAGCCAATAGCGAGTTAAATATTACACAAAGAAAACAACAATTGGCTTCTTGGGGCAATGTTTTAGGGAGTATAAAATGGAATTATTATTTGGGCAAAAGAAGTGCATTTATTGTAAAATGTCATATTTCCGAATATGATTATTCTTTCAGTCAAAATTATCGATTTAAAAAGCAGTTTACAGGAAAATTAAACCCCGATGTAAATGATTATACTGAATACAAATTAAAAAATGGAATCAAAGACATTGAAGGGTCCTTTATTTATACTTACAAAGCAGCGTCCAATCTAACCATTGAGTCTGGTGCTGGGTTAACCGAGCATAGATTTATTCCTGGTAACCGCATTTTAAGCAGTGATATCGATGGAAATAAAACGGAAATAAATTTTAACGACCCATTTGTAAATACACCGGAAATATTTGCTTTTTTAGAATTGAACGGCAATATTAAACAACGCCTATATTATACGTTTGGAACGCGATATTCTGCCTTTTTGTTGGATCAATTTAACCGTTATTATTTGCCAGAGCCACGGGTAAATATTAGATACAAAAGCAGTAAAAATACTTGGCTTAAAATATCTGCCATGCGGACAAGGCAATTTTTTCATCAATTGACGAATTTGACATTGGGTTTGCCTTCTGATCTTTGGGTGCCTTCAAGTGTAAGAAACAAACCTTCCCTTGCCGATCAGGTTTCTTTGGGTTATTTGAGGGAGAAAAGGGAATGGCAACTTAGCTCGGAAATATTCTATAAAAAACAAAATTATTTGCTAGAATATAAAAACAATGCCGGTTATGTAACCTCTGCAATAAATTGGGAAGATGCGGTTACGTCAGGCTCTGGCAAAGCCTATGGTTTTGAAACCATGTTAGAACGGACAAAAGGTAGACTCACGGGCTGGCTAAGTTACACTTATATGAAGAATATACGGCAATTTAAGGAATTGAACGACGGGAAAGAATTTCCTGCGCGGTATGACCGAAGGCACAATATCTATTTGGCGGCAGTGTATAAAATAAACGACCATATCGATTTTTCTGCAGCTTGGATTTATAGCAGTGGTTTTGCAATTACCACGCCGATTGGCCATTATCATTCGCCCACTTCCAATGACCCCTACCGAGAAATTTTTATTTACGGGGATCGCAACAATACACGCACGCGAGACAACCACCGACTGGATTTTGCATTTAATTTTGAAAAAAAGAACAAAGGATATATACGCACTTGGTCTGTAGGATTCTTCAATGTTTACAACAGGCGTAATCCCTTTTATGTAAATTTGTCTTTCGACAAAAATGGAAACCGAACACTTTCGCAAGTAAGTTTGCTGCCACTTTTACCCAACGTGAGTTATAAAATAGGATTTTAAATATGAAAAAATACAATGCATTTTTTGTCCTCGGATTCATGCTGCTCTCCTGCGTAAAAGAATATCCACTTAAGCCTTCGGGCAAAATGCAACCCTTACCTGTTTTTCATATGTTTTTGCAGCCTGATAGCTTAATAGCTGCGCAGTATAGCCATGCTGCTGATATTACCGACAAAATTCTGGATGAAGATGCAGCCTCAATTGAAATTTATAAAAACAATATTTCACTAGGCACTATGACAGCTATGGGCAAGGGGATTTACAATTTGGTGGCCAATAAATTTAGCCCAAGAGATAGCTATTGGATAAAATCGAAGGATATGTTGAATGTTTTTAGCGTTCGGGGAACCATTCCGTCAAAAATTCAAATTGCATCTGTTGACACAATCACCAATATTGTTGCAGGCATTGGGCCGGCCTTTAATTTTGAATTAAAATTTACAGATAGTGCCGCAGATAACAATACCTATCGGCTTTGGGTAAAGCGCCATTATTTCGAATACGTTTATAACAAAGATGGCCAAAAAATAGATAGCTTATTTAAGACGGAAAGCCTATCCATTTTTGGTTCGGATTTGTCATTTCTTCAAAATAATTTTAACAATTATACATCCAAAGAAATATTATTTACCGATGCTACATTCAATGGTACATTGAAAAAACTCAAGTTTTATACCACGCAGTATTTATATCTAAATTCATTGGGAAGAACGACAAAATTAGAAATTATTTTGGAGAACATGGATGTGAATATGTTTAATTATTATAATACAAGAAATGCCCATTTATGGCAGCAGCAATCTATATCTCAATTGCCTGGCTTTATTCTTGGCAACATTCCGGGGGGGTATGGCTTGGTTGGTGGTTTTACCATTTCCAAGCGAATCATAGGCTTCGAATAAACACCTCAACGAAGTTGCACCATCGTTTGAATGAAGGGTTTAAAAACCTTGTTCATATAGAATTTATAGAATGTAACAATTTATGGGTATTTTTGCTGAATGAAATTAACGTGCTGGGGAGCTGCTCAACAAGTGACAGGGAGCAAGCATTTGCTAGATTTGCCGGATGGCACTCGTGTTTTGATAGATTGCGGATTGGATTATGAAAAACGAAACGATTTTGAAGACAGAAATGCAAATTTTCCATTTGATCCCGCTTCTGTTGATTTATTGATTCTCACCCATGCGCACATTGACCACAGTGGGAATATTCCAAATTTAATTAAACAAGGATTTATGGGGAATATTATTTGTACCCAACCCACTTTAGAATTGAGTGAATATTTGCTTACGGATAGTTTAAATATCCAACGCATGGAAGCGGCAAAAAACAACAAGCAAAAGGTCAAACAGGGAAATAAACACCAAAAAAAATCGAGTCATACAGCAAATGGAGCCCAAGTATTGTATGCCAAAAAACACATCAATGATATGATGGATATGGCCCACACATTGGAGTATAATCACATTTACAATTACAACGACAATTTAAGCATAGAATTCAGAAAGGCGGGGCATATTTTAGGGGCTGTAAGTGTTATTCTCCAAATAAAGCAAGGGGATAAATCTTGTAGAATTGGTTTTACAGGGGACCTTGGCAATTACAATTCTAAGCTAGTACCAGATCCCCAACCTTTGAACGATTTACAATACTTAATTAGTGAAAGCACTTACGGGGGTAGAAACCACATTACGGATGCCGATGATGCTGGTGAGGTGATGTTAAAGCACGTCCTCGAAACTTGTGTAGAAAAGGGTGGAAAATTGGTAATCCCTGCATTCAGCGTTGGTAGAACCCAATCCATAATTTATACTTTTCATAAATTATTTAGAGAGGGGAAATTGCCCAATGTTAAAATATTTACAGATAGTCCGTTGGCCATTCGTAGCACCAAAGTTTACCAGCACAATTTGGATTGGTTGAATGATGAAGCAAAGGATTTTCAAAAACAGTATGGTACTTTGTTTGATTTTCCATTATTAAATGTAATTGAAGATGAAGCAGAAAGCGAAATATTAAGTGTGTTACCAGAGCCTTGCGTAATTATTTCGGCAGCAGGAATGGTGGAAGGGGGCAGAATTCAAATGCACATTCGCAACAATGTGGGCCATGCAGAAAATTCAATATTAATTGCCGGTTTTTGCGCAGAAGGCACCTTGGGACATAGGCTTTTACAAGGACAAGATTTTGTGGAAATTAATTTTAAAAAGCGTCCAGTTCGTGCAGACATTTATCGCACGGATGCATTCAGTGCGCACCCAGACCACAATGGTTTGCTGAAATATTTGAAAGCTTCCACAACATCCAAAACCAAAAAGGTTTTTCTTGTGCATGGCGATGCAGAGCAAATGCAAATTTTGGCGAATGACATCGATTTTGTACCTGTTGAAATTCCGATAAAGGGAAAAGAATATTTACTTGAAATGTGAAAAGCGGAATTAAAAATATTGCAGCCCTTGGCATTGGTTTAACAATATCATTGGCACTTTGTGAAATTATTTTGCATTTTTACAATCCTTTTAAATCCCGCGTAAGGGGGAATGAAATTCTGCTTCCTGCCAATGTAAAATACGAATTTAAGGACCAAAAAATACGTGGATTGGACGCACAGATACTGCATACAAAAAACAGTATGGGTTTTCGTGGTCCGGAATTGCCCAAAGACCCCGCGACGCTTAAAATATTTTGTGTAGGAGGCAGTACTACCGAGTGTTTTTATCTTTCAGACGGAAAGGATTGGCCAGCATTGCTAATGAAAAAAATGCAGGCAAATGGGCAAAATGTTTGGATAAACAATGCAGGTTTAGATGGTCATTCAACTTTTGGCCATATTAAATTGTTGCGCGATCATATCTTAAAATACAAACCCGATTATGTATTGTTTTTAATTGGCTGCAATGATGTTGCAGCAGATGGTCTCAACAAATTCGAAGGTTACCATTTAAACAATAAAAAAAGATTTTTCGAAAATTTCGAAATGTTCAATTTGTATTTAAATTGGAAAATGAGCAGGAATGCTGCCAATATGGGTATGGGACATAAGCCGGTGGATTTTGCGAATTGGCCAAAGGCGGATACTACTGGATGGATGAACACAAGAGATAGCTGGCTGACGGATGATATAAAAGAAAGAAAACTATTGGCTTTTTCAGAAAGAATAGACTCTTTAAGGTCTATTTGTTTTGCGGTGGGTATCCAATGCGTTTTTATTACCCAGCCTTCTATACTGTCAAACAATATTGACCCAATAACGCGGCGTTATTTGGGAAATTTGAAGTTTCAGGGGAAGAGTGCTCTCCATTATTTTACCGCACTGGATACTTATAACGAGCAGTTGAGAAGCTGCGGAAGCAGAATCATGGATGGGAATTTGAATAAATTTTATTGGGTAGTGGATGCAGCAAATGTATTAAAACCTACTACCCAAAATTATTACGATTTCTTTCATTATACCAATGCAGGTGCCGAAAAAATGGCGGATATTGTGTTTGAAAATTGGGGTAAAAAAATACAGAATAAATATACGAAATGAAACTTTGGAAATGTATTTTATGGCCATTGGCGTTTCTATATGGTCTGGTTTCTTGGTTTCGCAGATGGCTCTATAGCGCGAAAATATTGCAAAGAAAAAAGGTCAATTTGGCAACCATCATTGTTGGCAATTTGCAAGTCGGCGGATCTGGTAAAACACCCATGACGATGTGGTTGGCTAATCATTTAAAGGAGCAATTTAAAATTGCAATTTTGTCTCGCGGGTATGGTAGAAAAACAACCGGTTTTAGAGAAGTGACAATCTCAGATACAGCAGAAAACTGTGGAGACGAGCCACTAGAAATGCGCATCAGTTTACCCGATACAATTAAGAATTATGTGTGCGAAGATCGGGTAAAGGGAATTCATTTGATTGAAGAAAAAAGTCCAGAAACCAATTTGGTATTGCTGGACGATGGATACCAGCATTTAAATTTACATGGCGATTTTTATATTTTATTGACAGAGTATCGGTTGTTGTTTACAAATGATTTGCCTTTGCCAGCTGGCAGATTGCGCGAATTTTCTTCAGCCGCCAAGGATGCCAATACCATTGTAGTCACGAAATGTCCGAATAATTTGAATGTTGATGGTGAATTGAGATTGTTTAAGGAATTGTCGAAATACAGAAAACCAATTTTTTATACAGCCTACCAAAATTCGCTTCCCATAGATTCTGCTGGAAATTTGTTGGATTCAAAAGTGTCTGTTTTACTTATCAGCGGACTTGCGAACAATGGTGTATTTGTAAATTGGGCAAAAACGAATTTCAATGTAACATTGGTTAAAACATATTCAGATCATTTTGCTTACTCAAAAAATGAAATGGAAATGTGGATAGCAGAATCAAAAAAGGCAGGCATAAACTCTATTCTTACAACAAGAAAAGATGCCATGCGCATGCCGAAAGATACTGTAGTGTTTTTTGCTATTTTTACAAGCCATACTACCCCTGAATTTTTGTTTGAAAGTGAGCATAAGTTTCTTTCACTCTTTGACAAATTACGCAAAGTATAATTTATTTTTCGGTAAACTGTTGTTAATCTGTGCTTTTATACGCATTTTTGAAAACAACCCCTAGATAAATTAGAAATGGATATTCAGAATAAGCGAATTGTGTTGGTTACTGGTGCAACGGGTGGGCTTGGAACTGCTATGTGCAAAGAATTGTATACAGATGGTTTCCATGTAATCGCCAATTACCGTAATTTACAAAAAGCACTTGAATGGCAAAATAGAATGAACGACGAGGGCTTTGTTATTGAAATCTATGAAGCAGACGTTACTGACTTTGACGCTGTGGGTAGAATGATAGAAAAAATCGAATCAGATTTAGGACCGATAGATACTTTGGTAAACAATGCTGGGATTACCCGCGATGGCAGATTAGCCAAAATGAGCAAAAGTGATTGGGATGAAGTTATTTCTTCAAACCTTACCAGTGTATTCAATTGCTCTAGGCACGTAATTAATGGAATGATTGATCGAAAATTTGGTAGGATTATCAATATTTCTTCCGTAAACGGGCAACGCGGTCAATTTGGCCAAACCAATTATAGTGCCGCAAAAGCGGGAATGCATGGCTTCACCAAAACATTGGCAATGGAAGTGGCTAAATTCGGAATTACGGTAAACACCATTTCGCCAGGATACATTGGCACGGACATGGTAATGGCCGTTCCTGAAAAGGTGAGAGAGCAAATTGTGGCACAAATACCCATGGGAAGATTAGGTGGTACCCACGAAGTGGCGCATTTGGTTTCGTTTTTGGCCTCAGAAAAAACCGATTTCATTACCGGAGCCAATTACAGCATCAACGGCGGACAGCATGTCTACTAATTGCACAGTTGAACAAATATTTTTGACAATAGATTTTGTAATTATATATAGTTTTTGTTTTTTTGAAGTTTTATAGGTAATATGCATTTTATAGTAAGGTTATTGACAGTTATTTTATGTTTTGCAAGTTGTAAGGACAATAAGAACAAACTTCTGGATGAATTTAAAGAGGTAAATCAGGAAGGATGGAATTGGACCGAAGCCAAATCGTTTGCTTTTGAAATTACAGATACAACCTATTTGTATAGCCTAGAATGTGGTTTGCGCATAACAGGCAGTTATAAGTACAGCAATATTTGGTTGCTTTATACCATCGACGGACCCAATGCATCTTTGAAGAACCAATTTCAAATCCCCTTGTCGGACAATACAGGCAAGTGGTTGGGTGTTGGAAAATCGAATTTGATTAGTTACGATCAACCGTTTATTCAAAATGCCAAATTCAAAAAAGGGAAATATACACTGAAGTTGAACCAAAATATGCGCGATGAAAAGCTGGGTTCGGTTTCAGATGTGGGATTAAAAATTTATAAAGGAAATAAAATTTATTAATGAATTATGCTAGTAAAAGGTTTTGCAAGTGCTGTGCATGGCGTAGACGCCACGCGCATTACCGTGGAAGTTAACTCGGGAGCCACAACCACTGAATTTAAAAATTATGTCATCGGCTTGCCAGACAACGCCATCAAGGAAAGTTTGTTTCGAACTGATGCAGCCATTAAAAACGCAGGATTTGAGGCAATTCGCCAACGAATTGTAGTGAATTTGGCGCCGGCCGATTTGCGAAAAGAAGGCAGCGCCTACGATTTGCCCATTGCTATTGGCATGCTTGCCTCCACTTTTCAAATCACGGATCTGTCTCTTCAGGATTACATCATTATGGGTGAATTGGGTTTGGATGGCAAAGTTTTGCCAATTAAAGGAGCTCTTCCCATTGCATTGCAAGCCCTGAAAGATAAGTTTAAGGGATTTATTCTGCCCATGGCGAATGCCAAAGAAGCTGCCATTGTCAAAGACCTCGAAGTATATGGGGTTGAAGATTTGCGGGAAGTTGCAGAATTTTTGGATGGCAAACGCGAATTGAAACGGGTTTTTGCCGACCCACGGGGTGATTTTGAAGCAGCCCACAAAGCCTACGACATTGATTTTTCCGATGTTCAAGGCCAAGAAAATATAAAACGAGCCATGGAAATTGCCAGTGCCGGCGGCCATAATATTATTTTAATTGGACCTCCAGGCTCGGGCAAAACCATGCTTGCCAAAAGACTACCCACCATTTTACCTCCTATGACACTTCACGAGGCATTGGAAACCACCAAAATACATTCGGTTGCTGGCAAGTTGGGCATTAGTTCCTCTTTGATTGCACAGCGGCCTTTCCGCAGTCCGCACCATACCATTAGCGATGTGGCTTTGGTAGGCGGTGGTAATCAGCCTCAGCCAGGTGAAATAAGCTTGGCCCACAACGGGGTTTTGTTTTTAGATGAGTTGCCAGAATTTAAACGCACCGTTTTGGAGGTAATGCGGCAACCCTTAGAAGAACGAAAAGTTACCATTTCTAGGGCCCGTTGGAGTGTGGAATACCCGGCCAGTTTTATGCTGGTAGCCAGCATGAACCCTTGCCCGTGCGGTTATTACAACCACCCCGACAGAGAATGCGTGTGCGCACCAGGTGTGGTAAACCGGTATTTAAGCAAAATCTCAGGACCATTGTTAGACCGCATCGACATACATATAGAGGTTACACCCGTGAGTTTTGACGAATTAACCTCACGCAATCGTGTATCGGAAACCAGCGACCAAGTGCGGGCAAGGGTTCAAAAAGCCCGCGAAATTCAATATGCCAGGTACGAAGGGTGGGAAGGGGTTTATTCCAATGCCATGTTGCCTAGCAACAAAGTGCTCACGGTTTGCGAAATCAACCCGGCGGGCCAGGCATTATTGAAAACCGCCATGCAAAAACTGAATTTGAGTGCCAGAGCATACGACCGCATTTTAAAAGTGAGCCGCACCATTGCAGACCTCGGGGCCAGTGAAAATATACAAGTAGAACATTTGGCCGAGGCAATACATTACAGAAGTTTGGATCGGGAAAACTGGGGTGGGTGATATAAAGTAGTGTATAAGTATCATAAAATAAGAAATACTGCTTTAAAGTAGTTTATAATAAACATTGTATATTATAAAAACATGACGTAACTTTGTTGTGTATAAGTTGCATAAATGGCTATAATAAACTATAATGTAAATGAAAAGCTACAATGAAGTATATGCATTAAGCGATACCGCCTTGGTTGAAGAACTTGGTCTTGGCATAAAGCGCATGCGCTTAAACCAAAATTATAGCCAACAAGAGTTGGCAGATCGTTCGGGCGTGGATCGCATCACCATTAGCAAATTGGAAAACGGTCGCCCACCCACGATGCTCACCTTGGTGCAAGTTTTGCGCGGCCTGCAGCGGCTGGATGTGCTCTTTTCAATCGTAAATGAACCTTCCTTCGTGGAAGGCATGTTCAACGATGTCGAAGGAGATTACCGCAAACGGGCATCCCACCCCCGCAAAACCAAAACCAAAAACGATTCCACCGAATGGTAACAAAAATTATCCTGTGGGGAAATCTGGTTGGGCGAGTGGGCTGGGATGAAAAAAGGCAGTTGGCATTTTTTGAATACGACAATACATTTAAAAACGCAGGATTGGAAATTTCCCCAATTGCCATGCCCTTGGAAAAAACACAGGGCAACAAAATTTTCTCTTTTCCGGGATTGAACCCACAAACATTTTTGGGATTGCCAGGTTTACTTGCTGATGCGCTGCCCGACCGATACGGAAACGCACTGATAAACGCGTGGTTGGCCCGGCAGGGGCGCGATCCCCAATCTGTAAATCCATTGGACAGGTTGTGTTTTGTGGGCAGCCGTGGCATGGGAGCTTTGGAATTTGAACCCGCAAAAGAACCTTTCAAGGAGAAATCGGAAACGTTGAATACAGAGGAATTGATGAAAATAGCCAAGGAACTTCTTGAGGACAAAAAGAAATTGGGGTCGAACCTTAGCCATGACAAAACGATGGCGATGAAAAGCATCATTCGGGTGGGTACTTCTGCGGGCGGCGCCCGGGCAAAAGCCATTGTGGCCTACAATGAAAAAACCGGTGAGGTACGATCTGGTCAACTGCCTGTAGATGCGGATTTCGAACACTGGATTATAAAATTCGATGGGGTGAACAACCTTGTTTTGGGTGATCCAGTGGGTTATGGCAGAATTGAATTGGCCTATTACAAAATGGCCATTGCTTGCGGTATTGAAATGACAAAATGCAAACTGCTGGAAGAAAATGGCAGGGCTCATTTTATGACCAAAAGATTCGATAGGGAACAAAACAACAGGATGCATATGCAATCGCTTTGTGGCATGGCGCATTTCGACTATAACGATCCACTTGGATATAGCTACGAACAAGCTTTTCAAATTATGCGGCAATTGAGATTGTCCTATGAAAATGCAGAACAGTTGTTTTTGCGCATGGTGTTTAATGTGATGGCGCGCAACCAAGACGACCATACAAAAAACATTGCATTTTTAATGAACCAAAAAGGAGTTTGGAAACTGTCTCCGGCCTTTGATGTTATCTATGCTTTTAACCCAAATGGAGGATGGACAAAACAGCACCAAATGTCTATTCAAGGCAAACATAATAACATTGTTCTTGTGGATATTCTTCTACTTGCAAAAACCATGAATATTAAAAAACCGATGCAATATATTGAACGGGTAAAAGATACACTGAATGATTGGAAAAAGTTCGCGAATGAAGCGGGAATTCCTTCCAAACAAATTGCAGAAATAAAAAAGAATTTTTGGGGATTGTAGAATTTTAATTCACAAAAAAAGGCCGTCTTTTTGGGACGACCTTTTCATTAAAAAAATATCTTATTTTTTTAATGTCATTTCGTTAATGAGGTTGGATGCCCCACCCAATTTGTCGATAATGAACAATGTAAAACGAATGTCTACAGAAATGGTGCGTTGCAAATCGGGCATAAACATAAAGTCGCTGCTAATGGCTTCATAGTTTCCGTCAAAAGCTGTACCTATTAATTCGCCGTTTCCGTTAATTACTGGGCTTCCGCTATTTCCACCTGTAATATCATTGTTACTTAAAAAGCAAGTATGCAATTCGCCGTCGGCGTCCGCATATTGGCCATAATCTTTTTTGCGAATCAAATCTAACAATGCAGGGGGTGCATCAAATTCAAAATCATTTTTAATGTATTTTTCCAAATAGCCTTTTGCAGTGGTAAATGTTTTGTTGTGAACCCCATCGCGTGGATCGTAATCCATAATTTGGCCATAGGTCAAACGCATGGTAGCATTGGCATCTGGCGCCCAAGTTTTTGATGCATCCATTTGCAACAAACCAGACTGGAACAAGCGGTTTGCACGTCCTAATTTTGCACCAATCTCATCGTAAATAGGTTTAAGATCTACATTTATTTTATTAGCATAATTGGTTACAAACAAATACAATGGATCTTTTTTTAATTTTTTAAGATTTGGCGAAGTATAAAATTTGGTTAATTTTTCTTTGTTTGTAAACATAGAATTGTTGTACAAGTATTCTGCAATTTTATGGTAATCGCGTTTGTATTTGGTGAACAATTCATTCGTCCAAGTGCCTAAATTCTCGTGGTCTAAATCTTCGGAAATACGCTTAATAACCACCTCTAAAACACGTTTTTCTATGGGCGCATAATATTCCTTAAATGATTCTTCTACGTTGGCAATCATTTTTCCGCCCATGGCTTTTGCATCCACATCTTTTTTCGCCAACAGCAAATCTTCAAGGCTTTTGGCAGACAATGCCAGCATCATCGCTTGAGAATTGGCAATGCCATCTTGAAAATAGACAGGATACAATCCGTATTTGTTCAGTTTCATGTAAACCTCGTCGTACATAGAGGTAACATCTCCATAAATATCGGTTTTGCCGCTGCTGCGCACCCATTTTTCAAATTCCAATTCTACACCCTTGCGTTTTTCATAAAGGCCTGGTTTGCTTAAATCTTTTGCTTCACCGTTGTATTTGTTCCAATAGTTTCCAATACTCGCCAATTTGTCGCTGTACATCAAACGAATGTTTTTATCGGCTTTCATGTATTCTTCATACACATCCATGATTTCGCGGCGCAATTCAACACGCATTGGGCGTTCTTTCGAAGCCAAATATTTTATGCCTTCTGAGTAATAATAGCGGGTAGTGCGACCTGGATAGCCCATAATCATGGAAAAATCTCCATTTTGGGTGCCTTTTAAACTAATAGGGAAATGGTGTTTGGGTTTGTAAGGCAAATTTGTAGCTGCAAAATCATTGGGCTGGTTGGCGCTGTTTGAATAAATGCGGAACATGCTAAAATCGCAAGTATGTCTCGGCCAGCGCCAATTGTCTGTTTCGCCACCAAATTTTCCTACATTCTCTGGCGGAGTGCCTACCAAACGGATGTCGCGATAAACCTCATAATACATAACCAAATATTGGTTGCCGTTGTAAAAAGAGGTAATTTCTACAGAATAGTTGTCTTTTTCTTTGCCCAAAGCTTCTTTCAATTCGACGGTTAAATTTTTTATTTTTTCGCCCAATGCTTTGGTTCTGGCTACTTCTTCGTCGTTAATATTTATACCACCTAACACCTTGGTGGTTACATCTTCTATTTTCCGCAGAAAACCAATGTTAAAATTGGCAGGTCTTTCTTCAGTCATAGATTTGGCAAAAAAACCATTGCTTAAAATATTGTCTGCTGGTGTGGCCAATTCTTGAATGGCGCCATATCCACAGTGGTGGTTGGTTAGAAACAATCCTTTTTCACTGATCATTTCTCCTGTGCAGAACATTCTGCCCTGTTTGGTCATCAATCTTACCACACCGTCTTTGATACTGGCGTTGTTTACACTGTAAATGTCTTCTGCGGTAAGTTTTAATCCCTTGGCCTGCATAGGATCTTGTATTTTTTGCAACAAAACCAATGGCCACATTCCTTCGTCGGCATGCAGGTTAAAAACCGCAACTACCGCCAACAGGATACTAAGTATTCTTTTTTTCATCATATTGTTTTCAAATGGGCTGCAAAGATGCAGTTTTTCGTTGATTTATCCCCGGCGGATTTCTTGAAAACAAAGCTTTTTTAGAACAAGTGACAATAGTTACCCAGTCTCCATTCTTCCGAAGCGAAATTTGTTTCAACAAAAATCAACACCATGAACAAAAATATTTCTTCACTCGACCGCACGGTGCGTCTGGCAATTGCCGCTTTATTTATCATCCTTTATGCAACAGGTATTGTAACGGGTACGTTGGGCATAATATTGCTTGTTTTGGCGGGCGTATTTACCTTAACTGCAATTTTTAGTTTTTGTCCCATTTATGCCTTGTTGGGCATACGCACATTGAAAGCAAAAAAATAAAAGGTCACAGTGCCTTTTGTGACTAAGAAAGATAAAAGGTTTTTATCTCAAATGCCAATCTGTGGGTATCTGCTTTTTCTATGGAGTGGGGCGTATTGGGTAGCATTACAAGTGAAGCTCCAGGGATACTGCGGTATGCATGTAAGGTTTCTTCGAATCCCACCATTTTATCTCGGTCACCCAGCATCAGTCGGCATAACACGTGCACAGATGATAATGCAGAAGTATCTAGGAGTTTCCTTTTGCCAAGTTCTTGCAGCATGTCCGCAACCGCCGTTACCAGCAATTTCCAGTCGGTGGGATGGTGTTGTTTTGTGATCTCTGAAACAAAATGTGGAAGTTTTTCTTCTAGTAGGGTGGGGTTTAGTTTTTGAACTTCGGCATGGGCAATGTCTTCATTCCAATCCAATTTGGTGGCCAAAGTAAGCACACCTGCAATTCTAGAATCGGGTGTTTTGGAAGCCAGCAAGCCCAAATAGCCGCCCAGGCTATAGCCAAAAACAAAAACGGGATCCAGGCCGGGGAATTCGGTTTCAATAAAATTTTCGACAGAAGTTACCAACACATCAACCAACAATCCAGTTTCAGGCAAAGCAAGGCCACCGTGGCCAGGTAGGTTCATGGCTTTTACATTAAAATCAGGGGTTAATAGTGGCAACAATGCTTGAAAGGAATCTTTGCAGCCTAAAGCACCGTGGAGCAGCAGTAAATTTGGTTTCATATATTCAAATTACTTGCGCCATTCTGCAGGATTTTTTGCAAAGGCCTTCGCATCTTCCGCGCTATGGGCATCTAAAAACCCTTCATTTACGGCTACTTCACACAGCACAGGGAAAGAGGATAAGGTAAAAAATGGTACGTTGGCGGCTTCAAATTTTACCTTTGCATCCTCAAAACCATAAGTAAATAGGGCCACAAGGCCAACCACTTCACTACCGGCTTCGCGCACTGCATCCACAGCTTGCAGGCTGCTTTTACCGGTAGAAATTAAATCTTCTACCAGCACCACTTTGCTTCCTGTGGGCAAGTTTCCTTCAATTTGGTTTTTCATGCCATGTTTTTTGGGTTCTGGGCGTACATAGCAGTTGGGCATTTCCAGCACATCTGCTACCAAGGCGGCGTGTGCTATGCCAGCTGTGGCAATACCAGCAATAACGGTTGCCTCTGGGAAATGGGTTTTTACCAATTCGGCCAACTCGTTTTTTACGAAGGTTCGCACATGCGGAAACGACAGTACCATGCGGTTGTCGCAGTAAATAGGGCTTTGAATACCTGAGGTCCATGTAAAGGGATTGTCAGGGTTTAGTTTAACTGCTTTTATTTCAAGCAAAAATTTCGCTAAATTTGTAGCTTTATTGGAGGACATGGGGTCGCAAAGCTATAAAATTTACTTCAATGAGGGGGCGTTGATTATCGCAGAATCACCTTCCGCATTGCGTGGGCTATCAAATCTATTCTATATAGGTGACGATGAGATGCAAAAAAGTTTTAAAATACTTACCAGCAACGAAAGCAATGGCAAGGTGTTAAACTTTGGTTTAATCAGTCCGGATCCGGCGGAAACTTTTGCACAATTTGTAGAAGATTACAGGGTGGTGCAAGCAGCGGGTGGGTTGGTATTTAACAAAGAAGAACAATTGCTTACCATAAAGCGCAATGGTTTGTGGGATATGCCCAAGGGCAAAATTGAAAAGCACGAAGACCAGCGAGCTGCCGCACTGAGAGAAGTGATGGAAGAAACGGGTCTAAATATGTTAAACATTTCAGACAAGGTGGGCCAAACGTACCATGCCTATTTTGAAGATGAAGTGGTAATGTTAAAAGAAACCCATTGGTATTTTATGAATAGCAGCGGTAAAGGCAAGCTAACACCGCAGCGGGAAGAAGGCATTTCTGAAGTGAAGTGGGCTGATTTGGATTGGTTTCGTTCACCAGAGTTTATGACCTACCAAAGCATTCGCGATATTGTAGAACGTGCATTGGAGTTGCATGTGGTTACCTCGGATTCCGAGGTGGAATAGGTTATGGGCTCGACCAAGTATTTTTCATTTTACCCATCTTCAGCTTTACCAATTAAAATCCTATAACAAGACCAACTAGGTTTCGTATTTCTACGATTCAGAAAATTAGATGGTCTTGATGGTTTTGAAACCTCAGCGGGGTGAGGGCGGGTTTTTTCTGAAGTACCTTACCGGCAGCTATCGGAATTTGGGTACCTTTTGGGCCTGCCTGCCAAAATGGGAGTTTGCCCGCCATTGCAGCGAAGCAAACATCCGGAATGCCAAAAGGTACAAACATACATTTTTGAAAATACATTCAGACATAAGCCAAGAAAGGCAAGTTGCAAATCTGCAAGGTTAAAAAGACTTACTTATTTCGCAATCACCACTTCTGCGGGTACAAAACTCTTATAATCTCCACCATAAACAATTAAATCGCGCACAATGGTGCTGCTTATATAACTTAATTCTGGGGAAGTAATCATAAAAACAGTTTCAATGTTATTTTCCAATTCGCGATTGACTTGGGCAATGTGTGCTTCATAATCAAAATCACTTCCATTGCGCAGTCCCCTTAAAATGTAGGATGCATTTTTTTTATTGCAATAATCTACCGTAAGTTCGTCGTAGCTATCAATTTCTACTTTCGGTTCATCTCTAAAAATCTGTTTTATCCATTCCAATCTTGTTTCTAACGGAAACAAATTTTGTTTTTTAGAGTTCACTCCAATAGCGATAATGATGGAATCGAACAACGGAAGGCTCCGTTTCACAATATCTACATGCCCTTTGGTTATGGGGTCGAATGTACCGGCAAATACAGCAATGCGTGACATAGTTTCAGCGAATATAAATGAAAGATATGGGGAACATGGGATTTACTTCATTTTTATGCTCAATATCTAAAAATGGATATGGAAGTACTGCCATATTTTTTAGATTCTAAAAGTGGACCTGTGAATAGAATACCAGGGCGGTGTTCCAAAATAAAAATGCCATCTGGCAGAAGTTTTTCGACGGCCAATTCCACCAAATTTTGAATTCCAGGCAAATCATATGGGGGGTCAGCAAAAATCACGTCAAATTTATCTACAGAATCCCCAAGATATTTAAAAACATCGCCTTTTACAATTTGCCAATTCTCTATGTGTTTTTCTTTTTTATATCCGTTTTGGTGCGCAATGTTTTTATTGTCAATATCTACCGATACCATAGAGGTGGCTCCGCGGCTAATGAATTCTATGGACATAATGCCCGAACCTGAAAACAAATCGAGCCCACGAATATTTTCAATGCCAAAAGTATGTACCAATTTATTAAACAAGGCTTCGCGCATCATATCCGTGGTGGGGCGCACATGCGGTGCAAATTTTATAGGGAGTTGTAATCCTTTTAACTTTCCGCCGGTAATTCGCATTGCAAATATTGATACATTAAAAAGGCGATAGGGGCAAAGGGAGGATACTCCCCGGCTATATAGGGAAGGTCGATTTTAGCAGCACTTGCATCGGGTAAAAAACGACTCACGGTGCGCATCAAAGATTTTAGTTCTTCTGTTTCTGCCAAAAATTCAAAATGCACTCGGTCCACGGTTAATCCTGCTTTTTTTACCGGGGCTACGGAAAAATACAATATATCGGAATCGTTTTTTACTTTGTAAACATTGGCCAATTCGCACAATCCATTGCGGAAAAATAGAACCAGCAAAACACCATCTATCAAACAACTGTAAACCAATTGCTTATGCTTTTCTGCGCTTTCTTTGGCAATATAATACAAGGGAACAATGGCATGAAAGTTTTTTTCTGCCGCACAGTTTCCTACTTTGATTGTCAACCCCTTCTCCACTTGTGTGGTTTTAATGGTTGGCGGCAAAAAGCCAGGTAAATCGCTGTTTTCAAAAGCGGTGGGTAGTAAAATAAATGGATTATCCAAAAGCATTAATCCTGCATCGGATAGTCCTTCTTGCTGCAAAAGTGCGGAAGCAGCTCCTAAATCTTGGTTTTCTTCAATAATGTGCAAAGCTATTTCACCCGCTGCATCGCATGCCAATGCATGAAAAATGCCATTCCTTTGGAAATACACCATTCTGCTGTTTGGCAAAATGGCGGCACGGCGTGAATTCCATAACCTCGACATGGCGCAAAGTTCCTGAATTTATGGCATAGGGAAAAATCAAATTTGTGCGTGTATATTTTTTCCAAAGAATTATGCTCTCTTAGGTACATTTGCCGTTATGCGTATTCTCTGTTTAGCCACATGTTTTTTCATGTTAACCGGTTTGCAAGCTCAAAATATGGATTGGGCACTGGGCAACACATACCGTTCGGCCGCCAACCCCATGTATTGGAAAAACAAAAAACCCTACGAAGGTTATTGGCAGCAAGATGTATATTATAAAATAGCCGCAAAACTGGATGATGTGGAGGAAACCATAACTGGCCAAGAAACGCTGAAATATTACAATAACTCGCCACACACGCTTACAAAAGCGTATTTTCATTTGTATCAAAATGCTGTTCAGCCGGGTAGTTTGGTCGACAATTTATACACAGCCAATGGGGTAAAACACGAATTTGGCAAGTATGAAGATCAAAACTTAGGCACTGTAATTGATAATTTTGAAGTGAATGGGGTGAAAGTAAACTTTAGGGTAAATTATACGGTTTTAGAATGTGATTTGCCTGGGGGATTGGCACCTGGCGACAGTTGTGTATTTACCATTGGTTTTAAAACGTATTTCGATAGAGGTAGTATTCGCCGCAGGATGAAAGTGTATGACCACGATGGGTATAAACATTTTAACGGAGTACATTGGTATCCCCGTATTTGTGTCTACGACCGCAAGTTTACTTGGGAAACCGCACAACATATGGAACATGAATTTTATGGTGATTATGGTGCTTATGATGTGGATTTGCAATTGCCCACAGAATATGTAAACGAAGCCACAGGGGTGCTTCAGAACCCAACCGAAGCTTATCCGAATGGATTAAGGCAAAAATTGGATATCCGCAATTTTAAAGGAAAACCAGTGGGTGAAAAACCTTCTGTAATCACACCGAAAGATGGAACTTGGAAAAGTTGGAAATACCACGCTGACAATGTGCACGATTTTGCATGGACCGCAGATCCAACCTACAGAATAGGGGAATACGATTATCGTGGCGTGAAATGTATAGCCTTGGCACAAGAAAACAATGCTGGCAAATGGCAAGCTACGGATACATTCGTAGCTTTTGTTATTGCTACTTACAGCAAAGATTTTGGAACGTACGAATATCCCAAAATGGTGGCAGCCGATGCGGCAGACGGCATGGAATATCCAATGCTTACCTTAGACGGGGGGCAATATCCATCGCACCAAGGTTTGATAGCGCATGAAGTGGGCCACAATTGGTTTTTTGGCATGATTGGCAATAACGAAACCTACCGTGCATCCTTGGACGAGGGATTTACACAATTTTTAACCAGTTGGTGTATGAAAAAAGCCAAAGGACAATTTCGGTATCCCAATGACATAGATTTTGGAACCGCCTATGCTGGCTACATGTACGATGCCATCGATGGGGAAGATGCAGTATTGAATACCCACAGTGATGATTTTAACAACGCGGTGGGACATGGTGGAGGATATAAACATGTTTACTATAAAACAGCCACCATGCTTTACAATCTGCAGTATGTTTTGGGTGATTCTGTTTTTCAAATAGCCATGCAAGATTATGTTCGGCAGTGGAAAATTTGCCATCCTTATATTGAAGATTTTAGAAACAGCATCACCATGTCGGCCAAAACAGATTTGAATTGGTTTTTCGACCAATGGTTTGAAACGACCAAATACTGCGATTATGGCATTTCTAAAGTAAAACAAAACAAAGCTGGAGAATGGAAGATTACTTTAAAGAGAAAGGGTGATATGATTATGCCTGTGGATTTAAAAGTAACTACTGCCGATGGAAACAAATTGAACATTACCGTTCCAGTATCATATTACAAAAAACCAGGCACTTTCAATGCCCAGGAAATGTGGATGGGTTGGGGATTTTTAAGAAAAAAGTACGAATTGAAACTGAATTTGAAATCGGACATAAAATCGGTTGAATTGGATCCCACTTATAGGCTGGCAGACATAAACAGACTGAACAACAATTGGCACCGACTGATAGGAATAAGTTTTGACAAAGAAAATAGCCTAGACCGAGACTATAGAACGGGGTATAATTTGCGCTGGAGGCCAGACGCTTGGTACTCTTATGAAGATGGGTTAAGGGCAGGAATTAAATTAAGCGGAGACTATGCCGCAAGAAAGCATATTTTTAATTTGTATACCTGGTATCAAGAGTCTGTTGGCATACTTTATGTTCAAAAGTCTAACAACTTCAGCTACTGGTTTGATTATAGAAATTTCTTACGCAAAAAAGGCGAAATCGTTATTGGAAGTCGATATATAGCAAACGTTTGGATTAATCAGATAGGGTGGGAAAAAAATATAGAAAGAGGAAGGCTTACCTCAGGCATAAAATATATGAGAAGGGTTTACAGTCCGGGAAATTATATTACCCCACAACCAATCAACGACCAATACTTTGGGTATTTGCCCAGCCAAAAATACTGGAGCAAGGGAAATAATATTTCCTTTAATCTGGGCTATACTTTTAACTACAGTCGATATGCAAATGCTGGGTCATGGAACATGGCCTTGCGCACATCCACCCCTTGGAGTGATGCTGCTTATGGTTTTGTTCGACTTACTTGGTTGAACAATTTATCTTTGGGAAAAGCGGTGTTGAAAACACGGTTATTTGGCCAAACGGGTACAGGCACAAACAGTCCGGCTGAAAGCATGTTGTATGCCTCTGGTGCCAACCCAGAGGAGATCCAAGACAATAAAATTGTGCGCGATTGGAGTACTTATCGTTTAAGCAGGAATACTTTGAATCAGAATGTCAGTTTTGGGGGCGGTCTAAATTTGCGTGGTTACAATGGATATGCTCTTGCCCATAAAGTAGGAGATACAGTGCGCACTTTTTACCGCGGCAGCAACGGTGCATCGGTAAATGCAGAACTCGATCTGAGCAAATATTTTGACTTCTTGCCCAAAATGAAAATGGTAGGTTTAAACTTTTACTTGTTTGGCGATGTCGGTGTTATGGCCTATCAGCTAAAAGGGAAAATGATAAATTCGGGATTGATATCCGACGCAGGAGCTGGTTTTATGTTAAATATTAGAAGCTGGAATCTTTTGGTACCCAAAAAATCAAGACCGGGCTTAACCGCACTGAATCCCTTGCAAATTAGATTTGATATGCCATTTTTTGTAAGCGCCGTGCAAACGGGTGAGCAGAATGTGACATTCCGATGGTTGCTGGGCATCAATAGGGCATTTTAAAAATTAATCTAAAATATGTTTCAGGTATAAGTTGCCAGATTCTAAATATTGATTTGCCTTTTTTTCATTGATAACAACTGAAATTACTGCACCACAAATATTTGGGTAAAGCAAAATGCCTTTTCCAATTCAGGTGCAAAATAAATCGTATTTATAATGAATGAACATTCATTGTTCTCGGCATTTTGGGTTTTGTGCCCCCAAATTTCAATTTTGCGAATTTTAAAATCTGAAAATACGAGTTGAACAGGGATTTGTTTTATGATTTGATGATCATTATCCGCAATGACCAGAACATTCAACTGCAAACTCGGGGTATTATTTAATAGCTCTACCCTATGAAATGAAAATTCTATTATGACATTCATTTCATCCAAACAGAATGTTATGGACTATTTTGTTTCCATTTAACCGTCCTCGCTGTTAATAATGGCATCTTTTAAGCCCAATATTTCTATAGACTTCCCAATTGAAAGACAGAAGCAGGTTTATGGATTTTTCATCCAGTGCGATGTGAATTATTGATTCGTTCAAGTTTGGCATAAAAAAAGACCACCTAAACAGATGGTCTTTTTTTATCAAGGTTTTTGAATGTTAATATTTTAGTTTAAAATCCACACGGCGGTTTTTTGTTTTACCGGCGGCGCTGTTGTTATCCGCAATTGGTTGTTCTTCACCATACCCAACAGCAGTCAATCTTTCTGGAGAAACACCATGACTTTCAAGGTATTTTTTCACAGATTCGGCGCGGCGTTGGCTCAAATCTTGGTTTTTGATTTTGCGTTTTGCAACATCTTTATCTCCAGAATTATCTGTATGGCCTTGAACCTCAACTTTGGCTTCTGCATATTGGTTTAACAATTTCACTAAATTGTCTAAATCATCAAAAGACTCAGCTTTAATTACGTCACTGTTGGTTTCAAAATTGATACCTTTTGCAGCCAATGCAATTTGTGCTACTACCTCTTTTTTAAATGCAGGGCAACCTTTAAGTTCGGCAACGCCTGGTTTGTCAGGACAAACGTCTATGTTGTCGTAAACACCGTCACCGTCTGTATCTGGACAACCTTCGCCAGCAACAACACCTGCTTTGTTTATACATTTGTCTAAACGATCTTCTATGCCATCACCATCTGTATCTGGGCAGCCATTAAATTCTTTTAAACCAGCAACATTGGGGCAATTGTCTTCGGTATCTTGAATACCATCACCATCTGTATCTGGGCAACCGTTAAATTCTGGCAAACCTGCAAGATTTGGACACTTGTCCAATTTGTCTTCAATGTCATCACCATCTGTATCAGGGCAACCGCTGTATTTAACCAAACCTTTTACATCTGGGCAAGCATCATCGGCATCCAAAACAGAATCTTTATCTCTATCGGCAGGACAACCTACACTATCCACATATTTTTGGTACTTTTCTGGAGTTCCTTTACAAAGGTCAAATTTATCGCAAACTCCATCCAAATCTTTATCTTTACATTTGGTCGGTCCTTGGCCTTCACCAAAAATATAGGTGATACCAATGGCATGGTAACCCCAAAGATCGTTGGTTTTCCATACTTTATTTACCAATGGGGTAGCAATTGGATCTGCGGAAGCTGGATTGTTTGCACCGTCCCAACGGTCGTTAAAGGTATAAGTACCAGTCCATGACCAACGCAAACCTATATTGTCTGAAAGGTTGAAACTCACGCCCAATCCACCTTGCACTTGCGTACCAAAATCGGTAAGGTTTCTGCTAATTTCGTTTTGCTCGCCCCATCTTACGCTGGTATGGCAATAATAGCCACCAAAACCTGCATATATATAAGGAGCAACTTTTGATTCAATGGGCATGATAATATCATTGTTGAAACGAAATCTGGCACCCAAGGTAAAATCTGCAGTATTGGCTCTAAAGCTTTGAAATTTGCCTGGACCTGCTCTCCATTCGGTTATTCTTTTAAAACCAACATCACCAAAGGTCGCGTTTACAACGCCATCAAATAGTGGGCTTAATTGGTAACCAAAGTTGATTCCGCCGCCCTGATAGTTTGGCTTCTTGCCAAAAAACAATGAAGAACCTAAGTCTCCTAAATACTCCCTGAGCCCAACATTGGCTTCTACACACATTTTTCCGTTTTGATTCTGTGCACTTACATTACCTATCGCTGCTATTGAAAACAAAGATAGTAATGCCTTTGACAAGTAGTTTTTTATCATAAATTCCGAGTTAATTTCTTGAGTTTGGGCAACAAATATAGGAAGTTCACCACAGAAAAAAATATTTTTACAAAAAAATGATAAATCTTATCGAAATATCTTCTGAAGATTCAATTATAAACGTACAGTAAGTTGGCAGATTTCTGTATTTGGTATTGGGCCAAATTTCCGAATGCTGGGCCTTTGCTAGGAAAACCGTTGAAAGAAAACGAGCTCTCGCAACATGGAGTAAAAGTGGAGGCACTAAAGGTTCCACATCTTATATTAAGGTTTAAAGAATCGCCCCAAATTTTTGAACATTCGGTAAGGGGTTGCCATGCACAAGTTCTCTCAAAGGCATACCATTGGTCATCAAAATCGTGCACCACCATAACACCCTTTACCCCACCCAAGTAGTAACCATAAGTTCCAACGCCAATTAAATGGCTATTGGAAGGCAGGTTTAGGTCTATTGTGAGATTTACTGGACCTGTTGGTATTGACTCGGGTCGCACTTTTTTCTTGCATGCCGAGAAAACAAAACAAGCACATATGGATAAAAACAATAACGTTTTATTCCTCATAGTTATAAAAGCCTTTTCCTGCCTTTCGTCCGAAATGTCCTGCATCAGCTTTTTGCTGCTGCAGGCGACTAGGCCTAAATTTAGGGTCGAAATGAAATTGTTGGTACATAGAAGATGTTACAGAAAAATTGGTTTCCACCCCTATAAGATCCATTAGTCTAAAAGGCCCCATTTTGAATCCAGCACTTTCGCATAATCTATCAATTGCTTTAAAATCGGCAACTTGCTCTTCCGCAATTTTCAATCCTTCTACGTAATAATGGCGTGCCACACGATTAACAATAAATCCGGGTGCATCTTTTGCATAAACGGCGGCTTTGCCCAATGAAATAGCCCAATCAAAAGCTTTATTCGCAACCATTGGGTCGGTGGCAACACCTGAAATAATTTCAACCAACTTCATAATATGGGCAGGGTTGAAAAAATGGATGCCTACCAAATTTTCGGGCCGAAGTAAACCTGCGCCAATTTGTGTGATTGGAATAGAAGAGGTGTTGGTAGCAAAAATGGTTGAAGTAGTGTTTGTCTTTTCGAGTGCGGAAAACAACTCAATTTTTACCTCCTTTTTCTCCAACACAGCCTCTAGGATTAGGTCGGCAATTAAATCTTGTTTATTGTGGGTACAATTCAGTAAATTTAATGCGGAATCGACCTGATCCTGGTTCAATCTTCCTTTTTGTAAAGATTTGATAAGTTCTTGTTCTATATAGGTTTTCCCTTTTGCAACGGCTTCTTCTCTAATGTCAAAGAGCAAGGTTTCATAGCCAGCTAAAATGCTGCACATTGCAATACCTGAGCCCATAACGCCTGCCCCAGCAACGGCCACTTTCATTTTCTCCATCTTTAATTTATTATCTGCCCGCTAACCAAGAAGCAGGATTCAATTTTACCTGACCTTTCCAAATTTGAAATTGAAGAATGGTTTTGCCATCGTTATCTGTCCATACTTTGCCTATGGATTGTTTGGATGCAATTTCTTGTCCTCGGCTCACGTATACTTCAATCAGTCTGCTATAAACCGTAAAATATTCACCATGGTTTACCAAAATCGCTTTTTCTTGCCCGGGTATATTTATAATGGCACTCACCGTGCCCTTAAAAACACATCTTGCTACAGTAGCTTCTCCGGTAGTAATGTCCACGCCATTGTTAATCAACGTGATTCCTGCCAAATCTGGGTGATTGTGTACCCCAAATCCTTGACTGATAAATCCCCTTTCCACAGGCCAAATAAAAGAACCTTTATTCGCTTCAAAAGAATTGCTCATGTCCCTGGCCTCTGGTGTCAATGCTATTGGGTCTTGCCGGTTTGATTTTTCTGGGGGTTTATTTTGGCCACCTCCAGGTCTAGAGGTTCCAGGTGTTTTTTTGGAATTGCGGGCAACGCTTTGTTGGGCTTTCTTTCTAGCAGCGGCTATTTCGGCCGCAATCATATTGCTAATGGAGTTGTTCAATTTGTTTACTGCAATTTCATTTTCACGAATTCGTTTTTTTAAATTGCCCTCCTGCCCACTAAGGCTATTCACAAGCGTTTTTTTCGCCTGCTTGTCTTTTTCTAACTGGTTTTTTTCAATTTCTTCATCCGTCAACAAAACCTTTTTGTCCTTTTTACCTTCCTCCAGCATAACAAGTCCGCGGTTTACACTGTCTTTTTTTTCCGCAATTCCTTCCAACAAAAATTTGCGGTATTCTGAAAGTCGTTTCAGGTATTTTAACCTGCGCAATGCTTGACGAAAGGAACTCGCTGCAAAAATAAAAGCCATTTCACTTGCACTTTTTCTGGTTTTGTATGCCTTTATTATTGTTTTGTGCAGTTTTAATTTTTCTTCGCTGTATTTGCTTTGCAGTTGTTTGTAGTTTATGGATTTTTGATAAATTTCACTGTCTACCTTGGTGATTTCAATTTTAAGGTTACCAATAACCTTACTGCTTTGGGATATAATTTCATTTACCGCATTCAAATTGTGCAAAGCAGCAGATTTTTTCTGGCTTGTTTTTTTTAATATTTGACGGGTATATTCAATTTCTTGTTGCACTTTTTTCCGTTTTGTTTCGAGTTGTTTTCTGCTTTGCCCTAGTAAGGGTTCTGCCTGCATGATACATAGTATTAAGACTATTTTCAATGCGTTTTTGGATATATTATTCTTCACTAATTTTATCATAACCTGGCGGCACATTAAAAGGATACGAAGTTATAAAAGCGTCACTTGCAGTTTTAAACTCAATTTGCATGCGTACAGAATTTGAGGCACTTCCTGCCAATAAATCTATAAATTGGGCAATGGTTAACGAGCCTGCAGATAGGGTGTTGCTGTACTTTGCCATGAGTTGGCGATCACTTCCTTTTTGCGCTAAAAGTGTACTATCTGGCAATTTAAAATCTTTACAAAAGATGATATTAGCAACGGGTTGGTTTATGCCCAACCATCCAGCAGATTCTGGGTCTTTTCGGTAAACCAACGTATCGAAAATGGGGTTTCCTAGGAATATATTTTGCAATTCGCGCAGGCCAATGTCTGCGCCAAATTTTTTGCCCAATGTAGAAATCCCATAGGCATAATATCGCTTGTTAAACAAATCCAGTGCACGGATGCTGTCTTTGGTAATTACGCCTTTCATCACTTGAATTCCGGCAACGGCGCTAACAGAAAACCAAATAATGCTGTCTTTTCGCATTCTTAAGGCAAGGTTAAAAGATTGCTCTTCGTCTTTTGAATAATAATCAACAGCCATTCTGCCGCTGAAGTATTGCCATTTTTGTCTTAGCAATGAATCTTTTCCATTTTCAGAATGCACAAAAACCAAAGAATCAACATTTCTCCTCGAGGTTTTCCCCAAGTGTTTTTTAGACTTACAAGCGGGCAGAACAAGAGCCATGAATATAACAATAAAAACTCCGCGCATTGTTTTTGTTTTAGTGGCTAAGTGCCAAGTTGTATAATTTAATATCTCCAGGAGACAATTTTGAGGCATTTAAATAACTGGCCTTCATGGCGGTGGTATTTCCCATGGATTTTTCAATATCTCCTTGGGTTTCCCAGGCTTCCGAATTGAAAGAATCTATGTTTATAGCTCTATGGATAGATTTTAAAGCTTTCTCGTTCTCGTTCTGTTTCGCTTTTATTTTGGCCTCAATGATGTAGCAGTTAGCAAGCATATTCGTGGGGTTGTTCTCATATTTTTCTATCCTTGCTTCAACCAAAAGTTTGGCATTCGAAACCCAATTTTCTGCTTCATCTAATTTTGTATTGTTTATTGCGTATAAATCGGCCAGGGCCAGCATACTTTCCACATCTTTTTCTGAGCTCGTCAATCCTTTCAACATTTTATAACTTTCCTCTTGGTTGTTTAAATGATTCAAAATGTAGGCCAAAGTGATATTTAATTCTGTTTTGCCTGGGATTTCTACTGCATAACTCAATCCAGTTTCACAGGCTTCTTTTGCTTTTTCCCATTTACTATCATTGGCAAATGCATCTGCTTGGATTCTATAAATTGTTGGATTTGATGGAAACAATTCTAAAAGCGTGTCTGCTACTTTTTGTAGGTG
>JBBQBB010000007.1:0-85776 GCA_038317095.1 Bacteroidia bacterium | reverse complement strand
ACAAAACTTCAGGCACTTGTCTTCCATTTAATTTTTTAGGTCGTGATACGAATATATACGGAGCCATTCCGACAAAAGCAATCAAAATATATCAGCCCCAATATGCCAGTGCGGTATTGAATAACATTGATATTTTATCTGGAAAATATTTTATTTTTAAAGATAAATATTTAGAAATTAAATATGATTTGCCAAGTATTGCAGAAAATGATCTAGAAGCCATTAAAACCAAAATTATTGCGCTGCTCATCTCAGGAAAAATAACAACGATAGATGCAACCAATTATGCAAAATCGTTCGTTTCATCTGCTCCTAAAGGAATTACAACCTTATCCACCAGCAGTACATCAATTGTGCCAACTATGAGTCCGCCTCTTGGCGCATCCAGCGTCATTGCCTCTTTGCCAATCGCAATCGCAAGTACTGCGGTTCCCTCTTATACAGTTACTTTGATGCAAAGAATTCAAAATTTAGAGATTGATCCATTACCAAAACCCGGCAATTTTGGTATACAAGTTCAATACTATTTACCAAGTTTGATAAAACCCAGTTCCGATTTTAAAACCACTTACACTGTGAAATAATATGACAAATGAATTAATTTCATATCACTTTTATACATCTATTAAATCCAGATTAGTTCTTTCGTTTCTATTCCTCTTTACAACTGTTTTCAATCTAGCGAATGGCCAAAATAAAAAGGATGAATTAAAGATTATTTCACAAACAACTTCAAAGGGCATAGAGTTTAGAATTCTTCCAAAAAATTACGAACAATGGAAATTGATTTCTGAACATGGCATACAAATTGACCGTTATACTTTGCCAAAAAACATTGAAAATGCAACTTTAATCTTACACAAACTAACACCGCAAGCATTAAAGCCTGCCGCCACTTCAGTGCTTGATTCATTGTCCGACAATATCCCGGAAGCTGTGATTTTACGAAATTGCATTGCAAGTTTTACAAATACGGAAAACAATACCATTGGCAACCTCATTCAAAGTCAACAAAACAATGCCAACAGTTTTTCCCTGTCGATGATTGCTATGCTCAACAAACCTACCCTTGCCTATTATTCAGGACTGGCTTTTGCGGATTTAACAGTAGCAGCCAATGAAAATTATTTGTACCGCTTATACCTGCAATCCAATACAGATATGGACACCAGTTTGGTGCGGATTTCGTCGTCAAATTTTTCATTTTTAAAAGCGTTGCCAGCGCCCCAATTAACTGCAGGAAATGGTAGGGTTTCCGTCACCTGGAATCTGCAAGATAAATATCCTGAATATTATGGATTGTATATTGAAAAATCAATTGACAATGGGAATGTTTTTTCTAAAATAAATGCGAATGCTATCCTTTTTGGAACATCAGTAAACAAGGCTATTTCAAATAATTTTATTGACTCCGTTGGCGACAATCCGAATCCAATATTTTATCGCATTTTGGGAATAAGTTTTTTCGGATCCGAAGGCGCACCCTCCGCAAAAACTTCTATTCGGGTTTTTTCTACAAATTCCACTCCAGCTTCGTATTTGTACCAAAAAACCGATTTTTTACATTGGGATTTTGCACCTGAATTGGAAACACGAATTGTAGGTTTCAAAGCTGCGTTTTGCGATTCGATAGATGGGAATTATCGAAATTTAGAAGTACCTATAATTTCACCTTCAACACGCAGATATAAATTTTACCAATCCGGATATTATAAAATCCTAACCATAGACAGCAGCGGGAATTCAATCGCCTCTTTACCATTGCTATTTCAACTTACAGATTCTACTCCACCCAATATTCCACAAATTAACAAACACCAGATTGATTCAAATGGCATAGTTAAAATAGAATGGAACCGCGCTTTTGAAAAAGATTTTTATGGATACAAAGTGTACCAATCCAATTTTAGAAATGACGAATTTGCAGTACGCACACCATTCTTTATAAAAGATACATTTTTTATAGATACCATCGATATTTCCATGCATAGAGACAGTATTTTTTATCAACTGGTTGCGGCAGACAATCGTTTCAACGAATCTTTGCATAGCATTCCATTTGGCATTCAATTGCCAGACTTACGAAAACCTGCAACACCTGTTATTTACAAAACAACCGTATCTAAAAAAGACATTACACTTTTTTGGACGAATTCCAACAACAATATTGGTTATTTTATTTTAAAACGCAACGACAATTGTGCATCCTACAACAATGAAATAACCATTCGAATCTCGGTTGATTCTACCCAATATTCAGACAGTTTAATAGAAGCTGGTTGTGTGTATGAATATTCTCTGATGGCTATGGGTAAAAACCAAAAGCTATCCGATGTTCTGCCTACCACAAATGTGCGTACATTTAACAACCCCATTTTACCCAAAATTACATTCAATTGTATTGCCATGGATTCCACCACAAATAAACTGGCATTCTACTGGGAAAAACCGATGCAAACAGAAATATCTCATTACAGAATTCTAGAAATAAATGCAAATGGTGTAATCAAAACATTGGGCACAGCCAAAGAAAATGAAACCACCTTTCAATGTCCTATTCCAAAAAAGTACAAAGTGCAAAATTACAGTATCATTGTTTATCTTCGCGATGGAAGGAGAAGCATTCCATGAGGTATATTTTATTTTCTATTCTGCTAATATGCAGCCAATTGCATGCCACTACCTACCAAGGGGTGCATGTAAAAATGAGCTACATTCATGCCCCATACATGGACAAGGAGGTGCAAGTATTGCTGCATTACCAAAATGGCCCCACCACCAAAACGGATAGTTTTTTACTAAGTTACAAAGGCCTAGACCAAATTGTAACCCACGTTTGGGCCGACAACTTTGTGATAGATGTGTTTTGGGTAGAATTGCGCAGAAAAAATGGAATACTGTTGCAAAAATACATGGCGGGTGGCACATTGTATGCCCAACCTTGTTCGGGTTTTAACAGCACAAATCCGTTTGGTGGCGATGCCTGTGTTAGCTTTACCGACAGCGGTGTTGGTACCATTTGTGGCAGTGTAGACGCCTATTTTCAGCAAGATTTTCCGGTAGAAAACATCCGGAACAGCGATGGACATTTTAGCCGTCCGTTTGAAATTTACTGCCGGTATGATCAATATAATTTTGAAGCCCCACTTAAATTAAGTCTACCCTGTGGCCTAGGCTGGCAGCAAAAAGGAGAACGTTGTTTATGGTATGAAAGCAAAGATGGCATGAAAACTTGGACAGCCGTAGATACAGGCATTGTATTTTATCCAGCAAAAGGCAGCTACCATGGCGGTGTTTTTTACGGTGAAAGGGTTTATTATAAAGTAAAAGTGGAAAACAGCAATGTGAGCAACAAAGTGGATGTTTTCTCCAACCCCATAGGCCCTGTCCGTTTCTTTTTGGGTTGGCATTTGGATTCTATTCGCCAAACCGGGAAAACTTGCGCAGACATAAAAAATGTAACCGTTTATTTTCAAGACAGCGATTTTAATGCCAATGGTGTAGTGCCGCGTTTTTGGGTTTTTTACAAACACCCCGACAGCACCAAAGAATACAGATACCAACTGCTGAATGTGGGTAGGTCGCCTTTGGCTTTGGCAAACAAAAATTGGTTGAATATGTCGGTAACGCCAAACACCATTGTGCAATTGCCATTGAACAGAGGTCAATATCGCTTTATGTACGATTTTACCCCTTGGAATGGATTTACCTGTAAATTGTTTTTTGATACTTTCATTTTAAAAGATGATTTTGTAGGTGATTTTAAGGCAGACATAAAACAAATCGAATTTCTTAAATGTTTTGGCGATAAAAATGCGTCAATTGAAATCAAATCTAGTGGTACAGATACATCAAAAAGATACTACAGCAGAGACAGTATAAATTGGCATGCTTTGCCAGATACCCTTAAAAATACAGCAGGAGGTAAATATACTTTTTGGGTAAAAAACAATTTAAATTGTGTGGTTTCTAATGTTATAGAAATAAAAGAACCTGCTAAATTTTATACTGCCATTAAATTGGATACAACCTTGTGCATTGGCCAAAATTTGTTTTTAAATATCCACGACCCAAAGGCACAATCTTACCAAATTAAAGGGGATGCAGGAATTATTTCTACCAAAGATACAATCACCTTAATAAATGCGGGTAAATATGTGCTTACGGTCAAAGATTCATTGGCATGTATGCATACAGATACCATAAGTTTGGTGCGCAAAAACTTAACTATTTTGCATGATTTTCTGGTACCGACAAAAGCTTTTTTAACCGATTCTGTTTTTGCCGTGGATGTGAGCAAACCCGCAGCAGACAAGTCAGAATGGAAGTATAGCGACAACAGAATTGTAAGCAGCATTTTAAAAGCCACAACCAATAAAATGCGGTATCCAGATACGGGAACATTTACAATTAAATTAAACAATCGGTATGCAGGTTGCGGTTATACTTTAAGTAAAAACATTACCATCGTTGGGAAAAACGACAGCGCGGGCATCAAAACCAAATATGGGTATACCGGTCCGCTGATTCAGAAATTTGAAATAGATCCAAACCCCAATGACGGGCAGAATTTTAAAATAAAAGTAACCCTTAGAGATACTGCCAATATTGTAATTTATAAGATAGATCCAATCAGTGGAGATATCGTTGGCGACATAGATTATTACAAGAAGAAATATTATGAAATAACTGCATTTAAAAGCCAAACCGAAAGTATATTCTTTCTTAAATTGGTGGCAGGGAATGAGAGTAAAACGATTAAAGTGGTTGTTATTCCGTGAATTAATTATTAACGATTAATTAGAAATGGTAAAATTAAAAAACAATACTGCACCATTTTATTTTTGTTTGGTAATATTAGGTTTGTTTTTTAATGCTGTTTCGGCGCAGGATTTGGAGAAGTTTAAAACGGCGGATCCTTTGCAAGCCACTGGCAATGTGGGTTGGAACCAAATATTTTACAATACAAACAGGGCAACTCCAGCGCGCCAAGCGCAAACTTGGGTATTTAATGGCAACGTAAATTTTAAATTTTTTGACATCATCAATGCTCCGTTTTCTTTCAACTATAGCAATTTGGGGAATCAATTTACCCAACCCAATTTTAACCAAAGCAGTTTGCACCCATCTTACAAATGGATTGCATTGCACCTAGGTACAATATCCCAAAGTTGGGGCAGTTATACCGTAAATGGACATGTATTTAGAGGCGCTGGATTGGAATTGACTCCAGGAAAATGGAACATAGCCTTATTCTATGGCCGTTTTCAAAAAGCAAACCAACCCGACACCAACGCGGTTTCGCTGGCAACCGCAACCTACAAAAGAATGGGAAAAGGAATTCGCATTGGTTTTGCAGGCAACAAAACACAAATTTCAGGTCAGCTTTTTCATGCTGCGGATGAAATCCATAGCATTCATATTCCTGCTTATTCCAACATTACGCCCATGCAAAATATTTGCGCAGGAATGCAATTGCAACAACAGATAAGCAAGCAATTTCGGGGCAATGCAGATATAGGTATCAGCAGACTTACAGCGGACTCCCGCGTAGCAAATACCACAAGCCAAAATACAGCCTTGAAATTGGGATTGCAATATGCCATTCGCTTTTTGCAAATTAGCGCTGGGTATGAAAAGGTAGACCCCAATTACCGCACCTTGGGCGCTTATTATTTCAACAATGATTTGCAAAATATTACAGCAGGACTGGGCTTACAATTGTGGAAAGGAAAATTAAATGTAAATGGAACGTTTGGGAAACAGCACGACAATCTGGATTCAAAAAAACAAAGCCAAATGACGCGCACAGTTGGCAGTGCCAACGTAAACTTTCAACCCTCGACTAAATTTGGAATCAATGCTGGGTACAATAATTTTTTAAGTTACACCAATTTGCGCCCTTTTACCGATTACCAAAACACCAACAATCCTTATTTGGCATGGGACACATTAAACTTTCGCCAAATTGCAGAAAACATGCAATTGGGAACACATATTTCGCTTGTTTCAGACACGGTAAAATCTTTCACGCTAAACCTCAATGGAACAAGGCAATTGAACATAGAACAGACTGGTGAAAAGAAATCTACGGGAAACGCATTCTACAATTTTTCTATGGGTTTGAGTTATTTAAAATTAAAGAGTGGATTATCAATATCCGCCGCTGCCAATGCAGGCCAAATGAACATAGGCACAATATTGGTTCAAAATATATCACCCGTTTTTTCCATTTCAAAACCCTTTTATAAAAAACAAATACAAACCCAATTTAGCATTTCCAAAACCCTTTCCTACGCCAACCAAAAATCATCGGGCAATGTTTTAAACCTGCGCTGCGGAGCCAGATACACCTACCACAAAAAGCACAATTTCTCCTTGAACATCCAATACCTAAACCGCAAAGATTCACCCATCACAAATCCGTATGCGCACCCATTAAATGTTTCTGATATTACCGTATTTTTAAGTTACAATCTGGCCGGGGAATTGCTGCGGTTGGGGCGGAGGTAAAATGTTTTTTAGTATCTATTATTGGATGGTGATGTCAATAATCAATAAAATAAGCCTACTTTTTGGATATGTGGTTTTGTTCATCCTGGTAATAGATGTAGGGTTAATAAACAAAATTATACCTGAAAATCTGTATAATTTACTCTACCTTAATTTGGAATGTGCAGAACTTAAGTAATTGTTTTGCTTATTCATGTGCTTTTAATAATATTTTTGTTCAATTAAAAAAAATAACATGAAAAAAACTACCACCATTCTCGGCATTATATGCCTTGCTTTTACCGCAAATGCACAAATTCTTAAAGGAACACTTTATGGATTGCTTGACATTTCATTTTATAACTCCAAATCGGATTATTCAAAGGTAAATGGGTCCACCAGCACGGCAACAGCAGAGTATAGTTATACAAACTTCCATATCGGCCCTGGGGTTCAGTATTTTTTCAAAAACAATTTATCGGTGGGCTTGGGTGTCGGTTTTGATAAAAACACAAACAAGACCAATGATATAAGTGGCAAAAAGACCACAAAATACTCATATACCGGAACCAGTTTAAGTTTGGGTCTCTATAAATATTTTGATGCATCTGAAAAGCTAAAGACTTTTTTGGGATTCTCAATAGGCATGAGTCCCCAAAAAGGAACTATAGATGAAACGAATACACAAACTTCGGTAACTACCACTTCTAAAACGGAGTCACAAAATACAACGGTAAACCTTACGGGTGGCGTTGCGTGGCTTGCAACGAAACGCATTATGTTGCTCACAAATATTGGTTTAATGGGATACAATTGGAACACCAATAAATACAATATAACCAGCACTGGGTATACAAAATCAAAGGGCAGCTATTTTCAATTTTATTTAAATTCGAACAACTTTTATTATTCCATTTCATTTGCGTATAAATTGTTCGGACCAAAATCCAATTAAAATAGTTGGGTTTAAAAAACGCTGTTGTAAGGGGTCGGTGGCAACACCCACCTGGGGGAAAAAGCACACAATGTTAAAATTACGCAGAAGAATTGGAAGTTAAATTCTCGATAAATAGGCTATTATACTTTCACAATAAATAGGTAAATAGGGTTACAAAACGATCAATTTAAAAATCTCTTGTTTATCCCCTGCATGGGCTTTTAGAAAATAAGTGGCGGGCGGCAGTAGCCGTGTATCAATGGTGGCACCTACATAGCCGCTTCCCCAATTTACTTTTTGTCCTACGGCATTATAAAGTTGCCAACGAATTTGAATGTTGTCATTGACTTCAATATAAAAATAATCTGTGGTGGGGTTTTGGGAAAGACGAATTTGTAAATCACTTACAGGATTTATTATTATTGGCAGCGGGCTAAATTTTCCTTTACATGGGAGTGTTTGCAAATCACCAATGAATAAAGTTTCGGTAATTATCGTTGTATTTATTAAACTCCCGTTTCGCCATTCCTCCATTTCAAAAGCAAAATTGAATAAACCCGTTTGCTTAGAAAAAAAAGTAATATTGTTATTTACGGAATCTAGAATTACCAATCCGCCAGCGCCGAATGGGTTTTGGAATGAATACCCAATGGCATAATCTATTGGAGTTTTTCCTATTTGCAGAGCATCACACACAACAACAGATGAATTAGACATATCCAATCCTTGGATTGGTGTTACAAAATGAAAACTGATGGAGTCCCCATCTAAATCATGGGTATTAAGTTTAAATATTGAAGTATCATTTAGGCATATGGTTTTGATAGCAGAATATTCAAGTATAGGTGTGCTGTTTTTATATTCTCCCTTTGGAATGTTACAACTGGCAGTAAAGCCTTGATAAGAATTCCCATTATTATGCTTTACATTTTGGGCAATTGACCTGCAACACCGTTTCCATTCCAATTTATAACCAATTGTATTGTTGGGCAAAGTAACTTCGCCTACATAAATGCATTCTGCTGCACAGACCCAATCAGATTGGCTGCACCCTGTGCTTGATGGTGTATACAATTTCTCAGAGTAGCGATTTAGGCTTACCGAGCCAAATAAGACACCATCAGGGTTATAGGCACAAACAATTGCATCATTTGGGCTAAACACTTGGTTGAAGGTTCCGTCATTAGTAAAATCCCTAAATACGCGCAATTGCAACTGATAAACTGACGAATTACCATTATTGATTCGATAGCGAAAACTATAAGACAAATAGCAACCCATAATATGCGCTGCATTGAGCTGCCAAAAATATATTCCCAAAATAAAAATAAAGTATAATTTTTTTCGCATTTGCAAATATTTACATTTTTTTGAAAAACAAAAATAACAAAAGTATTGCATTCAACCGTCATATAATTCAATGAAACGCATCACCCTTGGGTCATTTTTTATTACACGTTGTATTTTCATCTACCAGGAAAGCGAAGAGAAAGTTCACATTTATTCGCAATATTAGCTTGCAAATTGTTTTATAAAAAGTATTTAGCCAGCAGGTCAGTGGCAACACCGACAAACTGAACGCTGGCATCAGGTTATCAATTATCACCACCTACAATATATCATATTCCCAAACGGAACGGTATTCTCCATTTTTTTGGATGTAATCTAAAAACAATTGGTAAAATTTATCGCCACCAATGGTGGCGCTATCGCCAATGACGTATAACTTTTCTTTGGCGCGGGTAATGGCCACATTCATGCGCCGGTAATCTTTTAAAAATCCAATTTCTCCATCGTCGTTGCTGCGCACCAACGATAGAATAACAAACTGTTTTTCTTGTCCTTGAAAACTATCAATGGTATTGATTCTAACTTTCTTTGGCAACAATTCTTTGGCCGCAGCTACCTGACCAGAATACGGAGAAATAAAAGCAATATTTTGCACTTCCATCAATTCCGTTTCAATGATTTTTTCTGCAATTTTTAATTCCCCTTCATTTTGCAAACTATTGCCTGCATTGCCATGCGTTTCTGCAAAACCCGAACCTGCAGTATCAATAAAACAAATATGCTGTGCAATATTTTGTAAATGTTCGGGGGTTTTTAACAAACCTTTGTAAAAATATTCGTTGCTAAAACCCGCAATGGATTCACGCATTCGGTATTGCACATTCAACAAATAATTGTTGGAAACATGGGCAATGGCACTTTCCAAAATGGATTGAGAAAATCCTTTTTTTACCGCCTCGTTGCTTAAAACTGTGGGTGGTAATTGCAGGTGATCACCTGCTAAAACAAAGCGATTGGCCAATGGGAAAACACACCATGCAAAGGGCTCAATACATTGCCCAGCTTCGTCTACCAGCAAAGTATCAAATTTATATTTTTTTAAACTGGCATCGTACAAACCGATGGGTGTGCCCAAAACCACTTGCGCATTTTCGTACAATTTATCTTCGTTGTAAACTTGCAGTTTTTTTATTTCACCCCGGATATTTTTCACTTCCTTAAACAACAAATTTTGTTGTTCGCGTTCTGCTTTTCCAAAACTTCTTTTGTATTTGTGCGCCATTCTTCTGAATTCTTCTGCACGAATTTTGAGGTCTTTTATTTCTCGCAATTCTTTGGAATTGTTCATTTTCCCTTCTAAGGTATGCGCAAATATTTCATCGTCTATTTTTGTATTGTTGCCTACACGCAATACATTTAAATTTTGGAAAATCAATCCTTTCGCAATGTTGTCTACCGCCGCATTGCTGGGCGCTGAAACGAGTATTTTTTCACCCAAATGCACCAATTGCACAATGGCTTCTATTAATGTAGTGGTTTTGCCAGTACCAGGCGGACCGTGGATGATGCAAACGTTTTTATTTTGTACAATTCCATTTACCGCCTCTTTTTGGCTTCGATTCAAATTTGGGTTTTTATAGGCTGGTGAATTCGTTAAATCCGTTTGTTTTTCATCAACAGCGAAACCATGTATTCGTTCGAAATGGGAAAGCAAAGTTTTATTTTCTGGCAATTCTTTCAATACCGTTTTCATGATGGTATTGGTGCGTTGGTTGGGAGCCAATTTTATCCCTATTCCATGGTCTTCAATCCAATCAGGAAAATCGGGTGCATACAAGCGAAAAGCACCGTTGTTGCCATCCAAAAAAAGCATTACTCCTTTGATAGGCGTTTCACCCGAAATAAAACATTCAATGGCAGAACCATCCCTAAATGAATTGGTTTCGGTGGGATAATTGATTCTAAAATAAATTTCTGGGTAATCGGCATAACCAAAGGTTTTTTTGGAAATGGAAATGGGCTGTATGGCGAGCCCTTCGGCCTTTAAATTCTTTAGGGTATGTTCACCATCCACTCCAAATCTTTTGATTTGTTCCTTCTCTTCTAACTCAATGCAATCTATCAGATTCTTGAGAATAGAATCGGTGGTTTCCATGGCGCAAAAGTAAGAAGAACAGCACCAAAAACAAAGAGTTAGGTTTGCTCTATTTGTGACCTCCGAAGAGGTGAAATGGTTCCCTACTTATCTTAGTCGCAATACTATTTGATAGCAGAAATTATCCACGCAGGCAACAAGGGTAAAACCCGTAAGCTTAGTGTCTTTTAAATTTATGAGAAAAAATATCCTCCGCAACAAATGTTTAAATATGTTTTAAAATAAAAAACACCAGCTGAATCAATAGAAAAAGCACAATCCAACGAACAAATTTGTTCTCTTCCAAAAATGTTTTTTTCTCTCTAGCTCTGATGGGTGTTTGTTGTGGTTCCATCTCGGTATACCCCAACCTATCTGGCTCCGGATCTGCAAACGCCGAATACTTAAAACGATTCTCAAATTCCTCGTCCGAGATTTCTGCTGAAGGGGCATGTAAATCCGATTTTGAGTTTGGTTTTAAAGGCTCCAAACCATTCGTTTTCAGCACGTCAGCCGCACGACTCATATCCCTCGAAAACACTTTTATACGCACCCTGTTGGGTTGGCTAAACACCGCACCCGAAACATCATCTACAATATAATAAATTCCAGCTGCTTCTAATAAACCCGTTGCAAAAGTAGCATCGTGCAAATGGTTATATGCAATCAAGGTTTGTAACTCATCCATCCATTACAAATATAAAATAAAATTTCAACTTGTAACATTTAGATTTTTTTTATTCGCAAAAATGAATAAGTTTGTATTTAACTATGCTTAAATCAACCTCAAAATGAGTAAACCCACTGACAATTCAAAAGAGTTGGAGATTGACAACTTTTTGCAACACCCAGAAGTGGAGCAATGCCTAAAAGAAATGAATGCATATGCGGCTTCAAAACCATTTGTGGTCTCGGATGTGCTCGATGAGAACGGCAATCAATATGTGCATTTGGTACAAAAAGGTGGTGGAATGTTGGGTATAGCGTTGGTGGGTTATACCTATATTTTAGAGAAAATGGGGATTCGGTTTATGCGCCTTGCGGGAACCAGCGCTGGGGCGATAAACACAGCCATGATGGTAGCTATCGACAAAAAGGAAGATGCAAAATCAGAAAAAATATTAAAAGTGATTTGCGATTTGGATTTCTTTCAATTGGTAGACGGTCATCCTGCCGCCAGGTGGATTATACGCAATTTTATTACCAATGACAATTTTATGAAACGCATTAAATTGTGGTTCAGTTTGTTTTTTGGTTTGTTCGGTTTGCTCATCGCATCCAATGTGGTTCTTTTGGGCTTGGAAAATCATTATCCATGGCTCTATAGATTTACGATACTCAGTTTTGTGCTTACCGGTTTTTTTATTGTGCTCATTTGTGTCATTGGGTATTATTTACTCAGTTTAGCCCAAAGATTAAAAAATGCAGGTTTTGGCATAAATCCCGGTGATTATTTTTACGATTGGATCAAAGACCGCTTGAAAGAAAATGGGGTGAATAATGTATCTGATTTAAATGCAAAAGCCAGCCAAAGCATTGCAGGTATGAAGCTACGGCACGACAATACGCAAGGCATGACACAACTAAACGGAGACGTTACTTTTATTGCCAGCGAATTGGTGACCCAAAATAAAATTCAATTCCCAGAAATGTGCGATTTATTTAAACCCAAAACTGAAATAAACACAATGCAACCTGCGGGTTTTATTCGGGCATCCATGTCGATTCCCGTATTTTTTGAAAGCTATTTTATAAACAACATTGATATAAATAACGATGAAATAAAAAAAGCTTGGAAGACCCGTTTTGATATAGATAAGCCCCCCGTTTCCGCGCGTTTTGTAGATGGCGGAATTCTTTCTAATTTTCCGATAAACATTTTTTACAATCCTAAAATATCCATACCCCGCTTGCCTTCATTTGGCATCGACCTAGACGATACAAAGCCAGAGGACGACCCCAAAGACGCCGAAAGTTGGAGTTTGGGTGGTTATTTTGGGCGCATGTTCAATACCATTCGTTATTATTATGACAAAGATTTTCTTTTAAAAAATAAAGTATACGAAAAAGGGATTGGTAAAATTCAATTGTACGAATTCAATTGGTTAAACTTTTTTATGACGGACGAAGACAAAGTGAAAATGTTTGTAAAAGGGGCTCGGGCTGCTACAGATTTTTTAAAGCAATTTGATTGGGAAGATTATAAAACCACCCGCGAAGCGCTGAAAAAAGAAATAGAAAAGACGCAACCCAACACTTATGCCTCAACTTTTAATCCAAACAATCATGCAATTTAATATCATTATCAATCATCCTTGGCTCTGGTTTTGCGTAGGTTTTGCGCTTGTTCAAATTACAGGCTTATGGATGCAAAAATTGGGTAACCAATTGAAAACCCGCGACGGTAGTTTGCATAAATTTAGCATCATGGATTTGGAATTTCCATCTTCTGCCCAAGACATGGTAAACGTAATCAATGGCATCTATCGCATGCCTGAAATGGAGATTAAAAAATGTTTGAAAGCCTTAAAATTTACATTAATTGTTGATTTTTTATTTATGCCAGCAATCTATGGTTGTATCTTTTTGTTGTGCATGCATGTGGCACACAAAACCATGCACATAAATCCTGCGGTATTTGAAACTTTGGCTTGGCTGCAAGTATTTGCTTGGCTTTGCGATATTTTTGAGAACGCTTATATTTTACGCAAAATTCATCCAGATAGTACGCCTTCTGGTAAAATGTCCCATGCTATTTATACAGCGGTGGTTTATTCCAAATGGGGCATTGCACTTATAGGTGGAATATGCGCTTCCATGGCCATATTTTATTTTTGGTTGAGTGGCAGATACAATCCAGACAATTTGTTTTTCGCAATGGTACTTATTGCAGAAATTGTTGGTTTTTTTATTCTAAAATCAGTTTTAAACAAATTCGTAAAAACGAAAGCATAAATGTTAAAATTAGATTTTTTACCTTTTCCAATACTTCAAACCCAACGACTCATTTTACGCGAAATAACCGAACAAGATTTACCCGAATTGTTTGCCATGCGATCGAACCCACAAATTATGCAACACATTGCCAGGCCATTGGCAAAAACAATGGATGACGCAAATACTTTGCTGCAAATTATTATAGCTGCCATCCATAAAAACGAAGGCATTACCTGGGGCATTTCAGAAAAAGGGAACTCTAAACTAATAGGAACGATTGGTTTTTGGCAGATAGACAAAACCAATGCTAGGGCAGAAATTGGCTACCTTTTACACCCTGGTTATTGGCGAAAAGCATATATGAGTGAAGCCATACAAACTGTGTTGAACTATGGATTTCAAACATTGCATTTTCATTCGGTTGCAGGATGTGTGGGGTTGGAAAATATTGCCTCGCAAAAAACACTTTTAAAAAATGGATTTGTAAAAGAAGCCCATTTCAAAGAAGATTGTTATTTTGAAGGAAAATATTTGGATACCCTGGTATATTCTATCTTTGCTCATTCTGGAAATTTAATATACCAGAAATTTGAAGGATGAATGGTTTTAAGAATCAATACCAACTGCTGTTTTTATTAATCTTTCTAATCGGTTGTGCAATGGGCAACAAATTGAAGGCCCAATTAGAATCCTTTAACTGTGGGCTTGAACCCAATTTAGATAGCTTTGACCAATGCTGCGCCGATAGTGATATGTTTCAGATTTATAGCGATGGTTTGGTTGGTTACTATTCTTTAAGTCAAGGTCGAATAATGTACCCAATTTATCAGGAGGTTTCTAGGCCACAGAATTTCGGAATGCCATATGTGGCTAATTTTTGGCTTATTCCGGTGCGTTATGAAAAATATTGGGGGCTCTGTAAATTTGAGAGACAAGATGGAGAACAAGTGACAGAGCAAACAACAGAGATCTTTCCTTGTAGTTACGATAATATAACTTTGCTGCTAAATGATTCTGAAGCTTTGGTGCATTTAAAACAAGGAAAATAAACGGGAATTTTTGATGCTCTCAAAAATGAATAGAGAGAAAAACTGGCAGAATTTCATACAAAAAAACCTAAAGCAATCAAAAAACAAATAGCTGAAAAAAACGATTGGAAAACTGAATTTCGGGATATTAGCGATAACAGTATTGCCGATGGAACAAGCGGTATCATTCACAAAGCTGCTAAAATTAGCAGGTATAGATATGAGTTTTGTGGCCAGCACAAGCAATTTAAAATCGCTTATGACAATTCGCCTCCCCATAAAAAGGGAGTAATGCTTAGCAAAACAGATTCTGTTATTATTCCGGTGGAGTATACAAATATTTTCTACGATCAGAATTTTTTCATGTCTAGGAAGAATAATAATTTTGTTTATGTCATAGATACCTTGGGAAACCGCATCATGCCAGAGATATCAATTCTGAATGGGCTCAATTCCCATAGTATCCGGCTCATTTATACCCCTGCTAAAAAATATGGCATTTGCGATATGCATTGGAAATTGATATTGAATTTAGATTATGATTCTGCTAGATTTAGCATGCAGGAAAAATATATTTTATAGCGCAAAAATGGTCTTTGGTTTTTATTTGATGTAGCAAAATTTTTGCTTTTACAAGATTCATTTACATCTATTTTCACCAACACGGAATTGCACTATTTCTTGGCTGAAATAAACAAAAAACTAGTTTCATACGAGACCGATTCAAAAAAAATAACAAGGATTAAAAAGGCTACATTTATCCGCTACAGGGATAGCATTGCAATAATTTCGAATGGAAAAAAACAAGCTTTCTTTCATTTAAACTCTGGAACTGCTATGACTTACAAATATGATAGTCTTCATTTTTTCCCTGATTTTGATGAGTGGAGATTGCGTATGCGCAGACGAGATGTTCGTTTGCAAAGGCCACTAATTTCCTTTAAAAAAGGGAAAATAGGTTTGTGTGATATAAAAGAAGAAAGTATTGTATCCAATGTGTATGATTCCATTTTATTCCCCTTTAAACAGAGCCAAACTGTAGCATTTGTTAGAGGGAAATTCAAAATGATTTACTCAACCTTCAGCCAATTAAAAATCGTGGATAGTATTGACCATTATGCAGCATTAAATTACCGCATTCCAGCAAATCACCATATTGAAGATGCAGAATACCGCAGAAGCAATAAATTGCTTTTATCAATTCAAAAAACCAGAAAAAGGGTGTACTTATGGAACCTGATAGTTTGATTTTACCAATGGTATTCGATACCACTATTTATCTAGGAAACCACGCTGTTTTTAAAAATAAATTAGGATATTGTGTTTTGAATATATTTCAGTTGCCGTTTCACAATTCCGATTATTATGATTCTTTCATCTTACAGAATATGTAGACCTTTTACTTACCAGGGGGATATATAAATTTATGGTAAATGCAAATGGCGATGATATTTTAAAAGATGGCTCTAATAACATTGTTCCTGATTATGGTAGAGAGGGCGCGTATGCATACAAAGTCAATCAGTTTTGGGGGATAATATGGCCTGACGGAACAAAGACGCCAGCTCTTTTGGAAGCCTATAAATGCGGAGAAAACCAAATAATTTGGGCCAAATACAACGGGAAATGGGGAATATTGAATTAAGCGCATTCATTCCCGCACAACCAATTCCAGAGCTTCTTCTTTTTTTCTGCTGCGGTAATTTAAAAATGTTTGAATAAATACCGTCAATAAAATAAGGGAAGCTCCCAAATAAAACCAAATATTTAATTGTTGGTTTTCGTGAAATATAATTGCACCCAAAACAATTCCATAAATGGGTTCTAAATTCACCGTTAAGTTCGCAGTAAATGCAGACAATTCACGCAGTGCATGAGCCCCCAGATAGAAAGTTAAATTGGTGCAAACGACCACCAAAAGAACAATCCAAACCAAATCATAATTGCCAATGGCGGGGTCGAATTTGGGCCACAATGCGGTATTTGAATCTACAATAAACGGCACTAAAATGGTTAAAACAATGGCACCAGAAAGCATTTCCAAAGCAGACAGGGTCAAGGTTTCCGTTTTGTGAATATTTTTTTTATTGAGTACCGTAAATAAGGCGGCAAGAAATGCACTTACCACGCCAGAGAGAATTGCCATAGAATAATTTACACCTTCTGTTGATTGGGTGGGAGTGGCATAATAAATTAACAAAATGCCACCCAAAACAAGCATGCCTAAAAAGATTTCAATGGGTCTAAAAGGTGCTTTGTTTAACAGCGGTTCTAGAATTGCAGAAAAGAAAGAAGCGGAGCCCAAACAAGCTAGGGTAATTGATGCACTATTTCCCAATTTTATACTGCCGTAAAACGTGAGCCAATGTGCGCAAACCAACAAACCAATTCCCAAAAAAATAGATATTTGTTTGAAACTCATTTTAAATAAACTTTTCCAAACAAAAGGAATACAAAAATATACCAAGGCAGTTAGTGCCATACGATGCCAAACAAGAAGAAATGAGCTATATGAAATGGCTTTGCCTAGAATTGCGGTAAAGCCCCAAAGGAAGACGGCAATGTGCAAGTATAGCAAGGCTTTTAGGCGTAAATTCACAAGGCAAAGTTAAGTATATTTGGACTAAAGAAATAGGAAATGGTTTTTTAAAATTATTTCACTGCTTTACTACATAGACAAACAATTATCTTGACCCACAGTCAAAATTGGTTATTTCATTTTATCTGATTTATATTGATGTATAAAAATGTTTTTTTTATACCTTCTTCCCTGCCTTCCTCCTTAGGCAGGTAGGTTAAAAAAAAGGTATAACCAAAATTCAATCTGATTTGATGCTTCCTGGCTCCTTATAATTTTTTTAACGCTTAAACAGAGCTTCCGCCCTCGCACCTGAATTTCTAAAATGTAATTTTATTAAATTGATTCATTTTTTTCGTTTATGTTAAAACTGAGCTTAATTATAATTAGTAATTTTAATCTTTAGCAATAATTCACAATTTTACGGATTCAGATTTTTTAGCAGCACAATAATTTTTTCTTTTTGTTCCATGGTATGCTGATAACCCAAATCTGCCAATTCTTGGAGTTTGCTTTTTCCAAAAGCGCCAAAATGCCCAACCGGAGGATCGATAAAAACATGGCATTTTTCTTTTTTTTGCGGCAAATAATTTGTCATGGTGAGGTGAAAACATCTTTGAATAATAGAAACACGACTCCAATTTTTATGCGCTTCAGGCCAGGTACTTACATTACTTCCAATAACAATATCGCAATCTTGAACAGGTTCTATGGGAAAATTATTGATTACACCTCCATCTAACCATGGCTTGCCTTCCATAAATATAGGTGCAAACAATACAGGCACAGCAGAAGAAGCAATCATGGGCATAATCATGTCTCCACTATGGAATGTTTTGGCAATTCCATCTTCAATATTGGTGGCGGTTGCAAAAAAACGAATGGGCAATTCTTCAAAAATTTGAATCGGCATATTTTTTTCCAACATTTCTTTCAAAGGCGACAACGAAAAAAAACCATTGTCTCTGAAATTAAAACTGCGTGTGGTTAAAAATTTTTTGGCTTGCACAATGCGCAAAATTTCAGATGGCGCAATGCCAGAAGCATACATTCCACCCACCAATGCACCGGCACTTGTACCGCTTATATGTGTAGGTTTTACACCTAACTCATCGAGTGCCATCAATACACCCACATGGGTAATCCCGCGAGCCCCACCCCCAGACAATGTCAATCCTATGGTGTGTGTTTGGCTCATCTTATTTTATGGATTTAGGTGTATTTTCCTTTGTATTCATCGCGCATAATATTTACAACTTTGCGCAATTCTTGTTCGTCGTCTTTGTTCATAATCAACAATACATCGTCACTATCTACAACCACCAAATTCTCAACGCCTGTGGTAATTACGATGCGTTTTGTGGAACTAAAAACCAATGAATCATTTGTATGCATCATCCTAATATTCTTACCCACTTCGGCATTCCCATTTGGGTCTTTTTCATGCACATCCCATAAACTTTTCCAAGTCCCCAAATCATTCCAACCAAAGGTGGCAGGTATAACATATACATCTGGATCTTTTTCTAAAACACCATAATCAATAGAAATAGAAGGACAAAAACCATAAGCTTTTTCTAGATAATTCGAATAATCGGGTCGTGTAAAATCGATTTCTGAAAACAATTGTGAAACCTCTGGAAGCATGGCTTCCAATCGATTTATAATGGTATTTACATGCCACACAAAGATGCCCGCGTTCCATAAAAATTCTCCACTTTCAATAAATGTTTTGGCAATTTCTAAAGTAGGTTTTTCTGTAAATGTTTTTACCGCGTGAAATTGTTTACTGGTGGGAATAATATTAAATTGGATATAGCCGTAGCCAGTATCAGGCCTAGTAGGTTTTATTCCGATTGTAACCAAATTTGCGTATTCCTTTGCAAAAGTATACCCTTCATTGATAATTCTTTTAAACTCAGATTCCTTGGTTATTAAATGGTCGCTAGGAGCAACAACACAAACAGCATCTGGATTTATAGCCTTTATTCTATGACTGGCAAAGGCAATACAAGGGGCGGTATTTCTGGTTTGGGGTTCTGCTAAAATTCTGTCTGAGGCTATCGAGGGAATATGTTCTTTTACCAAATCGACATACTCAGCATTGGTAACAACAAATATATTGTCTGGAGGAACTATTTCGGCAAAGCGATTGAAAGTTTGGGTAATGAGAGAATCGCCGGTTCCCATGATATCGATAAATTGTTTGGGTAAACTTTTGCGGCTAATGGGCCAAAATCGGCTTCCAATGCCCCCTGCCATAATCAATACATAATGATTTTTACTATCCATTTAATATATACCTTCTTTATTTAAATCGTGAATATGCACTAAACCGGCGAATTTGCCATTTTCAGTAACTACAATTTGGGAGATTTTCTTATCGGTCATAATTGTGGCCGCTTCATTGGCCATAGCTTCTGCATCAATGCAGGTAGGGTTTAAACTCATAACATCCGAGGCCAAAACACCTGCAAAGACATCAAACTTCTCTAGCATGCGCCGCACATCGCCATCGGTTATAATGCCTAAAACCAATCCATTATCATCGCAAACCACAGCAGCGCCGAGTCTTTTTTGGGTTATAACAACGATTGCATCTTTAACTGAAGTGTTGGGTGAAACAATGGGCTTTTCATTTCTACTGGCCAGTTCGCCGCAGCGCAAGAATAGTTGTTTGCCCAAAGCACCCCCAGGGTGAAATCTAGAAAAATCGGCACCGGTAAAATTTCGTATCTGTAGCAGTGCAACTGCAATTGCATCTCCCATCAACAATTGGGCAGTGGTGCTTGTTGTGGGCGCCAAATTGTTTGGGCACGCCTCTTTGTCAATGGTGGTATTGATCACATAATCGGCAATTTTTGCCAATTCGCTATCGATATTTCCCACCATAGCTATTAATTTATTGCCAAAACTGCGAAGTAAGGGTGCCAAAACTTTAATTTCTGGCGTATTTCCACTTTTGGAAATGGCTATTACGGTATCATCTCGCTGAATAATACCCAAATCGCCGTGGATGGCATCTGCCGCATGCATAAAAACAGCAGGTTGACCTGTACTATTTAAGGTAGCCACAATTTTCTGGGCAATGATGGCACTTTTGCCTATACCAGTAATTACCACTCGCCCTTTGCTGTCTAAAATATGTTGAATTGCATCGGCAAAAGTGTTGTCTACGTAGAACTCTAGGCTTTTTAAGCTATTTAATTCACTTTGAATAGCTTGAATGGCATATTTTTTGATTATATTCGCGCTTTGTAAGGTCAAGTTGAAGTTTAAAGGCGCAAAATAAAGCTTATTTTGCAGTTACCGATACACACAGCGAAAAGCATTTGCAATCTGAATAAAAAAAATATACTATTTTTTGAAAAAACATAATGCCTATGCTATAACTTTACTACCGTAAATCAATTAAAAAAAATGAGTGAAGTAGCAGAAATATTGAATGCACGCAAGACCCTTAAGGATTTCTTTGGATTCGATGATTTTAAAGGCAGTCAAGAAGCCGTTGTAAATAGTGTGTTGCAAGGCAAAGACTGTTTCGTAATAATGCCAACAGGTGCAGGAAAATCATTAACCTATCAATTGCCGGCAATGATGTTGCCGGGAACCGCAATAGTAATTTCCCCACTGATTGCGCTTATGAAGAACCAAGTAGATAATATTCGTGGTTTTGCATCCAGCACATCGTTTGCACATTTTCTAAATAGTTCTTTAAGCAAGACGGATTTGGCAAAAGTGATGGAAGATATGTTGGCCGAGAATACGAAATTGTTATACTTAGCGCCAGAAACCCTTAAAAAGGAAGAAACCCTGGAGCTTTTAAGCAAAATTAAAATATCCTTCGTTGCTGTAGATGAAGCACATTGTATTTCAGAATGGGGGCATGACTTTAGACCTGAGTATCGCAAAATACGCCAAATGGTAAAAGAGATAGGCGATGTGCCTATTATGGCGCTTACTGCAACTGCAACACCTAAAGTACAATACGATATTCAGAAAAACTTAGGCATGTTGGATGCTGAAGTTTTTAAAACTTCGTTTAACCGCCCCAATCTTTATTATGAAGTAAAAGGGAAAGGCAGAAAAGACCAAGTGCATAAAGATATCATTTCTTTTATAAATAAAAGACATGGAAAATCTGGAATCATTTATTGTTTAAGCCGCAAGCGAGTAGAGGAAATAGCAGAAATGCTAACTGTAAATGGCATCAAAGCCAAACCATATCATGCAGGATTAGATGCCAAAACGAGGGCCAAAACTCAAGATGCATTTTTGATGGAAAACTGCGATGTAATTGTGGCTACAATTGCCTTCGGAATGGGAATTGACAAGCCAGATGTTCGATTTGTGATCCATTATGATGTTCCCAAAAGTTTGGAAGGTTACTACCAAGAAACTGGGCGTGGTGGCAGAGATGGAATGCAAGGCGATTGTTTGTTGTTCTACAACCCCAACGACATAGAGAAATTGGAGAAGTTTATGAAAGACAAGCCTGTAGCCGAGCAAGAAATAGGTGGTCTTTTAATAGCTGAAACAGCTGCATTTGCAGAAAGTAGCCAATGCCGTCGTAAATTGCTATTGCATTATTTTGGTGAAGCTTTTGATGAGAAAAATTGCAACAATTTGTGCGACAATTGCGCACATCCAAAACCCAAACATGATGTAACTGCGGATATGAAATTGGCCCTAGAGGGACTGAAAAGTTTGAATGGCGAATTTAGTGTTACGCATATTGTAGATTTTATTGGTGGCAAAGCTGCAGACAGTATCAAAGATTATAACCACAACAAACTTCCACTTTTTGCCGCTGGCAAGGAAAAAGACAAGGTTTTTTGGAAATCATTGTTGCGGTTGGCTTTGGTAAGTGGGTACTTAAACAAAAATATTGAAAAATACGGATTGCTAAGCCTTTCCGAAGAAGGTGCAGCCTATATTAAGAAACCAATTAAGCACGAATTGGCGGTTGATACCGTTTTCCCAAGTGTATCTGAAGATGATTTTGAAAATTTTAGATTGGAAAGCATTTGCGATGAGGAATTGTTTGCTCATTTGAAAGATTTGCGCAAAAAAGTTGCCAAAGAAAAAGGATTGCCGCCCTATGTTATTTTCCAAGATCCTAGTTTGGAAGATATGGCAACCAAATTCCCAATCACTTTAACCGAATTGGCCAATATTAATGGTGTTGGCAAAAACAAAGCACAGAAATTTGGCGAACCCTTTATTGCATACATCGAAAAATTTGTTAAAGAAAATCAGATTGAACGCCCTGAGGATATTGTACTTAAAGGCAACGCTGAAAAATCTGTAAAGAAGAAAAATCTTATCATTAATATCGACAAAAAAGTAGATTTAATTGAAGTTGCCAAGCAACTAGGGATTGACTTTGATACTTTGGTTGAAGAGCTAGAACAAATTGCAAACAGCGGCACAAAACTAAATATCAGATATTTTTTAAATCAGTTTTTAGAAGAAGAATTGCAAAATGAAATTTTTGATTACTTCAAAAAAACCGACTTAGATGATATGGAAGTTGCTTTCCAATATTTTGAAGGCGAGTTTACGCATGAAGAGTTAAAATTAATGCGTATTCAGTTTTTGAGTGACATGGGTAATTGATAGCTTCTTTGATTTAAACCTTATTTTTGCGCCAACTCGGTGGTAAAGAATACACAAGCTGACTTTGAATTGTTGTTTAGGCGTTTTAGGCCAGGCTTGGTCTATTTCGCTATGGGCATAGTAAACAACCGGTCGGATGCGGAGGAGATTGTGCAGGATATGTTCGTTGCCATTTGGGACCGCAAAGACCAACTCGCATTTGATGATTCTTTAAAAAACTATTTATTTACCGGGGTTAAAAACAAATGTCTGAACCACATCAAAAAGGCAAAATTGCAGTTTTCTGAAATGCCTGATGAATTTCCCATTGCCAGTCAGGATGCCCTGATTTCCGATCATTTGCAAAGCCGGGAAACGGAAAATAGGATTCATTTTCTTATAGATCAACTGCCAACCAAATGCAGAATGGTGTTTTTGCTGAGCAGAATGCAGGAACTCAGTTACAAAGAAATTGCAGTAGTGATGGACATATCTCCCAAAACGGTGGAAAACCAAATAGGAATAGCCCTTAAATTTTTGAAAGAACATTTGCAAGCCAAAAACCCAAGATAAAGTGGGTTGGGAAGGGGTTGTTGGACCTTGCTAACATTCCATTTTGAAATTGCTTTTTTGTTTAACTTTTTTCTGGGTGTTTGTCACCATTTTTGCAAAACTGCAAAAAATGCCGCCAAACTCATTGTTGTTGACGTGTTTTTTTTATTAATGTTTGAATGGAGTCATCAAATGCATAAAAAAGGTTTTGAAAAAGCAAAGTTCTCTGTCAGAAATGTTATTCGTTTATGGTCGGAACCATATAGTTTTGGGTTCCATACCTAAACTTATTGGCTCGAAGATTTTAGGCGAACCCGTTCATAAATTGCCAAATAATCATTGATTATTTCATCCAAATCAAACTTTTTAGCTTGCTCCAGTGCATTTTTCTTAAACTGCAACAAAGTTTCTTCCGATTCTAAAATTTTCAAGGCATTTGCAGCCATATCGTCTACATCGCCCACATTGCTCATAAAACCTGTTACACCGTGAATGTTTACTTCGGGTATTCCACCTGCATTGGTGCTAATTACAGGCACTTCGCAAGCCATGGCTTCCAAGGCTGCCAAACCAAAACTTTCTGACTCGGAGGGTAGAATAAACAAGTCACAAACCGACAAAATTTCTTCAACTGCTTCCTGTTTGCCTAAAAAGGTAACCTTGTCGCCGCAAGCCATTTCGCGGCTCATTTTTTCAATGTGGCTTCTTTCAGGACCATCGCCAATCATCAATAATTTCACTGGCATTTTTGCGCTTACCCTGCAAAAAACCTCTATCACATCTTCTACCCTTTTTACTTTTCTAAAATTGGAAGTATGCACCAATATTCTTTCACCGTTAGGCGCAATAGCCTTTTTAAAATGTTCTTTGGGCTTTTTATTGAATCGGGTAAAGTCAATAAAATTGGGAATCACATCTATTTCACGGCGAATTTGAAAATGTTCCAAGGTATCGCGTTTCAAACTTTCTGAAACGGCCGTAACTGCATCTGAATTGTTAATACTCCAGCTTACCACAGGCTCATAGGTGGCTTCTCTGCCAACCAATGTTATATCTGTGCCATGCAATGTGGTGATGATGGGAATGTGCAATCCATCCTCTTTTAAAATCATTTTTGCCAAAAGTGCAGCAGAAGCATGCGGAATGGCATAGTGCACATGCAACACATCCAGGTGCTTGGTTTTCACAATATCCACAATTTTACCTGCAAGTGCTGTTTCATAAGGCGCATATTCAAAAAGTGGGTATTTTAAAATGCTTACCTCGTGGTAGAACACGTTTTCGGTAAAGAAATCAAGCCTTGCAGGTTGGTTATAACTGATAAAATGTACTTCATGCCCTTTGGTTGCCAAAGCTTTGCCAAGCTCAGTTGCCAAAACACCACTTCCACCGAAGGTTGGGTAACATACAATTCCAATTTTCATTTGTTGATTCTCCTTGTACAATTATCGGGCAGATTCGGCAATTGTGCCAGAATGTCGCAGAATTTGCGGCATATTTGTACCGTGGAATTGTTTACCGACGAGTATTGGATGAAAAAAGCCCTAGACGAGGCGATGGCGGCTTATGAAGAGGACGAAGTACCCATAGGCGCAGTGGTGGTGGTAGAAAATAGAATTGTAGGGCGTGGACACAACCAAACAGAACGATTGACAGACATTACGGCCCACGCAGAGATGCTTGCAATCACCGCTGCTTCCAGCTCGCTAAACTCAAAATATCTGGATGAATGCACACTATATGTAACCATAGAACCTTGTCTTATGTGTGCAGGTGCAATAAAATGGGCTCGATTTCACCGTGTGGTTTTTGGAGCATCTGAACCCAAATTCGGCTTTGCGAAAACCGACCCTGCCCTTTTGGGTAAAAAAACTGAAATCGTGAAAGGCCTCATGGAAACAGACTGCGCCTCATTGATGAAATCCTTTTTTGAAAACAAAAGATAAATATTATTTGTTTAAACAAATATTCAGATTATGTTTAATGCAGAAACATTAAACAAAACATGAGAAATTTCATTCCAACCAACGTTGCGCGTGTCGTATTCGCAATCACCATGGCCTTCTTTGGCTTACGACATTTAATGAGTGCATCCCAAATGGCGGGCATGCTTGCAGGCTGGCTTATGGCCGAGGCTCTTAACCACATTAGCGGTATTTGCTCAATAATTGCAGGTATATCTTTTGTAACCCACAAAAAAGTAAACTTGGCAGGCTAACTTTTGGCGCTTTTGCTTATTATCATTGTTGTAGGTGTTCATATCCCAAGCATGATGTACTCAACAGAAGCCATGGCGAAAATGATGGAAACTTCTATGATAGTGAAAGATACTGCTAATGCTATGGGAGCTATTGTGATTGCTAACGAGGCAACCCACCAATTAATTTAAAAAAATATATTTAAAGGAAAAGGGCTGCGGCCCTTTTTTTATTGCCTTTCAAAACATCCCAAATCTGGCAACCCACTTCGGGTCTTCCCTCTTATATCTATAGTAATCGCTGGTGACAAAACCATACCTGCATCGATAGCAGGCGACAGGGTATCCAACCCAAAATTGCGTTTGGTGTCTAAAAACAAGGGATCTAAATTCCAGGTATTGCCTGCAAAGGATTTGGTTTTCGATTTGATTAAATTGGATTTGATGTCCGTAACAAACGCCGCACTGCCTTTATCATCGATAAACAACTCTTCTGCTTGAGATCCGTAAATAATGGAATTGTACATATTGCAGCTTAGGGGTTGGGTTCTAATGATTCTTCCATTGTCATCGCGCAAAGTGTTTGTAATGGCAAAATGCCCGTTTTGGCGGGTACCGTAATTTACAAAACTTGCAAAAGTGCAATGGCGAAAATCGTAGTTGCCACCCAAAAATCCTAAAAAGGAATAGGAGCCCGTTTGCGAAAACAAACAATTCATGGCGCGAATATTTGCAGTAATGCCAATGACGCAAGCTTGACCACAAAACATGATCTCCGTATTTTCAATTTCCACGTTCCACGGATTGCCTACCGGAATAGAATCTGCGCGCATGCCAATGGTGGCATTGTGAATTTTTGCATATTTTACAGTACTGCCCGAACTTCCGACAGTAAAATAGATACTCCCCCATTGGTTGGGCAGTTCCTCTGTGTCAAATCCAGGTTTATCCCCTCTAAAAGATACTGGTGCTGCAGCGGTTCCTTCAATCTTTAGAGTGCCTGCAACAAACAAAGTGGTGCGGGCAGAACAAAAAATGTTTACGCCCTCTTTTATGGTAAAAGTGCAGCCTTTTTGAACCAAAATATCATTTATGAGTACGAAAGGTTTGGTTTTATCGGTCCAAGTTTCGTTGCAATCTAAGGCCACCGAATGAAAATAATGCGCATCCCAGCCGTAAGCAGCCAAATAGGTTTTCTGCTCTTTGCCATTAACGGTTGACATCAAACTATCCATAATTAACAATGGATTCAGTTGGTTGTTGGCATCCAAACTGCACTGCACAAAAACAAAAACGCTGTCTTTTGCTGGTATTTCCAAGTCCTTTATTTCTGGGCCAGCCAAACCATCTACGTTAATGCGGTATTTTGAGTTTTTGCCACCACCGAGGCGAAAACTCACATTTACGGGTGCATTTTCGGTATTGCGCACACTGTACATTTTGGTTACAGAAATGGGGTACTTGCTGCCTGGCTCGCGCGTAAAAATGGTATCAAACCACACGGTGTCTTCAGAAATTTTTAGCGAAGTATTGCCCGTAAACAGTTTGTCTTTTTTGCAAGAAACAAAAAACAAAACAAAAACTGCAAGCAGCAATATGGGTCGAATGATGCGCATTGGCTCCTAAGGAACTGCGAAAGTACAATTTTGATTGTGTACGGTGTGTAAAATTTGGGGGAGCATAATTTCCCGGCCTAGAATTTAGCCCACAAAGTGCACTGAGAGAGAACTCAAAGTTCACAACCGAAAACCACCAAGCTGCGCAAAAATTAACTTTGTTGCCTGCGTGGTTGGCTTTGTGGGCTTGGTGTGCGGGCTTCGACCTAAAAACTTAATCTTTCCATTTACCTTTTTTATTCAAGCCGTATATAATAGGGCAAGGATGCAGAAAACCCTGGAGCAAAAGGTCTCTGTATCCTTCTAAGTAAGCTTTTTTTCATAGTTCAGGTTAACGGGTTCCAACAGAGATGTTGGAATTCGTTTTTTAGTTTTACCCGTGTTGCTTCGACATTTTCATTCATAAAAATAACATCCTATTTCAAAAATGCCAATAACGGCTATTTTGCGATGTCTGAAAATCGCAAAGTTAAAAAAGTAAAAGCAAGGGATATTCATGTTTTACGGCAGCAAGTTGATCTCCCTCAACTTTCCAAACCCCTATAAACCTGCTCCACTTTTGCAAACTGTGAGTCCCAAGTATAACTAGGCGCGGCTTGCATTCCGTTTTCTGCCATTTTTTCTGCCAATTGGCGATCACTGAATAGGTTATAGATGGCATCCGCTATTTGTTGCGTATTCATCGGGTCTACACAGATTCCGCAGGAATGGGTCTCTACAACAGATTTGTACAAAGGAAAATTTGAAATAACCTGCGGCAAACCGATGGCCATATATTCAAACATTTTGGTGGGATAACTGCCCACACTGTTTTTCATGGGGTGTATAATGCACATGCCCACAGCAGCTTGGCGACTAATTTCATAGCCTTTTTCTAGGGGTAAACGGCCATGGAAATGCATTTGATTTCTAATTGCTTCATAAAACGGCAAAGCATCCAATTTGGCCGCCAAATCGGTGTACAGTTCGCCTACAACATCAAAATCAACAACAACATTCTTCTGTTTTAACAAATAAAGAGCTTCTGCTATTTGCAACAATCCGCGAGATTCCAATAAAATACCGATATAAAATATGCGGTTTGAATTGCGTTTTTTTTCTACATAATTTGTAAAAAAAGGGGCATTGTAATAATTTAAAATAATGGAATATTTTGCATTCAGTTTTTTATATCTTTCGGCATAAGAATTCTCAGCCAAAAAAATATAGAAACTTTTTACGGCCAGTTTTTCAAACAATTGAAAAAACCAAAACAGGATTTTCTTCCTTTTAATCCAAGGTTTATCAAAAATATCTTCGGCTACATTTTCATGAATATCAAAAATTACTTTTTTGCCAAAAAGCCTAAGTAAAAGTCCGCAAGGAATTAATTCCGGATCGTGAAACTGGTAAATTTTTGCATTCACTTTTATGGCTTTAAAAAACATAAAAAGCCAAGTAAAAGAAACACGGAGCAATTTGTTTTTAAACCTGCGAAACGGTATGATTTGGATGCCATTGCGCAGTTCGTTTTGCGAATGCACTCCAATGAGTGTAACATCGTATTCGCCAGAAAGGGAAAGACAAAACCTATAGAATATGCGGGTATCCAATGCAAAATGCACAGAAGTGAGGTGGCATATTTTGGTTTTAGGGGTCAAAATGGGTGCAAGAATAAGTCGAAAATGGCAAAAGTCCGACCTAAATTGTTCAAAAAATACAATTCTAATGGGAGTTTGACATCATTTTTTGCGAAAAAGACAAAAAATACTGCCAAACGTAAAACACATTCTATGATTTAACCATACTTCGTTTTTTCATAGCAGGTGTTTTGCATTTGCAAAGTCATTCAACTACAAAATGTCTATTGATTTATAACTCGTAAAATATACTCTTCCTATATTCGTACACCCTTTTGTTATTGGACCGCTATCAAATTCAAGTAGCTCGATATGAAAATCAACTGGTAAAACGGGTATATTTGTTGTATCATATTCAACAAATAGTTGAATATGCAATGTATCTTCAGGCAACAAGCTTAAACCAATAATGTATGCATGCCCTTGTAATTTACCGGAAGAGTTGATTTTAATGGAATCGGTAAATACTATTGTATCAAAGGCACGAATACATAAATTTAAAATTGAGTAGCCAACAATTGCTGTGTCCTCGTAACTCAAAAGTTTGATAGCTAAACTGTTAGAATCTCCTTCGGCTATATAAGTTTGTAAAAAGGCTATGTTTGCAACAACAAATGCCATAATTATACTAAAGACATATTTCATGATTTAGCTGTTATTTTTCAATGTGACATTGTGTGAGTTCCCAATTATACCCTTCTTAGATATAAAACTTTACTATCCCAATATCGCGGCCCCACCAAATATCCGACAATATTTTTTCAAGGGGAAGTGTTGCGGAATCGACAGGATGTCTGGTATGCAAAAGACCACTTTTTACAGATCCTATTGCGTTTATTGGTGTAGTATTTTCTAATTTCCATTCGACGTTTTGAGATTTTTGGTAATTTATTCTCCAATGCATTGTATACCCAAGGGAGGAATTCGCATAATTCAATAACCAAGGTTTTCCCACGTACTGTGCTATCCATTGTTCCGTAAAATCTGCTTGAGGTTGATACTTTCGAAAATATTTATGATTAGAATGTAGTAATTTTATAAAGTACCCCTTGGTGCATAAATCCATACCTCCAACTTCGGCAGGATTACATAGTCCGTTTTATTTAACTTGCCAGGTTACAACTTTCCAAGTGTCTGTTACATTAGAAACACCGTTAAGCATCTAAAGCCACCAGGTTCCTTTTTTAAAATTCCAGCAACGCTGAAACTCGATATCCGGTTCATTTACAAATGCACAAGTTTTTGTTTTACAGTTATCAATGCAGCCTATAATTTGGGTAAATAAGCAGCATCAAAAAATAATTAATTTGTTATGAATTAGGTATTTCAAATTATATTTAAATTATCAATATTTATGCAGGGCAGAAACGAAATTGAAAAAATGAGGGTTTTCAAATTTTTTTCATATCGATTGTATTGCTTTAGCAAAATACTGTTGTAACAATCTCAATCAAAATAAATATAGTTACTGTTAGTAGAATCTAGCTATATTCTATCAAGTTATATAAATTTATATAAATTTATCAACCCATTTTGAAAGAAGGCCTAAATTAAATCAACACTCAATATTTGAACTAAAATTAGGGGATTCACCCAATATCCTTGTACTTTTGTAACAATGCAATTGCGATCGGAAAACCTGGTGAAACAATATGGTGCCAAAAAAGTGGTAAATGATGTTACGGTGCAGGTAGAACAAGGCGAGATTGTGGGACTACTGGGTCCAAATGGAGCTGGGAAAACAACCTCTTTTTACATGTTTGTGGGCTTGGTGCGGCCGGATCAGGGGAAAATATTTTTAAACGACATAGATATTACCAAACAACCCATGTACCGCCGCGCCCAAATGGGAATTGGGTACCTGCCGCAAGAAGCCTCTGTTTTTAGAGAACTTACAGTGGAAGACAACATTTTAGCCATTTTGCAAACCACCAAATTGAGCAAAACGGAACAAAAAGAAAAACTTGAATTTCTATTGGAAGAATTTGGTTTGAACCGAGTGCGCACCAATCCGGGCAAGGTACTTAGTGGTGGAGAAAGGCGCAGAACCGAGATAGCCCGTGCATTGGCTACCGATCCAAAATTTATTTTGTTAGATGAACCCTTTGCCGGTGTGGATCCCATTGCGGTAGAAGATATTCAACACATTATTGCCAAACTGAAAGAGAAAAACATTGGCATTCTTATTACAGACCACAACGTGCAGGAAACACTTAGCATTACCGATAGGGCATATTTGTTGTTTGAAGGCAAACTGCTTAAACAAGGCACTGCTGAGGAATTGGCTGCAGACGAACTGGTGCGAAAAGTATACCTGGGCAAAAACTTTGTACTCCGCAGAAAAGTACCCAAGCTAGACAACGCTTAAAGGTGCTTTTCATCGTATCTGAAAATACCGACGTTTATTATAACCTCGCTGCCGAGGAATATATGTTGCACAATTTTACAGAAGATGTGCTGATGCTTTGGCGCAGTAAAAGTGCCGTGGTATGTGGCAAACACCAAAATTTATGCGCAGAAATGAACTTTGGTTTTTGCAAAGAAAATGGCATACAACCCGCGCGCAGACTTAGCGGAGGCGGCACTGTTTACCACGATTTGGGGAACATCAATTTCACGTTTATTCACCATTTGCCCGAAGGATTGGACAAAGCCATCAACTTTCGGCGGTTTTTAGATCCAGTGCGCACAGCCTTGCTGTCTATAGGTGTAAACGCAGAATACAGCCAGCGTAATGATTTGTTGTTGAACGGCAAAAAAATCAGCGGCAATGCAGAACATGTGTTTCAAAAAAAGAAAAGGGTGTTGCACCACGGCACATTGCTCTTCGATTCGGATTTAAGCAGCCTCAAACAGGCTTTACACGCCGAAGGAGTGTATACAGACAAGGCTGTAAAAAGTGTGCGCAGCGAAGTTGTCAATATAAAAACGGTTTTGCCCAATCTAACAAGCAAAGATTTCTTAGATAAGCTATGCCAGTACTGGGATACAGACCAACATACCATCAGGTATGTATTTTGTGGAAAGGATGTGGAAAGCATTGAAAATCTAAGGGATAGCAAATTTTCTAAAATCGACTGGGTGGTGCATTATTCTCCGAAATATGAGGTGGTAAAAAAAGTAGAACTGCAAAATTCCACGCTTTTGTTAAAAGGAAACATAGCAAATGGAATGGTAGAGCAATTGGTTTTAGAAGATGAAAATGATGGGCCTTATTATCCTAAATTATGTAGCAAATTTATAGGATTAAAACTGGATGAATCCTTGTCTTTATTATTTGCAAAAGAATTATCTAATTTAATTAATATTGAAATAAATCCATTCATTTTATTTTAACAAATGAACAAAAAAGAGAAGGCCAAATTCATTGCCATTATATTGGAAGAATTTTTTCCGGAAACGCCCATTCCGTTGCAACATTATAGCGATTATACTTTGTTGGTTGCGGTGCTTTTGTCAGCGCAATGCACAGACGAAAGGGTGAACCAAATTACACCGTTTTTATTTGCAAAAGCAGACAATCCAACAGACATGATAAAATTGTCTGTGGAAGAAATTCGAGAAATTATAAAACCCTGCGGATTGTCGCCAGCAAAGAGCAAAGCCATTTTTGGATTGTCTGAAATATTGTTAAATAAACACAAAGGAAAAGTACCTGCAACTTTTGAAGAATTGGAAGAATTACCGGGTGTGGGTCATAAAACTGCCAGCGTGGTAATGAGTCAGGCACATGGTTTTCCAGCATTTCCTGTAGATACGCATATCCACCGTTTGGCAGTACGGTGGGGATTAACCAATGGCAAAAATGTAGAGCAAACAGAGGCAGATTTAAAGAAATTATTTGCAGAAAAAACTTGGAATAAATTGCATTTGCAGATCATTTTTTTCGGCAGAAAATATTGTCCTGCACGCGGACATAAGCCCGAGGAATGCCCTATTTGCAGCGTGGTTGGGTGTAAGGAATATAAGAGGAAATGATTTATATTTCACCAGGGTCCACCTTGTGAACTCTGTTGAATGCGTCTTGCGTAGGATCATTTATAAAAAACCCATTCACATCAACCCAAAACCCATTCACGCGAGTCTCCGGAACGGGGCTATGGTGATGGAATTCCAATACCTCTGCGTTCTTTGCGCCTTTGCGTGCTATTTATTTTGCCACTAAGCCATCAAACGGAGGTAATAACTAACCCTCGTTACAATCTAGTTCACATAGAAAACAACCCATTCACGTGAGTCTCCGGAACGGGACTCTGGTGATGGAATGTGTATATATCTTTTTTACATGATTTTTTTCACCACATCGTCATTGGTGATACCTTCTGCTTCCGCTTTGTAATTGCGCACCAAACGGTGACGCAGCACATTGGCGGCAACGGCTTGCACATCATCAATATCCGGTGAAAATTTACCCCTAGAAAGTGCGTGGTATTTGGCACCCAAAACCAAGAATTGACCCGCGCGAGGCCCTGCACCGTAACTTACAAAATCATTTACAAATGCATGCGCTGCTGGAGTTCCAGGGCGGGTTTTTTGCACCAACGAAACGATGTATTCATACACATTATCCGTAATTGGGACACGACGCACCAATTGCTGATATTCGCGAATCTCTGGCGCAGTTAACACCCTTTCTGGGGTTTGTTCTTTGGCACCTGTGGTAGATTTCAATATCTGAATTTCATCTGCATATGTCGGATAATCCAACGTAATATTTAGCATAAAACGATCCAATTGTGCCTCTGGCAGTGGATACGTTCCTTCTTGTTCAATGGGGTTTTGCGTGGCCAAAACAAAAAAGGGTTCTGGCAAACTGTGTTGCACTCCTGCTGTTGTGACGCTGCGTTCTTGCATGGCTTCTAGAAGCGCGGCTTGTGTTTTGGGAGGCGTTCTATTGATTTCATCAGCCAGCACAATATTAGCAAAAATGGGGCCTTTGATGAATCTAAATTTGCGTTCTTCATCCAAAATTTCGTTGCCCGTAATATCACCCGGCATTAAATCTGGTGTGAATTGGATGCGGCTAAAACTCAAATCCAGCGTTTGTGCAACTGTGCGCACCAACAAGGTTTTTGCCAAGCCTGGAACACCCACTAGCAATGCGTGTCCGTTACAAAAGATGGCATTCAACACAGAATCTACAACCACATCTTGGCCAATGATTACACGGCCTATTTCTTGCTTTAGTTTTTTTACCGACACGCCAAAGCGTTCAGCCAATTCTTTTTCATCCATCAGTTTTGATTTTCCCAAATAAATAAATCAGGACAATTTACAAAATCATGCGTAAATCTTATGTATGTATTTTGTCTTGTCTTTTTTACCCAATCTTCAATAACAGTTTGCTTTTTCAATGCTTCTGCTTCAATTTGAATGCGACCGTAATCTTGAATTAAATTTGCTTGATGGGGTTCAATAAATTTTCGCAAATAAAACATGCGATACACTTGTCTACCATCGGGTGTTTTTACCAAAGCAGGTCTAGAATAGGTGCCCGGTTGCATTTTCTCAACGGCAATTTTTAAATCGGGTGACATGGCTTCAAACAATATTTTCTGACTACCGGTTGTTTCGTCTTTTAAAAAGCCACAATTTCCTTTGTCGCCATAAGCTTTGGGTAAATATTTTTTAACGGCATCGCACCAGTCCATTGTGCCATTGTTTAATGCAGAATAAATGGAATCGGCACGGCGCGAAGCTGCAATAAAATCTGCAGACGTATTCTGTGCGCGAATTAAAATATGGCGCGCCAAAATTTTATCACCCTTTCGTTTTATCATTTTGATGATGTGGAAACCAAAAGAACTTTCAAAAACTTCACTAATGCTATCGGGTTTTAGTTTAAACGCCGTTCTTTCAAAATCTGGAACCATGTCTCCACGTCCAAATTCTGGCAGCAAACCACCTTGTTCTCCACTGCCCGGATCTTCCGAATAGGCGGTTGCTAATTTTTCAAAACTTTCACCCGCAACAATTCTTTTCCGAATGGCTTCTAACTGCAATTTGGCATAATCTTTGGCCGCTTGTGAAATCGGTGCTTCAATGATCAATTGTGCAACTTCTACTTCTGCCGGAATGATAGGTACACTGTCTTTGGGTATTGTATCAAAAAACTGTTTAATTTCCCTAGGACTGATTTTAACGTTGGCAGTAATCTTACTTTCCATTTCTTGAATCAACAATTGTTGCTTCATTTTGGGCCGTATTTCTTCGCGATATTCGGCCAAAGTTTTTCCAATGTATTTTTCCAATTCTGCTTCGCTACCAGCTTGTTGAATATACGCCCTCAATCGGTTTTCAATCTCTGCGTCTATCCTTTCATCCGTAAGCGGCAAACTATCCAATTCCGCCTGATTTAGCATCAGTTTTTTAACCACTTGTTTCCTCAACAGCGCACAAAAAACGGCTTGCGTATCTGTTACAGTGCCAGATTGAAGAATTTGTGTTTTTTCTAATTCCAACTCACTTCTTAAAATAATTTTATCGCCAATGATAGCAATAATACCATCCACATGTTGGGCTTTAATTAAAGGTTGCGCAACCAGCAATTTGCCCGAAGCTAGAAACAATAGAAATATAAAAACAATCTTTTTCAACAAGGATAATACTTAAAATACAGGATATAGTTACAATTACTGGTTTACCAATTTTGTTTTTAATGCTTGGAATGCTGCTTCGTTTGTTACCACTTTGTATTTAGCCCGCAGAGATTCAATCCATTGCTTCTCCAAATAGTCTTGGTATTTGGCAGCAACTGGACCTCTGGTTTCATCGAGCTGTTTTGCCATACTTGGAATAAATTGATTGACTTTAATTACAACCCAGTCATTTCCTATATGATTTAGCTTTACAATTTTATTTGCTTTTCTGTATTTCGGATCTGAAAAAAGCAATTCCAGTACTTTTTTATCTGGAAATAAAAACGAATCCGTAAGTTCATACTTGCCTACTCTATAATCCAAATTCAATTGGCTGGTAACGTTTTGGAATTTTTTAATCGAATCTGGATTTGTTTTTTTCTTCAACATCTTTGCCGTGGACTTCATAATACTTTCGTTGGCACACAAATACACCTGGCAGTCGAATCTGTCTTTCCACATATATTCTTTGCTATGTTCTTTGTAAAAAGCTGCCAAACCAATACTGTCGCTGTTTGCCTTATCCCATACAACAATTTGCATTCTATTGAACATTAAAATACCTTCTCTGTATTCTTGATAAAGGAATTTAAACTCCATATTTTTTTCTTCCAAATGGCGATCTTGATATTCAACGCATTCTGCACCCACCCACTCTTTGTAGAGATTGTTTGTGATTTCTGTATTGGACCCTGTAGCTGGTTTAATTGCCGATTCCACAAAATCTGCAAATTCACCCAAATCGTGTTTTTCACCGGCCAGCGCAAACATATCTATATCTTGTTGCAATGGTGCACCTATTTTGACCATCTTGCCAGATTTAGCGTCTTTGGGTGTGGGAACATTTTTTGGCAAATTTGAACGTTTAAATTGTCCTTTATGAAAATTAGAATCTAAACACGCCACAAATAGCTTAAGTGCAAGTGGATTTTCTATAAAACCATTTTCAGATTTCACCTTAGCAATCAAAGCATCCAACGATTTTTGGGAACGAATATCGCCCTGTACCTGATTTTTAATGATGGAACGCAATTGTGCAAATGTGCCAACGGGTTTCAAATCCAATCGTTGCACAATATGCCAACCAATCGCTGTGCGAAATGGTTTTGACAATTCTCCATTGTTCTGCAATTCAAAAACTTTATCAGCCCATTGTTGGAATTCTAAATCTGCTACTTTTTGCGTGGCACTTAAATAATCAACCTCACCGCCACTGGCTTTCGATTGAAAATCTTCGCTGTAGCTTCTTGCCAAAGCATCTAAAGTGGTTCCACCTGCAAGTAACTTTGCATACATTTCATCTATTTTGGCTTTTACCGCATCATCGGTTGCTTCTGGTTTATGGCCCACCCGCAACAACAAACGGCGCACTTTCATTTCGCCCCTATTTTTACGTTTGTCGGTTACCTTTAAAATGTGATACCCAAATTGGGTGCGAAATACTTTACTCACTTCTCCAATATTGGTATTGTATGCTACGCTTTCAAAAGGATATACCAGTTGAAATACGGTAAAATAACCCAAATCACCCCCATTTTCTTTGGTTCCCGGATCGTCGCTACTGGTTTTAGCCAATTCCCCAAACTGGGAAGGATCCTTCTTCAATTGTTCTGCGATACCCCTTATTTTTTTATAGGCATCCAGCGTATCAGCAGGTGTCGCATCTTCTTTCAAATAGACCAACAAATGCGAAACGCGCACGTCGTATTTCCAACGTTCGTAAGCTTCAGCCATTAAGGATTCTGTAACCTCCTTATCGTACAAATAATTGCGTGCCAAATCTTGCCTGTAACCATCGAGTTCCGCCTTGTAGGTAGAAACTGTATCCAAGCCTGCATCCTTTGCATCTTGGTATTTTAATTTAAAATCGATGTACAATTTCAAATACTCATCCAATAATTTGGCAGTGATGCTGTCTGAGGATCTTGGCAAACTCTTAATGAACTGTCTTTCAAATTCGTCTACAGATACATCGTGGTTTGCAACCGAAAAAACAACGGATGGATTCAATTGCGCGCTGCTACTTAATGCGAGTAAACCTGTGATTAAGAGAAAGGTTGGCTTTAAAAACAATGATTTCATATTTTCTGACAAGGCGCAAAAATACAAATATTGAGCCGAAAATTTTAGTCAGGGTTTTGTAATAACGGCAGAGGATGCCTTTTTTACTTCCAAATCTACCAAAACAGCACCGATGGAACCATTGATAGGTGCAATAACCCAATCTGCAAATGGCACCATGGATACTGCATTGTAGGCAAGGCCTAAGCCAAATACTGTTCCCATATTGTTGCGCATATGCAGTATGCTTTCAGCGATGCTCAGTTTTCTCCTTTCCGAAATGTAATCAAACATACTGAACCCCATAAAATAACAGTTTACTACAAACAAAACCACAGTAACCAAGGGTGCCAGCAAGGGTATTGAAAAAGAAATGACAAATCCCAAGCCTATAAAAAACAACTCAATGATTAGGTTTCTCAATGAGATTGCTACACCCCGAAGTGCATCTTTTAGAAGTTGTAGCAAATTAAATGGATATATTTTGCCACTTTTTATTTCTTCCGTTCTTTCCGACAAATAAGCCAGCAAGGGCGACATTACAATAAGTATTACATATTTCATCACCCTTCCTAAAAGGTACCATATCATTATTTTCATGGCTATGGAAATTGCAATACTTATACCTGCGGTAAACAAATGACCAACTTTTGCCCAGAATGTTTCCGGTTGAGCACCCATCTTCAATCCAAAAAATTGATTAAACAAATCTGTCACCCAGGGCGAAAGAAAAGATGCCAAAGAAAATGCAAAGCCAATCACCAAGACCAAATACAATAAAATGGGAACCAAATACCACCCCACCAATCTGTTGGAAAAAACAAAACCGAAAGCGGTAAAAAAAGATTTAAACCCTTTTACAATGTTTTTCATAGGTGCAAATTACCCAGTTTTCAGAAACAATTCAACTAGTCTTGCAAATCTTTCCAGATTCTGTCCTTGAGCTCAGCAAGGCCTTTTTCTGCAACCGAGGAAAAGAAAATAATCTCCATATCCGCAGGAAATTCTGCCCTAATAGAATTTTCAAGTTCTTGGTCTAGCATGTCAGTTTTACTGATAGAAATAATGCGTCTTTTTACCAGCAATTCAGGATTAAACTGCTCTAATTCATTCAACAATATTTTATATTCTGCAAAATGGTCTTTGCTGTCTGAGGGAATGAGAAAAAGCAACAAAGAATTTCTTTCGATATGTTTTAAAAACCGAATACCGAGTCCACGTCCCTCATGTGCACCTTCAATAATTCCTGGAATGTCCGCCATCACAAAACTGCGGTGGTCGCGGTAAGGAACTACGCCCAAATTAGGAACCAAAGTTGTAAAAGCATAATTGGCAATTTCAGGCTTGGCAGCACTCACGACACTAAGCAAAGTGCTTTTTCCTGCATTGGGGAAACCCACCAATCCCACATCGGCTAGTATTTTCAATTCAAGAATAATCCATTTTTCAATATACGGTTCGCCAGGCTGTGCGTAATCTGGTGCTTGGTTGGTTGGTGTTGCAAAATGGGAATTTCCCAATCCGCCGCGTCCACCCGGAATCAACACTTTCTTTTCACCGTCTTCGGTAATTTCAAACATATATTCACCCGTTTCAGCATCGCGGGCAACTGTACCTAAGGGAACTTGCAAAATTTGACTTTCGCCCATGCGGCCCGAGCTATTGCTTTCGCTGCCACCAACACCATCTTCAGCAAAAATGTGTTTGCGGTATTTTAAGTGCAATAAAGTCCAAGTTTGGGTATTTCCACAAAGCACTATATCGCCTCCTTTGCCACCATCTCCGCCATCAGGGCCGCCACGTGGACTAATTTTGGTTCGGTTAAAATGCCGGCTTCCGGCCCCACCTTTGCCACTGCGACAACATATTTTTACATAATCAATAAAATTCGAATCCGCCATTTAGAGGTGCAAAGGTCGGTAAAAAGAGGATACTTCTGTATTTTCGCGGTTTATTTAACCGATTGTGAAATACGAATTTAACGAAATTGAGAGGAAATGGCAGAAAAAATGGGCTGATACCAGCCTGTATAAGGTGGAAAACGATCCATCAAAACCCAAGTTTTATGCATTGGACATGTTTCCATATCCCAGCGGCGCAGGCCTGCATGTGGGACATCCATTGGGATATATTGCAAGTGATATTGTTAGCAGATACAAAAGATTAACAGGCCATAATGTTTTACACCCAATGGGTTATGATGCATTTGGCTTGCCAGCAGAGCAATATGCAATTCAAACAGGGCAGCACCCTGCAGTTACTACCGAAAACAACATTGCCACCTTTCGTCGCCAATTGGATATTATGGGTTTTAGCTACGATTGGAGCCGGGAAGTGCGCACCAGCGATCCTAGTTATTATAAATGGACACAGTGGATTTTTGGATTGTTTTTTACACATTGGTACGATAAAAATGCCAAAAAAGCCAGGCCGCTTTCTGAATTAATTTTGCACTTTGAAACCCAAGGGAACACAGACATAAATGCGGCTTGTACTGTCGAATTGCAATTCGATCCTCAAGATTGGGAAAATTATAATTCCAGCGAAAAAAATGAAATATTAAACAATTATCGACTTGCTTTTGTAAACGAAACAACGGTAAACTGGTGCGAAGAAATGGGAACAGTTTTAGCCAACGAAGAGGTAGTAAATGGAGTAAGTGAACGCGGCGGTTACCCTGTGATTCGCAAAAAAATGAAACAATGGGCGCTGCGCATAACAACCTATGCCGACAGATTGATAGACGGATTAAATACAATAGACTGGAGTGATAGTATCAAAGAAATACAAAGAAATTGGATAGGCCGAAGTGACGGGGCTGAAATACAGTTTAAACTCTCACCTTCCGCATTTATTGAGAATGTATTTGAAGATGATGAAACATCATCAGAATTAAACGAAAACGTTCCCCCTCACCATCCATGGATAGAGGTCAGGGGTGAGGAAAAAAACTTGAATGCGACAAAAATATCCAGTTTTATCGAAATATTTACCACACGACCTGATACGATTTTTGGAGCTACATTTATGGTGCTGGCTCCCGAATATGAGGGTCTTTCTGAATTGTGCAGCGAAACCCAAAAAGAAAGTGTAACGGAATATGCAAAGGCGGCAAAAAACCGCAGCGAAATTGACCGCATGGCAGACACCAAAAAAACAGGTGTTTTTACGGGTTCGTTTTGCATCAATCCGTTTACAAAAAAACCCATACCTGTGTGGGTGAGTGACTACGTGCTAGCAGGGTATGGAACTGGCGCCATTATGGCCGTTCCCGCCCACGACGAACGCGATTTCGAATTTGCCAAAGCATTTGATTTACCCATCATTCCTGTAATTAAACCCGAAAATGCAGCAATTATTGAACCTCTAACTGAGGCATTTTCTGCCAAAGAGGGTGTTTGTTTTAATAGCGATTTTTTAAATGGATTAACCGTTAAATTAGCAGTAAAACGCGCCATAGAAGAAGTAGAAAAATTGGGCATTGGCAGTAAAAAAATAAATTACAAATTGCGCGAAGCGGGTTTTGGTAGACAACGTTATTGGGGAGAACCCTTTCCTATTATTTATGATGAAAATGGAGTTCCATTTTTGGATGAAAATTTACCCGTGGAACTGCCCAAGGTGGAAAGCTACAAACCCACAGGCACTGGAGAAAGTCCGCTGGCAGCGGTGATTGAATGGGTGAATGTAGATTTAGATGAGGTGGAACTTTCTCCCTCGCCATTCATGGATAGAGGGGAAAGCCTGCCTGGTTCGCAGCAGGTGCGGGGTGAGAAAAAAAACGTCCCAATTAACAAAAAAGATTCAGGAAAACCAGGCCGTCGCGAAACAGACACCATGCCAGGCTGGGCAGGCAGCAGCTGGTATTTTCTCCGTTATATGGACCCTAACAATTCCAATGCATTTGCCAGCAAAGAATCGTTGGATTATTGGAAACAAGTGGACCTTTATGTAGGCGGTAGCGAGCACGCCACAGGGCATTTGTTATACAGCCGATTTTGGACCAAATTTTTATTTGATTTGGGCTATTTAAATTTTGATGAACCATTTAAAAAATTGGTAAATCAGGGGATGATTGGCGGCGAAGATGGACAAAAAATGAGCAAACGTTGGGGCAATGTTGTTAACCCCGATGATGTTTGCATTCAATACGGTGCAGACGCCCTCCGCCTCTACGAAATGTTTCTTGGTCCGCTTACCGACAGCAAGCCATGGAATACAAATGGCATTGAAGGTGTGAGTCGCTTTTTGGGAAAATTTTGGCGTTTGTTTTATGAAAATGAAGTATGGTCTGTAAATGACGAAAAAGCCATGCCAGAAGAATTAAAAATACTGCACAAAACGATTAAAAAAGTTACTCAAGATATTGAAAACATGAGTTTCAATACAAGCGTATCTGCCTTTATGGTCGCAGTAAATGAACTCGGCCAATTAAAATGCCATAAACGCGAAATACTAGAACCAATTTTAATTTTATTGGCACCTTTTGCACCCCATATTACAGAAGAATTGTGGGACAAATTAGGAAGTTCACCCAACTCAAACGAAAACTTCTCCCCTCGCCATTCATGGAGTGGGGTCGGGGTTGAGGAAAAAACCTCCATTCATCTCGTAACATGGCCCTTATTTGATGAAAAATACCTCATCGAAAATTCATTTTCTTACCCCATTTCTATTAACGGCAAAACCCGCACCCAAATAGAATTTGCTTTAGATATGGAAACAGTAGATATTGAAAAAGCCGTGCTTGCCGACAAAACCGTTGTCAAATGGATGGAAGGCAAACCCTTGAAGAAAATGATTGTTGTAAAAGGTAGGATAGTAAATGTGGTTGTGTAAAACAACAAATTAATAAAGCCTTCAATCATATAAAAAAAGGGAGCAAATTGCTCCCTTTTTTTATATGATAATTTGTTTGTTTACTTATTTATTCTTATGAGTTTTTCAGTAAACAAATTGTATCCGTTGCCAGAGATCAAGATGGTATAAATCCCTTCGGAAAGTTGTTCTGTTTGGAGTTGAATATTCTGATTTCCATTCAACATCCCCAATTCTTTTTCTACAACAACACGCCCTGTTAAGTCTAATAATTTAATTGTTACTTTCACAGGAGAAATGAGTTCAATTCCCACTTGAAGTCTGTTGTTAAATGGATTCGGATTTACAAATGCACTGCCATTCTTAACGAAAGACTTAGCACCTACACCATAGAATGTTTGACCGATTCCGTATTGTCCAAAGTTGGTTACTTTATTTCTAACGACAAATCCGCTTGCTACTGTGCCAGCAACGTATTGGCTGCCAGTTCTAGGCAATTTCCATTCCGCGGCATCTATACTCGGCAATGGGCGGCGAAGGATAGAGAAACTATTGTCAACCATACCTGTTACAAAGGATGTTTGATTATGATACCAGAGTTTTAAATCAAAATTACCAGATTGAATAGAATCGTCTCCTTCTAAATACCATACACCGCCAGTATTCACTTTAAAGTAATCCGTTCCATTTTCGGTAACCTTCAACCCTGCATCGATTCCAACCTTAGATCCAACGTATGCTAGTAAACTTGTTGTTCCAACAATATTGTGGTTATGCAATTCTAAGTTGTACGATGCGCTACCTGTGCCAACTGGAAAATGGTATACGCTGTCTACTGACTGAATATTTCTACGAAGATTTCCTGCAATCCAGCCAAGTGTATAGTTGGGATTGGAAATATCAGCAACAACGGCTGAAGCTGCGTTGTTAGAAACAACGACGGCTTTTGAACCGGTTAAAATATTTCCTTGCACAAGGCGCATAGTTCCATTCACAACAACATCTCCATTAAGGATAAATTGGCCCGTTGTATTTAATTCAAGGTTTTGCGTGGAAATTGCATCACCTGTTGCGTTTCCAATGGCTTTCAATTTTATTGTACCTGCGGAAGACATTGTGCCTTGATTCGAGTAACTGCCATACAATTCTAAGCCGCCATTCGCAGTAATTGTTAGCAATGCACCCGCATTTATGGTTAAATTTCTACAAAGTCCTGTTGTATAAATCGCTGGTTGAAATTTGGTACCGTTAGGAATGGTGACATCGGTTGCTGCGTTTGGTATTCCATTGCACCAATTATCAGCATCATGCCAACTCGTAGATTTAATACCTACCCATGTTCCAGCGCCGTATGGCAAAACCGTTATTCGCTGGGTAAGACTGCCACTCACAAAACAGCTATTCTCCGACCTTACAAAAACATCGATAGAAGTCGAAGTGCTGATAATAATAGAGTCACCAGTACCTATAAAAGTTGTTGTTACACCATTGGTGGTATACCACTTCCAATCTTCACCAGGTTTAAGTTTTGGCCCCTTCACATAAAGGATTGTGGAGGTTCCTGCACAAACTTCGTTATACGTTGATGTTAAACTGAAAGGCACAGGTGGGGTAGGAATTACATTTATTCTCACAGACCTGCATACTGTATTTTGGCAATATCCTTGAGCCCTTACAAAATAATCTGTGGTGTCGTCAGGCATAACAATAAGAGTGTTGCCTGTTCCCATAATATCTCCACCACATCCATTTCTATACCATACCCAGTTTGCACCCGTTCCTAGATATCCACCAACAACTTGCAATGTGGCAGATTGACCTTTGCAAATCGTTTTAGAAGTAGCTGAAATGCTAGCAGGAGCCACTGAATTTTCATTCACTTGTACAGAAACGACAGCACATTTGGTTGTATTGCATCCACCTTCAGCTCTAACGTAATAAGTAAAAAGGCCAGAAAACGGAGGAGAAACGGTAAGTGTTATGCCAGTGCCAACAAGAGTGCCTCCGCAAGATCCAGTATACCATTTCCAGTTGGCTTTATATCCAGTATTACCATCCTCAACCCTCAATGTGGTCGATTGTCCAACACAAATAGTCTTGAATGTCGCAGAAATTAAAGATGGCGTTGAACTTGTATCCACAATAACTATGCGTTTTGAAATGCACGCTGTAACGTTGCAACCTCCGCTTCCTCTGAGATAGAAGTAATGCGTGCCAAGAGATATTACACCAGAACTTGCAATTATCGAGTCTCCAGTTCCAGCAGGTGCTGAACTGCTTCCTCCGCATGGAGCTCCGTCGCGATGCCATAGCCAAGCTGCACCAGCACTTAGACTTCCACCAACCCTTTTGAACACAATCTTTTGAATACCCAAACAAACGGTATCAGGACCCGTAATAAATGCAGCAGGCTTGCTTGTATCTTTTATATTAAAGCTAACTTTAGAACAAAGAGTAGTATTACATCCTCCTTCTGCCCTTACATAATAATCAAAGGTTCCAGCGGATTTAGGTGTAACATTTATGCTTCGGCCACTGCCCACCAATGTGCCACCACAACTTCCACTGTACCAATTCCATTTGCCTTTATAGCCTAGAACTCCATCATAAAATTGAAGTGTAACCGTTTTACCCAAACATACATCTGGATTGGGACCGAAATTAGTAGGTCTGATACTTGTATCTACAATAACAATCTTTTTACCTATGCATGATGTTGCGTTGCAACCTCCAACCGTAGACAAATAATAATTGTAAACTCCTGGAATGGACGCCATGCCTAGCTTTAAACTATCTCCATATCCAACAGGAGCTGTACCCGTGCCACCGCATCCGCCTAAAAACCAGGTCCAAGATGCTCCAAAACCTGCACTACCACCATTGCGTTTCATGGTTATAACTTTTCCTCGGCATACTGTATCTGGTGCAATTATTGAAATTGCAGGCTTACTAGTGTCATTCACAGTTAGAATAACGCTTCTACAAATGGTATTGTTACAAGTTCCCTCAGCGCGAATAAAATATGAATATGTCCCCGGGCTTGCAGGACTAACAGTAAGGCTTGTTCCAGAGGAAATGAATGTTCCACCGCAACTTCCACTATACCATTTCCAACTTGCACCAAAACCTAAACTACCCCCATTTATAGTAAGGGTAGAAGTTTTTCCTAAGCAAAAATTTGTAGCTCCGCTAATTGAAACTGGAGCAATAGATGTATCTCGAATAGTCACAGTGGTGCTTGCACAGAGTGTACTGTTGCAACTTCCTTCCGCGCGGACAAAATAACTGGTTGTGCCCGATGCTGTTGCAGCTAAAGCAAGACTGGCGCCGCTACCTATAGAAGTGCCGCCGCATGCATTTTTATACCACTTCCATACTGCTCCCGTTCCCAGACTGCCACCAGAAACTGACAATGTGGTAGTTTGTCCTACACACAACGTAGTGGTTCCAAGAACCGATGATGCAGGTTTTGAAGAGTCTTGCACGGTCAATGTAACTGACCGGCAAAGGGTATTGTTACAAGCACCTTCGGCCCTTAAATAATAAACATAGGTTCCAGCGGTTGTTGGTGAAACTGTAATTGAATTTGCGGTTGCCAACAAACCAGTTCCACAGCCACTTGTATACCATTTCCAACTTGCGCCAGTGCCTAAGCTGCCTCCACTAATTCCAAAAGTGGTGGATTTACCCAAACATATGTTGTTTGTGCCAGTAATAGTTGTTGCAGGTCTGCTCGTATCTCGGATTGTAACCACTAAACTTTGACAAAGGGTGTTGTTACATGTTCCTTCTGCCCGCAGGAAGTAGGTAACATTGGATGAAGATGCTGTATTTAAACTCAAACTAGTACCTGAACCTGCTGGTGTTCCACCGCATGAACCGGTGAACCATTTCCAACTTGCGCCTGTACCCAAAGATCCACCTGAAACTGACAAGGATGCTGTTTGTCCAACACATAAAGTGGAGGTACCAGATATAGAAGTTGCAGGTTTAGATGTATCCCTTACAGTTAATGTAACAGTTCTGCAAATGGTATTGTTACAAGCACCTTCGGCCCTAGCAAAATAACTATAAGTACCAGCTGTGTTTGGTGAAACTGTAATTGAATTTGCGGTTGCCAACAAACCAGTTCCACAGCCACCTGTATACCATTTCCAACTTGCGCTTGTACCTAAGCTTCCTCCGCTAATTCCAAAAGTAGTGGATTGGCCCAAACATATAGTGCTTGTACCTGTAATAGAACTTGCTGGCTTACTCGTATCTCGCGTGGTAACCACCAAACTTTGACATACCGTATTGTTACATGTTCCTTCTGCCCGCAAGTAGTAGGTAACAATGGATGAAGATGCTGTATTTAAACTCAAGCTAGTACTTGAACCTACTGGTGTTCCACCGCATGAGCCGGTATACCATTTCCAACTTGCGGCTGTACCCAAAGATCCACCTGAAACTGACAAGGATGCTGTTTGTCCAACACACAAAGTGGAAGTACCGGATATAGAAGTTGCAGGTTTAGATGAATCTCTTACTGTTAATGTAACGGTTCTGCAAATGGTATTGTTACAAGCACCTTCGGCCCTTAAATAATATGTATAAGTTCCAGCGGTTGTTGGTGAAACTGTGATTGAATTTGCTGTTGCCACCAAACCAGTTCCACAGCTACTTGAATACCATTTCCAACTTGCGCTTGTGCCTAAGCTACCTCCGCTGATTCCAAAAGTAGTGGATTGGCCCAAACATATAGTACTAGTGCCTGTGATAGAACTTGCTGGTGCACTGGTGTCGCGTGTGGTAACCAACAAACTCCTACAAATGGTATTGTTACATGTTCCTTCTGCCCGCAGGAAGTAGGTAACAGTGGATGCAGATGCTGTATTTAAACTCAAGCTAGTACCTGAACCTGCTGGTGTTCCTCCGCATGAACCGGTAAACCATTTCCAACTTGCACTTGTGCCCAAAGTTCCACCTGAAACAGACAAAGTTGCTGTTTGGCCTACGCACAAGGTTCCGCTTCCACTAATGCTAGTTGCTGGAACAGATGAATCTCTAACCGTAATTGTTTGAGATGTACAAGTCGTATTTCCACATGCATCCTCAGCCCTTAAAAAATACGTTGTAGTTCCTGTTGGATTAACCGTTAATGTAGTTCCAGTTCCTAAGCTCGTGCCGCCGCAAGTTCCGGAATACCACTTCCAACTACCTCCTGTGCCCAGCGAGCCACCAGTAAGGCCTAAATTAACCGAAGTTCGTATGCATATATTGGTTTGACTGGCAGTAACTGAGGTGGCTGGACTGCTTGTTGTTCTAAGTTTTATAAGTTTAGAAATACAAGCTGAATTGCCACAATCTCCTTCTGCTCTTACAAAATAGGTATTTGAACCAGAAATATTAAAAGTAATAGACGTGCCTGTGCCAACATAGGTGCCACCGCAACTTCCGCTATACCAATTCCATTTCGCCCCTTTACCTAGGGTTCCACCGGTGATACTTAAAGTTGTAGAAACTCCCACACATCCGCTGTCATTGGTCGCAGTAATTGCAGTGGGTGCAACACTCGTATCCTTTATATTTATTACTTTAGAGATGCATGTTGTTGTATTGCAAGTGCCCTCCGCGCGCAAGAAATAAGTCGTTTGCGCTGCCGGCGTAATGGTTATTGAAGCACCGGAACCTAGCAAGCCAACACCGCAGCTGGTGGTATACCATCTCCAATTGGCGCCCGTTCCAAGGTTTCCTCCGGTTGCGGTCAAAGTACCGTTGCTGTTTCTGCAAATTGAGTCTTTGCTTGCAGAAATACTTGATGCTGCCTTGCTGCTATCGCGGACCGTCAAAACAAAACTTCTACAAATTGTACTGTTGCAAGCACCTTCGGCCCTAGCAAAATAACTATAAGTACCTGCTGTGTTTGGTGTCGCCGCAAAGCTATTGCCTGTTCCAATGGAACTGCCACTCGCACAGCCGCCAAGATACCATTTCCAACTTGCCCCATTGCCCAATGTGCCTCCATTAATATTCATTGTGGAGGAACCTCCAAGGCATATTGTGCTTGTTCCTGTTATACTTGTTGCGGGCAGTGAACTATCTCTTACTGTAATGGTTCTATTTGCACAAACACTGTTGTTACAAGTGCCTTCCGCACGTACAAAATAATTAAACGTACCAGAACTGGTTGGTGATACTGTAACACTAGTTCCACTTCCAATTGAACTGCCGCTTGCACAACCGCCTAAATACCATTTCCAATTTGCACCTGTTCCCAAACTTCCACCACTTACTGTCAATGTGCTGCTTTGGCCTTGGCAAATTGTAGATGCAGAAACATTGATACTGGATGCAGGTTTGCTGCTGTCTCGCACTGTAATTACAAGTGATTTACAAACAGTGTTATTACAAGTACCCTCTGCCCTTGCATAATATGTGTAAGTACCTGCTGCAGCAGGCGAAGCAATAAAGCTTGCCCCTGTTGCTAAAGAACTTCCGCTAGCGCAGCCACTCAAATACCATTTCCAACTTGCCCCATTGCCCAACGTGCCTCCACTAATATTCATTGTGGAGGAACCTCCAAGGCATATTATGGTTGTTCCTGTTATACTTGTTGCGGGCAGTGAACTATCTCTTACTGTAATGGTTGTATTTACACAAACACTATTGTTACAAGTGCCTTCCGCACGTACAAAATAATTAAACGTACCAGAACTGGTTGGTGATACTGTAACACTAGTTCCACTTCCAATTGAACTGCCGCTTGCACAACCGCCTAAATACCATTTCCAATTTGCACTTGTTCCCAAACTTCCACCAGTAACTGTCAATGTGCTACTTTGGCCTTGGCAAATTGTAGAAGCAGAAACATTTATACTTGTTGCAGGTTTGCTGCTATCACGCACCACAAGTGCAATGGTTGCGCATGCCGTATTTCCAGATAGACCTTCTGCACGAACATAATAATTAAACGTACCGGCTGCGGATGGTGAAACAACGATGCTATTTCCTGTGCCTGCAGCAGCGCCGCCGCAGGAGGCAGTGTACCATTTCCAAACTGCACTTGAACCCAATGTGCCACCTACAACAGACAAAGTTGTACTTTGTCCTAAACAAATTGGATTTGTTCCATTTATTCCAGTTGGCGCAATAGATGTATCGTAAACCGTGATATTTATAGATCTGCAAATGGTTGTGTTACAGGATCCTTCCGCCCGAACAAAAATAGTTTTTGAGCCTGATGTTGTTGGCTTGTAACCAAATGGATTGCTACCAGAATTTAACAAGGTGCCACCACAACTACCACTATACCATTTCCAATTGGACAAGTATCCTAAGGAACCTCCAACTGCCGAAAGATTGTTGGTTTGACCCAAATTCATTGTTGTGGCTCCAGAAATAGAACTTGCAGGTAATGAAGTATCTCTCAAATTAATTATTTTTTTAACACAACCTGTAGAATCGCATATTCCTTTTGCCCGAACGAAGAAAGAATCCCGTGCCGCAATAGTAACGGTAATGGATGAACCTGTGCCGATAAAAGTCTTGCCTGTGCCATATCCACATCCTCCTCTAAACCAGTTCCAATTTGCTCCGATGCCCAAGCTACCCCCATTTACGGTTAAAGTAGTTGTAGTATTTCTGCAGACTGAATCTCTAGATGCTGTTATACTTGAAGCAGCTGTTGATGCTGTTCCAACATTGAGCCGCGCAATTGAAGTATAAGTAGTATCTGCATTATTGCAACCTACCACCATCAATCTAAAATTACCAGTATCTGAAGTTGTAACGCTTGATAAAGTAAGCGTATCTGATGTGGCGCCGCTGATGGCAACGTTATTTTTTTGCCATTGAAAATTGCCTGAAGGACTCGCTTTTCCTCTAAATCCTACAGTTGATCCAGGACACACATTCATAGAAACAGGATTTTGGGTGATTGCGGATGGTTCTTTAAATTCATCAGCACCAACATCGGGCCTTGAAACAACCCTAAATTGGTTATCGATATCTCTTAATATCGCCGGATTTGTAGTGGCTCTGCCTGCCCCATTTAAGGTACAATTGTAAGCCGAGGTAGTATCTATATGCAAGAAATTGGCATTCAATACATTTAACGAATCTCTAAATTTTGTCCAATGTTGGAATGAACTACCCTCCGCACCCGAATATGCCGAGAACGGAAATGCAGTATAATTATTTGTTCCGTCATAAAACAAAGATCTTCCGCTACCAGTTCCAACAAAATAAGCATTGTTTCCTGATGCTGAATTGTAGAAAGAAGTAGTGCTTGTTCCAGGTCTATAGATAGCGGCAACATAGCCGCTGCCCGATACTGTAGACCTGTTAATTACTAAATTATTTCTTAAAATTTGGTTGTAACTGGCATTAATATAAATACCTGTATTCCCAAAATTAGTTCCACTGCTTGCATTTTTCAAGAAGATTGTGTTATGATCAAAAACACCGAACCCGCTTGAATTGAATATTCCAACACCCGCATTTAAAGAAACATTAGCAGCCGTATTTGATAGGTTAGCGATGACATTGTTTGCATAGAAAGTGGTATCTGCGCTGCTAGAAAATATTCCATAAATATTGGTAGATGTATGGGCACCCGGATTGATTAAATTGCTTATTTTATTGCCAAAAACACGCCAATTTGCGCTGGTTGCAATGTTAATTCCATAGATTATACTTGCGCTAGTAGTAAAGCTGTTACCATACAAATTATATATAGTATTAAAACAAATAGAATCATCTTTATTCACATCGGCATATCCCACTTGCATTCCATAAACAGTGCATATGAAAGCATTGCCGCTGCTAGGTATTAAATTGCTAATTCTGTTTCTATTGACATTCTTTTTTGGGAATCCACCATTTTGTTCATAAATACCCCAGATGGTTTGGGACAGTGGCTGATTCCCTGTAAAACGAATGGAGTCAATGATATTATTAGAGGTACTAACTGCAGTAGTACCGCCAGCTGAGCCGAAGTTATAGTAACCGTAAACTGAACCCCCAGCAGAATCTAAGACAATATTTTTGATCACATTGCCCTCTACTAGGCAACTCAAATTGATACTTGTTCCTGTATTGTATAACACGTATGTTGTAACTGAGCTGGCACTTCCGCTGCCCAAACGGAAAATATCTCTAACCGTATTGCCTCTAAATGTTAAATTCGTGTAAGAAGAATTTGCATTGTATATCGCGCTAAATTGTGCTGTTGTAAAAACAGTATCGTTGTTTATTAAGTTGCTATCTACAAATACATTGGTTTTTGCAGAAGCTATATATACGCCATAAAATGAAGACGAAAATCCGCGTTGACAAGCAAATCTTTGAATTTTATTCCTGCGAATAATTAAATTACCCAACCCTGAGTTCGATGAAAAAACTCCATAGAAAGTATTGCTAACCGCACCAGCTTTGATAATAACCGTATTGTCGGAAATATTTACGTTATTATCAACACCCCCAGATCCAAAAATTCCATACATCGCATAAATGGTGCGAACGCCTCCATTTTCTAAATTGCTAATATAATTTCCTGCAACGTTTATATTGCTATTGTTAGAAAATTGAATTCCATAGGAATTACTGCTTAGGGTATTGTTACCAAAATTAGTAATAATATTTCCTTGACCGCGTAATCCAAAATTGTTTCCACGGTCGTAAAACAAATAAGGTGCTGCAGATGAGAAACCCTGTCCTCTTATTCCAATATTTACGCCCCTAATGGTATTATTTACAAATGTATTGTATGAGTTAGAACCCATGCTGTCTGTAGTGTTTATTTGCGTACCTAGGTCGCCGTATGCAGTTGGGACAATTACAATTCCCGTATTGCCAATACCAAAATTGGCAGAAGAATTATTAGAATTTATCCGTTTTAAATTAATGTTACAATTTCTAATGGTTATGTTTCTAGTACCATTGCTTCCACTAAGTTTAAACAATCCAATTCCATATTCCATTGTGGCAGGATTGTAGTTGTTAGTATCGGTAAAATCGAACCCATCAAAAGTGATATAATCAGTGCCTGCAATGGTAAGAATTCCATCCAGTGACCTGCCCGTTGTGCTTGGCAAAGCAGTTCCTCCAGAACCACCTAACAAAAGTGGATTTGCTCCGCTACCATTCTTTTTAAATATTACCGTGCGGTTGGCATTGGTAGTATCGCCACAAGTATTTTGATTTAAAATCAAGAATCCTTGGTTTGAGGGTGCTCTTTCTACCAATCCGGTTCCAACATTGAAAACCACATTGCCACTCACGCCCCGAGTATTCAAAGCGTTTATTGCGTTTAGAACACTCGTAAAACTGCCGGGTATTGTATAACTGCCATTTAATGGACCAACAATTGATCTTTTACCTGCGGGATTTCCCCCTGTTACAGCAATGGTTACACCGTTAATTGTAATACTATCCAATCTAGCATCAATGCTATCTCCAGTGGAAGCGTTGCAGGCAATATTATAATTCAACCAAAAGTAATTTGAAGATCCCGCGCATGCAGTTCCAACTCCATTGACAACAAACCTACCATTTGGATTTGCAACTGAATCCCCAAACATGGGTGATGTCTTAAAATTGGTATCTGCAGCCGTAATGCTAACTTTGGCTCTAGTAATTGGTGCAACTGTTGTTGAACCTGCAGTATTAAATACAAAGCGCGTAATAACTAAAGGCTTTGCACCTGTGACGTTTACTTGAATTCTTAGGATATTATTATTTGCCACTTTTGGAGCATCGGCCCTATTTTGAACTACTGTAATGGTTGGTGAACCAGAGGCCGAGGCTGTAAATGTGCCTTCATCTGCACCCAAATCTGGTTTGGTGGCATTTCTTGTATGACCATCCAAATCTTTTGAAACTAAAGCGATACCAGCTCCGCTGCTTTCAACATTGCTTGCAACTGAAGGTCTAATGCGCAAATAGCTAGTGCCATTGCCAGTATCCCTAACGGAATTAAATCCTACACTGTCAGTTTGCGAAAAACTTTCTCTGGGAGTCATAAAGGTAATCATATCACAAAGCGTTTGTCTAACATTTAAACCGTCAAAATAGAGTACATTATTGGCACTTGGAACCCCAGCATAATACAAGTTGTTGTTGGAAGTATTGCTTAACGAAGACAACGCATTAGAATTCCTATAATGGGCAGCAGTAAGGCCTGTGCCCGCAAAGCCTGATAAGTTACTGAATATATTATTGCGTAAATTGACAATAGCACCAGGGATTGTAAACAATGCTGCAGTACCATAGGGAGTTGTCGCAGGTATGGATCTTAAATGAATTGTGTTGTGGTAGAAGTTAAAAGTATTGGTTACACTTCCTGCAAGATAAACGCCATAAACTGCCAAGGAGCTAGGGAACAATGGCGCGCTAACATTGCCAATAACATTGTTATAAACATTATGAATACCTAAGCCTGTTTGTGACATCAACAAACCGTAAACGGGTGAACCCGAACCGTTATTAATAATTCCAGAAATAGAGTTGTTAAAAACATCGGATGCAATATTGGAAACAGCATACAATCCAGCAGATGTAGAGCCGTTGCTATAAACATTTCGTATTCTGTTGTTAAAAATCCTAGTGTAATTATTGGAAACAACATACATCCCAAAAGATTGTAAACTTATACTGTCATCTTCAATCAAATTATTATTAATAATGCAGGTATCATAATTTTGAATGTACATGCCATAATTGGTTCCACTGGCAACTGGTTTAAACCTTTTTCCGATAGAATTGTTTCTAACAGTAACGTCTGGTGAAACCGAAGTTCCAGTAACAAAAACACCATAGATTGACCCGGCATTTATTGTTTTCAAATTTCTTATAGAGTTATTTTCTATTACTGTTTTTCCATCTCCAGTGAGCCCACTAGAGTGGTAAATACCTGCCAATATATTCGTAAATGATGCAGATGTTGATATTATAGTATCTACAGTATTGTTGGCAATATAATTCCATGGCGTAACAGTTCCATAATTAATACCCATAATTTGACCGTTGCCATCGCTAGTATCTAAAAGCACTTTATTTCCGGATACCGTGTCCCGTGCGTGTAGATTGGAAAGCCAAATTCCGTAATTGTTACCGGTATTTGAAACATTCAAGTTTCTACCCCCGCGTACAACGTTGTTGCGCACCCGATTAATACTGCCATCGATGTTTAACACTGCAATTGCAATCCTACCGCCTGCAGTGGCATTGGTTCTAATACGGAATATATTGTTGTCTACAGTAGTATGCGCATTAACTGCATTGTCTATTGCAAAACCATAGGTTTGGGTAGAATTTGGTACACCATTGGCTGCATTGTCTATGGTATTCCCAGCAACAATTAAGTTGGTTTGATCATCGGCATAAACGCCAAAATTGCTGCTCGCTGTATTGCCTCCATAATTGGTAATTGAATTGCCGTGTTTGGAAGCATATCCGCCAATTTTATTCGATTTGTCGTTGTATAAGGCACTCAAATTATACCCTTCCAAATGGATTCCATTTGAATACCCGCGTATATCGTTACCATAAAACCAGTTGTAACTGTTTACCCCAAAAGTATCTGAGGGTATAAATTCATTGGCTACATCCAAATAAGATGCAGGACTTAAGTAAATTGCTTTAGAACCCACTAAAAACAATGAATTGGCAGTTCCTGATGCACCGTTTAAACGCATACTTGTAATTTTGCAATTCCTTATAATAATATTTCTAGTTCCATTGCCCGGCGATTTTTTAAACAGTCCGAATGCATACTCCATGGGCCTATTGCTAAGTATATTCGTATCGCGTACATCCAAACTATCAAAAGTTATAAAATCGGTGCCATTAATTGTAAAAATGCCATCCAATCTGCTACCTGTAGCATTTGTGAATGGTGTCGCATTTCCATTGGTCTGCGCATAAATAATTGGCATACCGCCACCAGCCGATTTAATAGTAACTCGATTGCCACTGCTTGTATTGGCACTGCAACCTGTGATATCCATCAAATAGCCATTGGTTGGAGCACTTTCGGTATAGGAGGATGCAATTGAAAACGTAACACCTCCTGTTAAACCCCTAAAATTTAAAGTTTTAATGGCGCTATCTAGGGTTGGGAATACAGAAGGAATTGGATATAAGCCAGATAAAGCAACCGGTGCATTTATTGCTTGTGTTCCACTGGGATTTGTAGTTCCTGGCGTTATGGTTCCACCACTATAAGAAACTTGACTACATGATGCGTCCAATACGTCAGAAGAAAGTGCAGCACATGGAATATCATAAACCAACCAGAAATAATAATCTTTTTGGCAAGACAAAATTTCATTTCCGCTAATACTGTAACTACCACTAGGCGTTACAACATCCGTTCCGAATTTTTTAGCTGTTAAAAGGTTAAGGTTAGAATCTAAATTGGTAAAATACATTCTGGCCTTGCCTATATCTCTGCTTGCGCTAGTTGTGCTTGCTGTGTTTAAACTAAATTGGGTTATTGTAGATCCTGTTGAAGTTGTAGGTGTAATTTTAGCACGTAAAACCTTAGCATCTGGTTCGCCAGTTTTTGGTGTGGATGTGGCCTGTGTTAAAACTACGGTTGCAGAACCTGTGGATGGCGCAGTAAATGCATCTTCATATGCGCCAATATCTGGGGTTGATGCACTTCTAGAAATAGCAACTATATCCGCAGTTACCAAGGGAATAGAAATTCCTCCATTGGAAGCTGAAGTTGCATCTGTGGTTGTGGGTTTTAAAAATACTGCACTGGCTATAGATGTTGATTGAAAAACAACATCTTCAAACTTACTTCCAGATTCTCTTCCCAAAGTCATAGTATCAATAAAAGCACAAATTGAAGTTACATTGGCATTTGAATCTCGGTAAGCTGCATACCCAGTTCCAGTTGGGGTAAAAAAGATATTCTTATTGGCAGTGAGAGAATGGGTTGGTTTAAATTTGGTAGCACGGGTAAATGCAATTGTTTTACCTGTAGAACCTGGTACAGATTTGTTGATGATTATATTGTTTTTTAAATCTGCAATAGCATTTCGGGCAACCCACAATCCTGCGGATGCGAAGTTGGCAGGTGGCGTTGTGGATTGATTTAGAGTTATTGTATTGTTGTAAATCTGATTGGTAAATCCAACAGAATTTCCTAAGAGTTGAATACCGTAAATATTATAACCAGTCAATCCAGGATCTGCCGCACCTAAATTGGGTCCAAGGATATTAAAAATTGCATTGTTATAAATAGATTTTGAACCCCCAGGAGTATACAAACCATATGCATTACCTGTAGTAAAATAGGTAGCGATATCGGCAATTCTATTGTTGTAAATCACCATTGGGGTTGAACTCACATCGTATATTCCCGCAACGGTTGCAAAAGAGATTGCCAAAGGAGAAGATGTTAAGCCACTTATTGCATTATTGTAAATAAATTTACGATTGCCACCGCCCAAATAAATACCATAAATACTGTTGCTTAAAGATGTATCATTTTTTATGGTATTATTGGATATATAAGATGAATCTCCAGTATTACTAAATATGCAATAAACAAGACCGCCTGTTACCAATTTTTCTATTGTATTGTTTTGAATAAATACATCTGCATTTGTATTCACCAAATTATAAAAACCATAAATGGGACGACCAGACAATAAAGAATAACTGCGAATATTTCTAAATGTATTATTGATACAATAATCTTTGCTGTTAGATGGTGGACCTCCAGAATTTTGATACAAAAATGCTATTGTTGCTGACAGTGGGTGAGTTAATATAAAGGTATCAATAACATTGTTCGCAAAATAGGATATGTTCGAAGAATTGGTATGGTTAAAACCATAAACCGTGCTAGACATACCCAAACTGAAATTGCGCATTTGGTTGTTAAAAACGGAGTCGTACAAACCGGTTGTTGCCGTATTTTGAAAAATTCCGTAAAACAAATTCGTATTTAATGAGTGATATGGCTGGAAAAAGTCGCGCAAAATATTATTTTTTACAACCACGTTTGATGTTCCAGTTGGGTTATAAAAGATGCCATAAAACAAACCTGAGGAAGGCTTTTTGCGCAGGGTAAGTTTATTGCTAGAAATTATTAAATTACTGTTGGGAGATGCAAAAATTACGATTCCACCCAAAGGATTAAATGCATCCGTATGCGTTCCATCATTATTTACCAGTGTATTGTTGCTAATGGTATGATTTCCTGTTTGGTTGGTAGTGAAAATACCATAAACTGTGCTACCCATATTGCCACCAAAATTTGTAATTCTACAATTATTCACTACATTGTTTCTATCCATAAATGTAAATGGTGTTGCCGCAGCAAAACCAAATAAATACACGCCACCACCCGCAACATTTTTTATGGTAAGATTGTCGAATCGGTTAAAACTGTTGGTTCCATTTGTATCGATTACTGTATATAAATTAAGCATGGAATCATAGGGAACAGGTCCCATGTAAATGCCTTTAGCACCCCCAGCAAAATAGGTAGAACCATCTTGTTTGTTATCAACGTTTAAAGTTATTGATGAATTTCTAATTGTAATTCCTTTTACCCCATTGTTTGCCGCCCTTTTAAATAAACCAAAACCATATTCTGCGGCTTTAAAAGCATCGGTGTTGTTGTCTACCAAGTCAATTCCATCAAAGGTTGTATAGTCAATACCGCTAATGGTAACAATACCATCTAAAGGTATACCTGCTCTGCTGCTAATGGGAGAATTTGTGCCCACGTTTGCATATAATATTGGATTTGCCCCAGCACCAGATCTTTGTATTTTTAAGGTATTTGTAGTGGTTGTATAATTAGCGCATGCACTATTGGCTCGTATCAAAAATCCACCACCTGTAGGCGGTGCAGTTTCAGAATAACCAGCGCTTACATTAAATGTTACAGCACCACTTAATCCTCTGTTGTCAAATGCATTAATGGCTGCAGCCAGTGTTGGAAATGTTGCGCTAGGTATAGTATAAGAACCGCTTAATGGCGCTAAAATAGCCATATTACCCGATGGAGAACCTGGAGTACTAGTACCCCATGAAGTAACCACCGTATCCAAAGACGCATCCAATACGTTGCTTGTAGAAACACCGCAATTTACATCATAAAGCAACCATATATAATTGTCTCCAAAGGCCAATGGTTGCGTTGTGTTAACTGTAAATCTTCCTGAAGGGGAAGTTACGTTGCTTAAAAGAGTAGCGCTTGCTATGTTAATTGTAGGTGTGGTGCCTGTAAAATAGACAAGTGCCTTGGAAATGTCAGCAACTGCAGTTGTTCCCAAAGTATTAAATACCATTTTAGTTAAGTTGGAAGGACAGGTTCTCTGAAATCCTGTATTTATTTTTATTTGTAGAATTACCTGATTGGTTCCTCCTGGTCCAGTGCTAGGAAATGGGTGGGTAACCGTGGTTGTAACGCCTGTGGTTAGCGACTGGTTTACAAAACTCCCTTCAAATGCGCCAATATCAGGAGTTACAGAATTTCTAAATGTAGAATCAAAGTCATAATCATAACCTGAAATAGCAACGGCCCTATTTTCGGCAAAGGATGGAGTTGCTGAAGAAGGCCTTAAAAAATCAGCACTGGATGAAGACAAAGATACAAATGGTGTGCTTTCCATATAAGAGTTGCTGTCTCTTGGGGTTACCTGTGTTGTATATTGACACCATGTATTGTAAAATCCATTAAAGTCATAATAAAGTGCATTGTTATTGCTAGGATTCCCAGCATAAAGTATATTATTGTTAGAAGCTGTGCTCCATAAACTTAATGGATTTGTTCCTGAAGTGGTGTTTCTTGCAATGGCAACACTGCGCCCAACATATGGAAAAACATTACTGCCTGTAGGAGAACTATTATTAATAATTATATTGTTTCTGGTTTCAACATTAAAAACAGAGGATGCGTTCATCCAAATCCCGGCGGTGCTTGCAGCGAAAGCAGACGAGGTTGTATTGTCTAAGTATATTGTATTATAATAAACATTGCATGCTGTTGCACCCGTTATATAAATGCCAACCAAAGGATAACCATAGGATGCGCTTGGGGTAGTTCCGCCAACCGTAGTGCCGCCGAGTGAAGCGTATAAGCGGCCTATTACGTTGTTGTTAATATTTACGGTATTGCCCGACGCTGCCCAAATTGCTGCTACGATGGGTGATGTTCCAGTAAAAGAAGACAGAGAAAACAAATCCGAGATTTTATTGCGGTGTATATTGGCTACCAAGGTAGTGCTTGCCAAATAAATACCATAGGTTGTTGTGCTAAAATTTACAATATTGCGAATTGTATTTTTGTAGGCATTCCAATACGTGCCTGCGGTGGTAGAATTTGAAAAACCGTAAATACCCCAAAATGTGCTATTGCATGTATCATTATAAATTTCATTGTGCGAGTGCAGCGCTGTGCTTCCGCTAACTGAGTAAATGGCATACATTACTGAATTGCAACGGTTGCCATAAAATTTATTATATTGTATTAACCTATTATGCCCTGCTGCGGTGCTTTCATAAATCCCATACATTTGACCCAAAGACTTATTGTCTCTTATTACATTGTTCAATACTGCAGAATTTCCGCTTGTAGAGCTGCTTACATTATAATAATAATACCAAGCACCACTGGTGGGATTTACATTGTTATAAATTTGGTTTCCTTGCACCAAAATACCGGAAACCGTGCTGGCAGAATTGAATATAAAATAGGTTGTACCTGTGCTGTAAAATGAATTGTTATAAATTAGGTTGTTTGTTATTGTATCGCCAATAACAAGTATAGATGCATTGTAAATGAAATAATTGATTCCACTCACAGTTCCGTTGGTTGCAGTTCTAAAATCACAACCAGTAATGGTATTGCCTGCAATACGCAGCAAACCAGTTACACCTGCATTAAAGAAACCATATACCGCGCCCGTAGACATTTGGCGAACTCCAAATGTATTGTTTGTAATATATGCCTTTGACGTAGTACCCGTAACGTATACACCATAACCTGCACCAGTACTTCGCAATGTGAAGTAAATAGTATTATTGTTAAAATTAGAAATCCCATTTGTAGTTGTAGTATTGTACAAACCAAAGGTTGTGCTGACACTGTTATTATCCAAAAGCACAATATTGTTATTCATAGAAACAACAGAAGTGGCCAATAAATTATTGAATGGATAAATACCGTACAATATACCCGTAGCCGATATACCGCCGTTTTCCATATTGGCTATCCTGTTGTTGTTAAAAGTTTGAACAATTTGATATTGAGAAATAATACCACTGGCTTGGGTGGTTGTACCACCACCAAAATTACGAATGGTGCAATTGGATGCATTGTTTCCCGTGCCATAATAGGTAGTAGTTGTACTTCCTAAAATACCAATTCCTACTGTTACGTTTTCAACTGTATCGGCAATAAATGCACAATATTGATTTACACCTGCAACAGAAACTGCAGTAATAGCCGTAAAAGAACCTACATAATGCTGTCCCATCCATATTCCAGTGGCACCGCCAGTAGATGCATTTGTTTTATTTAAAGTTATTTTACAATTGCGAATCGTATCATATTGTGCTCCATCAGTTACTGCAACAGATCCTATCAAATATCCATATTCTGCTTGCGTTGTAGATGTTGTATTGCCGGCACTTTCCCTTAAATCAATTCCATCTATGGTGATGTAGTCTCCACCACTAATTTTAAAAATAGCATCCAATGCGGTGGTACTTAAATTGCTCGCTTGGCTGCCTGCGCCAGCAGACAATATAGGGTTGGCCCCAACACCTATTTTTCGGAAAACAATTTTATTGGTGGATGTCCCTGATTTTGTTAAACTAATTCCACCCGCCGTGGCAGTTTCTGTATAGCCCGCCTGCACCAGTAAAGTAACCCCACCAGTTACAGTTCCAGAATTTAACGCAGATACAAAGGATGCTATGGTTGCATAACAAGTAGAGGGCACAGCATAAAATCCTGTAAAATTGGTTCCGCTAGTTACACTATAATTATAATTACTTCCGCTATTGTTGTCTAAATTTAAGGTTACCATATCATGCGCATCTTGACCGAAAGAAGTAACTGCGGCATTTATTTGAGCCAACGAAAGATTGGAAGAATAAACATAATAATAAACCGTGCCTGTAAGACAAGGAATTGCGGCTTCACCAGCTGCACCTGTCATTTTAAATTGCACAACAGTACTTGTTGCGAAAGTAGAAGAAGTTGAATAACGCAAATAAAAATTTTCGCCCACGGCTGGTGTTGCACCCGTTGTAATCGTAATTAAAGCGGCACTATTGGTAAAAATAGTGGAAGCAGCCCTATTAACCGAACTGATTGAAACTGGGTTAAAATTTGTCTCTAGAACCGCCATATTTTCATTTACAGGTGTTCCAGAGGTAGATTTTTTGGATACGTTAAAAGTATAATACCGCCCTGAAGTTATTGCTGGTAATGTTCCATCTGTGCCACCGCTACTGGCGTTATAAGTTGCTGAACCATACGTTGGTGGACTTCCTGCTGCAGGGGTTATGAATTGGTTAAACCCTGGTATTAATATTTGCGTGCCACTTCCACTCACCGGGCGCCAGTTGGTTGTAAAAGAGGGAGATCCTGCACTGCCTGTGCCTATAGACCAAGTTCTACCCACAGCGGCGGAACTGCTTGCCTGCGCTGTATATTGAAGAAAATTACCTTTCGCTGCAAGCGAATAATCTGTGGAGGTACCCGAAACCAATTGTGTTCTAATTACTCCTGGTTGTGCGCTTGCAGTAAGGATGGAAAAAGAAAGGAGGGTAACTAAAGCACATACTTTAAACGAATTGTAATTTCTATTCATAGACTTTTAATTGGATTGACAATTTTATCAATCTTTTTGAAAAACCAACACAATTTTTAAAATAAATCAAATTTCCCTTACCCTGCTTCACTTCTGAAACGATTCAAATAAATAGAAATTGATGATTCTATAATAGGATTACTACAATTATCGCCTGCTTTGTATTCGATTTCAACTAACTAACGTTTGTTTTTTTTTGAAATTCCAAAAAAAACAGCAATAAATTGCTGTCCTTAAGCTAAAAAAATAAATTCAATACGTTTTGGCCAAAAATCGAATAAATTCCATCTTTAGGTCATCAAAGATTTTTCTAAAATCCACCATTCTGCTTCTCAAATCATCGTTATCGCTAACCTTTCTGCGATCCGTAGCTACATTGTTAATCGCTGCAGATGCAGATATTGTAGATTCATCTGCTCTAATATCATGCAGCAAAATATCAATGACCTCATTTTCTCGAATAAAACGGTTTTGAAATTGTTCCACCAATGCCAAAACATCGTTTCCCGTGTTGGCCTTAGCTACTTCCTCCAACCGATTTTGATAGCTTTTAAGCTGGTCCTTACCTAAACTGAGTTCAGACAACCATAAGGTATGGTCGTTGTGTAATTCGGCAATATAGATTTGTTCTGACATAAGCATACGAAGTTAACGCTTCAAAACCAATACCGGTGCAACTAATGTCACCCGACGGCTTGATATTAAATCTAACACTACTAAATTGCAAAACTTTCGCCGCAACCGCAGGTGCGCGTGGCATTAGGGTTGATAAAATTAAAACCCTTCCCATTCAAACCATCTGTAAAATCCAATTCCGTTCCACATAAATAAAGAAAACTCTTCATATCACAAACGATCTTAAGCTGATCATCACCAAAGTTCATATCACCGGGGCGACTTTCGTTGTCAAAATCCAACTCATAAGTTAAACCAGAACATCCACCACCCTTTACGCCCACACGCATAAAATATTCAGGCTGACTGATAGTAGCTTCCTCCATAAGTTGTCTGGCTTTGGCCATAGCCCTTTCTGTTATGGTTATTGAACTTGCCTCTACTTCCATAATATATAAATTTAATAGTGTTTTTTAGTATCAACAATTGCTTCAAGACCCTGTTTGGTCCGGAAATCGTTTATTGCAGCTTTGATTGCATCTTCAGCCAAAACAGAACAATGGATTTTCACAGGAGGCAATGCCAATTCTTCCACTATGTCCATATTGTCTATGGTCAAAGCCTCATCTATAGATTTGCCTTTCAACCATTCTGTGGCCAAAGAGCTCGAAGCAATGGCAGAGCCACAACCAAAAGTTTTAAACTTTGCGTCTTCTATTACGCCAGTTATTGGATTCACTTGAATCTGCAAACGCATTACGTCGCCACATTCTGGTGCGCCCACAAGGCCAGTGCCTACATTGCTGTTCGCTTTGTCTAAAGTTCCCACGTTGCGCGGGTGTGTATAGTGGTCGATTACTTTTTCGCTGTAAGCCATTGGAGTTTAGGGTTTAGTGTTAAGTGTTAATTACTGGTACAAATATACTATTTGGATTCATTCTAAACAATACTAGTTTCTAGAAATGTTTATTGACTTAACAATAATTCTAAGAAGTGAATCTCCTTCGATCGACAATGTTTTTGCCAGTTCCTTCATTTCCGGAAAATAATCGCTGAAAAGGTCAATAAAATAAAGCGATTCGTCCAACTCTTATTTCGATATTTTCAGTTTATTTATGAAATCTGCCCTAGATTTTCCTCTTAAGGCAGCGCGGTAATTTGCACCACATGAGGTTCCACAACGAATTAGTTGACCTTGCAAGCTAAAAGTAACAGGGTGTTTTGGCAATTGTCCGCAAAAATCCAGTATTCCTAAACTCAACTTTTTGAATCTAGCAATCATTTCAGTGGAAACATCCTGGTTGTTTTTTCTATCTTCCAACACTCTAAAATCGCAATTCTTAACCCTTAAATTCTCAATGCGCTGCCCACTCTATACTTTTTAAATCAATACCTTCTTTAAACATTTCCCACAAAGGGCTCATTTCTCTTAAACGGGTTACTGCCTCTGAAACGGTTTTAATTGCATAATCAATTTCCTCTTCAGTTGTAAATCGACTGAGTCCGAAACGCAAGGAAGAATGCGCCAATTCGTCGTCCAAACCCAAACTTTTTAGAACATAACTTGGCTCAAGAGACGCTGAAGTACAAGCACTGCCCGAAGAAACTGCGATATCCTTAATTGCCATCATCAAACCTTCTCCTTCAACATATTTAAAACTAATGTTTGTGGTGTTGGGTAGTCTATGCTCCCTGTTTCCATTTACATAGCTTTCTTCCAATTTTAACAATTCAGTTTCCAATTTGTCTCTAAATTTGCTGGTGCGTGCGGCGTCTTCAGCCATTTCTAATCTTGCAATTTCGCAAGCTTTGCCCAAACCTACTATGCCAGGAACATTTAAAGTTCCACTTCGCATGCCCCTTTCGTGGCCACCACCATCCATTTGTGCAGTTACTTTTACACGTGGATTTTTACGGCGCACATACAATGCCCCAATCCCTTTAGGACCGTACATTTTGTGGGCACTCATGCTCAATAAATCTATATTATCCGCTATCACATCCACCGGAACTTTTCCTACAGCCTGGGTGGCATCTGTGTGAAACAACACTCCTTTGGACTTGCACAAAGCACCAATTTCGCGAATCGGTTGCACTGTACCTATCTCATTGTTGGCAAACATTATAGAAACTAAAATGGTATCTGGCCTTATGGCCTCTTCCACTTGAGCCAATGTAATCATTCCATCTTCTGTTGGCGACAAATATGTAATTTCTGCACCTACTTTTTCAAGGTGTTTGCACGTATCTAAAATTGCTTTATGCTCTGTTACCACAGTAATTATATGCTTTCCTTTTTCGGCATACATCTCAAAAACGCCTTTTAGGGCCAAATTGTTACTTTCTGTCGCCCCGCTTGTAAAGATAATTTCCTTTTCATTGGCGCCTATTAGCACTGCAATTTGCTCCCGTGCATAGTCAACGGCTTCCTCCGCTTTCCATCCAAAGGGATGATTTCGGCTTGCAGCATTCCCAAAATCCTCCAAAAAATAGGGGGTCATGGCTTCAAAAACACGAGGATCTACGCGCGTTGTTGCATTATTATCTAGGTATACAGGAAGTTTTAGCATTTTATTTAGATTGATTCTAAACTGCAAATTACGGTAATAGCTATCAATAACAGGTAGATTTTCCTAGAAATTTTAAAATAAGATAAGTTTTTGTTAAACAGCCTAAATTTGCGGTGTGAATAAAATTTTAGGAATTATACTTTGCAGCTTACTTTTAACTTCCTGTTTTGATATTTCCGAGGAAATTAGCATTTCCAAAACCGGAGGTGGTACATACCAGGTAACTATGAATTTAAGTCAAATCAAAACCATGATGGAAGCATTAAAAACCGACAGCGCTAAAGCTGCTGAAGGCGGAGTTGATTCTTTTCATTTGGGCATGTTGAAATCCTTAAAGGAAACAGCAGACAAATTCAGAATTATCCCTGGGTTACAAAATGTGCAATATTCCTCGAACCAAAGTACAAGTGAATACACAGTGGGATTTGAATTTAACAATATTACCGCCTTAAACACGGCAATGAAGGAAGAAGGCAAAAAAGATAAATACATTTGGCAAAAAGGCAAGTTTACCATTTTGGACATTGGCATCAATCCTTTGACCCAAGGTGACGGTGATGTTGAAAACAATGAAATGACAAAAACAATGATGGCTGACGTCAAATACAATCTAAAAATAACAGTGCCGTCAAAAGTTAAAAAAACCAGTAACGCAGACGCAATAGTTAAAAGAAATACCCTTGTTTTCAATTCAACTTTAGGTGCAATTGATAAATCAACAGACGTAATAAAAATGACCATCAAATACAAATGATTAAAAATCTAGAACACATAGGTATTGCAGTCAAAGATCTAGAAACATCCGAAGCCTTGTTTACCCAACTATTAGGCAGCGCACCCTACAAACGAGAGGGGGTAGAAAGCGAAGGTGTTACAACCTCATTTTTTCTAGTGGGGAATGTTAAAATAGAATTGCTCGCAGCTACAAATCCTGAAAGTCCCATTGCCAAATTTATAGAGAAAAACGGTGAAGGAGTTCACCATTTGGCTTTCGAAGTGGAAAATATTGATGCGGAATTAATAAATAAATCCGGAGATGGATTTGAATTAATCAATAAAATATCCAAAGATGGGGCAGACAACAAACGCATCGCTTTCCTTCATCCCAAAAGCACCAATAGGGTTTTGGTAGAAATGTGCCAAGAGAAACAATAATATTATTCCAGCACTATTTTTTCAACTAGCACAGTTTCATTTTCTGTATATATTTTGAGGAAGTAAATTCCCCTTTTTAAGGTCGATACTGGAACACTGTTTTCACCTCTAATAATAGACAAATTCATCACCTTCTGTCCGACTTGATTCAAAAGGTCGGCTTCAAAAGATTCCACAGAAAGCACATTACATTTAATATTTAAAAAACCCCTAGCTGGATTTTCTATTTTAAAATTATCCACGGTGTAATACAATTTAATTCGATCCGTCTTTTTAATAGAATGTGGCAAATCATAGGCCCATAGTGCCCTGCCGAATGTGCTTGCCACCAGCCGGTGGTTCAGGGGGTGAATTTTCAGATCACTTACAATTACATTTGGCATATTTTTAGAATAATATAGCCAGTTTTTCATGGTATCGTTTCGCATATAAACGCCCACATCAGTGCCAATATAAATAGCATTGTTTGCATCAGCAGAATCACAAACTACAGTGTTTACCGGCATGTTTGGGAGATTTGCAGAGATGTTTTGCCATGACAAACCCGAATTTGTACTTCGGAATATTTTTTTATCATTTATAAATCCTGAATATGTAATATAAACGAAGGAATCGTTTTTCTTATTTACAGCAATATCTGTGGTATAAAGAGAATCAGGTAGCCCAGCGCTTACATCAGTCCACATATTATTCCTAATATCCCAACGCCATAATTTACCTGAAATACTGCCTCCATTGTATGGTTTTTTCGCAAAATATGCCATACCATTTGTTGCGTTACTCATATCCATTGCTGTGCCCACCCGATTGGATCCAAAGGAAGAAAGTGGTGAAAATCCATTGTTAATGTCTACCAATTCTGAATACAATAAATATACATTTTGCATACTGGATATATGTCCTTTTGCATCCAGCAATTCATCAACAAAAACAGGCGTTGTCCATTCACCCTTGCCTTCATACGGATTTGATGAAAATATGGAGCCATCATAATTTCCGCCTTGGAAATAATAAAAAGATCCATATTGTGAAGAGGTGATAAGTTCATCTGTAAGTATGCTGCAATCCATGCCATCACCTCCACTGGCAAAGGCCCAGTTATTCCCCACTATCGTGCCGTTATCTTGGGCACCTGATACATAGGCTGACGTATCATAAGTAGAAATTCCCACCTTGTAATAACTGCCTATATTCATATTGTTACAAAGAAACTTTGAAGTACAATCGTGTACAATATTCACCAAGGCATCATCAAAACTTGTAATTACAGGATCAATCGGTTGTGTGTAAATACCCCCATCATTGCACAAAATCCAAGTTTTTAATTTGGGATGAATTTTAAATTGGTGTTCATCTACATGATTTTTGTCGCTATATGCGTAAGCAAAATCAGCCCCACCATTTTTAGAAAAAAGTGTTTGAATTCCTCCAAGATAAATTTTATTCTTATCATCCGGATGGACACAAAGTGCAAGATCATATTTCCCCTGGCTATAACCTGCTTGAATAGAATCTTCTGGTGAATTTGACAATAAATTATACCCATATTTAAATACCTTATTCCAGGTTTTACCTGCATTTTTAGACAGATAAAAACCGTACAACTCACCCCCATTTCCTCCTGCACAAGCTGCATAAATATAATTGCTATCTGACGGTGCTGTAGCAAGTTCAACACGAGTTACGGCGTTTGTTGTATTCCACGGAACATTTAAAGTTTGCCAAGTTTTGCCAAAATCATAACTTTTTAATATCACCGCTGCTCCGGTATTGGAAAATTCCATCCACCTTCCAGCAGCATATAATATATCGGCATTTGACTCATTTATTTCTAAATCTCCAATGGTGGCATTGCTTACTTTTGACCAAGTCGAACCCCCACTGTAACTTTTATAAATTCCCGAAATTCCTGCTGCCACAAGTTCGTTACTGTTTTTTGGGTTTACAAATACCCTGCGAAATAAGGAGCCATCAAAATCCGTCAAACTTGCACTTAAACCGGTAGGTTGCCATGAGTTTCCACCGTCAGTTGATTTATATATTCCAAGCCCAAAATGCGTATTTCTTTTCCTATCCATGCTCAATAAAGACACTTCACAATATTCGAAATCACCAAGACAACAATACAAAATATTTGGATTATTGGGATCAATGGCAATATCGCTAATACGCAAAATAGGGAGGCCATTGCTAGCCTCGGTCCAAGTTTTGCCGGTGTCTATCGTTTTCCAAATACCTGCCTGACCAAAACCTGAATACCAAGTGCCGGCATTTATTGGATCAAAAGCAATGCAATTTGCCCTGGCCATTCCATAACTATTAAGCCCTCCAGCACTAAAAGGACGGTTAAAAGGACCCAATGGATACCACCCATTCGAAGCGCGGTTTTGAACTGCTGGGGAGTGCACTTCCTTTACAACATTGAAGTATTCATTAGCAGCAGGCAAACTCCCGTCTGGATTTGTTCTTTGTCCGTATTCATTTAAAAATCTGGCGTACCATTTCCAGCCTCCATATTGTTTCAAATTTTTTGATAAACGGAATTGGGTAAACGCTTCATCTGCTTCAGCGGCATTGTTAATACCACCAAAAATCAGGGAATCTTGGAATGGCATTTTCGCAAGTATTCGAGTGGACTGGCCGTAAATATTTGAAATAAAAGATACTCCAACCGCTATTATGCTTAAAATAATTTTGGATCGGCTTAATCTATGCATGAAACAAATTTACAAATTTTTAGGGTGAAATAAAATTAGAAAATACCGACTGCTGCAGAAAGCAATCTTAAAGCGACAAAAATTAGGGCTACACCCACAACCATGTCTATTCGCTTCAATATTTTAGGGGTGATAAATTTCTTTAAAGCTGCAGCGCCATATGCAATCCCAACTTCGGTAAAAAACACAGTGGAAATTGCTCCAAAAGCAAATATTATTTTTTGGTCCAGAAAGTAATTTACGGCAGGCGGAATGCTGTATAAACCTATCCACCAAGCAGCATTTGCAGGATTTGCAAAATTAACAATAAAAGGCTTTATAAAAAAATCTCTTGTATATTTGGCTTTTGAAATTTTCGAATCTTCTTCAATATTCTTTCTTTTTTTTATAAAGGTTGTAAAACCCATAATAAGTAAAACAATACCTCCAAAAAACGAAGCTTTGTTCTCATGGTGTTTTAAAAATTCAGAAATGTAAGCAGTAAAAGTTATCGCCAAAAAGACAAAAATTATATCTCCAGAAACGACGCCCGCAGCTATTGCCCAACCCTTTTTAGGGCCATGTTTAATACCCGTTTGAATGAGCATAAAAAAAATTACACCCAGCAGCACACTCATTAAAAAACCAGTGCCTATGCCATATAGAAATGGTGCTAGGTAATACACAATTATTGGGGTACTAAATTAAATTCAAGCTGTGTTGTTTTATTTCTAAACACAAATTGCTTGTCTGTCAATTTTAATATTTTATAAGATTCTCGGCTGCCTCCATCGTAATCTATCACAAAATCTTTGTCATTGTTTTGGGTACTCCATACCCCATTGTATTTCTTATCATGAATTTGAAGAATCACTGAAAACTGCCGGGTAAATTCCCAAATGTTATTTTTATAGCTAGCTGTTGAGTCTGTAGAATTGTATTTAACGGATGTGGCTATCCACTTACCTTCTATTCTCTCTCTTCTAGGCAATAGGCTAAATGAAGGTCCATCAGGGTATTTTTTACACCCTTCTAGAGATAGCAAGGCCATGCTAATGATGATAAGATACTTATTCATAGATTCTGCAAATTTCAGGAATTATCTTCTAAAGTTTCTTCATCTGTCTCCTCTGGTAGACGAAGTAACGGATTTTCACTACCAACGGGCAGACTATCAATACCTCTGAGTGTGCGCTGAATAACACGTGTGCGCGTGCCGACAAGCTTTTCAATGTCTTCGCCAGCTTTTTTAATTTTATCTTGGGCTTTTTCCAAAACTCCCCCAAAAAGGTCGAATTCTTTGCGCACCACACCTAGTATTTTCCACACTTCGCTGCTCCGTTTCTCTATGGTTAATGTGCGGAACCCCATATTTAATGAGTTAAGAAACGCCCCCAAAGTGGTAGGACCGCTAATAACCACCCTATATTCCCTTTGTAAAATTTCTATTAATGAAGTATTACGCACCACTTCTGCAAACAAACCTTCTGTGGGTAAAAATAAGATGCCAAAATCCGTAGTATGCGGTGGCGAAAGATATTTGTCTCGTATGTCCTTCGCACAGCGTTTCATTTCTGTTTCCATGGCTTTTCTTGCCGCTTCAATACCCAAAGGGTCTATAGCGTCATAAGCATCTACCAAACGACCATATGCTTCAATGGGAAATTTAGCATCAATGGGCAATAACACTTCCTGTCCATCTTCATCTTTACCCGGCAAACATATAGCAAATTCAACCACTTCCGCGCTGCCTGGTTTGGTTCTTACATTCTGTCTATACTGCCCAGGTGCAAGTATATTTTCTAAAATGGCACCCAATTGAATCTCACCCATCATGCCGCGGGTTTTTACATTGCTTAGCACCTTCTTCAACCCACCCACATCTTGGGCCAAATTCTGCATTTCACCCAATCCTTTATGCACCTGTTCCAGTCTTTCACTTACTTGTTTAAAACTCTCAGACAATCGTTCATCCAAAGTTTTTTGCAATTTCTCATCCACTGTAAGCCGCATCTCTTCTAACTTTTTTTCATTGCTCACTTGCATTTCTCCCACTTTACTCTCTAGGGTAGTTCGCATCTCTTTTAACCGTTCCTCCATTTCCTTGCGAAAAAGATCATTCCTATTCACAAGGTCATCCACGCGCTGCTTCATCGTATCGTTTAGGTACTTTACATTTTCTGAGAGGGTTTTGCTTAACAGTACTGTGTCGTCTTGCGACTTTTTTAACGATTCAAAAAGGCCTGTACTTAAATTGCCAAACAAGGTCGTTACCTCAAACCGTGTGCCTTGCTGGCTCTCTGATTGTTCCTTTCTGCTTATCGAAAACTCATTGCTTAATTTGGAATCAAAACCGTCCAAGCGTTGATTCATCGAAATAAAATCTGCAGATCCATTTTTGTTAAAAAGTAAAATGCATTGCAGAATTATTACAATAAGTAACAAAATAAATAAAATATACAGCATAGAACTTGCCATTCTATTGATAAATATTGCGAATAAGCCGTGTAGGTTTATACATATTTAAAGAAATTCTAAAATTCATATACTTGTAAAATTCCTTCGGGGTGGTGCCGGCTTGTGCATTAGAACTATAGACCAAAGGTAGGCTTAATTCGTAAAATATATTGTTTCCAATACGCTGAGAATAAGTAATCCCTGCAGTATAAAACAATTCAGATGCTTTTGCATTCGTATTTGCAACCACAGCATCTCCAAAAACTTGCAAATCTATGCCAGGGAATAAGTGTGTTTGGGCATTTACACCTGCACACCAGCTTTTAGCCATAATATTTGGGACCATCCGCATTCCAATTCCATTGGGCAACAGTTGGTTATTCCATACCGATCCATTGTTAAAAGTTGCACTCCGTTTAAACATCGTTTGCCTATATCCATAGTCGTTTCCACCATTTGCACCGCTGACAACCGGATTGTAAACCCCACTTGTGTTTCCTTGATTTTTCTGGTGAATAAAAGTTTCAGCAAAACCTTTTACATAAAAACCAAATGTTTTTTTCTGCTTATTTTTATAGGGTATAAATTTATCGACAATTAAGGTAGCCTTTGCAAATTGATATGCAGAATCATTTCCTATTTTATTTGCATAATTTCTACCCATATCCAGTTGTAAAATAAATTTACCTGGCGATATTTTTCTATATACATTTTTTGTAAATGCTATGCGTAATAAATCATTTTGAAGGTCTGGAGAATAACGATTTCGAATATCCCCAGGGGCAACCCAATAAGATTTTGTAATTCTATTTTTATCATATTCTACTTCCACAATATTTTGTATCCAGTATTTTTTTCTTTTTAAATAAAATGAAACTACAGGGGCATAATGATAAAAAGAATTCAATCTATTAACATTGTCTGGATTAAAACCGAAAGTGGCAAAACGCATGGATATTTCCGTAATAGATAATGGACCCTTTTTGTGAAATATATTGCGTTGCACATTGGCCATACCTGTAAATTGCTTGCTCTTTACACCATACATGGGTACTGCCCAAAACTCCCAATTTCGGCGTGGTACATTAAAATTTGTTAGCACCAAACCTGGCATAAAACCATCATAGGCATTGGATGAAAAAACATTGGGAATAAACCAAATCCGCTGCGTTCCTCTTTTATATAAATTGGGAAAACCAATGGCGATTTTATCCCACGTTTTTAAAATGCCTTTTGCACTGGCATCGTTGTTAGAATAATTCGATTCCAGCAAATATCCACTTGGATTTAAAGAAAATTGCTCTGGTTTTCCAGCAACAAAAACAGTTGTATCATTGCCATTTAACCAAATCTCATTTTTTACTGTGCTGCGTCTACTCCCTAACTTTACTGGAACTGCGTATAGTCCTTTATTTTTAACTGTTACCAAATAACCGTCTTTGGCTTTCTTTATTTTTTGTATGGCGAAATCTGGAGTACTACCAGAAATTAAACCTTCAAAAAACCAATCGAGTTTTCGCTTTGAAACCAATTCAAATACAAGCTGAATATCTTCAGGTAACGGGTGTTTAAATTGCCATCTAATAAAATACAAATGCATGCAAGAATCAAATATTTTTTTTCCCAAATATTCTTGCAAATAATAAAACCTGCGCGGATTGGCCCCATATACAATGGTACCATAATTGAATGGATGATATGCCCCAGAAACCAAATTTCCCGTTTGAAACAATCCAATATCATGCGTAAGTCTAAATTGCAAAAGTGCTGAGTTAGCATCAACTTTGTCTCCAGGTGAAAATTCCTTTTCCTTTTCAGTGGATGCCTGTGTATGAAAAAATGTATTGATGCTTTCATCCATCCAAGGATGATCTCTTTCCTGACTTCCAAGAACACATTGAAACCAATTGTGTCCAACTTCATGAATGATTGTCCCTTCACTTGCATCGCCACAAATGGTGATCATAGGATATTCCATCCCGCCTGCACCTTGCAATGGCCCTATCACAACAGAACAATAATCATAAGGATAATTTCCCACACGGGAAGAATAATATTTTAATGCAGTTTCAATGGCATCTGTAATTTCAACTCCATTTGTTTTTTGCATTTTTTTGGATTCATATTTCGATTTCAAAAATGCCAAAGTTTTTACAATACGCCCATCTGGAAGCGATACATCCTTCATTGTAACTCTAAAATCTGGTGAAGCAAACCACGCGAAATCTGGGATATTTTTTTGGGAATATTCGAGTATTTTTACATCCGATTTACTGCGTTCATTTTTCCCCTCTCCAATCAAAGTGGCCATCCAATTCCACTCAGCCGTATCAAGCAATTTTCCAGTAGCACCCACAACAAAATCAGACGGCACGGTTAAAGAAACTTTATAATCTCCAAATTCGCTGTAATATTCTCCCTGGTCTTTGTACGGAAAAACGTTCCATCCATTTACATCATAAACCGCTGGCTTAGGATACCACTGTGTTACAGCAAATATATTTTCATTAACACCCATTCTAGAAAACAGCCAAGGCAATTTTACGGTAAATGGAATTTCAATTTCAATGCTTGATCCACTTTCGATGGCATTAACCACTTCCAATTTAACAATGTCGTTATACTTGGGATGATAACTCCATTTTTGTTTAATGCCGTTAATTTTAAAATCCAAACCTTCTACCCAACCTCGGTCTGTTTTTTGCGCATTAAAATACTTTGCATTCCCATTTATTTTGGCTTCTACTCCATAACCCGTTTCATTGTTTTTAAAAGCGTTGGGCCAAACATGAAACCAAATTTCTGACAATGCAGTAGGACTGTTATTGGTGTATGTTACTTTTTCAGTAGCAATTATCCTTCGAGAACTAGGCTCAAGAAGTGCGGTAATTGTATGATCTACTTTTTGTTGCCAGTCAGATTGCCTCTCTAGGTGTTTTTGCACTGGCAGCGATTGGGAGCTTAGCAATTGTAGAAATTCGGCAACAAAACAAGCGGCTAGAATGCCGATAAAACGCAGATTGTCCATAAACTGTGCAAAAATAGAGGTATGTAATTAACAAATACATGCAAAATCGACAAACTCTATTCATATTTTTGACCCAATGAGTTTTTTTCCATCAGACTGGGACGACGAAGAGGGTTTCGATGGCAACGTTGAAGAATTGGTTAAGGAGTTTGAAAGCCACCGCCGCGAGGATTTTTCACCCCGTGAACTGCTCGAAATCTTTCGTTATTATTCTTTAAATCAAATCCAAACCAATGAAGAAAAGCGTGCCTTGAATCTTATGAAAACGGTTTTAGAGGCTGGGTTAGACCAGTTTCCATATATTCCTGTTTTTGCAATACACATGGCAGAAGTATTAATTAGAGAAAAAAACTACCGTTTGGCCAGAAAATATTTGGCGCAAGCTACCGAATACAATGCATTTGAGCCATCCTTGTATTTTGTTGAATCCCTCATCCTTTCCTTAGAAGGCAGAAAAGCAAAAGCCATAGAAGCCATGAACAAAGGATTAGAATTGGCAGGCAACGATGAAGAATCCTTGGAAGATTTTTTGGAGTTGTTGATTTTTTACGGACAATTTGAATTGGCCATTCCTGTATTGGATCGTGCATTGCAAAATGGCTCCGATGTTGGCTATATTTTAGAAAAATGGTTAACAGGCAACCTAGAAAAAGAGCAAGTAACGCACCTTGTTCCATTGTTGGAAAAAATGGTGGATGATGATCCATTTTCAGAAGATGCATGGTTTTTACTCGGAACCGCCTATCTAGAATTAGAAAACCACGAAAAAGCATTGTTGGCATTTGATTATGCTGTTACCATCAATGAAAACTTTTTGGAGGCTTGGATTGGTTATTTAGAATCGGAATATGAAACTGAAAAATACACAGATTTTATCGCCCATTTTCTAGAACAACAACTACGGTTTAGTCCCGGTGCACTAGATGAATTGCAAGGTTTATATGCCTGGAGTTTGTATGAAACAGACAAAATAACAGAAGCACGACAAGTTTATAGGGAAATTTTAAAAAAAGCTCCCCAAGACAGCGAAAGTTGGTATAGCATGGGACTTACTTTCCATTACGAACAAAATTACCCAGCTGCAGTGCCTTATTTAGAAAGGGCCTATGAATTAAACGTTACCGAGCCAGATTATGGCATAGTGCTAGCTGCTGCCTATTTTGGAGCCAGTGAAAACGACAAATGGGCTGCCCTTTATGCAGTGATTATTGAGTTACACCCAGAAGCCGAGGAAGCTTGGCTAGACTATGGTGTGGCGCTTTACGAAACCGGTGACACGGATAAATCGTTGGAAACTACGCAGCTTGGTTTGAAACAGAATCCCAATAGCCACAAGTTGATGTACAGGCTATCGGCCCTATGTTATTTAACAGGGCAGCAAGCTGCAGCAGAATATTTATTGGAAACCGCTTTATCCGTAAATGCAGAAGATCATGCACAAATGTTTATTTTTGCACCTGAATTAAAAAAAGCGGGTAGTTTACTTCGTATCATAGCCCGCTATATCAATCCTGAAATATAAGATGAATACTGATTTATTTAACCTATCACAACTCCCCAACCGCACCAAAAAAAACAGACACGTCGGGCTAACTATGGTTATGGACAAAGGTTTAAGCTTGCGAGAAGCTGAAAACTTTTTAAACACCAGCGCTGAATATACAGATATTGTAAAACTGGGCTTTGGAACCTCCTTTGTAACCCCAAATCTTCAAGACAAAATAAATCTATACAACAGTGCCAATATTCCTGTCTACTTTGGCGGAACATTATTCGAAGCTTATGTTGTACGCAACCAGTACGAAGATTATTTGCGGTTGCTAGACAAAACCGGAATAACCTACGTTGAAGTAAGTGATGGCAGCATAGAAATGGACCATGAGGTAAAATGTGAATACATCCGCAAACTTGCCACGCGAGCTACTGTTTTAAGTGAGGTTGGAAGCAAAGACGGCGAGAAAATTATTCCTCCTTATGAGTGGATTGAACAAATGGAAACAGAATTGGAAGCAGGCGCATGGAAAGTAATTGCGGAAGCGCGTGAAAGCGGAACTGTGGGTATTTTTAGAGGATCCGGTGAAGTAAGAAGTGGTTTAATAGCAGAAATTATTCGCAAAATTCCATTGGAGAATATTTTATGGGAAGCCCCTCAAAAAACACAACAAGTTTGGTTCATTAAATTGTATGGTACCAATGTAAATTTGGGAAATATTGCACCAAATGAGGTGATTCCATTGGAAACATTGCGCCTTGGTTTGCGCGGAGATAGCTTTGATTTTTTTCTGAATAAATAAATTTTATTTATTCCCTATTTTATACTTTTAATATGCCTTTTGATATGCAAATTGATCAAATTATTCAACACCGTCGCAGTCATTTTGTAAAAGAATTTACAGGTGATATTTTACCAGATGTTTTGATAAATAGATTATTAGAAAATGCACGTTGGGCTCCCAGTCATAAGCTTACCATGCCTTGGAAATTGAAAGTTTTTGGGGGTTCAGAAAAATTAAATCTTTGCGAAAAAATGGAAGAATATTATTTATTTAATACCCCTTCAGAAAAATTCGATCAAAATAAAATAGATAAAATCCGCACCTATAAAGATAAAATTTCCCATATCATTTCCATAGGTTTTAAACCCTCTGGCTTGGTTCCTGAATGGGAAGAATTGGCAGCCACCGCAATGGCAGTACAAAACATGTGGCTTACATTAACCGAAGAACCCCATGCCGCAGGCTATTGGACCAGCGGAAACGGCACCGGAAGTGAGGAAATGAAACTATTTACGGGTCTGAAAAAAGACGATATTCAAATGGGCTTTTTCTTTTTAGGATACGTGGAAGAGAAACGGTTTGAGGCCGTGCGCGAATAAACTGCACGCAGAGGCGCAAAGAACGGAAAGAAAAATCCATTCCGGACGCCTAGGAAATTATGGAAGCAATTTCTAACGGAATCAATAGGCCTTCGCAAACACGACCCTTTTACTACTCGGCTTGCCACTTAAAATGCAATTTCCTTGTTCTTCTTTTGCATCAAATGGAATACAACGAATGGTCGCCTTGGTGAGTTCTTTTATTTTTTCTTCGGTTTCGCCCGTACCATCCCAATGGGCTATGGCAAAGCCTTCACGCTTGTCTACTACATCCACAAATTCATCCCAAGAATTTACTTCCCACATTTTTTCTGCACGAAAATTTTTCGCCCTTTCAAATAAATTTTGTTGAATTTCATCCATTAATTTTACCGTATGCGAAACCACATTTTCTATGGAAATAAATTCTTTGGTTTTGGTATCTCTGCGGGCTAATTCAACCGTATTGTTTGCCAAATCACGGGGACCAATAGCAATGCGAACAGGCACCCCTTTTAATTCCCATTCTGCAAATTTATAACCCGGTTTATAAGCGTCGCGGTTGTCAAATTTTACAGTTAATCCTGCATCTTGTAAATCTTTTTGTATCGCCTTTGCTTTTTCACTTACCAATGTAAATTCCTCGTCCGTTTTATACACAGGAACAATCACCGCATGAATGGGAGCCAATTTCGGCGGCAAAACCAATCCTTCATCGTCGCTATGCACCATAATCAATGCACCCATCAAACGGGTTGAAACACCCCAACTGGTTGCCCACACATGTTCCAATTTACCTTCTTTCGATTGAAATTTTACATCGAATGCCTTCGCAAAGTTTTGGCCCAGAAAATGACTGGTTCCCATTTGCAAAGCTTTGCCATCCTGCATCATGCCTTCTATACAATACGTATCATCGGCACCAGCAAATCTTTCTTTTTCGCTTTTTACACCTTTAATTACAGGAACTGCCATAAAATTTTCGGCAAAATGCGCATATACTTCCAACATTTGCTTGGTTTCCTCCAGCGCCTCTTCTTTGGTTGCATGCGCCGTATGACCTTCTTGCCATAAGAATTCCGCGGTACGCAAAAACAAACGGGTGCGCATTTCCCATCTTACCACATTGGCCCATTGGTTAATGAGAATGGGCAAATCTCGGTAACTCTGTATCCAATTTTTATAGGTATTCCATATAATTGCCTCAGATGTTGGACGAACAATTAGCTCTTCTTCCAACTTGCTGTTTGGGTCTACCATCAATTTGCCTGGATTATCCGGATCGTTTTTTAAGCGGTAATGGGTAACCACTGCGCATTCTTTTGCAAACCCTTCTGCATTCTTTTCCTCTTTTTCAAACAAGCTTTTAGGAACAAAAAGAGGAAAATACGCATTGCTATGTCCAGTATCTTTAAACATTTTGTCCAATGCTTTTTGCATGTTTTCCCAAATTGCATAGCCATATGGTTTAATTACCATGCAGCCTTTTACTGCGCTGTGCTCCGCTAAATCAGCATTTTTTACCAGGTTGTTATACCATTCACTGTAGTTGTCGTTTCTTGTTACTTTATCAAAAGCCATTTTATGAGGGTATTTGGAATAATATTTGTATATTTGAATGTGCAAAGGTACTACCATTTTTTGGCAGGTATCCATGCCTAATAAACAACCAGATGAAAAAACTATGGCTTCCCTTACTGTCACTTGTAACCATTGCAAGTTGTTCTAGTTTAAAAACTGCAAAAAATGCAGCAAATTACGATGATGCGTATTTTACATCTTCGGATATTGACAAGCCTGGCGTATACAGCCGCCGCGATGGCAATATGTATGCAAGTATGGCACAAACAAATACCCGCAATACCAGAAGTTACGGCCAAAGTTATTCTGATAGATTTAGAAATTTTGGTACTAACAGCGTGAGACCTGCGTTTGCGCCTACCATGATGTTCACACCTGGCGGATTTTCTGCAGGAATGATGCCCATGGGCTTTAATCCTTATATGATGGGGATGGGTTATGGATACAATCCTTATATGATGGGCAACTACAATCCATATTGCCAATATGGATACAATCCTTATATGAGCAATTTTGGGTATTACAACCCTTCTTGGAGTTATTGGAACCAATACTACAGCCCATATTACAACAATTACAACAATTATTCTGGATCGAGCAACAACAACAACGGCTCCGTTTGGGGAGGCAACAAAAATGCAAGCACATCCAGTCGTGGATTTGTGAATACAGGTAACCGCAGAACTTCTGCAAACAACGGCACACCTTCAGGTTCCAGCAGCGGAACATCAAGCAACCGAAGCACAACAGGTTCTGATGGACGAGGTTCTAGCTCTACTTGGGGCAGCAACAGCGGCACTACCCGCAGTTCAGGTTCTTCGTCTAACTCCACTTGGGGTGGAAGTGGCAGTTCAGGTTCTTCATGGGGCGGCAGTTCCCGGAGTTCTTCAGGTGGAGGCAGTTCATCAGGTGGCGGTGGAGTTTCTGGTAGTTCTGGCAGAAGAAGATAATTCTACCTACTTTTGAATTCTCTTATGAATAAGCTTTTTGCCATTGCTTTGCTTTTTCCGTTATGTAAAAATATTTCCGCACAAAATGAATTAGATGCGCTGCGCTACAGCACAATTGGATCCGGAGGCACAGCAAGGTCTTTAGGCATGGGAGGTGCATTCAGCGCCATTGGTGCCGATGCCTCTGCCGCTATGGTTAACCCTGCAGGTATTGCTGTTTTTAGAAGGGGAGAATTTAATTTTGGATTTCAATTCTTAAACACCGCCAACAATTCTACTTACATTAATGAAACCTACAAACAATCAAGGTTAAATTTTAACATTCCTACCTTAAACCTGATTGTTACAAATATTAAATACGATGAAAATGGAAAACCGACTAAAAAAGGTTTGGTAAATTTTAATTATGGTTTCAATGTAAACAGACTCGCAAATTTCAACAACCAAGTGGTATTCGATGCGGTTAACAAACAATCCTCTGTTGCAGATTATTTTGCTTCTAAAGCCAATGATGATTATGCAAAATACCAAGAATTGTCGCCTGGTTCTTTGCCCGACTTGGCCTATCTCGGCGGTGCAATTTGGGATACAGCAGGCGTTTACACTCCATATTACAGAGGCCTAAATAGAGACCAAAGGGACGTCCATCAAATTGGAAATCTCAGCCAAAAAGGTGGAATTTATGAATATCAAGCCACCTTTGGGGTAAATTTGGCTCATAAAGTTCAAATTGGATTGGGTCTTTTTTATTCCTCCTTGCGGTACGATGAGGTTTTGTCTATTACTGAAACGGACCAACGCCAGCATACGGGTATTTACACCCCAGATATGGCTACTTTGGACTACCAATATAAATTATATGATAGGGGGAGTGCTTTCGGTGCTAGGTTTGGACTAATTTTTAGACCCACAGATCAATTGCGCTTGGGATTTTCAATCCATACCCCACGCACTTTTACCATAAAAGAAGAATATGGATACAGCATATCGGTATCGGGCGATCCTGGTTCTCCCAAATCCCCACCTTCTGTGTATACCGATCCATTGTCAACTTATACCTACAAAGTTATAACCCCAGCTAGGGTAAATGCAGGAATTGGCTTTGTCATTCAGAAAATAGCCATTGTAAGTGCCGATTTGGAATTTTACAATTATGCCAATGCAAGTTTAAACGCCAAAGATTACGCATTCAATACAGAAAATGCAGCCATTCGAAAGAATTATTCAAACGTAATTAATTTAAAATTAGGGGTAGAATTTAACGTTCCAAATCCTGATAACAAAGACCAATCTTACCGCTACAGAGTGGGTTATGCAAACATGCCAACCCCATTTAGTACAAGGAAAGCTGGTTTGGATGAAATATTAAAAAAATCGAGCAACTTGATTAGCACAGGATTTGGATTCCGTGATAAGGATTATTATTTAGACTTCAGTCTTACTTTTGGCAGTGCATCAAGCTACTACACGCCATACACCGTTTCTAACCCTGCATTCCCTTATTCAAATATCACAAACAAACAAAATCGCACTGCATTTAGCTTTACGGTAGGATTAAATTTTGATTGAATTAATTTTGAAATGTGCTGAAATTTCTCTTTCCATTCTTTCAACTTATAATATTTATTGGGTTTAGTTTTTTTTTGATTCAATGTAACCCAAAAAACTTAAATAAAACAACAAATAATTCTGCCTTAATTCTCCTTGGAAGAAACCTCTTTTACGAAACCAATCTTTCATTTAATGGTACCAAATCTTGCGCCAGTTGTCATTCTCCAGAATTTGCATTTACAGACAATTACCGCAGGAGCATCACTGCAACCGGCGAAAGAGTGATGCACAATGCACCTACATTGTTTAATGTATTCGCTAACCACTATTTTGATTTGGCCAACCCAAATATTACCACATTAGACTCTCAACATCAAAGACCTTTGCTTGGAAAGCATCCGGTAGAACTGGGATTCAACCTTAATGAAACAAAAATTTTACAGTTTTTAAAAAAAGACAAACGCTATCAACAGCTTTTTTCAAATGCATTTGGAAACAATTTAAATGCTGTAAATTTAATTTCCATAACCAAAGCTATAAAAGAATTTGTTGCCAGCATTAAAACAGGTAATTCGCCCTACGAGGATTGGAAATTGGGAAAATCAAATGCATTAAATAACGAGGAATTAGAAGGTATGAAACTGTTCTTTTCTGACAAATTTAAATGCGTTAAATGCCATATGGAACCTTATTTTACATCTGCTACTTCAAAAACCATTCAATATGTTTATTTTAACACGGGACTGAACAATTTTGGATCTATAGAGAATCAGCCCGAAGAACACCAAGGAATTTATCGCTATACAAATAACCCGAAAGATCTTGGTAAATTTAAAGCCCCAACGTTAATAAACATCGCATTTACAGCCCCATATTTTCACGATGGCAGCGCCAACAATTTGCACGAAGTTTTGGATGTATATAGAAATGGGGGTCGCAGTAATAATGGCAATGTTATTCTTGGAAACGGAATAAAAAATCCATTAAAAGACCACAGAATTCAATATACGGGGATGACATTGGAAGAAGAGAAAAAATTAATTGCATTTTTATATTCGCTTAGTGATACGATTTCAATAAAAAATGCAAAGTATTCAAAACCCATTTTACAACCTAACTGATTCCTTTACTACATTTGCAGTGCATGAATGGATGGAAATTGGCATTATATGGCACACTTTGTTGGCATTTTTTTGTAGGTTGCAATCCACAAGGCAATTCCACCAGTACAAAATCATTTGTAGACACAGCAAATGCTGCCGCCGCATTCATTCTAGACGATTCAACCATTTCGTCTGAAGCATGGATGCAATCTTATATTCTAAAGGTGAGAATTGCCCTTCAAAATAAAATACCTATAATGCTTCTGGAATCTAAAGATTCATTCGTTTTAAATGCACAAAATATTGCATTGACCGATTCCAGATTTACCCAATATTTATTTGACAAAAATACCAAGCAACCTTTGAGAAATGAAATTTTCAATATTTACCAGGCTAGGCCAAGTGATTTGGGAAAAGTTAAAATGGAAAATAATTCCAAATATTTTCGGGTGGAACTATACAATTTTGCTTTAAATATAGCCACAATTGCCATTGTAAATGTTACCGCAAAAACGGTTGTAGATGTAAATGTTTTTCCGGATTTACAACCAGAGATACCCCTGCACTTGCGTGAATTGGCGATTAAGCTCGCTGTAAAAAACACCAAAGTATGCAAAGCACTAGGTTACAAACCAGGCGAAACGGATGCACTTATGGCCAATACAAAAACTGCATTAAACAACACCAAATGTGAAAGAAGTTTGCATTTGTGCGTGGCTCCCACTTTTGTAAAAAAAGACAAAGCCCTTTGGGCTATTATAGATTTAACTGATTTAAAATTGGTTGGAATCCGCTGGACAGAGGTGAATTCCACAGGACCCGGTGAAAGAATTGGCGAACGCAAATTGAAATTCGAAAAAATTATGGAGTGCTATTGCAAAAAAGAAAATACTTTAACCCGAAATGGTTGGAATATGAAATACATAATAACCAATAGCGATGGATTAAAAATTAGTCACGTTCAATTTAAAAATAAAGATATTTTGCACAGCGTAAAATTGGTAGATTGGCACGTCAGTTATTCAGGCACAGACGGTTTCGGCTACAGCGATGCGGTGGGTTGTCCAGAATTTTCTCAAGCAGCCGTTGTTGCCGTAAGTGAACCTAAAATTGCTGAATTGTTTAACAATGAAAAATCAGTTGGATTTACTTTAGAGCAATCGTTTCAAAGTGAACTTTGGCCGCAACCTTGTAATTACAATTATTTACAACGGTACGAATTCTATAATGATGGTCGTTTTAGAGTCGCAGTTGGGAGTTTAGGACGTGGTTGTGGGAACGATGGAACATACAGACCCGTTATAAGAATATTTTTCGCAGGCGATAAAAATACGTTTAAGGAATGGGAAGAAAACAAGTGGAATTTGTGGCACAAGGAAGCTTGGAAATTACAATCCGACAAAACAGGATACAATGAAAATGGGTATCAATATTTAGTTGGCATAAACAATGCAAGCTACGGCCTAGAGCCAAGCAAAGGTCAATTTAATGACCATGGTAGAGGCGACAATGCTTGGGTTTTTATTACAGCCTATAATGCAGATAAAGATGAAGGTGAGAAAGATTTGATTACCATAGGCCCCTGCTGCAATACAGATTACCGGCAAGGTCCAGAAAAATTCATTGAACCTATGCCAGAATCTCTAGAAAAGAGAAAATTTATATTGTGGTACGTACCTCAAATTAAAAATGACAATGCCCCAGGTAGAGAATATTGTTGGGCCGAAAGTTATTTAGACAATGGCGTTTATAAAACCAAAACGTATCCGTGTATGGCTGGCCCAATGTTTATTCCAATTAAATAAATCATGAGAATTGAATCCATTTTCATTGTTTCTAACTTTATTTTTTGGGGCTGCAATACAAGCATTCCAGCGGACGAGGCTTTGGAGATTGGAATCACAGATTGCCGCATTCAACCCCCGTTTTTTGTACAAAGTAGATTTGATTTGAAACGATCTGCGTTGAGTACCTCAGAAAAAAGATCTACTGGCCTTTTGCTTATAGAAATTCCAAAAACAAACGGGGAATTAAAAAGAACATGGCAACATCCAACTTGGCAACTCCACGGCAATATGGGACCAATTTCTACCGATGATTTGGGCAATACCTATGTTGCTCCTGTTCCAACTGTAAACACCCTGCTCAACAACCCTGAAAAACAAAACACAATCTTCAAGGTTGATGCAAATTCAGGAGAACTAAAAGCATTTGTTAAATTGGCAATGGACAAACCAGACCCAACCAATGTATTCGGACTGCTTGGTCTGCAATTTGATTGCCATTCGGGTTTTCTATTAGCCACTTCTGTTTCAGGTTCAACCCGTAATATTTCAAAAGGTAAAATTTATATCATTGATCCCAAAAATGCAACAATTCACGATGAATTAAACGGATATGATGCTATTGGAATTGGCACTTGTGGCATTACCGGAACCAAAAGAGTTTATTTTGGATTGGCCCGTAAATCTGAAATTTGGTCCGTAGAAATGGATAAAAATGGAAAATTTAAAGGCCATGTTCAATTTGAAATTAGTTTAGATTTATTAGGCCCTAGGGGTGACGATAAAGCCAGAAAAATTAGATTCGACGCACAAGGAAACATGCTTGTATATGGTGTCGAATTTAATTTTAATTTAACCGCACCTACAGAAAAACAAGAAACGCTATATAAATTCAGTTGGAATGCGGATGAAAACAAATGGGAATTGATTCCATAAAATGAAAAAAAAAGGAGCACCGAATGGAGCTCCTTTTTATACTTTATTTTTACTGTTTAATAATTTTATTGTGATAAGTAATTCCGTTTGTAATGGTCTTAACTATGTATGTGCCTGATGGTAACTGACTCATATTAATCATCACTTGATTTCTACCCTCCATCATATT
>JBBQBB010000006.1:0-87786 GCA_038317095.1 Bacteroidia bacterium | reverse complement strand
TATTCAAACCCTTAATAATGATGTGGTAAATACGCCAAATATAAATAAAAAAGCTACTTTTTTTAGAAGTAGCTTTGGTGGGCCCACCTGGAATCGAACCAGGCACCTACTGATTATGAGTCAGTTGCTCTAACCGAATGAGCTATAGGCCCAATATTTGATATTTTTTCTGGATATCTAACCAGCCACCTATTGTCCCGATAGCTATCGGGAGAGTCAGTTGCTCTAACCGAATGAGCTATAGGCCCAATATTTGATATTTTTTCTGGATATCTAATCAGGCACCTATTGTCCCGATAGCTATCGGCAGAGTCAGTTGCTCTAACCGAATGAGCTATAGGCCCAAATGCGAGTGCAAATATAGGAAAAAGCATTTTTAGTTCAACAACGAATGAAACAAATATCTTTTTTCATTAAGTTTGCAATACTCTCATTGGTAAAAAAAGAGACAAAAATCGTTATCTCAATTGGAAAAACTCATCATATTTTCGGCTCCCTCTGGCGCAGGCAAAACAACAGTTGTGAAGCATTTGCTGCAAACGATGCCTGATAAACTTGGTTTCTCGGTAAGCGCTACCACCAGAAAGCCAAGACCTGGCGAAATGAATGGTAGAGAATATCATTTTCTTTCCATTGAGGAGTTTGAACTGAAAATTGAAAACAACGAATTTTTGGAACATGAAGAGGTTTATGCAGGTATTTTGTACGGCACTTTATGGAGTGAGGTGCGGAAAATTTGGGCGGATGACAAAGCCGTGGTTTTTGATGTAGATGTGCAAGGTGGCTTGAGCCTAAAACGAAGATTTAAAGACAACGCTTTGGCGGTTTTTTTGCGCCCACCCAATGTAGAGGTTTTAATGGAACGATTGAGAAACCGCAGTACCGAGGTAGAACATCATCTGCAAGAACGCATGGCAAAAGCAAACCATGAATTAAGTTTTGCCGGACAATACGACCTTGAAGTGGTGAATGATGTGTTGGAAGTGACATTTCAAAATTGCGAACAAATTGTGGCTGACTTTTTGCAAAAAATAAATTGACCATGCACACCCATAATTCACCATTTATAATTCACAATTAAAGAAATGCGCATAGGTCTATACTTCGGCTCCTTCAACCCCGTTCACAATGGACATTTAATCATTGCCCAACACATGATGAATTCGGGCCATTTTGATAAAATTCGTTTTGTGGTTTCTCCACAAAATCCCTTTAAAAATGCGAATGAATTGCTTGACGAAAATTTGCGATACAAAATGGTATCCTTAGCCATAAAAAACAACCCCGCATTTGAAGTCAGTGATGCCGAATTGGATTTGCCCAAACCTTCTTATACCATTCAAACTTTAGATTATTTAATAAAAACAGAAAAACAAAATGCCTTTTCTATCATTCTGGGAAGCGACAATTTGGAGAAGTTAGACCAATGGAAAGATATAGATCAAATTCTTCGAATCTGTGATTTTCATGTTTACAACAGGCGTGGTTCACAAAGCATTTCTCCAAAAATAAATGCCAATTTCACTTTTCACCAAGCTCCTTTTTTGGATATTTCTGCTACTTATATCAGAGAACTGTTGCATGAAAATAAAAGTGTGCAATATTTGGTTCCGGATGCAATTTTGAAATATTTAATATGACTTCTGAAATAAATATTTTTATCTTAAATTTAAATTTAAAACGGCACTGAAATTCCGGCGGCCAAAATAGATTGCATAGAGCCAAATTTCTGTCTGGCTCTTCCGGTTCCTGATAGTTTGGCTCCTGTATAAACTGCGTACGAAAAGTCAAACGAAGGTTCTAAGAATAAATATTTAAGCGCCATTAATCTAAGACCACCACTCAGCCCAACAACCAAGCCCGAAGGGCGAAATGGACCATCATTTTCCGCACCCATAATTTTTGAATACGTTTTTGGCCACAAAACCCCAGCTTGGTATTTGGCTACAAATTGCAAATTGACTTTCTGTTTAGGCGCAAAAACAATGTTGTACGTTTTTACCAATCCCAATCGCAAATAATTGTTTCCATTGGTATGTTCCAAGTGAACAAAATTGGCACCCACTAGGGTATCCTGGTCGAAATATTGTCCTTGAATTGTGCCTTTTAAATGCAACATTTGATTGTCTCTTATTACATATTTCAGATGGTGCCAGCTCAATTCTATACCCATATTTTTTTTTGGATTAAATAGGTATCCTAAAGCAAAATTATACTGCGGAACAGACAGCGGGGTTCGCAATATTTTTTCTTGATTAGGCTGATCTTTCGCAGTGGCATTGTAAAGTCTAAAATCATAATCGCCTGTGCCTTTGTCTATAAAATGCACCGTACTACTTGTATAACGATCGCGGTTATACCCCCAAATTAAGTATAAGCGCTTTCTTGAAATATGCGCATCTTTATCTGCAGCTTGTGCCATTGAACCTGCAGCCTGAAAGCAAAAAATTAGGATTAAAATAATAATGCTTTTTTTCAACTTATCTATAATTAAATTCCTTTTATAAATTTTCATTCACGCAATTAAGGCCTCCTTTTTTGCCAATCTCATCATAACCCAAGCAATGATAAAAGTAATAAAGAACGAGAACAAAGCATAAACCAGGGCAGGTTTTTCCATGGTGTGGTTGGCTAGTTTTTCTCCGGCAATCAGTAATGCCAATGCAGTATTATGAAGCCCTACTTCTACGGATATGGTAATTCGGTTTTTGAAGTTGAGTTTAAAAAGATAGCCTGCTACAAATCCCAATAGCATACTCAGCACATTCAACGCAATGACCCAAGGCGCCAATTTTAAAATTTCTACAGCCAGCATGCCTGTGCCACCTTGATCGCTGCCTACCAAAAATTTAAATGCAAAAACCAAAAGCAACAAAATAGGCAATACGAAATTTAAATATTTTTCTGCTTTATGTGCAATTCCATGGTATTTAAAATTTAGGGCGACACCCACAGATGCCGGTAGAATGGTAATAATAAAAATATCGAACATAGTGCGCCAAAAAGGCAATGAAATAGCATGGCCAGATTGTAAAAAATGCTCTAAAAATAAATTTACCAAAATAGGAATGGTGAATAAGGATAAAAATGCATTGCAAACGGTCAAAGAAATAGCCAAGGCTACATTTCCCTTTACAAAATAGCTAACTAGGTTGCTGGTAATTCCACCGGGGCAAACAGACAAAATCATTATCCCAACTTTTATTTCATTGCTTACCGGTGCCCAGCCTGCAATAAACCAAGCAATCACCGGCAACAGCACCATTTGGGAAAACAACCCGATTGCCAAAGCACGGGGCTGGTTAAAAAGGTTTTTTACATCGCTGGTAGAAATGGATAAACCCAGGCCAAACATGATAAGGCCAAGTACAATGTTTAAAATGATATTGATATTAATGGCCCCCAATGTTGAAATATTTTATGACGAGCACGCAAAAATGATAAAAGAAGTATGCGCCAATGAGCAAAAGCACCAACCCAAAATATTTTTGAACGTAAAAATAGACCTTGTTGTTCATTTTTTTTCCCAAATAATCGCTTAGGTATACTTTTCCCATATCCATGGCAAAAAGGGTTAACAAAATGGCCATTAAATTCACCAAAATCGAAAATTTATAGTTAAGATCATTTTGATCGTAACTTACCGAAACTGCAGCAAGCAAACCTACCCATAAAAAAAGCACAAATGGATTCATAATATTCATCAAAAACCCTTTAAAAAGAGACTCTGAGCCTGTTGATTTTACTTGAATACTTTCTAAGAAATGTTCGTATTTTTTAGAGAACCCTTTAACTCCTATATAAATGATAGAAATGGCTCCAACAAACGAAAAAACAAGTTGGAACTCTGGAAAGGTAAAAATGTGTGAAAGCCCGAAGAAACAAATGAGGGCAATGGTGAGCTCACTTAAAAAAATACCAAGAGCCACACGCATACCTGTTTTTTTCCCCCCGGTGATTCCCGAATGTATCAAAGTGAAAAATGCAGGGCCAAAGCTGAGCAGACTTATTACAATCCCTTGGCCAATGCCTTTAAAAAATGGAAACAACCAAAACATTTGCGGCCGCAAAATACGCATGAAAATGGGCTAGAACAAATCTGATTGGCACTTTAAGGAAAGGAATGGTAGAATATTTTTGAATTACCCTGTCTATTTTCTATTAATTCTAGAATGATGTATAATTTTCCCATGGGGATATCTATTTCTTCTATACCTGAATAGGCATTTAAAATTTCCTGTATGAGTGCACCTTTCAAATCATAAATACGCAACGTAGATCCTTGGGCAGCGTTTTCAACGCGGACCTGTCCATTTCTTGAATATACCTTAAGTTCTTGTTTTGCTTGTGATACTGAGCACCCTGCAACATTGTTTCGGATAGCATCAATCTTTGCATACAACAAATTTCCGGGGCAATTGGTGATGCAACCATCTCTATGGCCAGCAATTACTGGCAATAATGCAGCAGATAATGTTGGATGTGGATATGAAAAATAGGGATTCAACGTATCTGTATGAATTTTCCAGCCAAGCAATGATTCTAAAGATTGCATGGCCAAATTGCTAGGATCTGTACTCATAAAATCGCCAATCATACACACGCCCATTGTATTGTTGTTTTTGGCACAAAAATGCGCCCCTAAAACATTGTCTTGCCTAATTCCCGCCTTTTCCGGATCTCGCCCTGCGTATACATCTCCATTCGCAGCAATAAGGTAATTGTACGCAATGTCATCCCAACCATTAACCTGGGTATGGTATGTATAGTATGCACGAACCAAATCGGTATAATTGGCATTCCCATTTCCATCGGCTGAATGGTGAATGATACAATGCTCGGTAGGGGTTGCCGTGCGCCCAGGTTTTGGGGGTGGCAAGCCTGCTCGCCAAGTGAATTGCAAAATTATGGGTGGAAGATTGCATGTGCCTCGGCCAGAAACTTGTTTCTCTATTTTACCCGCAAAGGGTGGCACATAAATGAGCAATATTTCCACTTCAAAACTATCGGGGAGTTCGCCTTCTAATTGATTCAAATAAAGTCGACTACAATTATTTCCCGCATAATATAAATTGGTTTGGTCAAATTCATTGGATTGAAAATGATCCTCTTTGCTTAATAGAATATTTTGGTAACGGATTTGGGCAAACCCCCAGTCATCGGTAGTGTCGTAATATTTGTGCCCCAATTGCAATTCAAATTTGGATTTGTCTATAATTCCTTTTGGAAATCTAAGGGTTACGGAATTAAAATAAAGTCTTGGAATGGATATGAAAAGCGTTTGGGTATTCTGGTTTTTATGCGCCCATTTTTTTAAAGTAATTACCCTACTAAAGTTTGGCTTTCCTTCATCCGGGCAATCAAAACATGGACAAGCCGAAATTTGCGCAAAGACACCAAAAAAAACCAATATGGAAATCCATTTTTTCATTAAGGAAAGTGCTTTCGAATTTCAGTTGTAAATTCTGAAAAAACAACCTTATTACCGGCAATGATAGATTTGCCAAATAAAAAATCATTGTGACCTTTAAAATCAGATACATTTCCACCGGCTTCTTTCACAAGTAAAATACCCGCAGCAACATCCCAGGCATGCAAGCCCAATTCAAAAAAAGCATCGAATTTGCCGCAGGCAGTATAGGCCAAATCAATTGCTGCAGAGCCCATTCTGCGCAATCCGTGGGTGTTTTTCATTAGGTTTCGTAATACAGCCAAATAAGGCTCCATGTAATCAAACTCATAATATGGAAAACCCGTGGCTATCAGTGTTTGTGACAACTTTGCCGTTTGGGTAACCGAAATTGCATTTCCGTTTAAAAATGCACCTTTTCCCTTTTCGGCCGTAAACATTTCATTCCAAACAGGAATATACACCACCCCTAAAATAGGAATATTGTTTTGGACCAATGCCACAGATACACTGAATGCTGGAATTCCATGTAAAAAATTTGTTGTGCCATCCAAAGGATCAATAATCCATAAAAATTCTTTATCCCGATTGGGTTCAATGGTGCTTTCTTCTGTAACAAAACCAGCCTCAGGAAATAAAACAGACAACTCAGCAACTAAGATTTTCTCGGTTTCAATATCTACAAAACTCACCAATTGATTCAGGCCTTTGTCTTCAATTTGGCCCGATTCTATTTTGCCGAAATGAAGCAATTGAAAGGCACCTGCCTTTCTGCAAACCTCAGCAGTTTCAACTAAAATGTCTGAATAATTTGTATTTATCACCGCAACAAAACTACGGTTCCTTTTTCAACATGCCGAATTTCTTCTGTATCTAAAATCACCACCAAAACAGCGTAACTGGCTGGAGCCCATAGTTTGCCATGTCCATCCGTTCCATCCCATCCTTTGGTCATATCATTGGATTCAAAAACTTTCATACCCCAACGATTAAAAATAGTCATTTGAAAGGTTTTGAATGCACGTCCCTTGGGCAAATACACATCGTTTATTCCATTTTGGTCTGGCGAAAAAGAAGACGGCACAAATACATGAAAAATGTCTTTGATCCTTACCAATTTCGAGGTCGAATCTGCACAGCCTGGGGTAATACTAACCCGCAGTCTCACATTAAACCAACCCGTATCTGTATAAGTATGATTGGTTACACCTACAAAACTGCTTTGCAATCCGTCGCCAAAATCCCACAAATAACTGGTTGCGCCAACAGATGCGTCATTAAATTGTATATCAGGACTTTCAATATTCGTTACCGCTGGTGCCGGCGTGAAAGATGCCTTAGGATAGGCAACCGCTTTTATTGTATCTACCAAATTGAAAACTGCAACACAACCCGCCGAAGTAGTCACTTTTGCTTTTGCCGTAAATGCCCCTGCGCCCGGAAATAACTTTGGAAAGGCAATACCAGTGCCGTTGCTACTGTCTTTGGTAGAAAAGTACCACATTACCATGGCCGCATCTGGGCTTTTGTATGTGAAATCTATTGGGTTATTGGCACAAACCAACAATGGATTGGCCTTTAAGGTGGCTTGGGCGGCGGGGCTAATCGTTAAACCCGCGCTGGAAGAAGCAGGAATGGAACATCCGTCGGTCAAATTTAAGTTATAGGTTTTAGAAATTAATGGTTGAATTCGTGAGGTTAACCAAGCCGTCGAGGCTCCATCAACGAGCACCGCGTAGTTCGCTTTTTTACCGCCCGTTAAGGTCAATTTTAGGGTAATTGAATCGCCAGCACAAATTATTGGAGGTGTTACCGCAATGGTTGCAGCTAAAGGCGCCAATTTGGTGATTTTGAATTTGGTGGTATCGTTCTTAACGGTACAAGCGTCTGATAAAACTACAGTATAATTTGTTACACCCGGCGCTGGGCTTAAAGCCGGAGTATAGCCGCTAACTGTTCCCGGATTCCAACTTAAAACGCGGGTTGCATTTTTACCACCTGCACCCACTAGATTTAATGTTATCGTCTGCCCGTCGCACAATGTGCTGTCATTCACTTTGGTTAATGAAAGTGGGGCAAGCAAATCAACATAAATACTGTCTTGTGCAGACGGGGAACAACCATCATTTAATGTTACTTTATACCACGTTGGAACTGTGGGTACTTTAGAAATTCCAAATGCGATTTCACCCGAAGACCATTTGAAAGTGTAACCAACGCCTTTGCCGCCATTGGCATTGGCGTCTATTCCAATAGTAGAACCACGACAAATAAATGTATCCTTGGGAACTTTAACCTGCAAGGCCGGATAAGTATAAACCCAAACCGAATCGTAAGAAGATTTTACAGAACAGCCATCTGTCAGTGTTACTTTGTACAAAGTAGTATCTTTTAATGTAGGAGACTTTGACGTTCCGTTTCCCAAGCCATTGTTCCAAGTATAAACATATTTGGTTGTGTCTCCACCAGATCCATTGGCTGTCAATGTTATTCCTTTACCTATGCAAACCAATGCTGACGTACTGGCCACATTTGCCTTTAACGCAGGTTTAACGGTTACTTTTTTGTAAGCTGTATCAGCCAATGGCGTGCATCCATCATTGAGCACTATCATGTATGTCGTTGTAGCTGCGGGCGTAACAGTGTGACTTGCCAAAGCAGGTAAACCATTATTCCATTTGTAATTGTAAGACGTATTTAACCCCCCAGTAGAAATGGTGTTTAATTTCACGGATCTACCATCGCAAATTACAGTATCTTTTCCCAAATCCACATTCAGCGCTGCGCGCACATTCACAATTATTGTATCTAATTTAAATTTACCAGTACAAACATCTTTAACCTGTAATATATAGGTAGCCGCAGTTGTAGGTTTTACTATCAGTTTTTTCAAGGTAGAACCCGTATTCCAACCATACCCAAAATTTGGGGTATAACCGCCGGTTATGGCTGGATTAAAAACCAACGAATCTCCCAAACAAATGGTGGTATCTTTGCCCAAATTAAAAGCAATGGCTTTGCGAATCCCTTCAAATTGGATTTTAAAACCCTTGCCTTCTTGCAATGGATCGCTAAATTGTTTTAACCACAAAGTATTTGTAAAAACAGATTGCCACACACCTGCGTTGGGTAAAACATTTCCGGTATATCCTCCAATTTTATTCGGGTTGTTTATGGCTGTTTTATAGAGATACAATGAATCAAAACCTTTTTCATAATCCAACAATAAAAAACGGTACCGAATTGAATCTGCGCCGGGGACAGTTACTTTTAAATAGACCGTTTTTAGTGCGCCATAATTTCCTTCACCTCCATCGTCATATATAAATCCTTTGCATTTTGTGTTGGAACTGTCGGTGCCAGTTTTGGGCATCAAAATCGCGTTACAAATGTCTGGGGTGCTGTCAATTCTCACATATTTAACTTTGGTAATGCTGTCCTTTTTATTAAAGAAACAACTGGTAGCCACCAATTTTATATTGAATTGGCCATAACTGCTATAACTATGGGTAGGATTGACAACAGTGCTATTGGTACTATCTCCAAAATACCATTTACAACCCACAGAATTATCACTCAAGTTGGTGAATTTGATATTACTGCTCGTAAAACAGCCTAAGGTATCAGCTCTAAAATCCGCCTTTACATAAGCACTGTCGTACTTGGCTCCCACACCGCAAACCCACCATGCGTTAGTAACCGCTATAACTTCTTTAGAACACAATCCATACAGGTCGGTTGCTGCCATTATGCTGAAGGTTCTTGCGTCTGCGTATTGTGAACTGCTAGTGAGATAGACGGTTAAATTTCTGTATGCGATTTTACCCGCTTTATCTATACCCAAAGAATCAATTTTAAATGCCCATCCTTTTTCATTGGTTCCTTTGCCTCCATTGGCAATTAAGTAATACCAGTAATTTTGCACACCACTATTGTAATGCACACCACCATTATCGCCAGCGCCTGCATACCAACTCACCCCTTTATAAAATTTAGGGTGACTGAAAAGATTAGGATTGGTCATGCTACGAATTCCATTTCCAGATGGAGTTATATCTTCGCCAATACGCCAATTCCATTTGGTTGGCCTAGCCCATTGTTCTATTGAATTGCCAAATACATCCGAAAAACTTTCGTTCAGTGCCCCACTTTCGTAGGAATAAACCAATGCCGCGCTATTGGTAGTTACGGCATGGGTAATTTCATGTCCGCATACATCCAATCCAGTCAATGGGGTAAAGACTGATCCGTCGCCGTCGCCGTAAGTCATGTAAGATCCATTCCAAAAGGCATTGTTATAATTGTTGCCGTAATGAATATAACTAAATATTTTGGCGCCTTTGTTATCGTAACTATTTCGTGAATGCACAGACTTGTAATAATCGTAAGTCATTTCTGCCCCCCAATGCGCATCTGTCGCTACTTCGTCCTTATTGGCATTTACATTGTTCCAATTGTTATCTGCATCCGTAAAATCAACCGAGGCACCATAAGATATGCCTTTTTTCATATTCAAAGTTTCTATGCCGTTGCCTCTCGCAGATTCCTTTAATCGATAATTCCCAGGTGCGGTTGAATCCGTTTTTATGGTTTTGGTGCCGCTATATTTGGTAACAGCACTGCCTGTAACTTCTGTATGTAAAATCAGCTCTTGCGCAGCAGTGATTTCCCCAGTCTCTGCATCCACAAAAATGCTTTTGCCTGCCAAGGGTGCAATGGCGAGTATATTAAATTTCCAGGCCAATTTTTGAGACTGGCTTAAATCAAACCCATGGGAAACGTAGGTAGTTTTGCCTTTTGGGAAATAGGAAGTGTCCAAAACGCCTGTAATTTTTTGCAATACCTGGTTCAAGCCCGAATCTTGCCAATAATATTTTTCTGCTGGGAGATAAGCCAATGCTTTTTGCAAAGCCTCCTGCTCGGATAAAATGAATTTTCCAGAAATCTTCGACTCAGGAATCATTTCCCCATTTATGGAAAGGATTTTGGCATTCAATGTATGAATTACCAGCATTCCGTTTTCTAAGGGTATTTGGTTGTAATATTGTTTGGCTCTATAATGAATTTGACCCAATTCGTCTTTCAATTCAGCATAAATACGCCAATCTGAGTTGCTACTTGAACCGGCTAATTTAGCCATAAAAGATTTCCAATTCTCAAACTCAGGTTGGGCTTCTTGCGCAAATACAACCAACTTGAGTGTACCCAATTGTTCGTTATACAGTTTAACAGGAACCTGCCCTGAAACCGCAACAAAACTCGCAAATAGGAAGACAATCAACCCCCAGTGATTTCGACGCATAGTACAAAAGTAACTTTTAGTTTTGACAACAACAAAAAGCATTGGTTGCCTTTGAGCTAACCATTTTGACAGAAAGACCTAAATAATAATTTTTTAGGCGCAGTACTCTTCGTAAGCTGCTGCCAAATTGGCTGCAATCATGTCCGCAGTGCGGCCTTCTATCAGGTGGCGTTCTAACATGTGCACTAGTTCACCATCTTTAAATAAGGCTATGGCTGGCGAAGATGGCGGAAATGGCACCATGTATTCACGTGCTTTGGCTACAGCATCCAAGTCTTGCCCTGCAAAAACCGTAAGCAAATTGCTTGGTTTTTTGTCGTGGTTAAGGCTTTTCAGAATTCCTGGGCGGGCAGCACCTGCTGCACAACCGCATACACTGTTTACTACAAGCAAGGTGGTCCCCTTTGCACTTTCCATGGTATTGGCAACTGCATTGGCGTCTAACATTTCGGTAAAACCGTTATTGGTAAGCTCTGCTCTCATTGGAGAGACTAACATTTCTGGATATGGCATTTTTTTTAAGGTTTAAGGGGTGGGGTTTTGGGGGAAAGGTATATTGTTTAAAGTTGCAAAAATACAAAAGATGTTCCAACAAATAAAACTGACAGAAATGCAGATTTGGCTTTTGGCCAATTGCAAACGCGAATGTCTAAGCTTCGGAAGAAACCTTTAAATTCAAACCTATTTCCAATTCACTCGCAGATCACACGGTTGGTCTTTTGTTTGCATGGTATAACTGGTAATGAGTAAAACAAACTGAGACCATCCATTGGCACACCAAGTGGTCAATAGCAATCGGACTCCTCAGAAATGCATTTTTATTTTGCACGCAACGTTGGTTAAATAACCTACCCATCGGATCAACTGGGAGAGAAAATGGTAAACTTTCTAATTAAGGTGCTCAAACAATTTAACAAACGAAAATATTTGAGGAATACCTGTTTCCAACCCAATGAAATACTTACAATAGGATTGATCGAATTTCTTAGATTGTGAGAATATATTCAATGAGAAAATACTGATCCAAATAAAAGTAAATACTCCTTCAATTTGTTTGCATTTACGTTGCCCAAGGCATTGTAAGAGCAACGATAAATTTTATTATTCCATTTGCTTTTAACTATTCAAAATCTGTAACAAAATAGAATTTAAAACATAATATTCCGAAAAACCTAACAAAGAATTGTCATATTTATTTGATTCAAGCGTCACTCCCATTTCTCACCCCTCACCCAAACACTACTCGCATGGTTTTGTCCAAAGTAATAGGGTACGGTGTGCATGGCGTTGTGCAATGTAGTGGTCCAGAAATCTGCACGTTTGCCTACGCAAATACTGCCGCACTGCTGCTCTAGGTGTAATGCCCTAGATGCATTTATTGTAATAGCGTTGAAAGCTTCTTCGGGTAGCAATTTCATTTGGCTGCAACCCAAACTCCATACCATTTGCATATTGGCCAACGGGCTACTACCGGGGTTGAAATCTGAGGCCAAACAAACGGGCAATCCTGCATCTATCATTTTGCGAACAGGGGTATATGGAATTCCTAAAAAATAAGAGGTTCCTGGCAGTCCTACCGGCATGGTAGCAGAATGCAGTAACGCATTAATTTCGTCCGATTCGCAATGTTCCAAATGGTCTGCACTCCAGGCATTCATTTTGGTGGCCACTTGCACACCGCCTGTTAGTCCCAATTCATTGGCATGTATTTTTCCTGGCAACCCGAATTTTGAAGCAGCCGTCAATAATTTTTCTGTGTCTATGGTTGTAAAAAAACCCCTGTCACAAAAAACATCCATATGGTCGGCAAGTCCTTCTGCGGCAACAATCGGCAGCATCACTTCAACAATATGGTTTACATATCCTTCGCGGTTGTCTTTGAACTCTGGTGGAACGGCATGGGCTGCCAAAAAAGTGGATTTGATGGTAACGGGCAAATTCTCTTTCAATTTTTGAATGACCCGCAGCATTTTCAATTCAGAATCCAAATCCAGTCCATAACCACTCTTTATTTCGATGGTCGTGGTGCCATGTGAAATGATTTTTCTCACATTTTCTTCTGCTTTGGCATACAAGCTATCAAAATCCATAGCCCTTAACCGACGGGCAGAATTGAGGATTCCTCCACCTGCAGCGGCAATTTCTTCATACCCTGCGCCTTTGATGCGCATAATAAATTCGGCATCTCTTTCTGAAGCAAATACGGCATGGGTGTGGCTATCCACAAATCCGGGCAATAATTCGTGTCCTGCCAAATCTATTTTTTCATCCTCATCGGGCATTTCTCCATTGCCATAAGCAGCAATCAACCCATCCACAACCAATAGCCAAGCATCTTCAATGGAGCCCACATTGGCCATTTCTGCACCTACCAGCCTGGTTGCCGGAAGATTTTCGGTGCCCCAAATTTTACGAATGTTAAAAAATAGCTTGCGCATACACTGCAAAAAAAGCATTTTTGACGCGGAATGGAGCATAAAACTTTGGTACAAACATTAAAAACACCCATTAAGCAGGGTAAATCGGTATTTATTGCGCCCAATGCAACAACAATCGGCATGGTAAACTTGGGGGATGAGGTTTCAATTTGGTTTGGAGCTGTGTTGCGCGGTGATAGCGACCAAATTACAGTCGGCGATAGAACCAATGTGCAGGACAATGCCGTTTTGCACGCCGATCCAGGCGACCCTTGTATCATTGGAACCGACTGTGTGGTTGGACATGCCGCCATTGTGCATGGGGCAAAATTGGCCCACCATGTTTTGGTAGGCATGCACGCCACTGTGCTCAACAATGCGGAAATTGGGGAATACAGCATCATTGGGGCGAATGCCTTGATACCTGCGGGCATGAAAATTCCACCATATTCAATGGTTCTTGGGGTACCGGCAAAAGTGATGAAAAATCTGGGGCCGGAGGTGGAAAAGCAGATTCAGGACAATGTGAATGAATATGTAAAAAAGGCTAGGGCTTATTTAGATTTGGATTGACTATTGAAAAAAACTAAAATGTTAAACTTGCCAAAATAATTAAAGCTTTGGATGCAATAATTAATTATATATTTGGTCTTTGTTATTCTAAAAGAGGGTTAAATTTTATAGAGACGAAACTTTAAAATTGATTTGGGGTGATAATGATATTTACAAAGGAAGAAGCATAAATGTCTATATAACCAAGCTTCAAAATTTACTAAAAAGCGAACCAGACATTGACATATTGAATGTACATGGGGAAGGGTATATATTGAACTTTAGAGGATAAACAGCCAAAACACAATTTAAATATTTTTTCGATTCCATCCTGAATTTAGTGCAGAAAAATAGGGTTTCGATTGTAGGTAAACGGGTAAAATTTGCTATTATTGCAATTCCACCCTATGGCGCGTAAGACCAAATATTTCTTTAATCCCAAAAGCCTTGAATTTGAAAGAGTAAGGGATAATATTCGGTATATTACTTGGCGAGTATTGGGATTTACGAGTATGGTATTGCTTTTGGGGATTTTGATTGCTTTTATTTTCAGCAGGGTATTTGCCTCTCCCCGTGAACGTTTGTTAATAGATGACAACCGAAATTTAAAAAGAGAAATTTCCAATATCGATCGGCAAATTAATGAAATGGATGCCCAACTGACATCGCTGAAGGACCGTGATTTGAAAATTTATAGGGCCATGTATGATGCAGATCCTCCAAAACCGGTAGATTACAGAGGCGCAGATTATGCAGAATTGCGGAACTTGCCCGAAGGCAAATTGATACAGCGAATTCGGCAAAAACTTGATCACTTAGTTGTGGATGCCAAGGCACAAGAAGGCAGCTATGAAACCTTGAAAAAACTAATTCGCACCAAAGAAGAAGTAATCAATAGCATTCCAGCAATACAACCTATAGCAAACAGAGATTTAACCAGACTTGCCAGTGGATTTGGCTACCGTATGGATCCATTTTACCACACAGCTAGCTTTCACCAAGGCATGGACTTTACTGCGGACATTGGCACACCCGTATATGCCACTGGCGACGGTGTGGTAGTTAACAGCATGAATGACGGTTGGGGCTACGGAAATCACATTATCATTAGCCATGGATTCGGATATTCAACTCTTTATGGTCATTTAAGTAGAATCGCCGTTAGACCTGGCCAAAAAGTAAAACGTGGAGAATTGATTGGCAATGTCGGTAGCACGGGTCGCAGCACAGGACCTCACTTGCATTATGAAGTGCGCAAAAACAACAATCCTTTAAATCCTGCTTTCTTTTACCATAACGATTTAAGCGATGAACAATACCGTAGAATGCTAGAAATGAGCAAACGTGAAACCAAACGATTTGACTAATGGAAAACGAAGAAATTAAACCACCAGTTCGCAAATTTTTTAAAATTGGGGATGCAAGTAAAATGCTTGAAGTTCCGGCAAGTACATTGCGTTTTTGGGAAAAAGAATTTAAACAAATAAAACCCATGAAGAATAAAAAGGGAGACCGTATTTATTCTTTAAAAGATATAGAAATATTAAAAGAAATTAAATATTTAACCCATGAAAAGGGCATTAAAATTTCATTGGCTACCAAAAAAATAAAAAAAGACAATGTGGCCGAAGATCCAAAATATGAATTGGTGAAAAAATTAAGAAACATGCGAGAAATGTTAATTCATTTTAAAAATAGTATAGATTGAAATTTAGCCTTATAATACCGTTGCTTGTGGCAGCTGGAATGGTAAAAGGACAGGCAGGTGCAGAATACATTGCACTTGGAAAAAACCTGGCCAATTCTTCCGCAGTTTTTTGCTTGGCAAACAATCCTGCAGTTCTTGCACCTGTAAAACAATCCTTTGGCTTTTGGGGATCCAATAAATTTACAGGAACACCCATAATTCATGGAGGAATTGCCGCCAATTTGATTCTAAAAAATACAGGTTTGGGTTTGAATTCGGGTTATTTTGGCACAACAAAATCCAATCGGTTTGCAGCTGAGCTTAACATTGGACAAAGAATTACCGAAAAATTTTCTTTGGGAGTAGCATTGGGTTTTACTAAATTTACTCAAGGTTTAGATTATGGAAATACAGCAAAAATTACAGGTAAATTAGGGGCAAACATTCAAATTAATACAAATATTGATTTGGGTGTGGTTCTGGTAAATCCTTGGTTATCAGTAAACCAAAGTTTAGCAGCATCTCCTCAACTGCATTTCAGCGCTGGATATAAAGTAAATGCCCAAACCAAACTGTGGGCTCAATATCACAATGAAAGCGGTATGCCTGCTGTGTATGGCTTGGCACTTAAGTACACTGCTACCAACCCGGGTATTATGGCCGCCTTGCAAACTGGTATGGAACCCATATCTATAGGCATTGTTTACGACCGTTCTAACATGCGATTTGCATTTGCCAGTTCCTATCATTTATACCTAGGATTTACGCCGTCTTTTACATGTATTTGGCTAAAACAATAAAAATACTAGCTGCCAAAAGGCTCTGTTTTGTTGCATGGGTTGTCATGTTTTTAACATGTATTCCTGCCCATTCCCAAATCAATTCACAAATTAAAACTTATATTGAAAAATATTTAGAAACTGCGGAAACGACAGCCGACTACACCCAAATATTGGACGATCTTTCAGGCTTTTTAGAAAAACCCATTAACCTAAATACTGCCACGTTAGACCAATTGTTGCGTTTTCCATTAATACTTCCAAACCAGGCGCTTCTGATAGAAATACATAGACGCAAATATGGCAACTTTTTACACTTGGCCGAATTGCAAGTATTAGGATTTTCCCCAGATCAAATCAATGCCATTCAACCTTTTGTAAGTATTGACATTGAGCCGAAAACCCAATGGCGAGATTTAGTTAAAAATCTATCCCGAGGAGATGCAGAATGGATAACAACTATCAAACAAAAATACCCCAATGATAAAAACCCCGCATATATTGGAAATATGCTATCCCAAAACATAAGAATGCGTTATTCGAAACCGGGCTTTTACAGCTTTGGAATTAGTGCGGATAAGGATGCAGGCGAAAAATATTGGAACAAAGGCCCTGATTTTTTTACGGGTCATGCCGCATTTTATAACATAGGGAAAATTAAACACATTATACTAGGCGATTATTTGTTGTCAGTAGGCCAAGGCCTTCTAATGGGCAGCGGCATTGGCATGGGAAAAAGTGCCATGGTGCTTAATATTAAAAGAACTGCACCAGAATTAAAACCATATCGTGGGGTAAATGAATATTTTTTTCAGCGTGGCATTGCTACACAAATTCAATTTAAAAAATGGGATGTATTGTTCGCCGTTTCTAAAAACAAAACCGATGTAACCCTTACTGATACGAACGGTTTTGGAGAAATATATTTTTCGTCTGTGGATTTGGATGGCTACCATAGGACACAGAAAGAAATTGCTAACAAGCACAACAATTTGCAAACCATGGCTGGCGGATGGATTGGTAGACGAAACAAAAGTGGGCATTGGGGAATTGGCGGCAATTATACCCACACCGAAAAAAGTTTGCAAGCAAGTAAAGACCTTTATAAATTCTATTATCCCAGTGGAAACAATTTGAACTTTCTAAACTTTTATCAGTCGCATACCATCGGGCGAATACATGCTTTCAGTGAATGGGTTTGGTGTTCCACAAACCGCACTACTGGAATGGTAGCAGGGATATTAACTGCATTGGGAAAAAATATAGATTTATCTATTTTGTACAGAAATTATGCCCCTGGCTTTGTAAGCAGATACAATACTGCATTTGGCAATAGCAATCAAAATGAGAAGGGATTATACACAGGGGTTCAATGGAAGTTTTCCCGCAAATTGGTTTTAAACCATTACACAGATTTTTGGGTAAATCCATGGCTCGGCTACAGAATTTATGGCATAGGGAGGGGCACCGATATGCTTTGGCAGTTAGAGTATTCACCAGTAAAGAAATCGCATTTTTATATTCGATTTAGATCACAAAACAAACCGGCTAGTGCAGATGTTCAGCAACCCTATAAAACGATAACAACCAACCAAATTCAAACAGTTAGAATCCATTTTGAAGTTCCCATTAATAAAAATGCCGAATTTCAAATGCGCGGGGAAAGCAATAAAGCACATTTTGGGAATCAAAATTATTTAGCTAATTTAGCTTTTTTTCAATTTGCCACAATTATTCCCAAAACCCGCAGCCAAATTTCTGCCCGGTATAATCTATTTGACGTGCCTTGGTATTATGCTAGGATTTTCGCTTTCGAAAGCCAATTAATGTATGATTTCGGAACCATGGCTTTTTATGGAAAAGGCCAATCTCTGTATATTTTACTCCGCCAAAAAATAAACAAACACTGGAAAACTGGCATTCGGTATGCCTTGCAAAACAGTAAATCGCCTGCCGAGATAGCATTCCAAACCAAACAAAGTATTTTTGTGCAGTTAATTTATCAAGAATGAATCCAAAACTATCCGTAAACATCAACAAATTTGCAACGCTGCGCAATGCACGTGGAGGTAATAACCCCAATATCTGTGAAGTGGCAAAAGATTCTCAAAGTTTTGGAGCTGAAGGCATCACAGTGCATCCCAGACCCGATGAAAGACATATTCGATATCAAGATGTTTTTGAATTGCAAGAAATTGTAACCACAGAATTCAACATTGAAGGCTATCCGGATACAAATTTCTTGCAATTGGTTGAAAAAATCCAACCTACACAAGTAACATTGGTACCAGACCCCCCTGGAGTTCTTACCTCAAACACAGGCTGGGATGTGAAAAAACACCAGGTTTTTCTGAGTGAAATTGTGGCTCGATTGCATGCCAAAAACATCCGTGTGAGTACCTTTCTTGACCCAAATCCTTCGCTTGTTGAGCATGCAAAACGATGCGGGACAGACCGCATAGAATTGTACACCGAAAATTATGCCACTGGGTTTAAATCCGACGCTAAAAAAGCAATATTGCCGTACATTCAGACGGCCAAATTGGCGAAGCAAATGGGACTTGGCATAAACGCAGGGCATGATTTGGACTTAGAAAACTTGCAGTATTTTGCAAACCACATTCCAAGTTTATTAGAAGTATCCATTGGACATGCCTTGGTTTGTGATGCACTGTATTTTGGATTGCAAAATACGGTTCAGATGTACCGGTCAAAATTACAGTTGCGTTAATTTATGCCTTAGCTTTTTCCTTAGATTGAAAATTGCATATTACATTTTATAGAACCAAGGGTTGTATTTTCGAAATCTAACCTATACATTTGTTCTATATTCCCAAATTTAAAATGTAACAATTTTACTATGAAAAACATATTGATAGCGCTGGTTTTCTTATTATTAACAAACAATGGTTTCTCACAAAAAACTGCATTGAACTTTGATGGAGTTGACGATTACATCCTTATTCCCGGTACAACCAAATTAAATGGGCCAACCAAAATTTCACTTGAAACATGGGTTTGGACGGATTACAGCTCATCTCCATGCGCTGATTGTGCGCCAATCATCTGGAATCAAAACACGAACAGTGCATATAAACTAGGTACTGGAAATACACAGTATTTCTATGTTTCCCTTTACAACGGGGCTGCCTCGGTTACCTTAACTACAGCAACAGCAGTATCTGCAAAAAAATGGCACCATGTAGCCGCAACATTTGACGGTAAAAAATTAAAAATATATGTAGATGGCGCTGCCACAGACTCTGCAACGTACAGTACATTTTCCATAAGCTATGGTTCAACCTCTTCGGACATATGGATTGCAGATCCTAATACTGGTTTTGGAGGCACCTTGGAAGAGACCCGAATTTGGGATTATGCGCGCAGTCAATCGCAAATTAAAGAAGGTATGGCAAGACGATATCCAAGCAACCAAACTGGTTTATTGTTAAATTATGGATATGAAGATGGAATTGCCTATGCAAACAATACCAGCATTTCTAGCATTGCTGATAAAACGAACAATGCAAATAACGGCACTGCCTATAAGTTTGCTATGCAAGATTCAATTTCAAATTTTGTTGTTGGGAAAAGCTATTGCGACACCATAGCATATTCAAAATTTGCCATTACAAGATGTACAAAATATTTGCTTCCTTCGAAGAAGAAAAGTGTAACCGTTTCTGGTAAATACCAAGATACTATTATTTCCTTCAGAGGCTGTGATTCGGTGATGACCATATCGGTTACAATACTAAAGGCAACTTCTTCATCATTTTCATTGCAAGGTTGCGACTCTGTTCAGAATCCAACAAGCAAGAGCTACTATAAAATTTCAGGAAAATATTCTATTACAATTCCAAATGCAGTTGGCTGCGATAGCGTTATAACGCACAATGTGACAATTTATAAAAAAGACACTACGAATTTTGGTTATTCAGGTTGCAATTCAGTAAAATTAAAAAATGGAAATACGGTTACTGTTTCGGGTATTTACAAATATTTATTTAAAAGCACAAAAGGGTGCGACAGTGTTGTGATTCACAACGTGGATATTAAAAAATCAAGCACTGCAAAAGTAACCTTGAGAATGTGTAGATTTATAGTATGTCCAACGGATAAGGACGTTACTTATACCAAATTCGGAGTATATTATGATACAATACCAAACTACGCAAATTGCGACAGTATCATAGAATACACAGTGATTTCTGGAGCCACTTCGGCCATACTTTCCGCATCTTCTTGTAATTCCTATTTAAGTCCCACTAAGAAAAAAACTTGGACAACTTCTGGTACCTATTATGATACACTATTCTCAAGTAATTACTACGGTTGCGATAGCACAATTAAAGTCAATTTGATCATTAATTCGCCTTCAAAACAAAATTTAAATATTACCAAATGTCGCATGTATACTGTGCCTTCTGGCGCTAAAACTGTAAGCACAAGCGGCATAATAACAGATGTTATACTATCAAAAAAAGGGTGTGATAGTATTCAATACACATTAAATGTTACAATTAACAATGCCAACGTCAATATCTCACGAACTTGGAATACGTTAAGCGCAGCTACTACTGTCAATACCGCAACTTTTCAATGGCTAGATTGCAACAATAATTATTCTGCCATAGCTGGCGAAACGGGTAAATCTTATACACCATTAAAGGATGGCCTGTATGCGCTTTCCGTAGCTGAAAATAGCTGCACAGATACTTCAACTTGCATATTCTATGTCACCAGCAGTGTGGTGGAATTAAATAACAATTCTATTCTGATTTCTCCCAATCCAACCCAAGGTAATTTCAACATTTCTTCTTCATTACTTTTGCACAACGTAAAGATAACGATTACAAATCCATTGGGTGCAAAACTCCAAGAATGGAATTTGAGTGAATTAAAAAACAACAATTTCCATGCAATTGTGCCATCCGGTTTGAATTTTATAAAAATTGAATCTCAAGAAGGATTTATAATAAAATATTTGGTGAATGAATAACACTTAAAAAACATTTTTTTCATTCATCTACCATTGTAATTTTTAACTTTTTTTGCTATTTTATGAAAAGCGCTTTTATGCTGAAATCTTTCACCTATTTGTGCCTGTTTGGGTTGGCAATTCCAACTTATGCCTGGGGCTTTTTAGGCCATAGAACCATCAACAAACAGGCGGTATTTGCTTTGCCGCCAGAAATATTTGGGTTTTATAAAAAATATATAGATTACATTACCCAACATGCCGTAGACCCCGACAATAGAAGATATCTTTTCGAAGACGAAGCTTGCCATCACTATCTAGACTGCGATCATTATGAAAAAACAGCACCACTAGATACGCTGCCACACAATTGGTTTAAAGCCATTGAAAAATACAGCGAGGACAGCCTGAAGGCACATGGAATTGTGCCTTGGCATATTATGCTTGTGCAACAAAGATTGACCAAAGCTTTTGAAGATCAAGACCTACAAAAAATACTCAAATACAGTGCAGATATAGGACATTACATTGCCGATGCACATGTGCCATTGCATGCCAGTAGTAACTATAACGGCCAAAAAACGGGGCAAGAAGGCATACACGCATTGTGGGAAAGTAGAATCCCACAATTGTTTTTGGACAGTTTTAATCTATTCACCGGAACCGTGCAATACTTGGTAAATCCGTCTGAATATATTTGGGATAGAATGGGCGAAAGTTTCGCCTGTACAGATTCTGTTTTTAAAATGGAAATATCCGCTACTAACCTGCACCCAGCAGACAAATACAGCATTGGTTTTAGCGGTAGAAATGCAATTGAAACTTATTCTGAAAAGTACTGTAAAGATTATGAAGATTTAATGCAAAAAATGGTTGAAAGAAGGATGCGGGCAAGCATATTCACCTTGGCATCATTCTGGTATACTGCGTGGGTAAATGCGGGTCAGCCCAACCTTGATGAATTTGCAGATGAACTAAAAAGCAACAAAGAAGACGATGATGCAGAAAAAGCCAAAGATTTGAATAAAATAAAAGGCAGAGAGGAAGCTAAATAATTCAGAAATGTTGAAAATTCCGGCAATAAAATAATTTTGATCACACCGTTGTCATGTACTTCTGGTTGATTGTCTAAACATTTTTTGTGAAACAACAATCTTTAGCTTCCGATGCACATGCCGGCTGCTGCTGCTCCGCTAAACAACATGCCAAAACACACTTTATCAGATTTACCAAAATAATAATTTCCGTTGGCAACATTTTCGCGCTTAAATTTGTCTTTACTAAAATTGTATTCATGCTAAAATATTGTATTCTCGGATTGTTTTTCTTCTTTTGGGTTGCTGGTGCATCCGCACAGTGTTCTATGGATTGTTACGGACCTAAAATTGCAGTAATCCAAAATAATGGAAAGGTAAAAAGTTTCCATTTTTTACTAGGCAACGCAGAAAGAGATACCTTTTTAAAATTGAATAAAAATCTCATGCCGAAAATAAAAAAAACCGATACTTTAATTTGGCATTGGTCTGAAAATTTTCAAAAACTATTGATGGTAAGTTACAATCCCAAATCAAAAAAGAAAACCATTCTTGTGCGTTTCAGATCTGTTTCCATTTCAATTGCTACAGACTTTTCTTTCACAAAAGTATTCCAATTTAGCATAACTTCTTATATTAAAGATTTCAAAACGGATGCGCAACGCCCATTCAGTCATTTTAAAGATACGTTGCCAGTTTTCACAGTCCCAAATGCATGTGTCGGCGTTACCCACCAAAAAATCAATTGCACCACACCCATTGCAAACCCATACGGCCCTACAGCCACAAAAAAGAAAAGAGATCAAGCTGCATTCTCCGCTGATTCTAATTGGAGCTATCCCTTGGCACAGTTAAAAAAAGCATTGGTTGCACAGCAAAATACTGCGATTTGGAAAGGTGCTAAAAATACCATCAGCGGTTGGTTTGACTCTGCCTTTGCCGATGTTTCTACCGATATCCGAGAACTGCACCAAATTGAATTTTACATGGAAGAAAAAGATTACAATGATTTGCCCATGAAAGCTTTCATAGACAATATATACCCAGGCCTGTTTGCTGGCAAAAATGTGCAAGTAACTCCACATTACAAAAAAAACAACATTCGTGGTTTTCGTTTTCTTTGGTACACCTTCCCCATGCTAAGATTTGGATTTCAACCAGGTTTAAAAAATGGAATTCCGGTATATATGATTGTCCGCAGTACCGACGATACTAAACTGGTGACCAACGCATTGTACCCCGAATCGTTGTTTCTCAAAGATTCTATTTTTCAGGACATTTATTCCTCGGCACTGCCAGAAGAAAGGGTAAAAAGCATACTGGGCTGGAAATGCATTGCCCAAAAAACACAATGCAATTTAGACTACATTAAATCGTCCCAAAAAGAGGACGTCATCAATAGGGGCTATACATTTAATGGCGAAATAGAAATCCAAAAAAACAGGACAGATTCGATTATAGGAAAAATTAAAACTTCCGGAGAAAATATCATCATCTTGGCCATTGGCTGCAGCGCGCCAGAAATTTCTGTTCGGCTGGATGAAAGTTACAATTGGGCGCCATTAAATATGGGCAACCGCCATGATTATCTACTCAATTCAACATTTGCTGTTTCAACCGCATTTAAGAAAAATACGGGTGAATATTTGTATAAAATGAAAAACAAACACGATTGTGATAAAATATGGTTGCTGTTTTTTTCTGCAGCTTCGGACTAAAAATAGAAAAAATATTGTTTATGCCAAACGCATCAATACAAGGTCAAATTTAGAATTTATCAAAACCACGGCTCCACTTTTTCCCAAACAGTCTCTTTCCCCACCTCATCCACCAAATGCATTTTGCCATCTGCCACATGCCATGTGCAGGTAAAAACGCCACCCGTTAAGCAAAACAATTGAAATATTTCATCCGCAATGGGCGACAAACAATAGGTAAGTTCATAAGAAGTTAAGCGGTCATTTTCTACCTTGAATTTTCCGGTAAAGGCAAAATCATTACCGTCAAACAAGGCAATATACCTGCCATCTGCGCGCCACTGTTCTTCTTCCAACAATTTGCGGCGGTCTTCTGCCCACATTTGCCACACCCCTTCATACCCTCCTAGGCCATTGCCTTCCCTTTCAAAAATAGAATGGTGAGGACTGCTTTCCACACCCACACGAAGCTTGCGCCCCCCCTCTATCAAAGCCACATCAATATCCCTGGTACCTTCATATACCTCGCCGCTGTCTTTAATTTGCATAAACAAGTTGCTAGGCAGCTGTTTTTCGGCATCCCGCAGTTGCCATTCTCCCACCAATTGCGGGTTTATTTCAGAATCCATCTCGGAAAATTGCATGGCGCGAAGGTAGGGCGTGGGGTTTGGTTCCACAAATTGCCTTAATTTTAAAACCTCGTAATCTTTAATACAATAATTATTATTTTACCAAAATATATTGTCTAATATTATTGGAGTCATATTATATTCGCCTTGCAAAACCATAGTTTAATTAGCCAACTTAAATCTTAAAATCGAAATATATACCCTCCCATGGATGAACAAAAGGAAAAAGAAATCACTAGAAACGATTTTATGAATTTCTTTCGCGATAACGATAAACTTAATCTTTTAAGCACAGATGATAGAATAGAAGTTTTTTCAACAATACGATTGGGTAGTTCCGATTTTAAAATAAAAATATTTGAAAATATTTTTTCAGATTACTGTGTAAGCCATATTGGAGTGTTGGACTTGCAAAACATAAAATAATTTGTATGGATTATAAGGCAATAATAAAAGGAAAATCACCAAATAATTTTGCGCAACCCGGCCTGGCATAGAGATGAAATCATTTTAGCGTTGGATTTGTATTGGAGGTTAGAAGCTGGGCAAATTCATTCGCGCAACCCTGAAATTCAGGAACTTTCTAGACTGTTAAATCGCCTGCCCATTTTTGATATTCGACCAGATGAGGTGAAGTTCAGAAATTCAAACGGTGTGAGTTTAAAATTAAGTAACTTTTTGGCCCTAGATGCTAACTATCATGGCAAGGGAATGCAATCTTTTAGTCAATTGGATAGAAAAGTATTTGAAGAATTTCAATTTAATAATGAAAAACTTCATGCAATTGCCAACCATATTCGAAAAATAGCAAATGACGCAGAACTTCCGAATCAACTTTACTTAATTCCAGAAGAGGAAGAAGGTGGTGAAATCAACACAGTGCAAGAAGGTGCCGTTATTTACAAACTCCATAAATTCAGAGAACGTGATTCGAAAATCATATTTAAAAAGAAAGATTTTGTGTTTCAAACTGAAGGTAAATTACTTTGTGAAGCATGTGAATTTGATTTTAATGTTAAATATGGGGAACTCGGTTTCAAATACATTGAATGCCACCACAGGACACCGCTTTCTGAATTCACAAGCAGTTCAAAAACTTCACTTCTAGACTTAGCTTTGGTTTGCTCCAATTGCCATCGCATGTTGCATCGCAGAATTGATACTTTAAGTATTGAAGGATTAAAGAAATTGCTAGCAAGTTAAAAAACCATGCTCCTCCACTACCTACACCGCCCAACCGAAACCACCAAAACCTTGGGGACAGTTGTTTTTGCCAACCCCAATGGAATTAGCCTTGCAGATGCGGAGGCGCGCATTGTGGCCGAACTGATAGACGCAGAATTGTTTATTCCCAACCGCTTGGGCATAGCCAGCCTTTGTGGAAATACAGACCCCGAAGAAGATGACGATTATCACGAATTTGTATCTGTAAAAAACCCAGAAGAAGTTCCCACAGATGCGCGGACTATAGAAATGTTTATCGCCGATTTAAAAGCTTTTAAAAAGGCAAATCCGGATGAGTTTTGGTAAGAAAGTAAATTGAAATTTTTAAAAAGAAAAAGCGGAATAAATTCCGCTTTTCTTGGGCAAATATTAAGTTAATTCTCTTCTAAAACAGCGCCAATTAATTCTGTTTTGGATTCATTTTGCTCATTTATGATCCACTTTATACCTAAAATCCTCTACCAAAAATTCCATTGTTGTAGTTCGTACTTCTGGTTTCTTTTTGGGTTTAAAGCATATTACATCTGCAGCATCATTTGTTACTTTAGTACGCATATTGCTTAATGCCCATATACACTCTTTCACTTGAGTAAATTGCTCAGCGCCATACCAATTGCCAGTTTTTGCGTTGTAGGTCATTTTTATTTCAATGTACTTTACTTCGCCTTTGCAGTTTACAATTTCAGCAATTGTAACTACACTTTTTGGCGTTGCGCTTCCGCTTTCAAATGCAAATTCGAAAGTCATGCCAAAGGTTCCTTTAATATCACCCCGGCCTACAGAAACAATATCAATGGCAAAATTGTCGTAGCGCGTTTGATTTATTTTCCACCTTTCATTCCATACATGAAAACTCCAAGTTGAATTGTCACGTCCTTTTTTATATTCGGTTTTTACATCAAAAGTTTCTTTGCAAGAATTTGTAAACTGGAAATCAATGTTGCTAATATTCCATGGGGTTTTGCTGTTGTCGATGCTACGTGAGTCGTCAAAAGTCCACTTTCCAAACAAACCCCGGGGTTGGATTTTCATTGTGTAGGATTGTCCTTCATCATTGGATATTGTAACGACAGCGATAGCACTTACTTGGCCCCATTCTAGCACATCAGACAAGGGAACGGCTTTGTCGTTCTGCGTAGTATTTAATCCAAGTACCGCCCCAAAAATGGGTTTGCCGTTTGCATCTTTTGATATGGTACATTCCACATCCAAATCTTTTAGATCAATAAATGAAGATGAATTAGAGGATGTGCTTGCAAAAACCCAACATTGGCCATATTTGGCGGGTCTTTTATGGCCATTTAATAAGATTTCGAAATTGGTAAAATCTGCATCCTTAGCCAAGCTTTGGGTAACGCTTCGCTTGTCTCCAGAAGTATTAAGCAAATCGCAATTGGCCTCACCCCCTACAAAATCAGCATCGTATTTGCTGCTCAATTTAATTTGAGCCTCAAATAAGCCGGTTTTCACATTCAATTTGGCGGCGGAAGTAAATTTTGTTTTGTTGCCTTTATCGTCGTACACCAACAATCCAATTTCCATCGATATAATTGCACCTTTTTTATCTACTACGGACATTTCAACATCCACGGTGGAATTGCTTTTAAATTGCATGTTCCCCCCTTCAACGTTGAAACTTGAGCTTACAAAATTCAGAGAAACGCAATCTACTATTTGTAAATTACCCCCTTTAATTTGTGCGAAAGCGCTTGAACAAAGGGTGAGAAGAGAGAGGAAGACGATGCCTGTTTTTTTCATGGTTTTAATTGTAATTCAAAAAAAGGAACTGCCGGTGTACATTATGTCTAAAACCTGTGAAACGTAGGTTTGGGTTTGCGAAACGCAATTTTTGATGGGTGATATCTTTGATTTGGCAAAATTAGATTTCATGATGTCTTTTGTGCAATGTAACCGCATGGAAAACTCTCCTCCAGAAATAGTTTGTATTTGCCATTCACCTACCTTTTCGTATTACCCACCCAGCGAATCCATACATTCTATCGGCTTTATCTAAGTTATTTTAGCATAAATACTACTTTTGCAAACAGAAACCACAAATACATGCAAACCATACTCGGGTCAAACGGCGTTATCGGCCAGGCATTGGCCAAAGAACTTCCCAAATTCAAGACCAACATTCGCTTGGTTTCTAGAAATCCAAAAAAGGTAAATCAGAATGACGAATTGCTTTCGGCAGATTTAACTCTCAAGGAAGATGTTTACAAAGCCATAGAAGGAAGTGATGTTGCCTACTTATGCATTGGACTTAAATACGACATTAAAACCTGGAGAAAAGAATGGCCGGTATTGATGCGAAATGTATTGGATGCTTGCGCAAAATATAAGTGTAAATTGGTTTTTGTTGACAACGTATATGCCATAGATACTGCTGAAATTGGAAACATAACTGAAGAATCGAACATGAAACCTTTTAGTAAAAAAGGCGCAGTGAGAAAAGAAATTGACCAGATGATTCTAGACGATATGCAAGCAGGAAAAGTGGAAGCCATTATCGCACGTTGTGCAGATTATTATGGACCTTCCACAGAGTTAAGTTTGGTAATGATTGCAACATACAATCAATTTATAAAAAACAAAAAAGCCCAATGGATTGGCTATCCAAAAGTACCACATACTTATACCTATTCTGAAGATGCAGGAAAAGCGATGGCACTGCTAGGAAACACACCCGATGCATACAATCAAATATGGAATTTGCCCACAGAAAAACGCGGATTTACTGGCGAAGATTGGGTAAATTTGGTAGCAAAAGAAATGGGGAAATCTACATCTTACAGCAATATTCAGCCTTTTATGGTGCGTGTGTTAGGCATATTTATTCCCATTCTGCGAGAAGTTTATGAAATGCAATATCAATTTGAAATTCCATACAAATTAAATAGTGATAAATTTGAAAAACGCTTTGGTATAATGGCAACGCCATATGAAAAAGGAATGAAAGAAACATTAAACGATTTGGCGCAAATGAACCCTAAATAAAGGATATCAATGATAATCCAAGACTTTAACGTCTGGCACATCAATAAAAATTAATTCAATGTGCTTTTCTTTTGCCTTTACTTTAAAGTCTTGGGTAATCTCTAAAATATCATAATCTATATAAACACTATCCGTAGCTTCAAGGGTTACAACAGAATAAGGCGGGATTTTATCCAAGGTATTTCTCATTCTTTTTTTGTTTAAAAAACTCACATTTAAAGCAAAGGTAATTTGAATATGCAAAATATTGCCATGCTTGGCTTCGGAATATGTATAGCCTGCACGGTATGTATGTTTTATCAAAAAATAAATGGCGTAGATTGTACCAATGACCACGCCAATCAATAAATCTGTAGAAAGTATAGCAATGATGGTTACGGCAAAAGGCAAAAACTGCTCTCTTCCTTGGCTAAAAATAGCTTTATACATGCTGGGTTTAGTTAACTTATAACCCGTGAGAAACAAAATAATGGCCAAAACACAATAAGGAATCAGTTGGATAAATGGAATGGCAAAAAGGACCGCCAATAACAACCAAACGCCATGGGTAAAAGAGGACCATTTGGTTTTTGCACCAGCCGATGCATTTGCCGAACTCCTCACAATTACAGATGTAATGGGAATGCCGCCAAACAAACCGCTTATAAAATTTCCACTGCCTTGTGCAATTAATTCACGGTTCGGCGGTGTTACCCTTTTCATAGGATCTAATTTATCCACGGCTTCTAGGCTTAACAGAGATTCTAAGGAGGCAACGAATGCAATAATTAAGGAATATTTCCATACCATACCATTGCCCAACGCTTGTTTAAAATTAGGGAATTTTATATCCGCAAAAATATTGTTCGGTAACGTTACAAAATGCGAATTTTTTAATGCTAAAAAATGCCAGTTTTCCGGGATCCATTGAGCAAGCGCTGAAATGATGATTACAACCACAAAACTTGAGGAAAGAAATGAAATTCTTTTTGCTAAAAATCGATCCCAAATAAAAATTACGAATATGGCCAATATAGAAAGCAAAATGGTGCCTTCTGAAATGTGGGGAAAGAATCCTTCCTTATGGTCGAAGCCAGAATGCAAGGTAAACACGTTAAAAAATTCATCCGTATAAAAATCAGGTTTTTCGTATCCCAAGATCAAAGGTATCTGTTTGGTCATCAAAATAATACCAATGGCGGCCAACATTCCTTTAATTACCGCACTGGGAATAAAATGTGAGAATCCACCCAGCTTTAACACTCCCAATAAAATTTGAATTACTCCTGCTGCACTCACAGAAACGAAAAAGATATCCAATGCGCCAAGGTCTGTGATTGCCGCGGTACATATGGCAGTTAAACCAGCGGCTGGACCACTCACACTGAGACTGGATCCACTCACCAGCGTTACTATCAAACCGCCGACAATTCCGGCAATAATTCCACTTACTACCGGCGCACCTGAAGCCAAAGCAACACCCAAGCAAAGCGGAAGCGCAACAAAGAATACGGTTATACTTGCTTTAAAATCATGTTTAAAAAATGTTTTGAAAACAAATTTCGCTTTGCGATTCATGTGTATTTCAACTATTTCTTTTTAAATTTATGAAAAGGCTTTTTATTCCCTTTAAAATCCCCTTTGGGTTTCACGTTGGGATTGTAATCGGGGCCTTTGGGAATGCCTTCCGGCATCGGTAATTTTGGAACTTCTGCCCCAATTAATGCTTCAATTTGTTGAAATTTTCTTTGATCCAATTCTGAAATAAAGGTAATGGCTTCTCCCGTAGTTGCTGCCCTTGCGGTTCTGCCAATGCGGTGGATATAATCTTCGGCATCTCCAGGTACATCAAAATTGATAACCATGCCAATGTCTTCAATATCAATACCACGAGACAACACATCAGTGGCCACAAGTACAGGTATTTTTTTACTTCGAAAGCCACGCAGCACTTCTTCCCTTTCAGATTGATCCAAGTCTGAGTGAATGGCGCGGGCATTAAATCCAGCTTTTTTAAGGTCTCTTTCTAAATCTTTAACTTTAATTTTTGTGCCTGAAAATATAATAACACTGGGTAGTTTTTTATCCTTTAAAATAGCGGTGCAGAGTGCATTTTTATTGGCATTGTAAACCAGATACGCGCCTTGAGTAACCCCTTCTGCAGGTTTGGAAACAGACAAGCTAATTTGTACTGGATTATGCAACAATTTTGCTCCCAAAGTTCTAATTTTTGGGGGCATTGTAGCCGAAAAAAGCAAAGTTTGGCGTTTTGCGGGCAACTCTTTTACTATGCGCATGATGTCATCCACAAAACCCATATCAAGCATTCGATCTGCTTCATCCAAAATCAAATGTTTTAAATGATTAAATTTTACATAACCCATGTTAATATGCGCTAAAAATCGGCCTGGGGTGGCAATAATAATATTGGCTCCTTCCAAAATGGCCTTTTTTTCTCTTTCAAAAGCCATTCCATCATTGCCTCCATAAATGGCCAGTGAACTGATGGGTGTATGGTACGAAAATCCTTGCAGGGCTTGTGAGATTTGAAGTGCTAATTCGCGGGTTGGCACAATAATTAGCGTATCAGTATGGTGCGAAGGGTTTCTGGCCAGTTTGTCTAATACAGGCAACAAAAATGCCGCGGTTTTTCCAGTGCCGGTCTGGGCACAACCAATTAAATCTTGGCCGCTTTGTATAATAGGAATGGCCTGTTCTTGAATAGGAGTTGGGGTTTCAAATCCCATATCATCCAACCCATCTTGAATGTCATAATCGAAAAGAAAATCGTGAAAATGCAAAATATGTTTATTTACAAAGGTAAGCGAGAAAACTGAATTGCCCCCCAAATGTGCACGAAAACCAAGAATTGTGGCTTTATATTATTACGCAGAATACAGATATAACCAACATACTAAAAAATAATATCAAGAGCCTTTTCCTCGCGCTTTTGTAGATTTGTTGTCTTTCATTTTCTCCTTTCACTTCGTATTCTTCTATTATTTGGTCATATTTTTCGTGCTTCCCATAAATTAAATACAAAGTTCCGAAAGTCAATCCCAGCAATATTAAACCAAGTATTTTTTCTGTTACTCTGCCAATCAACTGTGTGGATATTGAATCCCAAAGGTGAAACAAATTCAACACAATAAATGAGGTAATAAAAATCAAAATAATGAATACCGACACAAGCAATATTCCCGTATTTTTTGCTGATTTTAGGGTATCCCCCTGCTTTTTACTTCGTAATACTGCGTAAATAAAATGTCAGTGATAAAGTTCATTATAACCCAAATAATTTAAAATGGAACGGATAAATCGCTTTGCTGACACTTGGCAATGGTCGTTGATTTTACAGACTGATCTACAACCTGTCCACTAGAATTTAAACTTGATATGGTAATGGGATACACATCTGGCGGTATCTGCACGGTATCGCTGGTTGCGCCAATGGGTACAATTTTCTCCCGTGCATTGGCCGCCCCAGGGTAAGTTATGATGATGGAATGTCTTTTCGTAAAAGCGCCGAAAGCAACTTTCAAACTTCCGAAATTCTTGGTTTCACAATCGTCCTTTTTCTTTTTGCAGGTTACTAGTAGAAAAGGCATAAGTAAGAATACGTAGATTTTTTTCATGGCAGTTTATTTTATACAAGATTAGGAATAAACAATGACAATTCCGAATTCACCCATCCATATCTTATCATTTTCCTAAAAATTGAGGCAATACACAATCTGTGTGTGCTGCATAATACACCATTACAGTTTTTTTGAGAGTTTATATAAACTCAAACCAATTGTTTTTATGAACCTCAAAATACGCCGTGTCAGGATAGTTTTTTGCCCACAATGTAGGCGGCTTGTTTTTTCCTGGTGAATACTTAAATTCATATGCAGTAATCGTACCATCTATTTCCTCTATTAAATCTATCTCTTGTTGTGTGTAAGTCCGCCAAAAATAGTTAGCGGCTTTCTTTCCACCGTAATGCTGTTTTTTCATTCGTTCCATAAACATAAAGTTTTCCCAAAGTGCACCTACATCGTCCCTGATGCCGATGGAATTAAAATTGTTGATGATCGCATTTCGAACCCCATTGTCATAAAAATAATAGCGACTTGTTTTGGTAATTTCATTGTCCATATTTTTCGTAAACCCCCTCACATTGTAAATAATAAAAACCTTTTCCAGTAAATCCAAATAGGAGGCGACGGTGTTTTTTCCCATGCCAAGCGCATTGCCAATGTTTTCAATGGATATTTCTTTTCCTATCCTAAAGGCAAGCATTCTCAGCAAATCCAGGATTTTTTTTGAATTTCGAATACCATCATATGCCAGAATATCTTTTAAAAGGTAAGAATCACGCACTTGTTTTAAGTACTTTTCTTTTTCATCTCTATTTTCCAGCTGAAAAATATTTGGATAACTTCCATAGACCAAAAGTTCTGGCAGCATCATTTGCACAGCAGCTCCGCCTAAAGTATCTCTCAATTCTGTAGCTGCTACTGGGAACATTTGATACACCGCTTGCCTTCCAACAAGGGGCTCGCCAATTTTCCCTGCCAAATCCATCATGGCCGAGCCTGTTACAATGATTTTTGTCTTCTTTAAGTGATCGGTCATCAATTTCAGCGCTTTGCCAGCATTTTCAATCTCTTGCACTTCATCAATAAAAACCATGTCGTATCCAGCAAAGAAATTCCGAATTCTTTGCAACGATAGACTGTCTAGAATTTCCTTCAAATCGGAATTTTCCCCTGTATCTGTGAACAATACACCTTTTTGTTTTTTTAAAAATGTTTCTACTAATGTTGTTTTCCCAACTTGACGGGGTCCATACAAAGCCAAAACCTTTCCTGGTTTAAAGTCTTTTTGCCATTTGCTAGAAAAATATCGAACAATGTCCATCGCAGTTTGTCTTATTGCATCTTATTGGCACAAAGATAAAACTTTTTTACGAACTATGGACGCAATTCAATCTATTTCCGTCCATTCATTGACGCTATTTCTATTAATTCCGTCTATAAGCAGACGCAATTTATATTAATACCGTCCATTTGCAGACGCAATTTGTATTAATTCCGTCTGTGAGATAGAATTCGATCCTGAAAACGCGAACCCATTTTGGTGATATTGTCCTGTTTTAACAACACACAACGCAATTGTTTCATTTTTTCCCTAAATTGCAACCTTCATTCGTCAAACCTATTTGTATGACCTTCGACACAAAATCCTCATCCAGCCCAATAATTACAGCCCGTGAAACAGGCTCCGACAAAAATTCTGGCAGCAATTCTAACCCAAAAGTGGATGCCAAAATTGCCTATATCGACAACGTGCCTCACGAAATTCGCGACGGAGAAACCATTCTTCAATTGGTTCGTCGCATTCATGGCGCAGAACTCGTTCCAACCCTTTGCGATGCGCCAAATTTGGAACCGTTTGGAAGTTGCCGCATTTGCAGCGTTGACGTGGCTCTGACAGAAAATGGCAGCGCCAAAAGCATGGCGAGTTGCCACACTCCCGTAATGCCCGGAAGTTACATTTATCCAAGCAGCGACCGTATTCAAAAACTTAGAAAAAATATAATAGAATTGGTTTTAACAGATCACCCATTGGATTGCCTTACTTGTGAAGTGAATAACAATTGCGAATTGCAAGAAGTGGCTGCCAAGGTAGGGGTGCGCAAAGTGCGCTACCCAGAAGGGAAAAACCACCTAGACAGAGAAAAAGATTTAAGCCACCCCTATATGACCTCGGATATGAGCAAATGCATCAACTGTTTCAGATGTGTTAGGGCTTGTGAAGAAGTCCAAGGTCAATTCGTTTTAAGCATGGCTGGACGCGGTTTTGACAGTCATATTGTAAAAGGATCTGAAGTAAATTTTTTTGAAAGTGATTGTGTTAGCTGTGGAGCATGTGCCCAAGCCTGTCCAACATCTGCAATATCAGACGTGTTTGAAAGCAAAAGCATTGTGGGCACTGAAAAAACCCGCACCATTTGCACCTATTGCGGAGTGGGTTGCAACTTGGATGTAGCCACAGTAAATGGAAAAGTCAAAAGCATTCAAGCGCCATATGATGCTAAGGTAAATGAAGGTCATACTTGTTTAAAAGGCCGCTATGCCTTTGGATTTTACAACCATCCAGACCGTTTGCGCACTCCGTTGATTCGAAAAAATGGAGAATTAACGCCAGCAACATGGGATGAAGCCTATGATTTTATTGCCGATAAATTAAATGCCATTAAAACGGATTTTGGTCCAGATTATATAGCAGGCATTTCTAGCGCCAGGTGCACAAATGAAGAAAATTACCTCATGCAAAAATTCATTCGCGCGACCATTGGCACCAACAACATCGACAGTTGCGCTAGAGTTTGCCACTCACCTACTGCTTTAGGCATGCAACGCACATTTGGAACAGGGGCTGCCACCAACTCGGTTGTGGATTTAAAATTTACAAATTTAATCATGGTAATAGGCGCCAACCCAACAGACGGACACCCTGTTACCGGCGCCAAACTCAAACAGTTTGCCATGAAAAACACGGCCATCGTTATTGATCCACGCAGGACTGAAATGGCCAAATATGCAAAATACCATCTACAGTTAAGGCCTGGAACCAATGTAGCTCTGCTAAATATGATGCTGTATTACATCATCTCCGAAGGTTTGGAAGACAAAAGTTTTATTGAAAACAGAACCGAAGGATACGATGATTTTAAAACAAAAATATTGGCTTTGGATATTGCGGAAGCTGAAAAAATAACCGGGGTTGATTGCCTTTTAGTGCGGGCAGCGGCCATGGCTTATGCATCTGCTCCGAATGCCATGAGTTTTCATGGATTGGGTGTTACCGAGCATTCATTGGGTACGTTTACCGTAATGCAAATTGCAGATTTGGCAATGATTACTGGCAATATTGGCCGCCGCGGAGTTGGCGTAAATCCATTGCGTGGCCAAAACAATGTACAAGGCGCAGCAGACATGGGATGCCAACCCCACCAAGGGGCAGGTTATTTTGATGTTACCATTCCAGAATACCACCAAAAATACGAAGCTTTTTATGGTGCCAAATTGCCAAATTATGTGGGCTATAAAATTCCCCAAATGTACGATGCCGCTTTGGCTGGTAAATTAAAAGCACTTTGGCTAATGGGTGAAGACGTGGTGCAAACCGACCCCAATACGCACCATGTAAAAGCAGCTTTGGGAAAATTAGATTTGTTGATAGTACAAGAAATTTTCATGACTGAAACTGCGTTAATGGCAGACGTGGTATTGCCCGCAGCTTCTTTTCTTGAAAAAAGTGGAACTTTCACCAACGGCGAACGCCGCATTCAAAAAGTACAACAAGTAGTAGAACCATTAGAAGGCACTAAATCCGACGGCCAAATCATGGTGGATATTATGAACCGCATGGGTTACGAACAAGCCGATTATAATGCCGAAACTTTGCTAGAGGAAATTGCACAAATAGTTCCATTTTTTGAAGGTGTAAAATGGAAAGAATTGGGCGATAACGGAAAACAATGGCCAGTAGCCAAAGACGGCACTGATACAGAAATATTGCATATTACAGAATTTAAACGTGGTAAGGGAAAATTCATATCTGCAGAATGGCGCGAAACCAGTGAAATTATAAAAAATGGCGCCGAATTTCCTTACATTATTACCACCAATCGCGAATTGGAACATTACAACAACGGCACTATGACGCGCAGAACTGGCAACGTAAAAATTGTAACAGAAGATTTGTTGTTAATTCATCCTATAGACGCAGAAAGACACGAAATTAAATCCGGAGATATGGTGTGTGTAATAAGTGCTAGAGGTAAGGTAGATGTGAAGGCCAAAATAAGTGACGAAGTAAAACCCGGCATTTTTTCTTCTACATTTCACTTTCCTGAAATTGCCATGAACAACATTACCAGCAGCGAATGCGACACTGATGCAATGTGCCCAGAATATAAAGTTGTGGCTTGTACAATTCGGAAAAGCAAAGGAAAGTTTAAAGAATTGGTCTGACAACTCAAAAGAATTAAATTTATGTCTATTTACACATCCAAAAATACATTACGCACACTATCAAATTTTTGACAGTTTAACTGTAGTTGTTTTGTGACTATGAAAAAAAGAGTAATAGGGATTCTCTTAATTGTATCGTTTTGCGCTGCATTTAGAAAAAATGAAGAAAAGATTACGTATTTAAAAGATATTAAAACCATCTTTGATCAAAATTGTAAATATTGCCATGGTGAAAACAAATATATTTATGCTATATGGGGCGGCGATTTAAATAATTGGGATAGTCTATAGATTCGTATAGAAAATGGCAAATTTAGAGATCATGTTATCGTAAAAAAAGACATGCCCACTATTCAATGGAACAAGGGTATTGGTTTGCCAGAAAACGAAATTAAACTAATTGATTCTTGGCTCAATGCAGGTGCTGAATATTAAATAAAGCAACATTTTGAAAGGACAGTATCCAATTAAGTGTGTAAAATACTTTTTTATGATTTCATTTTAAGGTCTCCGAATATAAGGTTAAATTGATTTAGGATTATTCCCCAATTTCTGATGGGCATAGTCCATTTTTTTGTAGCCTCTTTAATAGCAAGAAATACTGATTTAAGAACGGCGTCGTCAGTGGGATAGGACATTTTGTAATTTGCCCAAATTCTATTAACACTTCTAATGCTTATTTCAAATATTTCTGCAGCTTGGTTTTGAGTCCCTAACCTCTTATTTAAGTAGCTACAAACTTTCAATCGATTCGATTCTTGAACGTCTATACTCCCCCTTTTCTTTTGCACATATTGATATACAACATATTTTTCGTATAAGACCTAAACAATGCTCTTATTGATGTGTTAAGAAAATAGAAACGGATGAGGAACTTACTAAAGAAGATATTTTAGACAACATCAAGGCGGGACTTGAAGAGGCAAGCTTATTCAAAAAAGGCAAGTTGAAAGCTACATCCGCTATAGATTTTTGAATAAACTATAGTATTGATCTTTCAGCCAACTTTAAAAAAGAAGCTAAAAGGCTACTAAAAAATATCCCTCTTTAAAAACCGAGTTTGCAGAGCTCTATACGAAACTGGAAGAAAACCCAACTGAAGGCAATCCAATTGGCAACGATATTTATAAAATACGATTGGCAATTGCTTCAATAAACAAAGGCAAATCTGGAGGTGCCTGAGTTTGTTTTTTGTAAATATTTTACAAACTAGGGTGATGCTTTTCGCTATCTATACCAAAGGCGAAATGAATAACATACCAGATAAACAAATTAAGAACTTATTAAAGCTTATTTGTAAAGCAAAAGTTAGCTAATATCCAGATGAGTGACATTGTTAACTGCATACATAGCCTAATAAAACCTATTGTTTTCAAAAATCCAATTCCTATCAGAATTGGTCACTTTCTGGTTATATCAACCGCATATCTTTAGGTTATCAAGGTATTGTAGAGCACTTGTTTCATTTCCTCCATTTCGTTGTTGCATAAGTATGTTGCCCAATGCTTAGTAGGTATAATTTGCTGCATAATCTTGGCTTTTGAAAAAATGTTACCATAGACGTAATTTTACTCCATTTTAGGTATTTTAACATTCGAATGAAAATTCGCTGTTTTTAACTGTTTATGACGTTTGTTCAATGAAACAAAGTTTGAATGTGATTTTTATTACCCTAGGGTAAAGATTGGATGGTAAATTTGCAATTTTAAATTGATGATAGAAACGGATATAATCATTATAGGTGCTGGCCCTGTTGGGCTTTTTACCGTATTTGAGGCGGGTCTCTTAAAGTTACATTGTCATATCATAGACGTATTGGCAGAGCCAGGTGGGCAATTGACAGAAATTTATCCCAAAAAACCCATTTACGACATACCAGGGTTTCCAAAAATACTGGCTGGTGATTTGGTATCAAATCTTCTAAAACAAATTGCGCCCTTTAAACCTGGTTTTACAATGGGCGAACGCGCAGAAACAATCGAAGTTCTTGAGGATGGTAAATTTGCAGTTACTACAAACAAAGGCACAAAGCATGTCGCGCCCAACATCGCAATTGCGGGTGGCCTTGGCTGTTTCGAACCCCGGAAACCGCCGATTTCTAATATCGCCAATTATGAAGACAATGGCATTGATTACATCATAAAAAATCCAGAAAAGTACCGAAACAAAAATATTGTTATCGCGGGTGGGGGTGATTCTGCCCTAGATTGGACTATTTTTTTAGCAGAAGTTGCCGCAAAAGTAACCATGGTGCACAGGCGAACCGAGTTCAGGGGTCACTTGGACAGTGTTCAAAAAGCAATGGATTTGGCAAGCGGCGGTAAAATAAACCTAATTACCAACAGTGAAGTTGTGGGTTTGAATGGGAGAAATAGTTTGGTTTCGGTAGAATTAGAGAAAACAGATTCTCCAAATTTCGTTTTGGAAACCGATTATTTCTTGCCTCTATTTGGATTGTCTCCAAAGCTTGGTCCCATTGCAGATTGGGAACTTAATATTACAAAAAATGCGATTGACGTTAACACATTGGATTACAGCACAAACATTCCCGGTATTTATGCGGTTGGAGATATCAACCAATACGAAGGAAAGTTAAAACTGATCCTTTGCGGTTTTCACGAGGCTACCATAATGGTTCAAAGCGCATTTAAAAGGATTTATCCCAATAAAAACAATGTATTGAAATATACAACGGTGAATGGGATTCAAGGGTTTGAATAAGTATAAATAGGAATGTCGTAGAAATCTACAATTGCATTGGCTAAAACACTTGTTCTATAAAAACTTCAACTGCAATTGCATCGTGATTTGCGTGCCTTTTTGCCTCGAAGGCAAGAAGCGGCAATTTGCTAACCCTACCCCCGCCGTGGTTAGGCATTTGGGTTAAGGTCATTTTTTTATGGCTTTTTTATACATAATTGTCAACCACTGTCATTTTTTTGCAAGTTTCGCCAGAAACGCTTTGAAATCTGATTAAAATCATTTAAACTTGTATAGTCAAATTTCAGATGATGCAGGCGAAAACCCCATATTTTGGTTTTTTTGTAAAAATTGTAATAGCAATTGCTATCGTATTTGTATCATCATGTAAGAAAAAAACACCTGTTAATGTTGCCAAAGAACAACAAGTTGTAAGCAGTGAGTGGTTAAATACAGAGTTTAACAACCAATCCATTTGGTCAAAAACCGTAAACCTTATCGGAGAAGAGACTTTTAATTGCGAGTTCGATATTCCTGCAATTTCAGAAGAACTGTTGAAAAATGCGTCCGTATTGGTTTATGCAAAATTTTATGGTTATGAGCCCACCATTTGGCCCGACGAAAAAATTGGCTTGCTGCCAAAAGACATTTTTCGCTTTGCTATAGGTGGTAGTATGGATTATTGGTCGGCAGCAGTGAGCCCTGGTAAAGCCGGAATTACGGTGCTGAACAATTCTGGAAAATTCCCTGGCAAGGTGAATCCTGAAATACAATTCAGACTGATTGTAGTTCCCAAAACTGCATTGATAGTAACCGGAACCAAACCGTTGGCTACAAATCCCCTAGGCAAGTACACCGAGGGAGAATTAAGGGAACTATCCTACGACCAGCTTTGTTCACAAGCAGGGTTGAGTAAATAAGTTCAATATTCTATTTTTACTTTTTTCTGTTACATTTGTTGCATGTCATTGCTTGCATTGCCTTGGATTATTTTAGTTCGCCGCTGGATTATTCGCATTGTTATTGGTTTTATTACACTATCTCTTTTTCTTGTTTTGCTTTTTAAATTTGTTAATCCCAGTTGGACTTTAACTATGTTTTCGCGCAAAATGGCCAGTGAAAAAAAAGAATTTCACATCCAAAAGGAATGGAAAAGTTTGGATGAAATATCTACCAATATGCAGCTCGCTGTAATTTGTGGGGAAGACCAGCATTTTGGTTCCCATTCGGGCTTTGATTTTGCAGCCATAAAAAGTGCAATTTCTAGCAATCAAAGAGGTGGCCCAGTTCGCGGTGCAAGCACGATCAGCCAACAAACTGCCAAAAATGTATTTTTATGGGAAAGTAGAAGTTGGGTGCGAAAAGGCTTGGAAACTTGGTTTACCCTATTGATAGAATTTATATGGGGCAAACAAAGAATTATGGAGGTGTATTTAAACATTGCGGAAACGGGTGATGGTCTTTTTGGGGTTGAGGCAGCGGCAAAACAATATTATGGCACTTCAGCAAAAAAGCTAAGTGTTAACCAAGCAGCAGGTATTGCTAGTATTTTCCCTAGTCCCAGAAAATGGAGAATCGGCGCTTATCCTGCCTCATACCGACGGAATGTTATCGCATATTCCATGCGTCATTATGGAATACAATTGGAATATTTAAAATAGTTTTGAAGTATGGCGTTTTTCTAATAATTTAGCACAATGAAAACCAAATTCTTTTTTAGATCATTCGCAGCATTGTTCTTTTGTTCTGCTCTTTTTTCTATTTTTTCATTTCAAAATCCCACACGAATTGTTGCACCAAATAAAATAGATTCCTTTTCACTTTCTGCGGGAAAAATTGTCTTTGAAAGCAAATGTTCCGGCTGCCATGGATCGAAGGGAGAGGGAAGTTTTGGCCCTAATCTTTGCGACAACTACTGGATTCATGGAAACCATTACCATTCTATAGTGCATGTCATAAAACACGGAGTTAAAGCCAAAGGTATGACAGCTTTCAGCCACAAACTTACACATGCCCAAGTGCGTGATGTTGCGCATTACATTACAATTACCCTTAAAGGAACAAGCCCTAAAAATGCGAAAAAGCCCGAGGGTAAAAAGCATTAAATTTCATTCCCAAATGACACAAATAAAAAAAATAAATCGCAGAAATTTTATTCGCATTTCTGCATTCACCATTCCACTGTTATCGAGCTTAAAAACTTTAAAAGCGGGAGTTTCGCCTGAAGCGAAAAAACCCCTTGTCATAAGTACTTGGAAATTTGGATTTGATGCCAATACTGAAGCTTGGGAGATTTTAAAATACAATGGAAAATCAATAGATGCGGTTGAAAAAGGCGCAAATCTGACGGAATCGTCACACAATTTAAGCGTAGGACTTGGTGCATTGCCCGACCGCACTGGACATGTAACTTTAGATGCATGTATTATGGATGAAAATGGGAAAGCGGGCTCGGTTGCATTTCTGGAAAGAATAAAACATCCCGTTTCTGTGGCCAGAAAAATAATGGAATTAACACCCCATGTGATGCTAGTAGGCTCTGGTGCCCAAGAATTTGCCTTAAAAAATGGGTTTAAACTAGAAAAATATAAACTTTCTGCAGAAGCTAGTATAGAATATAAAAAGTGGAAAATCAAGCAAAAGGAACTGGAAAAACAAGGCAATGAGAACAACCATGATACCATTGGAATGCTTGCCATAGACAGCGCACAAAACATCAGCGGCAGCTGCACCACCAGTGGGCTAGCATATAAGCTCCGCGGCAGGGTTGGCGATTCTCCTATCATTGGCGCGGGATTGTTTGTAGACAATGAAATAGGCGCGGCAACTGCGACCGGATTGGGGGAAATGGTGATTCGCATTTGCGGTGCACATACTACCGTTGAATTGATGCGACAGGGTTATTCGCCTAAAGAAGCTTGCAAAATGACAATTGAAAGAATTGTGAAAAAAATGCCAGAATTGTCTAAAGACAATCAAATTGGAATTTTAGCTGTGAACAAAAATGGAGAATACGGCGCCTACTCAATTCAAAAGAATTTTCACTTCGCTGTTTGCGATTTAGAAAAAGGCAATCGGATAGAAGAATCTGGGTATTATTTTCAATAAATTATTTTCTCAAATAACGCGCGTTTCCATGGAAGATGCGCCAACTGTGCCAAAATTCTTGATAAGCAGCTACAGGTTTTAATGGCTCCGTTTTACCCGAATGTCTCCAACCAAGCATTCCATTTGGGTAAATGATAAAGGCTTCTCCGTTTTGCAGTGAATTGTCTGTATTAATCCTAAAGGAATCTTCAGAACCCACTTTACTGGGTAAATAGAATGCGAAAAAACTCTTCTCATTTTTAGAAATCCAAATCACAATTTTTTTATTATTAAAAGTATCCCCAATTACCCGCTTTTTCTTCAATAAATTCCAATCGTATGCACGGGCATGGTTTGCTCCAAAGGAAATGTTAGATTCATCCAAAATTCCTATGACCCAACTTTTTTCATTCCAACTGGCAGAGTCAGTTCCTTCTAAGCTGCTTTTGCGCGTTCCTGCGTCAAATCCCTCCAAGTTTTTATACCGTTTCACAAAAATTGTGTCTGCTTGCAATATTTTTCCTTTCGGGTATATTTTAATCCAATCGGCGAGACTCATTTGAACGGAGGGCAAAACAGGCAATTTTTCACCTTTTAATTTACCTGCTATTGCCTCGCCATTTTCTTGGCGCCACCATGAATGGGTAGTTTTATCTTCAAACATGGCGTTGAAATGGTCCATTCCCACCAAACGAAAAGCCTCTCTTTTGCCATTTAAAATGGGTTCGATAACCCGGCCTGTGCGACAAGCGGAGCAATAAGTAACCATAATAATTTTGCCCCCAACAGTATCAAAAACACGGTGATGATAGGCAATATATTGGATGGGATAGGCCCGCGCATCTCCATTAAATTCAACGGCAATGACAAGCTTGTTGGTATCCACCTTGTTTGATTCAACCGTCGCAAAATTTTTGTGTATCATCTCTTTAAAAATGGCAGATGCCGTCATTTTAAAATTAAACATCCAAGTAACACCCGAAGCCAAAACAAGCATGGCCGTAGCTAAAATCCATTTTCCGCGCAGGGCTTTTACCAAACCCAACATGAGCATAGCGTATAAAACTGCCCGAATGATCCATTTCATGGAAGAAAGCATGTACGCAAAACCGACAGAATTCATACGCTGACTGCCTGGCAAAGGCATGATAAAATAAACATTGGCTACCTCAAAAAGTATAATTCCGACAATGGCAATGTAAAAAACTTTTTTCATAGAAAATTGGAATATGTGAATATTCAAACTTACACAATATTTGTGAAATCCGCATGAATTGCCGCAGATGTATTGAAGCAGTTCTTAGATTCCCCATTTTTCGCTATTTTTGCATTTCCTTATGGCAACCACACAAGACATATCCAACGGCATGTTTATTCGATACAACGGCGAACTTTGTCAACTTACAGAATGGCAGCACCGCACACCTGGGAATTTGCGTGCATTTTACCAAGCCAAAATGCGCCGGGTGAAAGACGGAAAAATTGCTGAAAATCGCTTTAGAAGCGGTGAAACCATTGAAATTGTGCGTGTTGAAGTACATGAATTGCAATATTTATACGAAGAAGGCGATGCTTTTGTGTGCATGAACAATGAAACTTACGACCAATTGCCAATTTCAAAATTCATGTTTGGCGATGGTGCCAAATTCATGAAAGAAGGGGATATTGTAATGGTATCTTTCGAGGGCGACTCCCCAATTGGCGCTTCTGCCCCTTCACATGTAGTCTTGGAAATAACTTATACAGAACCTGGCCTGCGTGGCGATACTGCCACAAACACATTAAAATCTGCTACAGTTGAAACGGGTGGAACGGTTATGGTTCCTTTGTTTGTAGAAATTGGCGAAAAAATTAAAATTGATACGCGCGACGGCAGTTATGTTGAAAGAGTGAAATAACAAATTGTGAATTATGAGTTGTGAATAAAAGCCCCATAATAACTAAAAAATACAAAAATACATTTTGACCCAAACAGAAAATAAATTAAATGTTTTGCCGGCGGCCGAAGGATTTTTGGCGCTTCCTGAACCTGAACTTGCAAACTTTGATACCGCAAAAGTGGCAATTCAATTGGTTCCATACGAACACACAAGCAGTTATATTGTCGGCTCTGACAAAGGACCGAGGGCAATAGTTGAAGCCAGTCATTTTGTGGAATTCTACGATGAAGAACTAGACCAAGAGACTTACAAATCTTTGGGAATAGTCACCATCGATGAAATGGATTTTACCAACCTTGTAAACGAAGCTGCAATTGCTGCCATTGAAAATCAAACCAAGGCTCTGTTAAATACCGGAAAATTTGTGGTTTCATTGGGTGCAGAGCATACAGTAACTTTGGGTTTTGTAAAAGCGCATTTGGAAAAATACCCCGACCTATCCGTGATACAAATTGATGCGCACAGTGATTTGAGATTGGCTTATAACAACAATCCATATTCGCATGCAAGTGTTATGGCAAGAGTGCATGATTTGAATGTTCCTTTGGTGCAGATTGGCATCAGAGCCCAATGCAAAGAAGAATCTGATTTGATAAAAAGCAGCAATAACATCCACACATGGTATGCGCATATGTTGTGGAACGATGATACATGGATTGATGCTTGCCTAGACAAATTAAGCGACAATGTTTACCTTACCATAGACGCGGATGGCTTTGACCCCAGTGTAACACCAGCAGTGGGTACTGCAGAACCAGGCGGATTGAGCTGGATTCAAGGCTGTAAATTATTTCGCAGATTGGCCGAAAGGAAAAATGTAATTGGCTTTGATATTGTAGAAATTGCACCTAGAGAAACAGATATTATTACTGAATTTTCGATGGCAAAAATGTGTTATAAAATCTTAGGTTACTTGCAAATAAACAACAGAATATAACCCATGAATAACCGCATATACCTCGACAATGCCGCAACCACCCCATTGGATGGCGAAGTATTGGAAAACATGATTCACGTGATGCGTGAATTTTATGGTAACCCGAGTAGTTCGCACGCGCATGGTCGCAAAGTGAAAGGCATGCTTGAAGAATCGAGGGGTAAAATTGCAAAATTGTTGCATTGTCAACCCTCCGAAATCTTTTTTACAAGTGGTGGAACCGAAGCAGATAATTTGGCAATTAGAAGTAGCGTAAAATCCTTGGGAGTAGAAAATATCATCACCTCTGCCATAGAACACCATGCTGTTTTGCACACGGTGGAAGAACTTTCTCGGGCAGGATTGGTAAAAATGCACTTGGTAAAGTTGGATGAAAAAGGCCATATAGACTTGAATCATTTACAAGAATTGTTACAATCTATTGGATCAAAAACACTGGTGAGTTTAATGCATGCCAATAATGAAATTGGGAATTTAATGGATATCAAAAAAGTAGGTGAAATTGTGCACAAAGCAGGTGCATTGTTTCATTGCGATGCAGTGCAAACCATGGGGCATTATTCGTTTGATTTGAGTGAAGGATATGTTGATTTTTTAGCGGCAGCAGCGCATAAATTTAATGGGCCCAAAGGCATTGGATTTATTTATATCAGCAAAAGAAATCGTATAAAACCAGAAATAACTGGCGGATCCCAAGAAAGGGAAATGCGCGGCGGTACAGAGAATGTATATGGTATCATAGGCTTGGCACATGCTTTGGAAATATGCTATCGCGATATGGAAAAAAAACATGCCCATATTGGTGAAATTAAAAAATATATGATTGAAACACTTTGCCGAGAAATACCAGATGTGGAATTTAATGGAGATGCAGAAGGGAATTGTTTATATACCGTTTTAAGTGTGTCTTTGCCGCCAAATGAAGCCGGGAATATGTTGCTTTTCAATTTGGATATTGCTGGCATTTCAGCAAGCTCAGGCAGCGCATGTAGTAGTGGTTCAAACATTGGGAGCCATGTAATTAATGCCATATATCCAGGTACGGATAGAACCACGCTTCGGTTTAGTTTTGGCAAATACAACACACAGGAAGAAATTGACAAAACGGTGGCTGCACTCAAAACCTGGTATGCAACGCCTGTGGTTGCATAAATGATGTTGGTATGGCTTAGAATATTGTTTATTTGCCTGCTTTGCATCCTTTGCAATGGATGCGCCTTATTGGCAACAGGTAAATACCAAACCATTTCTATTGTTTCATCTGAACCTTCATCTGAAGTTACCATAAACGGTGAATTTGCCGATAGCACGCCTTGCGAAGTAAAAGTATTGCGAAGCAGAAAACATGTGCCAACAGTGGAGGTGTATAAACCCGGTTTTCACACCGAAAATGTAAAATTAAGGAAACGCATAAACCCCCATGTATATTTAAATTTAATCAATTTGCCAGGTTGGTTTATAGACATTTATTCAGGCGCAGCAGTGCGCTATCAGCAGCCAGATACGGTAATATTAAGACCAAAAAAAAAGAAGTAATCACAAAATCACAAACGTCGACTTGTCGTACCTAAATTTGCAAGCGAATGCCCATACTACATTTATCAAGAAAAGAACATTTTAACGCCGCCCATAGATTATGGAATCCCAATTGGAGTGAAGCTAAGAATTTTGAAGAATTTGGCGTTTGTGCAAATCCCAATTATCATGGCCACAACTTTGACTTGCATGTTACCGTAAAAGGAAGCCCAAGCCCGGACAATGGATGTATTATAAACCTCAAATTTTTAAAAAAAATTATTCAGGAAGAAATTATCGACGAATTGGATCATAAAAATTTCAATGTGGATGTACCATGGCTAGCACACTGCATGCCGAGTATAGAAAATGTGGTTGTGGAAATATGGAAAAGACTCGAGGTAAAATTGCCAGCGGACGTAAAATTGCACAGAATTACACTATGGGAAACCATTAATAATTATGTAGAATATTACGGAGAGTGATTGGTTTATCCTCAATCTATCCGATAAACTGGGTATAGATTATGCGTTCTTTCATAATAAGATGAATGTTTATATATCCAATTTAATTGCTCCCCTGCATTGCTTTTGAACTTCTCATCCAAGGCTTTTTTAGCATAAAACAACTTCAACAGTGCTGTATCTGTATTTAAAATTTCTTCTGCTTTATCTTCCCAAACATAATCGCTATAACCTTCTTTTTGTTGTAATATAGCATCAAAACAATTCCAATTAAAGTAGGAATCTGGGCTTCGCGGTTCCAGCACAGCCGACAGGAAAACCCGATTGGAGTTTGAAACTATTGCAATAAAATCACCCTTTCTTAGTTGCACCCTTAATACCGTGTCTCTGGTATGTACACCGAAATGTAAATAATGCCCTTCGTAAGGATTCTTTACAGATTCATAAGAATTTATATAACTCACTCGGGCTAATATTTCTGTATCTAGGGTATTCCTTTTTAACTTTATTCCGTTCATTTCAAGCCTACTTGTTACATCACCCCAGGCATAAGGAATGATATAATATTTGGGTAAATTTATACTGTCAGAAGGTAAAAAATATCGGTAATATGGAATGCGCTTATTCCAAGGTTTTTCTCGGTCATAAAACAGGCGTGGCAAGCCAGTAACTTTTGAATTTTTATAACTGTAACCATACCCTAAAAACGAAATGGTATCCGCCCTTTTCATATCCAATTGGTATTGTGTTTTTTCAATTCTTGAACCGGATAATTCATTGCTGTTTTGGAGGTTTTTTGTGGCATTAAATAATACAATGCATTGATTTTCCACCGCCAAATTTTGGAGCAATGCTTTCATAAAAGCCATAGTAGCAGCCACCCTCTGTGGAAACGGTTTTAGCATATGTGTTTCAACCGTATAGCCAATGCAATGGTGCAACGCAGCAAATCCAGTAGCATACCTTCCGCTTTCCCAAAATGCAAATATTCCGCTATCAGGAACATGCTTTACGGTTTCAACATACGGTGAAATAGGGTAGCCATTTTTCTCTAAATCCGATGCTAATTTTTTATCAAAAGGCAACAACCAATTTGCAAGTGCGGGTGCTATTTTTTCTGGTCTGGTGTGAAAGTACGTTAAGGTATATTGATAATCGGCGCCATTGCTAGTATGATTGTCTATAAGAATATTGAATTTGTTTTTGGTAAAATAAATTACGAAATTTTTTGCATTTCTACTGTCCATTTTTACAAAATCGCGGTTTAAATCTAAGTTGCGCGCATTGCCTCTAAAACCTTGATTTACGGGTCCATCTTGGTTTGCGCGTGTGCAGCAACTTTGATTTAAAGTGCCGTCTACATTGTATTGGCAAATAATATGAATATCCAGTTTTTGCAGTACTTCCTGATATTTAATTTGATTCAATAATATTTCGCGTGCCAAAAGCATACTTGCATCGGTGCCTTCTGGCTCTCCAGGATGTATGTTGTTGTTAATTAATACTTTTAGTTTGGGTGTATTCTCACTTTTGTAAATTCGGAACGCAAAAATTGGTAAACCCACATCTCCCATGCCGATGGAATCAAAATAAGTACATTCTGGAAATGCTGCATTTATTTTGCGATACCAATCAGCACACTCCTTATATGTGGCCGTACTTTTTTTATTGGATAATTCATACGGGGTCTGAAATTTTTGGGCAGAAAGGTTGTATATACAACTAAATAGCATGAATAGCGTTTTTGACTTCACCCCTAATATATTGCCCAGTATATGCCATCGACTCCTTATCCCCTCCCCATAAATGGAGACGGGACGTTGGTTTGATTTACTCATTGATTAGGTAACTACTGCTTGGTTTTTTCTTCACCCCAAATATATTGCTCAATATATGCCATCGACTCATTATCCCATCTCCATAAATGGAAATGGAAAGGATAATTGCTCCCTATCATCTGGTGATTATCTTATTCTATCCATACTTTTTAGTAGGTTCACATCACTGCGAATGTGGTTCCATGCCAAAATGCAGCAGACCATAAACGCAATAGGGATAATTGCTCCTACTCCGAGTGCTCCAGTTCCCATTTGTTTGGATTGCTCTGAAAATTCAAGAAACATAATCACAATTAACAGTGCAGATAAAAGCGTGAGATAAATACACACTTTTTTCTGAATCCCAGGTTTCTTATACAAGAATATGGCAGCACAAGCACCTAAACTTATGAATGCAATCAATAAATAATTGATATATTTGCTTTTTGCATTGCCAATAGGCGAATTTATTCTCACGTCTGTGGTTTTTACATAACCAAGCTTTACTTTGTCTTTGGAAACATTTTCAAAAGTAGCGTAGGTGGGGTTTAGAAAAAAAATAAGCAACCCAGCTATCAAAACTACAAGCAGGTAAATTGACTGAATCCGTTGAATCATAAAGCAAAGATAATCTATTTGGAATCAATCACACCCTCACCTCGTTTAAAACAATGCGAAAGGTAGTACGCACAGAAGGCAAACTTTCTTTTACAAATATTTGTCCTTTGTGATAATCTACGATAATGCGACGTGCAAGTGAAAGGCCCAAGCCCCATCCCCGTTTTTTAGTAGTAAAGCCTGGTTTGAAAATGGTTTTAAAACGGTTCCGCGGCATTCCTTTGCCATCGTCTGTGGCATCTATATAAATTTGGTGGTTTTTATAACTCACTGTAAAGCTTAACTTTCCTCTGCCCTCCATGGCATCAATGCCATTTTTTATGAGATTCTCGACCACCCAATCAAACAAGTTTACATTTAATTCAACATACAATATTCTTGGATAAAGATTCAACGCAAATTCTACACCCTGCCCCATTCTGCCCTTCATATAATCCATAGAATTTTCGAGGGCTCTATTTATATCCACCATTTGCAGAACAGGTTCTGATCCAATTTTACTAAACCGTTCTGTAATTATATTCAATCGTTTTACATCCTTGCGCATTTCATCTCCTGCTTCACTTGGCAGTTTTCCCAATTCCATTTCCAAATACTCTACCCAACCCATTAGGCTTGTGATTGGGGTGCCCAATTGGTGCGCAGTTTCTTTCGCCAGCCCAACCCATACTTGGTTTTGTTCTGCCCTACGAGAAAAGTTAAATGCAAAATAGGAGACAATAATGAACAAGCCTACTACCCCCAACACCACATATGGATAGTATCTTAGTTGCGTCAAAACCGAACTTTCTCCGTAATAAACTTTATGAAAAACACCTTTGTCGATAGCGATTAAAATGGGTTCGTTATTGGCTTTAAATTCCTCCACTTTTTTCAACAAATAATCCGTGTTTTTGGATTTTACTGAATCAAGATTAATGTGGTCTTTTACATTTTCATTTTCATCCACCAGAATCGCAGGTATGGTTGAATTTGATTTTACAACATCCAAATGAAATGTAATGTCAGTTTCTAACTCTTCTGGATCTGTAATAATTTGTTCAGCTCTAGCCCATATTTTTACTTTCTTTTGTTCCTCAATTGCTATGGCACTTGCTAGTTTACGGCTAAGTAAAACGGTCGCCACACCAATGGTTATTGCCAATAGCAGTAAAATTATTTTGAAGTATTTTTTAAGTTCGTAAGAATTCAAAGCGGCTACTTTTTGCAAATTACATCGAATTTATTGAAAAAGCAATTTCCAAATGATTTGAAGGTCTTTTTGGGGAGAATAATCTCTTGCATAAGCCAAATTTACATTGGCTTCGAATGCCGAATTAGGGTAGGCATCGACAGGTTTAAAAATGCCATATTTTATTTTTGGCAAGCCGCTGTCTATAGCGGAGCCCATGTAACTAATCCAAGTTTTATTCCCAAAAATCACCTTGGGCAAATTGCCAACCATCCTTCTTCCATTTTTTAAAAATACCAGCAGCGTAAATGTTATACATACCAAAAAACATAAACCCAAGTCCAGTATGCGCTTCCTCCTTAGGGTAAACTTCTCGGCAATTGCAAATTTCAGATCAATGGTGTAAAGTTCGCCTGGCGAGTTTTTTGAACTACTTCCAATGATTACAAAACTGTTTTCGGGTACTATTTTAAATTGCAGGTTATCGCCAGAATGTCTTGACATAGCAGTCATGATAGAGGTGCCCGAAATGTCTGCCGCTGAAAAAATCACCAAATTAATTTCAAATATTTCAATAATTTCATCCAACTGATTCCAGGTCCCTACAAAATTCTCAGGTTTTTGTTCATTTGGGGAAACCAAGGCCATATATTCATGGTGCACAAGACTTTCCGCCAAAAGATTTTTAATTCTTCCCGCTTCCTGAACATGAGCTACCAGTGCAATTCGTTTATTTTGTGTATCGAATATTTTAAAATTTTTATGTACTAAAAATTGGTGAAAAAGCCTTACGACTACAGTTGCCAACAATGCCCACGCACAACCTAAGCCCAATATGGCTCTTGAAAATTGCAATTCTTTGGGTAAAAATGCATAAGCAGCGAATAAGCAAATACTTCCAAAAAATGTACCTCTTATTAGCCTTCTAAATATCAGGGGTCTATCATAACCTCCTGAGATGAAAATTGCAAAAATAACAATCAAAATATAAATAGGAATGTGCATCCAATAATATTCTGAAGGGTAAAAGTTACGAACAAATTTATTATAATTCTCCCAATATTTTGTTATAGAAAAAAACCCAAAATAGATGAAAACAAAGTCCATTGTGGGAAGAATAATTGCACTCGTAAATCTCCACAAGAGAGAGATAAATGCCCTTAATCTTACAGCTATAGAAATAAAAAACGCAAACCAGCCTGCCATTTTTTGACTGTAATGTTTTTGTGCAAACAGTACCATTGCGTTGTAAAATAATTTTACATAATTGGCGCTTTTTTTCTTGGTACTTTCGCCTTTATAATGAATGATGGTTGTGTCTGGAAAATAATAATTCTTATACCCACCTTTTTGGATGCGATAGGATAAATCAATATCTTCTCCGTACATAAAAAAATGTTCATCCAGCAATCCTACTTTATTCAGTGCCTCTCTTCGCAAAAACATAAAAGCACCCGACAAAACGTCCACTTCATGGGTTTCAAATTCATTTAAATATTTAAGGTGATATTTGCCAAATACTTTTGATTTTGGAAACAAAGTTGAAAGCCCTGTCATTTTAAAAAACGCCACAGAGGGTGTTGGAAGACCTCGCTTGCTTTCTGGTAAAAACTTGCCTTTACCGTCTATCATTCTAACACCTAGTCCCCCGCAATCTGCATGGCTTTTCATAAACTCTAAGGATTTTAGCAAGGTATCTTCTTGCAGCACTGTATCCGGATTTAGCAGCAGTAAAAACTCGCCTGTACTAGCCCTTATTGCTTGGTTATTTGCTTTGGAGAAGCCTGTATTTACTTTATTTGCAATGATTTTAACTTGTGGAAAAAGCCGTTCAACCATTTCCACGCTATTGTCTACACTGTTATTGTCTACAACCCAAATATCCGCATCTATATCCTTACAGGCTTTTGTGGTGCTGTAAAGTGCTTGTTCCAAAAAATGGATCACATTGTAATTTACGATAACGATAGAAAGTTTCATTTTCAAACCTTGTATTCTGTGCGGTTCAACAAACTTCGTCCCAAGGTGATTTCATCGGCATATTCTATTTCACCACCGACAGAAATGCCGCGTGCTATGCAAGATATTTTAACAGGTAGACTTCTTAGTTTTTTTGCAATATAAAACATAGTAGTGTCGCCTTCCACAGTTGCGCTGAACGCCAAAATCACCTCAGCAATTTCACCGTTGCCTACCCTCGCAATCAAATTCGCAATATTCAGATCCTCAGGCCCAATTCCGTCCATGGGTGCAATTAACCCACCCAATATATGATATACCCCCGAAAATTGAGAAGTACCTTCAATAGCCATTTGGTCGCTAAAATCTTCCACCACACAAACAACCCCTTGATTCCTTATAGGATTGCTGCAAACATTGCAGGTTTCCGTGTCACTCACGTTGCCGCAAATATTGCAAAGTTGAAGCTCTGTTTTTAACCTCAATATGGCCCCTGCCATGCCCGCAACCTCATTTTCTGGCCTTTTTAACAAATACATTACCAAACGCAAAGCAGTGCGCCTGCCAATGCCTGGGAATGCGGAAAGTGCCTCTGCGGCTTGTTCTACAATAGCTGATGTAAATTGCAATTGACTGCGAAAATAATGATTCCAAAGTCTAGATTTTAGTAAATCCTTGATTTTCCCTTAAAACAGACCTAATTTTGCAGTTTTAAAATGCTGATAGAAGTATTACAAGCAAAAATCCACAATGTGCGGATAACACAAACCGAATTAAATTATACCGGAAGTATAACCATAGATGAGGAAATAATAGAAGCTGCGGGACTTATTGCCAATCAAAAAGTATTGGTTGTAAATAACAACAATGGAGAACGTTTCGAAACCTATATCATTACTGGTGAGAGAGGATCTGGAATCATAGGTTTGAATGGCGCTGCTGCCAGACGCGGTCAAATTGGCGATGAACTCATCATCATGACTTTTGCCCAAATGACAACCGAAGAAGCAAAAGATCACAATCCACGAAATATTTTTCCGGCTAGACATAACCGAATCATTTGAAACTCAATCGCAAAACATTAATCAATATTCTCCTACTGCTATTCGCGGTAGGGGTTTTTGTTTTAATAGGTATAAAAACCGATTGGGTTAAAACCACAGAATCTTTAAAATCCGCTAAAATAGAATGGGTTATTGCCTCAGCTGTCATCATGTTGTCTTCTCATTTGGTAAGGGCTATACGATGGAATTTGCTAACCGAACCTGCCGGTTATAAATTAAATCACCGCCGAACTTTTTATGCAATATTGGCAGGGTATTTGGTAAACGTAGGGACTTCTAGAGGCGGCGAGGTGGTTCGTTGTGCGTTATCCGCAAAAAGCGAAAAGGCTCCAATTGAGCTTTTAATTGGAACAGTTGTGACCGAAAGAATCATTGATTTATTGATGCTGCTTTCGGTTTGCTTAATTACCTTAATGGTACAATTTGATTTGATTTTTGGTTTTTTTGACTTTTACGTATTTACCCCGGCCTCTAATTTTTTCACTTTTAAAAACACCATTGTTTTGTTGGTTGGAGCTATGGTTCTTTTCTTTGGGCTTAAATATTGGATAAAAAATAGAAAGGCTGCCAAAATAGAAAAAGAAGAAAAAGGCGGAATCGTAGGTATTATGGCTAAATTTACGGGTGGTTTAAAAACCATTTTTAAGTTAAAATCTCCTTCAATTTTTATATTTCTCTCTATATCCATTTGGGTTGGTTATTGGCTAAGCGGATATTGTCTTATGAAAAGCTTGGATATTACCGAACAGTTGGGATTGACCCATGCATTGGGATTGTTGGTTTTTGGTGCCATTGGCATTGCCATTCCTTTGCCAGCTGGGGCTGGCGTATGGGGTGCGCTTTCATTTGGTTTGGCTACCGTTTATGGTTTACCCGCGGAACAGGCAGAAACTTTTGGAATTTACAATGTTGCTTTTTCCAATTTGTTTAATATTTTGGTAGGTTCTCTAGGTTATTTTTTACTCTGGATAGAGATGCAAAAATTAGATAAAAATGCTGCCTAAATCCATACAAAATAAAATTTGGAAACGCGCTGATGCCAAAAAAAATGCATCGTTGCTTCGATTCGAAAAAAAACGTATCGTTTTTACCAATGGGGTTTTTGATATTTTGCATGCTGGACATGTTTCCTATTTGGCCGAAGCGGCTTCTTTGGGTGATTTTCTCATCGTAGGCGTAAATAGCGACGATAGTGTAAAAAGATTGGGGAAATCACCGGCACGTCCACTACAAAATGCATTTTCCAGAAGCGCTATCATTGCAAGCATGCAAAGTGTAGGCGCGGTTGTGGTTTTTACCGAAGACACGCCGCTTGAGTTGATTGGAGAAGTTTTGCCAAATATTTTGGTAAAAGGTGCGGATTATAAAATTGAGAATATTGCCGGTGCAGATATTGTGGTTAAAAATGGAGGTACCGTTACAACCATTAACTTTCTACCTGGCTATTCAACCACCGCAATTGAGAAAAAAATTCTTGCGGAACACAAACTCTAATGCAACGAAAATTTGTACGAATAATAAAAATATTTGTTTCCGTAGCCTTGGTCTGGGTTATTTGGAGATACTTTTTAAAAATCGAAAATCCTGAACAAATTTGGAATAAAATTAAAACAATCAATCCGCTTATATTTGTTTTCGCCATATCCGTAAGTTTGCTCAATTGGGGCCTAGAGGCCAAGAAATGGCAATTGCTTCTTGTTCAGCTTGAACCAATTTCATTTAGGAATGCTTGGAAAAGCACCTGCTCCGGCGCCGCAGTTAGCAATATTCTGCCTTTTCGAATAGGTGAATATTTAGGACGCGTTTTGTTTATTACCCATGAAAACCGAATTCCTGCAATTTTTAATTCTGTATTTGGAAGCACCGTTCAATTGTCTGTGTCTATGCTATTTGGAATTCCTGCGAGCTTTTATTTGTTAGACCAACAGTACAATAAACTATCTATTTACGCATTCATTGCCTTAATTTCTATCATTGTTTTCTTTTCCTTTATTTTTACATTTTCAAAACGCATTAAAAATGCCCGTAAAGTATGGATCTCAAAAGTTTTAGAAGACATTCAAAAATTTACAATTCGACAAATCCTAGTCACTTTTTTAATTTCCATATTGAGGTACATCCTATTTGCGTCGTTTTATGTTTTATTGCTTTATTATTTGCATGTATCCGATCAATTGATGTATTTGTATGGTGGGGTTGCTACCATATATTTGGTGCAAAGTTTTGCCCCAAGCATGATATTAACCGATGCTGGACTTAGAACAGGAATCCCTCTGATGGTTTTTAAAACTACCCTAGCTTTGCAGCCACCATTATTGGCCGCAGCAATTTTAAATTATTTTTTTAACGTGCTTTTCCCAGCTATTTTGGGTTTAATTTACATTGTTATGCAAAAAATTAAAGGTTAAATATGACATTGTTACTTGTAGTAATTTCAGCAATATATGTATGCCTATTGTTTATCATAGGAGAAATATTTCAAAACATTAAGGTAGAGGTCGATTTTATCGAAACTACCGAAAAGATAGCATTTAGCATCGTTGTCCCGTTTAGAAATGAGGACCAGAATTTGCCCAACCTCATTGAATCGATAGGAAAATTAAATTACCCTATCAATTTATATGAAATTATTTTTTGCAACGACCATTCTACCGACAATAGCCAACATACAATTGAAAAGGCCTGTGAAAAGCAGAAATTCAATCGTCAGTTCATTCAAAATAGCGCAGATATGGAGGGAAAAAAGGCGGCAATTACCCACGGAGTTAACAATTCTCGTTTTGATTTTATAGTTACTACCGATGCAGATTGCAGATTGCCTGCAAACTGGTTAAATGCGTTTAATGCCGCAATACAAAACCGGAATGTGAATATGATTTTGGGACCAGTTCAATACAATTTCCCATCCGTCCCAAGCATTTTAGACACTTACCAAGTAATTGAAAATACTGCTTTGATTGGAATAACTGCTGTAGCCTTGCGCAATGGCGGTGGTTTTATGGCAAATGGAGCCAATTTGTGTTTTCGGAAAGCCGTATTTTTTGAGGTAGCAGGTTATTCCGGAAATGAGAACATTCCTTCGGGCGATGATGAATTTCTTCTCCATAAATTTAATATGCTTTCCCCTGAAAAAACAAAGTTTCTTAAATCAACAGATGCAATGGTTCAAACAGAAACTCAGCATGGCCTCTTTGCTTTGTTAAACCAACGAATTCGCTGGGCTTCCAAAGGCAGACACCATAGGAACCCAAGTGTTCTTTTCGTTCAATTTGCCATTGCATTTTTCTACATCGCATTGCTATTTAATCTTTTTTACTCCGGTATTTTCTTGGGCAGCATCCCTTTGTTACTGAAAGTAATGGGTGATATGTTTTTCTTTACCCGCATTCGCAGTTTTTTTTCTTTGAATATAGACTTAACAGATCAGCTCATGGTAAGTCTCTTACAGCTTTTCATTACCCCAGTTTCGGGCATGTTAGGTCTATTTGGAAAGTACACTTGGAAAAATCGTGTATATAAAACTTGATTTTGTAGAAAGAAATGTTTTTTTTTGTGTAATGAGGGTATTGGCATTTATTGGCATTGCTATGCAGTGGTGCTATTCGTATGGGCAATTAACAGATAGTTTTTCTGACGGGAATTTGAGTTTGAACCCAGTTTGGACCTACAATACTTCTGATTTTGAAGCCATTGGCGGTAGGCTGCACAATACAAATACCAATGGTGGAAATATTCAATATGGCATTTCTGCTAAAAGAAATTATCCCAACCCTACTCTAGCCTCGATTGATATTGACCTTGGAATTAACCCTTCAAGTGCCAATTACATTGAATATTTTATCAGCGCAGACACATTGGTAGAAAATGCCAAAAACGGGTACTTTATTCGCATTGGGGATACAAAAGACAATTTAACCCTTTACAAATTAAATCAAGGAAAAACAACTCCCCTTATTTCAGGAAAAGCAGGTTTATTAAACACTACTTCCTCAAAACTTATGATTCGCCTGGTCAGAAATGGAAATGGATTTGTCAACCTGTACTATTTAAATTATAAAACGAATGCTTGGATATTAGAAGGTACCTCTCCCGACACACTCAACTGGAATGGGGCATATTGCGGCATAAAAATACAACAAAGTGGCACCACAGCTATAGGCAAATGCTATTTTGATAATGTTTATTTAGGCAATAGAACTGCAGATAATTCAGTCCCCAAAATAGATAAAATTTTGGCTTTCCCCAATTGGCTAGAATTGTATGTAAACAAGGCCATAGCAAAAGCAGATACTGCCAATTTCAACATCCCCGGAGTGGGCAAACCTGCTTCCATTTATTTAGACAGTTTAAATAGAACCCATATTATTATCTTTTTTACAAAAGTTTTTATAAAACAAAAAACATACAATCTTCTGTGCCAAGACTTTGAAGATTTTCAGGCCAATAGTGCACCATTTCATTCCATTGCATTTAAATATCGATATATAGATACACCAATTTTTGGAGACCTTATTGTAAACGAAATCATGTCAAATCCTTCACCATCCGCTGGCGCATTGCCTGAAGAGGAATATGTAGAATTGCTAAATATTTCAAATAAATATTTGAGTTTGAACCATTGTAAAATTTCAGATCGAAGCGCTGGATATATCCTGCCTGATAGTGTTATAGGTCCCGGAGAATATACATTATTATCGAAGAATACAGGTGCATTTTCAGCAATGAAAATTAGCAATTGGACAGGTTGTGATGATTTTCCTTCACTAAACAATGATGAAGATCTTATAAGCATAATAAACCAGTTTGGAGATACGATTTCGCAAATAAATTACTCCGTAAACTGGCATGTTGAAACTTGGAAAAAAAAAGGGGGGTGGAGTTTGGAACGCATAGATACTGCCATGTGGTGCCTTAACGAAGACAATTGGAAATCTTCCGTATCAGGCGGTGGCTCCCCAGGAAAAATAAATTCCATAGCAGGGGCAATATATCCCGAATTAAATTCTATTGTAAATGTCTATTGCCCAGATAATATGCATGCTGTATTAAATTTTAAATACCCTTTAAATGCAAATTCAATAAACAATCTGCTTCAATTCACCATCCTTGAAAATGCAGAACATCCAATGGAAAGCAGATTGTCCGAAAATAAATTGTATTTGACTTTTTCAAAACCATTTGCATCCAATATAATATTGCACTTAAATACCACTGGCCTAATTTCTTGTTTCGGAACCGCACTGCAGGATGCCCAAAATCCATTTGGATATGGCACCAAATCCATAGATTCCATGTCACTTTCAATCAATGAATTGTTGTTTGACCCCATTGAAACCCAAAGTGATTTTATTGAAATTGTAAATATTTCTCAAAATATTGTTGATTTGAAAAATATCCGTATTTGCAGCCTAGATAATCTTGGGAAAATATTGACTTCCATTTCCCCTATTGCCGATGGATATAATTTACTGCCTGGAGATTATATTGCTTTTACAACCCAAAAGAAATCAACCCTCGCGCAATATAAAACCAACAATACCAATCGTGTTTTTGAAACAACTGCTTTGCCATCTTGGTCTAATGAATCTGGTTTTGCGGCTATCACAAATGGAGATGGCAAAATCATAGACAAATTCAATTACAACGCCAATATGCATACCCCTATTCTTAAAAACAGAGAGGGTGTTTCGTTGGAAAAGATAAATCCAAATTTGTCATCTGCGGTTCAAAACAATTGGAACAGTGCTTCCTCGGTATCGGACTTTGCAACCCCTGGACATACAAATTCTCAATTTGAAAAACCCTCGGACCAAAAAAGTAAAATCAGTTTAGAAAGCGATTGGTTTTCACCCGACAATGATGGAGATAATGATCAACTTCAAATTCATTACCACTTCAATGAAGCTGGTTATTTTTTAACAGCAACCTTGTTTGCTGAAAATGGAAGTAGCATTGGTAAAATATTTAACAATTTACAATTAAACCAAACGGGCGAATTGTTTTGGAATGGAGACATGGAAGGACAGGTTATACAAGCCGGGAATTATATATTATTTGCGGAACTTTTTAACAATCACGGTAGTCGAATTCAGTCAAAACTAACATTCTCCATGCTAAAGAAATAACATAAATGGACTTAAAAATATTTGCAACAAATGTTTCGGATTTGTATAATTTGGACGAGGCCAAAGCAATTTATATCCTTTTAAAAGAATCAAATTTATTGGATGACACCACTTCTCTTAGTAGGCTAATGTTGGGTGAACCCATTCAATATATTACAGGCTTTGCATGGTTCTATGGGCGTAAATTTGGGGTAAATGAGCATACCTTGATACCCAGGCCTGAAACAGAAGAACTTTGTTATTTATTTCTTAAAAACCGTTTGCCCAAAAAACAAAAAGGCATAGATGTAGGCACCGGCAGTGGATGTATTGCCATTACGTTGGCTAAAGAAATACCCAATTTGCAAATTACAGCCATAGACAATTCGATGGAAACCATTGTGGTTGCCAAAACAAATGCCAATAAATTGGGAGTACAAAACGCCATCAATTTCCTATGTTTAGATTTTTTAAGTAGTGAGGAATTGCCAACTGATTGTGATTTCATCATTTCTAACCCGCCTTATATTCACAAAAACGAATACCCAGAAATGCCTGACCATGTAAAATTATGGGAACCGCATGGGGCTTTGTTTCCCGTTGGAGCAGATTCTCTTATTTTTTACCGTGGACTTGCCAATTTGTTGCGCCGACAGGAGAAGGAAGGTTGTGAACTTTGGGCTGAAATAAATCCACATTACGCTGCCGATTTCAGGGACATTTTTGGAAAAGATATTTCCTTTGAAATCACCAAAGATATGAGTGGTAATTTTAGATTTGTTAAAGCAAAAAAAAGGGCCTAAATGGCCCTTTTGAAAAATGTAAATTGATATTAATTTGTAGCTGGGGGCGTGCTTCCACCTTCTGAACCTGTTGGTTTTGGCGCAACTGGAGCAGCGGGAGCCGCTGGTTTAACACCTTTTTTGGTAGCCGCTTTTTTGGTTGCTGGTTTTGCTGCTTTCTTAGCTGCAGGTTTAGCCGCCTTTTTAGTTGCTGGTTTTGCAGCCTTCTTAGCTGCAGGTTTAGCCGCCTTCTTGGTTGCTGGTTTTGCTGCTTTCTTAGTTGCTGGCTTAGCCGCCTTCTTAGTTACTGGTTTTGCTGCTTTTTTGGTTGCAGGTTTTACAGCTTTCTTCGTAGCTGCTTTTTTGGTTGCAGGCTTTGCCGCCTTTTTTGTAGCTACCTTTTTTGCCGCTGGCTTAGCCGCTTTTTTGGTTGCTGCTTTTGCAGGACGACCAGGTTTGCGACCAGCTACTTTGGCGGTTGTCTTTTTTGCTGGACGACCAGGTTTACGGACCTTTTTTGCTTTCGCTTTTGCTTTAACATTTGCAATTCTTTTAGCTGCAGATACTTTTGCACGTTTAACACCTGCTTCAGCTTTTGCTTCTAATTTTACGGTTTCGCGTGCAGCAGCAACTTTTGCTTTTGCAATTGCTTTTGAAATAGATGCAACTTCTTTTTCAAGTGCATCAAAAATAGTTGTTTTCTTAGTCTTACGACCTCTTTTTGCACCAGTAGCTTTGTTCTTAGTACCGGGCTTACGTCCCCTTTTTTTGGGAGCAGGTGCACTTGCAGGTGCTTTTACTGCTTTTGGTTTACGTGGCATATTTTTCTTTATTGGTTAATGTTGCAAATTTCAAAATATTTTTTAAGAAACTACCGCCTCTATTTATTAATTGTTTTTAAAAATGTGGATATTGACATATTTTCATTGCTTTTTAAAGCATTTTATTCCCATTATTATCGCCATTAAAAATATCAAAACCGTTGACCCATATATGCATTAATTCACAATACCTCTTTTTTGGACATACATTGTAAATTACAAATATGATGTGTGGATAAATGCTTGTATTTAAAATGAAAATCGGATAATTATTGCCATTTTTAAGTAAATTGACTCATTTTTTAAGTGTAAATGGCAATTTATATCCTCAGTTTTTATCCTTTTTTCCATTTTTTTTGAATTATTTCTTTTTCGAGTTCCAATTTCCAATTTATAAAAAATAAAATCTCGCCTGCCTAGCAATTGCAAAATGATTTTTTAAAATTGTATCTCCAAAAGCTTAAATTTGTCGTTCATAATATTTCTGTGAAGTTCCTAGATAAAATAAATTCCCCATCAGACCTTAAAAAACTGTATGTCAATGATTTGCGATTTCTTTGCGAGGAAATACGTCTTTATTTTATTGACACTATTCTTGAATCTGGAGGGCATTTTGCAGGTAATTTAGGTGTTGTAGAATTAACTGTAGCGTTGCATTATGTATTTGACTTCGAAAAAGACAGAATTGTATGGGATGTAGGACACCAATCCTATATTCATAAATTATTAACAGGCAGAAAACAACATCTGAAAAATATTCGTGAATTTAACGGTATTTCTGGATTTCCTAAAATAGACGAAAGTGTTTTTGATCATTTTGGAACTGGACATTCAAGTACCAGTATTTCGGCAACTTTAGGGATGGCTGTAGCAGCCTCCCTAAAAAATGAGCTAGAGAGAAAAATGATAGCTGTTGTTGGAGATGGTGCTTTAACCGGTGGAATGAGTTTTGAGGCCTTGAACAATATAAATTCATCAAATACAAATATTTTATTGGTAATTAACGACAATCACATCGGCATTGATCCTAATATTGGCGCAATTGATAAACATTTACAAGAAATAAGCAGTCAGATTCCAAATATTTTTGAGAATTTCGGATTGCCTTATCAAGGACCAGTGGATGGCCATAATGTCGAGGAATTGGTTGAACTATTTATTGCAATAAAAAAACAAATCGGGCCCCAAGTTGTGCATGTAAAAACAATTAAAGGCAAAGGTTTCACTGCGGCCGAAAATGAGCAAACCCTTTGGCATAGCACTTCGCGTTATGTAAAAATAAAACCCCATGACATTGCTGTACAACACAAATGGCAAGATGTTTTTGCAGAATCTTTAATAGAACTTGCCCAAGAATTTCCAGAATTATTGGGAATTACACCAGCCATGCCAAGCGGAAGTGGAATGATATTGGCTATGCAAAAATTTCCACACCGCTTTTTTGATGTAGGAATTGCTGAACAACATGCCATAACATTTGCAGCTGGATTAGCTACTGAAGGCTTTGTACCCTTTGTAAATATTTATTCTACCTTTTTACAAAGAGGCTACGATCAGCTCATACATGATGTAGCCTTGCAAAACTTACCAGTGGTCATTTGCATTGATAGAGCTGGCTTGGTTGGTGAGGATGGTCCTACACACCATGGCAGTTTTGATATTTCCTTTTTGCGATGCATCCCCAATTTAATTCTTTCTGCACCCAAAGATGAGCAAGAGTTTAAAGATTTAATGTATACTGCGATTCATACAAAAAAACCATTTTGCATTCGCTATCCCAAAGGAAAAGGTTTATTAAATTCAGTGCATCCTTCGTTTGAAAAGAAAAATATTGGGAAAGCAGAAGTTATGCAAAAAGGAAGTAAAGTTGCAATTATTGCAACAGGCATTGCAACAAGTTTTGCGGAAAAAGCCATTTCTTTTAATTCAAATTTACCAGCGTTGTTTCACTTTCCATTTGTTAAACCTTTAGATTTTGCATTATTGGCTGCTGTAGCTCAAGAATTTGAAACCATTCTAACCATAGAAGATGGCAGCATTGCCGGCGGTTTTGGAGAGGGTGTTGCGGATTATTTAATCCAAATTGGCTTTAAGGGAAATATAAAACACTTGGGTATTCCTGACAAATTTATTACCCATGGAGATAACGAAAAGCTTTATGAATTGTGTGGTTATTCTATCCATCAAATTGGGGATGAAATTAATCAGTTGTTTGAAAGTTGATTGTCAATCTATGCCTTTCCGATTTTAACCAATTGTCGATTATTTTTTGCCCAAATGGTGTAAGTATACTTTCTGGATGAAACTGCACCCCATAAACAAGTTCATCCAAATCCCGAATTGCCATAACCTCACCATTACAATGGGCAATGGATTTTAAATTGCCTACCCCAGGAGGACTAACTATGAGTGAATGGTATCTTCCCACAAGCATGGGATTTGGAATACCTTGAAATAACACATCACCATTATGTTCTACCAACGATTGTTTTCCGTGCATTGGATATGCGGCTTTTGTTAATTTCCAATGGTAAGAAATTGCAAGTGCCTGCATACCTAAACAAACGCCCAGTATTGGCTTTTTTCCACGATTTATTCGGACAAAATCCATCAATTGGCCAGCATCCTTTGGTTCGCATGGTCCAGGGCTTAATAAAGCAGCATCAAAAAATTCCATTTTTAAATCCGATAATGACAACGCATCGTTTCTGACTACCTTTACTTCTGCACCTCCATTTTTTAAATAATGCAGTAAATTAAAAGTAAAACTGTCATAATTGTCAATGAGTAATATTCTCATAAAATCGTCTTTTTTGGAATACCGGGAACAAACTCTTTCAAATAAAAAGGTTCAAAATAGGCAACATCTTCAAAATCTTGTTGGCTATATTTTAAACACGTTTCTTGAATTGAGAAAGTAGCCTTGGGTTCAGTATTGAAATGCTGAATATGGGAAAATCCTTGCGTGAGTAAATTCCATTTTTCGTTTGAATTCCCACAAACCACCACTTCGTTTTTATGAAACTGTTTGAAAATTTCGGATGTCAACGTTACCGCTTGAATGCCTTTTTCTATTTCCAAGTTGTGGTTAAAAACTTCTGCATACACATCTTCTCTTCTGGCATCCAACATGGAAATAAAAACCTCTGCGTCAGGAAATTCTTTTTTAGCACCTACTGCCATTCCATAAAATGAGTTGCACGAAATTAGTGGGATTTGCTTCGCATAACAAAGTCCTTTTGCTATGCTTGTGCCAATCCGCAATCCTGTATAACTCCCTGGTCCTTTGCAAATACAAACGGCATTAAAATCTGCCGCATTAAAATAGTCAAACATCCACTTTTTTATCATTTGCGGTAAGGCTTCCGCATGCGAGTTTTTTTGTAAACCCGATTCCTCTGCTAGCAATTTCCCATCCAATTGGCAAACCGCTATAGAACAAATGTTGGAAGATGTTTCGACAATTAAAATCAAAATGATTGGTTTAATTTTTTAAAATGTCCGTTCAATTGAATAACTTTTTTCATTTGCATCGATTCTTCAGTGGAATTAAAGAGCAATTTTAAATGTTCTACTAAATACAACTGCCTTTCATGGGTGCTTGGCAAATGTACCATTTCAATTTCTTTAAGCAAAGTCAATCCGCATTTGTGAATCCAAGCATAAAAATTAAAATCATCGGCCTCTAATAAGGGTATTTCTATATGATTCAAATGAATGAGTGCGTTCAATAGGTCGGTAATTCTTAAATTCAATTCTTTATCTTCATTCTTAACAAATGGAACAAATTCAACAACGCCAAACGCTGTGCTTTGGTAATCTTTAGCGGCAAATAATTCTTTTAAGTTAAACCTTTGGTTGGCTATGCAAATGATATCCATTTCTCCATTTTCATGTGTTTTTTCAATACTGTCAATCCCCAGTTGACATCCAGAACCTTCAAATTTTCCTTTATTCAATAACGGAATTCCAAAAAATGCCTGCGTTTCAAAACATTCAAGAATTAAACGTTTGTAACGGGGTTCGAAAATGTGCAACCGCAGCACCTCCGTTTCAAATACAACAATTTGCAACGGAAACAATGGAAGTAAAATGGTCTTCATATGCATTTAGAAAGTACAAAATTAACGATGAACAGAAATTAAAAATTACAGATTGTCAATAAATATTACAATTAAGTAGAAAAATAGCTAAACATCACTAAATTAATTCAATATGAAAGTCTAATTTTGCGGCTCGTTTTAAAAACCACAATTTATGGAAGAAGTTTATGTAATAGCGGCGGTGCGCACGCCAATAGGAAGTTTTAACGGATCCTTATCCACCGTGAGTGCCCCCCATTTGGGAGCATTGGCAATAAAAGGTGCCATTGAAAAATGCAATATTCCAATATCGGAAATCGATGAAGTGTATATGGGCTGTGTTTTACAAGCAGGTTTAGGACAAGCGCCAGCTAGGCAAGCTGCCCGATTTGCAGGCATTGCAGACAATGTGCCATGCACTACGGTGAATAAAGTTTGTGCCAGTGGCATGAAATCGATTGCATTGGCAGCCCAAAGCATTATGCTAGGGCAGAATGATGTGGTTGTTGCGGGTGGCATGGAAAACATGAGTTTGGTTCCCCATTATTTGCCAAATTCTAGAACTGGAACTAAGTATGGCAATATAACGATGCAAGATGGTTTGCAATTAGACGGGCTAACCGATGTCTATAGCCAAGAATTAATGGGAAGCTGCGCAGAATTGTGTGCCACAGAATACAAAATAACACGTGAACAGCAAGATACTTTTGCCATTGAAAGTTATACTAGGGCAGCGAATGCTTGGAAAGCAGGAAAATTTAACGATGAAATTATTCCAGTTACGGTATCTTCTAGAAAAGGTGAAGTAATTGTTGCTGAAGATGAAGAATACAAAAGCGTAATTTTTGAAAAAATTGCAGGTTTGAAAACGGTGTTCAAAAAAGATGGAACGGTAACGGCAGCAAATGCCAGCACCATGAACGATGGAGCAGCAGTGCTTATACTTGTTAGCAAAAGCAAAATGGAAGCATTGGGGTTAAAGCCCATTGCACGCATTGCAGGATTTGCCGATGCTGAACAAGCCCCAGAATGGTTTACTACGAGTCCAAGCAAAGCTTTGCCCCTGGCCGTGAAACGAGCTGGTGTGGAAATTTCAAAAATCGATTATTTTGAATTGAACGAAGCTTTTTCGGTGGTGGGTTTGGTAAACAACCAACTCTTAAACTTAAATGCAGATAAGGTAAATGTAAACGGGGGAGCTGTGGCTTTGGGTCATCCATTGGGTGCCAGCGGCGCTAGGATTTTGGTTACACTTATTCATGTTTTGCATCAAAACAACGCAAAATTTGGCGGAGCTGCCATTTGCAACGGTGGCGGTGGTGCAAGTGCTATGGTTGTTGAAGCTGTTTAATTCTTAGGTTCCATAGAATATTTGGCAGTATATTTGGGTTATATAAACCATATGGCCCGTTTCTTTTTTTTGTTGCCCTTTTTATGCCTTTTTGGAAATGTTTTTGCAAAACACAAAGACACCGCGGGGTATTATGATATATTTTTAAAAGAAAAAAGAATTAATGCTGCTGCCCCTTTAATGATTGAAGGCGAAACTGACAGCATACGCATTGCCACTGCATGGAATTTATACCGCTGTTTGGATACTATGCTAAATATGCCAGCTTCTCGCTTTTATCCCTTTGATTCTTTAAGGCATACTGTAGTTTCCATTTTACAACCCAAAGACCAAGCCTTTAGACTGTTCACCTTTAACCTGATTTTGCTCAATGGAAATTTTCAAAACTTCGGCTATATAGAAATATGGAGTGGAAAAGAATCTGAAATTGTTCCACTTATAGACACTGCCAAAAAAACGAAACCCAACTATTTAGAAACCGAATTGGAAACTACCGAATGGCTGGGTGCGCTATATTATAATCTGGTGCCGTTTAAAAAAGGGAAAAACAAATACTACATTTTGAATGGGTTTGATGGCGCATCCGCCAATAGCAATAAAAAAATTATAGACGTTTTGTGGTTTGACAACCATGTACCCGTTTTTGGGAAACCGTTGTTTTTGGATGGTTCGCAAGACAGAAAACCAGCTTTTCGCGTGGTATATGAATTTCACAACGAAAGTCAAATGCTACTGCGGTATGAAGAAAACCGTAAAATTATTGTGTTAGACAAACTCACACCTTCATTTCCCGAGGCTGTGAATGATTTCTACTACTATATCCCCAGTGGCGATTATGATTATTATGCTATAAACAAAAAAGGGTATTGGGTAAAAGAAGCATTGGAAAATTTGAATTTAGGCCAAGGTGAAAAACCATTGCGTCCAGTAGAAAAGCCAAAGCCAGAGTCTATTGAACCGCCTGTGGATCACCGTTAGATTTTGAATTTAAACAACTCCCAATCACATTCATTTTGGCTTCGGTTTCTAGCCATTCTTTAGAAGGATCACTGCCAGCATTGATACCGCATCCTGCATAAAGTATCGCTGTCCCTTCTGTAATTTGCGCACAACGCAGGTTTACGAAGGTTCTTAAAAGGGCACCTTCAGTCCAACCGATCCAACCTGTAAATAAGCCACGATCTAGTTGTTCATTTTCATAAATAAAGTCCGTTGCTTCGGTTTGCGGATAGCCACCAACTGCAGGTGTTGGGTGCAAGTCTTTCAATAAATGATGCACCCTATCGTGGGTTGGGTGGAAATGATAACGGCTCAATAAATGCTGCAATGGGCCAGTATGAATGCTAGTGATGGGTTCGCTTTCGAACAAACAATGGTTCTTTAACAATATTTCCTCTATAAACTTGCCTGTTACACTTTGTTCTTCCATTTCTTTGCCAGTCCAGTGGTCTTGGCTGTTGTATAATGTACCAGCCAAGGCCATGGTTTCTGCATCTTCCCCATTTACATACAAAAACAATTCTGGGGTGGCACCAATCCATAAGCCCCAAGTGGGGTGAAAAAACAAATATGCGAAGGATTCTGGGTATTTCTCACACGCTATAAGAAAAGCATCCAAACTTTTTTTCCAATCAAAAACCACTTTACTTGCCCTCGCGGCTACAACCTTTTCCAAGGTTCCAGAATCGATTTCTGCTTTTATTTTTTCAATTTGACGGCCAAATTCTGTTTCACCCGCAACAAAAACATCCACATTCCGTAACATTTGAGATTCATTAATCCAACTTTGAAAAACCGCCTCTTCCTCGCTATGAATTTCTGGAATTAAAACCATGGTAGCGGCAAAGGAAGCCCAAGGTTGAATGACGATTTGTTTCTCTTTCGTAGGGAAAAACCCTCCAGTAAGCGCATGAAAATCGCCGTATATGCCCTGCACACGATTGTCTATGGGGTCTCTATATATAAAGTAGCCTTTATCCACCATTTCGACTCAAAGGTAATACAGCCATTGTAATATTTCCCTTACAAACCAAAATTCCATCACCGCGGGTTATAGAAACTTCCCATACTTGGGTAGATTGCCCTACGTGCAGGGGCAAAGCATTGGCTGTAACCTTATCGCCATATTTTGTTGGTTTAAAATGATTGCAAGCAACACTTTGCCCTACGGCAACAAACTTTTCTCGGTCTAGCGCCAAATTAGCAGCCATACTTCCCACAGTTTCTATCAGCGCCAAACTAGCACCGCCATGCAGCATGCCTAAGGGTTGGACCGTTTTTTCATTTACTGGCATAGTTGCCGTTAGGCTATTTTCGGTAAATGCAGTGTATTCAATTTCCAAAGCCGAATTCAATGTGTTTAAGCATCTCAGGTTCATGGCTTCCACGCTTATATTTGCAAAGTCTTTAAACATTATTTTCTGTGCCGCAAAATACCAATCCTTCCCCAATAAATACAATTTATATTATTCGCCATGGCCAAACAGATTTCAATCTGCAAGGCATTGTGCAAGGCTCTGGCATCAATTCAGAATTAAATGAAACGGGCCATATACAAGCCCAACAGTTTTTTGAACATTATAAATCCGTTTCTTTTTCAAAAATATTTACCAGCAGTTTGCAAAGAACCCATCAAACCGTTGCCCCATTTACCCAAATAGGTATACCCATGCATATTTTAACCGAATTGGATGAAATAAACTGGGGAATTATGGAAGGAGCCAAACCCACAGTGGAAAATACCGAACTTTTCATGTCTGTGTTAAAACAGTGGCAAAAAGGCGATTTGGACGCTGCTGTTGAAGGGGGTGAAACTCCAAACCAGTTGTTTGAAAGGCAGAAGTTGGGGTTGATAAAAATAAACGAACATTCAGAAAACAATCCAACTTTGGTATGCATGCACGGCAGGGCCATGCGAAGTTTTTTATGCTTGCTTACTGGCAATCCGTTGCACAAAATGGATGATTTTGCACACGACAATGTGTGCTTGTATATTTTGGAAAAATCAGAAACAGATGCGTATTACAGCATTCAAGTCGCAAATTCAAAAACGCATTTAATATCATAAATACATGGAAAACGAAATTTCTATTACGGTAATCGATAGAGAAAACCAGAGCCATACCTTAACCGCACCAACCGATATGAACTTAAATGTAATGGAGGTTTGCAGATTGTATGAATTGCCTGTGAAAGGCGAATGCGGCGGCATGGCTATGTGCGCCACTTGCCAGGTGTATGTAGAAAGCGACCATATTTTACCCGCAAAAAACGATGCTGAGTTGGACATGCTAGACCAAGCTTTTTTTGTAAAAAACAACAGCCGTTTGGGTTGTCAGTTGCATATTCATGCCGACCTAGATGGATTGGTAGTGCGGTTGGCCCCAGAAATGGATTAGAATGTTTTATTTGTCAATAATTATCGATTGTCCATCAGCAGTTACAATGCTGCTGTCTTTCAATTTTAAAAGGTGAATTTCAATGGTATTTACTTGAATAAATCCCTGAGCTTGGTCATAATAAACTTTAATATTCGCTTTCAGAATACTTGTAACCAAGAATTTACTCACTTGAAACCCTGCATTCTTATGATTCCCGGATGAACAATCATTAGTTTAAAATCCATTATTCTATAATACTTTCTGAATTTTGGATTCTCATTAACGATTGAGTCATTCTTGACAAAACTATTCCAAGTTCTAAATTTAACAGCTTTATTCTTATTTAATCACACTCATCCAAACTTTAGGAAGATTTATGAATAAATCGATTGCAAACCCTTGTAAATACCAGGATTAACTTTTGAAAACAAGGAATAAAAGTCTTACAGATTGAATTTACTCTTCTTAATAATTCTAGAAGCAAATAGGCTATCAATGCTACAAATATTTGGGATTTAACAGCATTAGGGCTGGTGCTCACAAATGTTTTAATATTTAGATTCTGTTTTATAAGTTTGAAGAAGGTTTCGATATCCCAGCGTCTTTTGTACAGAGCTGCAACTGTTGATACCTGCCAATTTACATTGTTTGTAATGATTTCAATGGTTGTATTTTTTTCTTCATGATAGGCTACGACTCTGCGTAAAACTGCTTTCTATAATCTTTTTGGTATGCCAATAATGAGTTAATAAGTAGTTAGCAATTTAAAATTTTCTCATTTGTATTACTATCATTCCAAAATAATGGCAAAAAATGACTTTGATTACTTGTAACTTTAAAGTTTTTCTTTGTTTGAAAAATTGTGAAAAGAAGTTGAATATCTTTTACATTTTTATTTTTAGTTATTTTAATAATTGGTCATAATTTAACATTTCATCGACGCGTAATTTCTAAGCCGAAATTTAATTTATTGCTACGATCTACCTGTCCATAAGAAGTGAAAATATACCAAAATAAGAAAATTAAAATGCTTACTATTTTTTGCATAAATAGATTAGATAATTTAAAGCTTCAACACCTTAAAAAAATACAATTTTCCCTCTATTACTAATTGAACGGTATATAAACCACTACTTTTAAAAATAGTACTTCCAAGTTCTAGCTTTTGTAAACCTTGATTTTGCAATTTATTGTTAAATACATTATAAATTTTGCCTTCGTTGTTAACAATAGCTAGCGATACATGGCTGCGGATATTTAACGAATAATGAATAAAAGTACTTTCTGAAAATGGATTGGAAAAAGCTTGGAGTTGAATATCTGAAACTTTATTTTGCTTAAAATTGGTTTTTTGAAAAGGAATTAATATTTGAAAATTAGAATCACAATTATTTGCGTTTTTTACTTTTAATTTTACTACAAAATCTCCACTTTGTTTGGGTTTATATTCAGCTATTTTATTTTGGATTATACTATCAGGGAATTGCCATTCATAGCTTGAATTCAATGTATCGAAAGGAGATAATTTAAATGTATTGTTTGTTTGTATGTAACTAAAACGAGCATTTGGCAGTCTATATATTTCAACATTTTTAACCACACTATTTTTGCACCCGTTTTTATCTAAAATGTTCAAACTTACGTTGTACTTTTTAGCTTCTAAAAACACAAATTGCGGATTTTGCAACCTTGAACTGTCTACACTTGTAAATTGCCAATTGTACATACAACTATCAGCGCTTAAATTATGAAATACTGTAGATTGATATATGCAATTATTTTGCACATTAAATAATGCTTTAGGTAATGAATAAATAGTAAGCATTTGCATATTTTTATTTACACATCCATTGATAGATTTTGCGATTAACTCAATAGTGTAATTTCCTGCATTTGAATATTTATATTTGAAAGAACTCGGATGAACTAAAGTATCGCCATTACCCATATTCCAAAGATAAGTAAAAGTATTTGTTGAATTATTTTTTACTTCCACACTGTCATTTATGCATTTATTTGATGCAAAAAAACTTGCAATTGGAAGTGGGTATACTTCAACTATTTTTTGCAAAGTATCAAAACATAATTCTTGTTGATTGGCAATTAATTTAACGTTATAACTACCAGCACTTTTATATTGTATCTTAGGATTAGCAAAAGAAGAACTATCTCCATTGCCCAAATGCCATTTGTAAGTGGTGCTATTTATACTTAAATTTTTAGGTTTAAAAGTATCATTAAGACATCCATTAATTGTTGTAAAAATGGCTTTAGGTAAAGCATAAATCGTTATACTTTTTTTAACAGAATCTTTATAGCCATATTTACCTTCGGCTATTAATGTAATGGTGTAATTTCCAGCATTTAAATATTTGTAAGCAGGCTGTGCAACAGACGAAAAATTACCATCGCCAAATTTCCAAAAATATTTTAGGCTTTTTTCACTTTTATTTTCAAAGAAAATTAATTTATTAACACAATTATTACTAGTATTAAACATTGGTTTTGGCATAGGAATTTCACTTGCTCCAATAGAAAATTGTTGATTAAAAACAACCGTATCGCCAAAATAATCTTTTACCAGATTTTTAATTCCTAAAAGCGAATCTATAAAAATACCTTTCCCAATTAAATTACTTCCTCCCTGAAATCTATATTCTGCAATAGTTTTCAAAGAATCTACGTTACTTATTGATCCAGCTTTGCCAGCATTAATTAAATTAGGATTAATTCTAAAACCTACATTTTTACCGCCATATATTTCTTGATTAGTAGCATTCCGCCAATTGTTTAAATTAGTATAAGTAGTACCATTGTCCTTAAATTTAAACCCATTTCCAAAATCATAATAGGCATTGTTATAAAATTTTAAATTTAAACAAGGATATAAATCTACCAAATTAACATTGTTTTTTGCCATAAATATATTGTTGCAAATTCTAATATCTTTCATACTTCCATAATTATTATAAACTGCCAAAGCTGCATTGGCAAGGGGATTTCCAACAGTATCAATATAAATGGTATTATTGTAAACATCAATTTTTTCTGTAGTAACCGTACCTGCAGGGTCGCCACTCCAAATAAGTAAACTGACCTTTTTACCATCTTTTTCACTAATATTATAGCGTACAATATTATTCTTCATTTTACGGGCTCCTGTAAATTGAGCAATTAAAAAACCGGGTCCATCATTGGCGAAAGAATAATTGTATTGCATCACTGAATATTGCACACCACCGTCTAAATCAAAACCTCCACCATCAACAGTTTGTGTACGATTATGGTGTGAATAACAATACTCAATTTTTACAAATTTACTATCCCATGACCAAATACCTACGGGGCCAGCTCCGGGGAAATTACTATTTTTACCATTTTCGTAAGCCTCGCAATATGCAATTACACAGCTATCAGCCTGCCCCACCACTATCCCACTTCCACAATGTTGGGTATAATTTAAAATACCATCATTATGGTGAGCAATGCAATTTAATATTTGAATATTTTTATGGTTATGTAATGTATCATTAATTTTAAAATTTGCAACAATGCTTATACCTACTAGTCCATTGTTAAATGCCATGCAATTTAAAATTTTAATATTGTTATACCCACTTCTACTATTATCAGAAGGATAGGATGAAATTTCAATTCCGGCTTTTTTAAAGCCCTTAGCTTCAACGTTTTTAATCGTTATATTTGACAATTTTTGATTGTTAGTTAAATCCATATAAAAAAGGACGCCAACATCTGTATTTGAAGAAGAACCCGAACCTTCAAAAATTAAATTATCGACTTGAAAACCACCATTGTTATAAGCAAATAATCCATAAGAATTTTCTGCATTAATAATGGCTTTTGAACTACCATAGCTACTTATCAAAATTGGCTTTTGGGCTGTACCAAAAGTAGATGGCGAAAAATAAATAGAGCCATTAAAAGTGCTACCCCCTTCAAATAAAATAGAATCGCCAGCAGAAAATGTAGTTCCATTTATTTTAGAAATACTTTGCCATGCATTGGCAATTGAGTATCCATTGGAAGAATTATTTCCCGTTGGTTTTATGTAAAATGTTTTAGCATAAGAAGTTATGCAAAAAAATAAGTTTAAAACAATTAAGAATGAATATTTAAGTGTGTATCTCAAAAAGATATTTTTATATCAAAAGTAATAAAAAATACCAATATTTTCAAAAATCAATTTAAAAGACTATTTTGTTGTATATGTCCGTATTAAAAAATATCATAGAAGCAAAAGCTTTTGGGGTATGCTCAAAGCTTGGCGAAAAAATGGGCTTGAGTACAAAGCGTATTCGTTGATTTTTTGTGTATGCCAGTTTGTTAGCTTTAGGGTCGCCAGTAATTGTGTATATGATATTAGCGTTTTGGATAAATATGCCCAAATATAACGGAGAAAAACTAAGTGCGGTTTGAGTTTGAGAATATTAAGTTGTCCACCAATATTAGTAACACAATAACGCCAATATATTTTTTCTTATTACAAACATATGTAGTACAGGTCTACCACTGTTAAATTATGGCCATTTGATTTTTTCATATTATGAAGATTTTATTGAAGAATCTTTTGCTAAATAGAAAATATATCGTATTTTTGCAGTCCTTTTTAGAAAAAATGGCAAACCATAAGTCTTCAATCAAAAGAATCAGGTCTAATGAGGCCAAACGTGATCGCAACCGCTATCAGCATAAAACTACGCGTAATATTGTAAAAAACTTGCGTAAATCGGCCAACAAAAGTGAAGCCCAAGCATTGTTTTTAACTGCAATCAGCGCATTGGACAAACTTGCCAAAAAGAATATCATCCACAAGAACAAAGCCAGCAATTTAAAAAGTAGCTTGCAAAAGCATGTTACTGCATTGGCATAAACGCTATTTAACCCAATAAAAAAGCCCTAATTAGGGCTTTTTTTATGCTTATTGGTTTTTGTAGCGTTTATTCCCGAACCAAAGTGCCCACATTTTCACCCAACATCAATCGTTTGAAATTCCCTTCTTTGTTCATATCAAATACGATGATGGGCTTTTTGTTTTCTTGACAAAGGGTAATTGCCGTTAAATCCATTACTTCGAGTCCCAATCTGTATACTTCTTTAAAACTGATTTCATCAAATTTCACTGCTGTTGGGTCTTTTTCGGGATCAGCAGAATAAATTCCATCTACCCGGGTGCCTTTAATTACTACATCCGCTTCAATTTCTACCGCCCTAAGAGATGCGGCGGTATCCGTTGTGAAATATGGATTGCCAGTACCTGCGCCAAAAATCACTACCCTTCCCTTTTCAAGGTGTCGAATGGCGCGGCGGCGAATAAAGGGTTCACTCACTTGCTCCATTTTAATGGCAGACAAAAGCCTGGTATACATGCCTTGTTTTTCAAATGCACCTTGCAATGCCATAGCATTTATCATGGTAGCAAGCATACCCATATAATCGCCAGTTGCTCTATCCACAACACCGCCTTGGGCACCTTTGAGACCTCTAAAGATATTCCCACCCCCAATTACAACGGATACTTCAATACCCAAATCGGCAACTGCTTTAACTTCTTTGGCATACTGCTCTAGCATTGCAGGGTCAATTCCGTATTGTTGTGTGCCTTGCAAGCTTTCGCCGCTTAATTTTAAAAGAACTCTTTTGTATTTCATTCCGGTTTGCAAAGTTAAGTGTTAGTCGTTGTTGGTTTCTTTTGATTTCACTATTTTGAATCAAACACATTCAGTATTTTTTTTCACAAAAAAAAGGCTGTTTTTTCAAACAGCCTTTCAATTCGTTAAATTTTATCCCAATTGGACCCTTTTGAAGGTTCCAATCGTAAGTCCTTTTTCAACTTCATCAAGCATTTTTGAAACGGTTTTTGAACTATCCTTCACAAATTCTTGATTTAGCAGCGTGTTGTCTTTGTAAAATTTCTCCAACTTGCCTTGCGCGATTTTATCTAAAATTGCTTCTGGCTTGCCTTCTGCCCGTGCTTGTTCGCGGCCAATTTCCATCTCGCGCTGCACCACAGTAGCGTCAACATCTGCCTTATCCACTGCCACTGGGTTCATGGCAGCGATTTGCATCGCTATGTCTTTACCTGCAGCAATGTTTGCATCATTGGGAGCCAAGTTTAAAGAAACCAACACGCCAATTCTATTTGCACCATGTATATAGGCGACGATATTTTCTCCGCTTAATAACTCGTAGGTAACAACATCAATTTTTTCTCCAATTTTTGCCACTTCGTCTAAGAGACGAGACGCTATGGTTCCGCCAGAAATCTCTAAATTTTTAAGCGCTTCCAAATCTGTGGGCTCATTCTTCAGCGCTGCGTTGGCTATTTCATTTGCAAAAGCAACAAAATCTTCATTTTTACCGACAAAATCCGTTTCGCAAGTCAATTTAATGATTATACCTTTTTTGCCATTGTTTCCTGTAAGGGCAATAATTGCACCTTCTGAGGCTTGTCGATCGGCGCGGTTCGCAGAAATTTTGGCTCCTTTTTTACGAAGAAAGTCAACAGCGGATTCAAAATCGCCGTTGGTTTCGGTAAGGGCTTTTTTACAATCCATCAAACCCGCGCCTGTCATTTGGCGTAATTTATTTACGTCTGAAGCAGTTATGCTCATAGTTGTCATTATTAGTTCTAAAAAGTGTGATTAAGCCTCAACGGTTGCATTTTCGGCAACTTTTTCAGCAACTGGCGCATCTTCTTCTGGTTTCTCACGGCGGCGTTCTTGCAAACCTTCAATGATAGCATCATTCAATTCATTTACAATTATGCTTATGCTTTTGCTCGCATCATCATTGCCTGGGATTGGGAAATCTACAAGTGTAGGGTCAGAATTTGTGTCCACCAAAGCAAAAGTTGGAATTCCCAAACGCACTGCCTCTGCTATAGCAAGGTGCTCGCGTTTAACATCCACCAAAAAAATGGCACCCGGCAATTTGCTCATGTCTTCAATACCACCCAGCATGCGGCCTAGCTTTTCTCTTTCACGGCCCAACATCAAACGTTCTTTTTTGTTGATATGCTGAACCGTACCATCGGTAGCCATGCGATCTATAGTCTGCATGCGTTTTACGCTGCGTCTTACAGTTTGAAAATTGGTAAGCATTCCACCCAACCAACGTTCAGTAACGAAAGGCATATTGGATTTGGTTGCTTGCTCAATGATTATTTCTTTTGCTTGTTTTTTGGTTGCCACGAACATGATCTTGCGACCACTTTTTGCGATATTACGGATCGCAGCTTTAGCTTCCTCTAACTTAGCTTCGGTTTTTTTAAGATCGATAATATGTATTCCATTTTGTTCCATAAAAATATAAGGAGCAAATTTTGGATTCCACTTGCGGGTAAGGTGACCAAAGTGTACACCTGCATCCATAAGATCTTGTTGATTATAAGCCATACTTTTCTTTTAACGTTTAGAGAATTGGAATCTTTTGCGTGCCTTTTTCTGGCCTGGTTTTTTGCGTTCTACAACACGAGAATCACGGGTCATAAAGCCAGCAGTGCGCAAAGCTGATTTCAATTCAGCATCATGGTCTACTAAGGCTTTTGCTATACCCAAACGAACAGCTGCTGCTTGTCCACTTGAACCACCGCCGCGCACATTCACGGAAACATCAAATTTAGTTTCATTGCCAGTTAAGGTCAATGGACTTTGAATTCCTGTGCGGTGCCAAGACAATGGGAAATAAACTTCAAATGCACGTTTGTTAATGGTTATTTGTCCTGTTCCTTCTGTAAGGTATACTCTAGCAACTGCTGCTTTCCTTCTTCCTGAGGTATTTATCATAGGTTTCTCAGTTATCAAATTTTAAAATTTCAGGTTTTTGCGCTTCATGATTGTGCTGGCTGCCTTCAAACGCGTATAGATTTGTGAAAAGGCGGCTTCCAAGTTTGTTTTTAGGCAACATTCCTTTTACAGCCATTTCTATCAACCTGGTAGGTTTAACATTTTTGGCGAGTGTAGAACGCTGACCCCCTGGATAACCAGTGTGTCTCAGGTATTCGAAATTGTCAAATTTCTTACCTGTCATGCGAATTTTTTCCGCATTGATCACGATTATATTGTCACCACAATCGACATGTGGTGTGTAGTCCGGTTTGTTTTTGCCTCGGAGAACGTAGGCAATTCTTGATGCCAGGCGACCTAAGGTCTCGCCCTCTGCATCCACTACAAACCACCGTTTATTCACGGTAGACTTGTTAGCTGAAGCTGTTTTGTATGTGCTAAGCGGATTCACGTTTGTACTCTTCTCGTTAAATTTGGGGTTGCAAAAGTACCACTTTTCTTTTCTTAATGCAAGATATACACAACTTTTTTTTGTGTATACTCTACATTTGTTCCTACAAAAAAAACCACCCAATGTTTTTGGGTGGTTTTTTCTATATATTTTCAGTCTTACCAATCATCTTCGTCAGGTTGGTATGGCTCGTGCAATGTTTTCTTCAGTCCTAAAACTACTTCATGTACCTCTCTATCCGCTGCCAAAAGATACCTGTCACTTGCCTCATAGCCCTTTTTAAGCTTCAAATAATACTCATGGTAGGTCTTAGAAGACTCTTTACCCAAACCATTTGGCGACTGAATATGAACAAAATTCCCAAATTGATACTTATATCTGCCGTCTTTAAATCGAATTGTTAATTTATATTCCAGAATACCTGCATCAGTTTTTTTGTACTCTCCCATTTTTACAACCATAGGTATAGCCAATTTTAGGGTGATGCGTTCGTTTTTCTTGTCTTCTACAACCCATTTTTTCAAATTTTCTTTGCCATATCGCTTCAGTAAAAACTTTTTTGCCCTCCAATACATGGAATCGGCCCCATTTTTTTCTGGAAATTCTCCCTCATCCTCTATCACACCTTCGTAATAAATAATTTCACGCATGGTATCATAAGGCGGGTTAAACCGCTTATAGATTGCCCGTTTGGGCATTTCTGGTTCTTTGGTTCCGCCCCATCCAGAGCCGCCGCTGGCATCCGGTGCAGGCGCTGTGGAATCCACAGCAGAAGTATCTGTGGCAACTGGCGAACCCCAATCTTGTGCATTTAGCTGACAAGAAATCATGAGCAGCACTCCCCCCAATATTGATTTTAATTTACTCACTTGCATAAATGTTCTCATTATTCTATCAGACAAATTCAAAAAGTTTGCCAAAAAATTGCGCGAAGATAATATTTTTTGAAACGGAATGTTTGAGACGTGGTATTTTGTTTATTCATTGTTGGATTTTGTTTCGGATTTTAAAAACGAAAAACCCGCAAATTTATTGTGTATGTGGAAATCTTCCTTTCGAAAAAATACGGTCCGCCTTTTTTCCTTTCCTTAATTCTATTTGCTCTGCTGCCGGTAATTGTATAACCTCTTGGCACGTTTTTCCGCAACAACCCTCATATTTTACAGCACATGTGGCACATAGAATGAACAATAGATGACAGGCCTTGTTGGCGCAATTTACATGCACATCTGCGGGTTCTCCACACTGGTGACAGGTTGCCAAAACTTCATCCGTGATTCTTTCATGCAACCTTTGATCGAAAACAAAGTTGACCCCGTGAAAACGACTAGGCAGGTTCTCTTTGCGCACTTGATTTACATAATTAATAATCCCTCCTTCCAAATGGTACACTTCATTGAATCCGTTGTGTTTCATCCATGCACTTGCCTTTTCGCAACGAATACCGCCTGTGCAATACATTAGGATCTTTTGGTCATGATTGTGTTCAAATTCTTCTATGACTTCTTGAAGCTCTTCTTTAAAAGTATCTACATTAGGGCAGCGTGCATTTTCAAATTTCCCCACTTCACTTTCATAATGATTTCTCATATCAATCACTACGGCCTCCTTTTGGTTCAACATTTCATTCCACCCTTTTGCATCCAAATATTTCCCCGTATTGGAAGGGTCAAATGTTTTGTCTTCTATTCCATCTGCAACTATTTTGTTGCGAAGCTTCAAATCAAGTTTATAAAAAGATTTCTGCTTTTCTTCGATTGCAATGTTTAAACGAATGTCTTGCAAGAAATCTATAGCACCTAAAGTTTGTTTAAATTCTTCAAATCTCTCCGATGGAAGCGCGATTTGTGCATTTATGCCTTCTACAGCTATATATATTCGTCCCACCACTTCAAGTTTTGACCACTCCTTATATAGGTTATCTCTAAACAACTTGGGTTCAGAAATATTATAGTATCGATAAAAAGAGAGGGTTGTATAAGGCCGCGTATCCAAAAGCATACGCTGCTTTAACTCCTCCCTATTCACTCTGTTGTGCAATAACATAGAATTGAGAAATGAAACTTTGGCAAAGGTAATATTTCTTTTTTAAGAGTATATGCAACTTAACCCTAAATTAGAATTGTGCTTTGAGGGAATAATTTAGGGTCTACTGAATAATAATTGACAGTGTTCCAAATTTCTTTTAAATGGTACCAAAAAATAAATACAATTCTCGGTACCTCTTTTAAAGTACAACTTTGAAGCTAACTAAATAAATATGAAGCACACAGCAGCATACTTTACCATAATTGCATGTTCGATAATATCCGCTTTCGGACAAAATTTTGGAAACAAAACCATTTTTCATGCACCTTTAAACAATTCTTACAATGATTTCGGTCCAGCCAACATAAGTGGCAGCGCCATGGGAGGTGCAACCGTAACCATTGACAGTAGATCAAATGCCTCGCAAGCGGTACAGTTTGATGGGGTTGATGATTATATAACCTATGCAAACCCTGTTGCTTATCAAAAAAAACTACCTCTTTCCTTCTCTGTTTGGATATATATATGGATAAAACCGCCGGAAACTTACCCATATTTACGACCGACAATTCCACATCTGTATACGGAGGTATCACACTGCAAATGATTGACGGAATAGTTTATGCCGGGTATGGAGATGGTATAGCAGCTGGCACTGGAAATCGGATAACCATACAAAGCTCTACCACATTAACTGCTGCAAAATGTTACCATTAAAGCGCAGTTTGCAGTGCATTGGGCACTACCCATCATCGGCCCATAGGGCAAATTTTCTCCGCAGAGGCGGATGAATAATTTGGGTTTAACCTACCTTTGCTGTTTATGGAAACTTTTAAACTTTCAACACCTTATATTCAACTAAACCAACTCTTAAAACTTATGGGTTGGGTTGAAAGCGGAGCAGACGCAAATATTTCTATTGAAGAGGAATTGGTTCAGGTAAATGGAACTACCGAAACCCGCAAACGCAACAAATTATATCCTGGAATGATTGTGGAGTTTGATGGAATGAAGGTTGAAATTATAGGTTGATTGGACGCGGTTTGCAGATCCCAAAAGTCAATATTGAATGTACAGTATCCCTATTTTACATTCCTAAATAAATCATCCACAGGTAATTTCAGCTCTGGAAACATCAAACCTTGCACCACCATACCTTCCGCAAAAGGGCGCAAACCTATGTAGCAGCCATTCTGCAAAGTGTATACGAGCACATCCCTACTTTCAGGTTGCACAATCCAATATTCTTTTACGCCACTTTCTTCGTACAATTTAAATTTCACGTCCAAATCGTGTTTTGAATTGCCGGGTGACAAGATTTCTACCATCAAATCTGGTGCACCATCGCAACCTTTTTCGTCTAATTTATTCTCATCGCAAATGATACATAAATCGGGTTGCACAACTGTAGAATCCTTTTTAGAAGAGGGAATGGGCAAACGGACATCAAAAGGGGAAACAAACAGTTTGCAAGGTGAGTTTTCCCAGAATTTATAAATAATACCGCATAAACTAGTGACAATGGCTTGGTGATTCACATTCGGCGCAGGACTCATTTTTACAATATGTCCGCGAATCAATTCTACCCTCTCGGTAAATTTCCATTTCATGTATTCTACCCAAGTATAGGATTTGCTTAAATCCAACTGGTTGTAATCTGTAATGGGTTCTTCCACTTTATCCATGTTGATTTTAATTCATAAATTATTTTACATTCTTAAATAAATCATCCACAGATAGTTTCAGCTCTGGAAACAACAAACCTTGCACCACCATGCCTTCAGCAAAAGGGCGCAAACCAATATAACAGCCATTTTGCAAAGTGTATACGAGCACATCCCTACTTTCAGGTTGTACAATCCAATACTCTTTTACACCGCTTTCTTCGTACAATTTAAATTTTACGTCCAAATCGTGTTTTGAATTGCCGGGCGATAAAATTTCTAACACCAAATCTGGTGCACCATCGCATCCCTGTTCGTCTAATTTATTCTCATCACAAATGATACATAAATCAGGTTGAACCACGGTGGAATCTTTTTTGGCTGAAGGAATGGGTAAGCGCACATCAAACGGTGCAAAGAAAACTTGACATGGGGCATTTTCCCAAATTTTAAACCAACTTCCAAAAATTTGAGATAGCAACTTTTGGTGATTCACATTCGGCGCAGGACTCATTTTTACAATGAGGCCACGAATCAATTCTACCCTTTCTGTAAATTTCCATTTCATATATTCTACCCAAGTATAGGATTTACTTAAATCCAACTGGTTGTAATCTGTAATGGGTTCTTCCACTTTATCCATGCCAATTTTAATTCATAAATTATTTTACATTCTTAAATAAATCATCCACAGATAATTTCAGTTCTGGAAACAACAAGCCTTGCACCACAATGCCTTCAGTAAATGGGCGCAAACCAATATAACAGCCATTTTGCAAAGTGTAAATTAGCACATCCCTACTTGCCTGTTGCACAATCCAATACTCTTTTACGCCACTTTCTTCGTACAATTTAAATTTTACATCCAAATCGTGTTTTGAATTGCCTGGCGATAAAATTTCTACCACCAAATCTGGTGCACCATCGCAGCCATGCTCATCCAACTTGCTGGCGTCACAAATTACACATAAATCGGGTTGAACTACGGTAGAATCTTTTTTGGCTGAAGGAATGGGCAAGCGCACATCAAACGGCGCTGGGAACCAGCGGCAATTGGTTTTGGAAAAAGCGTTCCCAAAAGTGCCATACATCTGACCCGCTAGAGATTGGTGATTCACATTCGGCGCAGGACTCATTTTTACAATATGTCCGCGAATCAATTCTACCCTCTCGGTAAATCTCCATTTCATGTATTCCACCCAAGTATAGGATTTGGTTAAATCCAACTGGTTGTAATCTGTAATGGGTTCTTCAACAATATCCATAAAGATATCACAAATTTAAATAACTCTTGGCAAAAATCAAACGGTTTCTGTATGATAAATTTCAACCATTTCAAAAAATATTTGTTCAATTTCTTCTGCGTGATTTGCGGTTACCAAACGGGTTCTAAAAGGTTTAAAATCGGGTAAGCCTCTAAAATATTGTGCATAATGCCTGCGCATTTCAACTATACCTACCCTTTCGCCTTTCCATTCTACACTTTTTACAAAATGCGTTTTACATGCGTCTAATCTTTCCTCAAATGTTGGCTCATCCAGCGTTTCTCCGGTATTTAAAAAATGCTTTATTTCCCTAAAAATCCAAGGATAGCCAATAGCTGCCCTTCCTATCATAATGCCATCTACACCGTATCTATTTTTGTATTCCAATGCTTTTTGTGGATTGTCGATATCCCCATTGCCAAAAATAGGAATGTGTATTCTAGGATTGTTCTTAACAGCTGCAATCAACGTCCAATCGGCTTCCCCTTTGTAAAGTTGGGCCCGTGTTCTGCCATGTATCGTCAATGCCTTTATCCCCACATCCTGCAAGCGTTCGGCTACTTCCATTATGTTTTTGCTCGACTCATCCCAACCCAAGCGGGTTTTTACCGTAACTGGCAAACTGGTACTTTTTACCACTGCGGTAGTAAGCCGTACCATTAAATTTATGTCTTTTAGTACACCCGCCCCAGCGCCTTTGCACACCACTTTGCTCACCGGGCAACCGTAGTTTATGTCCAATAAATCGGGTTGTGTGGCATCTACTATTCTTGCCGACATGGCCATAGCTTCCTCGTCTCCCCCAAATATTTGGATCCCAATCGGGCTTTCATAGTCAAATATGTCTAGTTTTTTATGGCTTTTTATAGCATCGCGAATCAAACCTTCACTGCTTATAAACTCAGTGTACATAAGGTCTGCGCCATGTTGCTTGCACACAAAACGAAAGGGTGGATCACTCACGTCTTCCATGGGTGCCAATAAAAGTGGAAATTCTCCTAACTGTATATCCGCAATTTTTACCAATTTTGCAGCGCCTGTATTTAAACGCAGGTGCAAATTTACATGATAACTGATTTCACAGGCAAGGGAGCTTTCTATAATGTGCGCGGATTGGCATTTATACTCATTTTTTTATTTCTGTTTAACATTATTTTCTACTTCGTAGGTGTGTTTTCTGCGGGTTTAATTTACCATTTAAGCTTTTTCCACACCCGCGATTTGCTCTCAAAACCCGACGGATCTGCACTCGCTATTAACATCTCACGACTTGTGAGTGTTGTTAGCCTTATTGGATATATGTTTTTACCCGTTTTGCTTTTTTCCATTATCAACCGGGTAAGCTTGGTAGAAGAAGGGAACTTGAAATCCAAATTGCATTGGCAACCCCTTTACATCGCCCTGCTGGTAGTTGCCCTGTGCATTCCTCTTGTAGATTCCATTACCGAAATGACAAAAATGATCCCGCTACCTAAAAATATCAGCTATTGGGCAGCCAAATTCGAAATTTCGAGGGAAGCAACCGTTTCTACTATTTTGGATATGCATGCATTGCCAGAGTTGTTTGCATGTTTATTTATCGTGGGCTTGGTACCTGCCTTTTTCGAAGAATTGATGTTTAGAGGTGCCATGCTCAATATTTTTAAAAATATCAGCCAAGGCATTTGGAAGCCCATCATTTTGCAAGCTTTGGTATTTGGGGTTTTGCATTTTAGCTTCTACCAATTGCCAGGTATTTTATTCATGGGCATTGTTTTTGGGTGGATTGCAATAAAAACCGGAACCATCTGGTACGGTGTTGTAATGCATTTTCTTTTCAATGCAACCACCATCGTACTCCAATATTTAAACCATTTGCATTTCGACAAAACAGGTATAAATGGCAGATTTGACAATTTGCATTTTTCTCCTATTATGTCAATTGCAGCCCTGTTCGGTATCGTGTTGCTGTTGCGTGTACTCAACCATAATTTAAACAACAAAATATCCAATGGCTAAAAACGATGTTTACATACGCAGCTTTTCAGGCTTAATATTTGTTGCCATAGTTGTATGTGCAACTGTTTTTAGTTTTGCAACTTTATTTGTTATAACCTTGTTCATCAGTTCAGTATGTCTTGTGGAATTTTTAAATATTCGAAAAACAGCCTCTTTTATTCAATACACATTTGTACATACAAACAATGCCGTTTTAATTACTGCGGCTTCCGGAATTTGGCCAGCATTCACACCATACGCAATTCCCATTTCCATTGCCATTTTTTTAATTTATTTTACAGTACAGCTTTTTCGCCAAGGCATCGACATTATGCAAACCATCGTCGATCCTGTTTTTGCAGTATTTTATATCACGCTTCCATTTGTATGTTTTATCTTATTTTCCAAACAAGGTGAGGCATACAATTGGCAAAGACCTTTGCTCATTTTTATCTTAGTTTGGGCCTCCGATACTTTTGCCTATGTGGCAGGTCGTTTGTTTGGCAGAACCTATTTGTTTCCTGCCCTTAGCCCTAAAAAAACAGTGGAAGGCTGGGTTGGTGGTACTTTGCTTGCTGCTGCGGCGGGCGGTATAATGGCTTATTTTTGGCCCTTTATTGGCATGTTCAATGGCATTGCATTGGGCGTGTTGGTTAGCCTTTTTGGAACCATGGGCGACCTTTTTGAAAGTGCCTTGAAACGAAACGCTGGTGTAAAAGACACTGGTAAAATTCTACCCGGCCATGGTGGTTTGCTAGACCGCTTTGATGCTTTTATTTTTGCAGCGGTAATTGTTTATGCTTGGTATGTGTTTGTGGGCTAAATTTATGAGAATTATATTCATTTTTTGCTTGTTCTTTTGTCCATTTTCTGCCAGTTTTGGTCAGTCCGACAAGATGATCATTCGGTCAATAAACAAATTGGAACGCGCTGTTTGCAAAGATGGAACCGATTCTTTGACATTCAATTACAGTGTTTCCTATCCCTTTTTTTCGGACTTTAAAATTACCAAACCTATTACCGATTCTCTAAATAAATACGTGCGCGTTGTGGCTGGCAATTATTTTATGGATAGTTCTTTGTCTAAAAGTTTAATCTCCGTAATAAAAAAAGAAAGCGACAGTATTTATGCTACTTGGGAGCACGATTTAAAAGTAAATTTTTGTTACAATTTAGAAAACATAGAAAACATAGAATTAATTTTTCACAATAAAAAATTCTACAGCCTAGTGAATGCGTGGTATGCCTACGATGGAGGTGCACACCCATTAAGCGGGGAAGATTATATTGTTTTGGATGCAAAAATAGGCCGTAAAATCGAATCTTGGAAATGGCTATTTACAGATACCAATTTGGTAAAAACCATTGCTAAAAATGAATTCTATGCCCTTAAAAAACGCGAAGCTTGCGACGATGCAAATTGGTTTTGGGGCGGTGATTTTTATGTAAGTGATAATTTTGCGGTTTTGCAAAACGGCATTTTGTTCTATTACCAAGCGTATGAAATTGCACCTTATGCTTATGGGCCCACTGCACTGTTCGTAAAATGGGATATGCTAAAAAAGGCGAAGCTGAAAAAGAGGGCGTATTGAATTCGCAAACTGAGTTGACGAATTTTGTATTATCTCAACAAAATCAGTGTACCTTTTAGCACCTTATTGCTTCCAGCCCTTATGTTTCTGACACGGATGTAATATGCATAAATTCCATCCGGGTAGCGTTGTGTATTGTATTTACCATCCCAGCCTTCATTACCGCCGTAAACATAACCTGCCCAGCGATTGACTATTTCCATTTTTTCCATGCGCCAGATTCCATCATCGGCAAACTTAAATATGTCATTTATTCCATCCCCATTTGGTAAAAATGCACGGTTTTGTTTGGTTTGGCATATACCGCATTGGCATAGGATTGTTCTTTTTGGCTTGGTTGGGTTTAAAATAAATTGGATTTTCTAATTTCGTTTTAACAAGACTACCGCACCACCTCTACCGTACTTCTATACATATACTCTTTACCTTGGCTGTAGGCCAGAATTTTTACTGCATACACCCCATTCATTGCCGATGCATCTGGTTTCCATGGT